>CANFXC010000062.1 GCA_947450765.1 Comamonadaceae bacterium | reverse complement strand
TGGTTCATGGCGGTCCTTTGCGTGAAGACGCAAAAGACCATAAGTCATGGAATCGACTTTCAAATCGAGACCAGACTGAAATGCTAAAAAACCAAGGTGAATCATTAACTTACGACGTCCTGATGTGAAAACGTTGGGACACTACTGATTTTGATTCACTACACTGCTGCAGATGAATTCCGCCCTTCAGCAGCATCACGTCCTGGCCCGTCTTGCTGCGTATTTTTGGAGCGGCAACGCCATCCGCAGTCGAAGCGTGAGTGATCTCGTACGGTCAGGCACGGTCGATATTCCTGCGCTGCCGGCAAGGCTGGTGGCAGATTGGGCAAGGGACATAGCGTCGCACTTGGAACTGAGTCCGGGAGACGTCGAGGCATTGCCTTTGGCGCGAGCGCGTATGCGATGGCCTGACTACAAGCACTGCGTGCGCGCCGTGTCCGAATGGACGCACACGCTGGGTCTGCAAGATGTGCTGGCCCCCAGTGATATTGCCCTGATGGCCTGCCGCGGCACCAAGTACCACCACGACGGCGCGCAGTACGGCAGTGCGGCCTTTTGCAATCTCTTTTTGAGCGAGGACCAGGGACTGGACTTGCACTTTCCGTCTACCGGACAACGAATTCCCTTGAGCCGCGGGACGGTGGTGATCTTCGATACAGGTCAACCTCACGCGGTCATTGACCGTCGCAGCGCCTGCTTTGATGTGGCCGACTTTCCTGCCGAACGTGATTGCACCCAAGTCTTCCTGACATGGGAGCTGCCCATTGAGAACGCCAATGTCGCTCAAACACTGGGCATCGACTTTGACATTGACCCGTCAACCGCTTTGCTGTTGGATAAAGAGCAAGTCCGGCTGAACGGCGCACCAGTCAACGTGTCGCCGGATTCAGGCCGATGGTGTGAGACTGACTGAACGGCTGATCAGTGGCCCGAAACCCGGTTGATTTTTGACATCGACGCAGGGGGTGTTGCGTGATGCTGTGGCGCATGGCGTGACCAAAACCAAATAACAGTTTTGTCCGTTCCCCGGTCGCTTTGCGCATGGTTTTAATCAGCAACTTTGCCGAACAGTCAGTTCAGAAAATCCCTGCTCTGAATATCACGGGCATGGTGCAAAACTCGGACAACGATGACGCCTGACTCTTCAGGGATGTAGTACATGTTGTACGAGGTCGATGTCGGCACTTAACTCTGGGCGCGCTCTACCCATCAATGGCTGCAAGGCCAGTGTCTGGGCTTCTTTCTCGATGACATCCAAAACATGGTCAGCAGCCTCGAAGCTTTGCTCCGAAATAAACGACCACGTTTCCAGAAGGTCAGTCTGCGCACTACGGGCAAACAATACCGATGCCATCAGGACGTTTTCTTGAGCGCACGACCTTGGGATTTGATGGCGGCCATGTCCATTTTGCTGACGTGACCAGCGTTCACATCTGCCATGCCTTGAGCGATGTCGGCCCTGATGGCGGCCAGACTAGATTGCTGCACGGATTGGTAAGCCTCGAACAGCCGCAGTGCTTCGCGGATGACTTCACTGGCCGAGCCATAAAGACCCGATGCAACATGCTGGCGCACCCGCGCTTCAAGCTCCATCGGCAAAGATACATTTAAAGCCATAAAACCTCCTTGAGTGGCAAAGAATGCCATCTTATGGCATTTATCTACTTGCCGCGATGCCGTTCTGGAATTCACCACAACGCTCAAGCGTATTCGGCAAAGCCCCAACAACATCAAACCAGATGAACCAGCCTTGACCATTGCAACCATCGGCAAGGCCATCATGAACGGCACGACATTGACGGCATCAATCAAAGTGTCTTGGCTCAGGTGGGCTGTCGGCACACCTTGAATATTGTCCGCATCCCCCCTGGGTCAAAAGGTCGTCGGCGCCAACACAACGTCAAGTACAGTAGACAAATCTTTTCGGGATGCCTCAGCGGCCTTGCGAAGGACTTTGAGTGTGGCCAATTCCATGGCACGGTCCTCAATTCGCGTGCGGCGTTATTCGGGCAAAGCCGCCATGATGTCATCGAGTTTTATTGCCATGGCTGAAATCCTCAGGAAATCATGAGCAGGGCTTTCATCTTGGCCCTGACGTGCAACATCACGTCCGCAGTTACGACGGCCTTTTTCTTCGCCTTACGCACTTTCCAATCCAATGATTTGACTTGATCTGACAACACGGCGCAGTCAACACCGTCGACTTGGGTCACCACCTCAAACGGGTGTCCTTTGATTTTGGTGGTCATGGGACAGCAAACCATCAGGCCCGTTTTACCGTTGTAACTGGCCGGACTAATCACCAACGCCGGACGATGGCCTGCTTGCTCATGCCCGGCTTGGGGATCAAACTCCAGCCAGACCACATCACTGGCATCAGGAACATAGCCGCGTGTGGCCATCACAATGCCTCTTTGCCAACCGGCTTGCCAGAGCTGAATTCTTCGTGCGCGTTACCCGCTGTGATGCCCGCCAGCAGGTTGTCCAAGCTGTAAGTCACATTTTCTGAGGGCTGGATCACAATGCGCCCGCGTGAAACGACCAGCTCCACTTTTTGCTCAAGAGCGTAACCAGCGGCTTTCAATGCCGCGCTGGGCAGACGCAATGCTGGACTGTTGCCCCATTTACGGATGACTGCTTCCATAAAAATTCCCCTTAAACGTGTCTACATTGTAGATACTTTCTTCATGTGGATCAACACAAGCAGCGGGCTGCCTTGTTCTACCGCCTTGCGATCCTGAGATGATGTGGGGTACGCTGTTCGATACGGATACGGATACGGATACGGGCACACAAGCACAGGTACCGCTGCTGCTCACCAGCAGGTAATCTCGTCGTTGCCAGAGTTCCATCAAGTGAGACGATACTCAAGTTGATAACGGAAGTAGACGGCTGATGTTTGCCATACTAGCGGCATGACTGTAAAAAATGAAGGCACCCAAAGCATTGCGAGAGCAGCCCTTCTGCTGCGAACTTTATCGACTTTCGAGTCCATGGGCGCCTCTTTGATGCAAATTAGCACGTTGACTGAACTGCCCAAGGCGACCGTGCACCGCATCCTAGCAGCCATGACCGAAGAGCGACTAGTCGAACGCCCACCCGGCTCCCGCCACTATCGACTGGGGCCGGATATCTTCGCCTTGGGTGTACCGATGCGTGGTGCCTTCGACCTCAAGACACTGGCCCACCCTTCACTCCAACGCCTAGCCAGCGGGACTGGGGCAACGGCCTATTTAGGGGTGCGCAGTGGATACGACATGCTGTGCTTGGACAAGGCAGATACCGAACCACCACAACCGTCCTTACTGCTCGAAGTGCATGACCGCTGGCCGCTGGGCATCGGATCCTTCAGCTTAGCGCTACTCTCTTTTTTGAGCCCAACCGATATTGAGGAAGTCATAGCCTTCAACCAGCGGCGCGTCAGCGAAGATGAAACCCTGACGTTCAAACACATCCAGAAATCGATACAAAAAACCCGTCGTAACGGCTATGCAAAGCGCAGCACCAGTTCTTACCGCGGTCTCGCCGGCGTGGCAGCACCCGTGTTCGATGACCGCCGCTACCCGATCGCCTCTCTGTGCGTGGTGGCCGAAGCCAGTCTGATGACCTCCGCAAACTTAGTGAACATAGCCGAAAAGCTAAAGCGAGAGTCGGCGCTGATAACAAAACTCTATGAAGGCATTTGCCTGCAACAGCAACAACAACAGCGATGGCGACTAGCAGTGCGCGGGTCCGCCAGTAGCCATATTCCTGAATAGTCTTCACGGCACAAATCCTGCTCTAAAAGCAAGGGTTTTCACTGCTCGGCTAATTCTGGATCGTGGAATTTACGTCGTGACAAGTCATGGGGCACCCACTAAACTTTTAAATAAATTTGAACTGGTCATTCGCATACAGCTCTGCGAGTGGCAGGCGAACGCCTTTAATAATTTCAGGAGATTCCAGTCATGTTGCCCCAGAACCAGCCCTGCGCCTGTCGCCCCCCGCTACTGTGGTGGATTTTTCAAGCAGCCTTTCTTGCGTTCTTGAGCCTAATTAGCACCTCCACGCTGCTCGCGCAGGGATACCCATCGCAGCCTATCAAACTGATCATCCCCTTTGCTCCTGGCGGCTCCAGCGACATTGTGGGCCGCGCCTTCGGTCAATATCTAGCCGACCAGTCTAAACAGACGGTGATCAGCGATAACAAGGCTGGCGCAAACGGCATCATCGGCACTCAGTTCGTCAAACTGGCACCGCCAGACGGCTACACGCTGGAAGTCACGACAAACACCACGCATGCAGCCAACGTCAGTCTGTACAAAAAGCTACCTTATGACGCGATGAAGGATTTCGAACACATTGCAGCCTTCGGCACTTCCGCCTCAGTGGCCGTGGTTCCAAAAGATTCGAAGATCAGATCAATTGCCGAACTGGTGAGCTACGCCAAAGCCAATCCAGGCAAGGTTTTCTACGGCTACTACAACTCTGCATCGCAAATGTCAGCCGCCCTGTTCGCCCTGCGTACGGGTGTATCTCTCACAGGCGTGCCTTACAAAGCCATCAGCAACGCCACCACCGACTTGCTTAGCGGCCAGATTCAAGTGTTGTTCATGGAGTACCTGCCCGCACTTCCGCAGATCAAGGGCGGCAACGTCCTCGCACTGGGCGTGACTGGCGCTAAGCGATATAAAGCTTGGCCTGCCGTGCCCGCGATTGCAGAAAGCTACCCGGGCTATGAAACCGGATTTCATCTTGGGCTTGCTGCGCCGGCTGGAACACCGCCGGCCATCGTTAACAAATTGCACGGCTGGGTGGTGCAGGCCTTGAATGACCCAGCCTTCAAGCAGCGGCTCGAAGATTTGGGCATGGACGCCCTAATCATGAGTCGCGATGAATACCAGAACTTTTCCGCGAGAGAAATCACACGCTGGGCCGAACACGTTAAAGCGGCCGGCGTCGAGCCGCAATAAGCCCACTAATAAGACCATTCAATACTCAAACTAACAGGACTCACCATGCGCCTTGGCTACTTCACCATGCCCTTACACCCGCTACATCGCGATGCCACGGAGACCCTTCACGAAGACCGTGAAACCATCATCCTAGCCGACCAACTCGGCTTTTATGATGCCTTCGTCGGCGAGCACCTGACAGACCAGGCAGAGAATGTGACAAACAGTTTGCTTTTTCTGTCCTCGCTCATTTTCCAGACCAAAACGATCAAACTCGGCTCGGGCACATCGAACCTGTCACACTCACATCCAACCTTGCTGGCATCCCAAGCAGCGATGTTTGATCATCTGGCCAAGGGACGCTTCATCTTTGGCATCAGCCCAGGCGCACTGGCCTCCGATGCGGAAGCACTCGGCATGCTGGAAGAGGACCGGAACCGTTTATTCGCAGAAGCTATCGACGTGATTTTGGCGATCTGGGAGCGCGAGCCCCCTTACAACATCGACTTTCCGAACAACCGCTTCAAAGTCTCCACGGCCAAGACGGCGGTACCAGAAATCGGCCGAGGTGTGCTTCTCAAGCCTTACCAGCGTCCCTACCCAGAAATTGTCGGCACAGTCGTCGCTCCGCACTCTAAGGGCGTCATCGCCATGGGTCAGCGCGACTTCCATCCGATGTCCGCCAACTTTCTACTGCCGCATTGGCTGCCCAGCCACTGGAACAACTACGCCCAAGGCAAGAGCCTTGTCGGGGCCGTTGCCGACACTGCCGACTGGCGTGTGGCCCGCACCATCTTTGTGACGGATGACGACAGCAAGGTAGAGACATATGGCCGCGGCGATGCCAACAGCCCCTACCGGTATTACTACAAACAGATGCTCACCAAAATGCGAATGTCCAACCGACATGTTATTTTCAAGAAGCATCAGGATGAAGACGAGTCCTTAGTCACGCTAGAGCGGCTCCTAGACGAACTGGTCATCTCAGGCACCGTTAATCAAGTCGTCGACCAGATACTGGCCTTGCGCGAACAGGCCGGCGACTTTGGCGAGATTGTGTATGCCGGCATGGACTTGGTAGACCCGAAGCTGGGCCGGCGTTCCATGGAGCTGATGGCGCACGAGGTGATGCCACGTGTCAACGCTGCCATCCGTAGCGGACAGTCACAAGCTGCGGCCGTGACGGCCTGAGGCGGGAGCAAACGTGGCCTTCTCCGCCGACCAATTCAGACAGCTGATGCGTCAGCATCCAGCCGCTGTGACCGTGATTGCAACCGGGACGGCCCCTAACCGTACCGGCCTAACTGCTACAGCGGTCATGTCGCTATCTGCCGATCCCGCAAGCATCGTCTGCGCCATCAACCGCTCATCATTCACTTGCGCCAAGATCATTGAAAACAAATCATTTTCGGTGAACACCTTGACCACTCACCAAAGAGAGCTAGCCAGTACCTTCGCTGGGCAGACTGCGTTGACAGGCGAGTTGCGATTCACGCCCGACGAGTGGTGCACGCTCGAATCTGGCGCGCCGGTGCTGCGCCATGCCGTGATCAACTTGGACTGCGAGTTGATACAGGCCATTGAGTCGGGCACGCACACACTTCTGCTGGGTCGGGTAGTGGCAGGTCAACAGTCGGCGGACGAATCCGCACTTGTTTATGTGGACGGCCACTGGGCCGGCGTCGATCACAACCTAGCGACCAACTGAGACCGAGTCGAAACTTATCAAAAACATTCCAGTCACCACTTAACGCTCGCTCACAGATTTCTACAACACAAGGCCATGTCATGAAGCACATCTTGAAATACCTGACAGGCGCAATACTCTTTTTGTGCATTAGCTTGGCCCACTCACAGGCCTTCCCATCCAAAACTATTCGCATCATTGAGCCGGCAGGTCCAGGCAGCGCGGTAGACACTGCTGCACGGGACCTCGCTCCAAAGCTCAGCGAGGCACTCGGCCAGCAAGTAATTATTGAAAACCGTGCCGGCGCCAACAGCGCTATTGGTGCACGTGAAGCGGCACGAGCCCCGGCCGATGGCCACACCCTGTTTCACGGCAACGTCAACAACGCACTGAACGATCTGCTGACTGCCAACACTTGTTGCCGACTTGGCGAAGCCCTGCTACCGGTGACCCGTCTCATCATTTCACCACTGGTGTTGGTGGTGCACCCCAGCGTCAACGCCAAAAGTCTAAAGGAGTTTCTGGCGCTCGCCAAAGCTCAACCAGAGCTGTTGACCTACGCTTCGGGCGGTGCCGGATCCATCACCCAGTTACTTGGTGAACTGATCAAAGCAACCGCGTCCGTGAATTTGCGCGAAGTACCATACAAGGCCATTGGCGCCGAGTTGCCCGACCTGCTGGCCGGTCATGTTTTAGTCGCTTATCTTGCACCGGTAGCGGTGGCACAACACCTGAAGTCAGGAAAGCTGCGCGCATTGGGCGTGGCCACCGGCAAGCGTGTCACGCTGGTAGCCGACGTGCCAACATTTGCAGAGGCCGGTCTGGCAGGCGTTGAGGCCTCCGGTTGGAACGGCATTTTTGTGCCCGCGGGCACGCCACCGGCGTTAATCGCCCGGCTCCAGGGTGAAATAGCCCGGATTTTGGCGGCACCGGCATACAAGGCACAAACGATCGAACGCGGCTCCGAACTCGGTGGAGAAACGCCTGAAGAGTTCGCTGCATTCATTCGCAGCGAAATCGCCAAGTGGGGCAAAGTTATCAAGGACGCCAAGATCAAGATCGAATGAGATCACGCCGGTTACGCCGCGTCGGTGCGCACGTACTTCACGTCTCCATTTTTTAACTCGAAGGCTTACTCATGCCCTATCTGACGATTCGTTCGGTTCAAATTTTTCATGAGGTCTATGGCGATAGCGGTCCGTGGCTGGCGCTGAACTCAGGGGGACGACACCGCTACCTCGAAATGGCACCGCTGGCGCGCATGATAGCGGCGGAAGGATTCAGGGTGTTAGTGCATGACCGCCGTAACACTGGCGCGTCCGACATCGTGATCGCCGGCAATGATAGCGAAGAAGAAATCTGGGCCGATGACCTACACGCGCTGATGGGACACTACGGCGCCAAGACCGCGTATTTTGGTGGCTCGTCCGCTGGCGCACGGCTGTCGATGATGGTGCAGCGCCGTCACCCGGAAGCCGTGCTGGGTCTCTTGTTGATGCGAGTGACTGGCGGCGACTTTGCTGCTGGCCGTTTGCCACGGATTTACTACGGTCAATTTATTGAAGCCGCCAAACAAGGCGGAATGGCAGCAGTTTGTGCCACCGAGGCCTACAGCGAACGTCTAGCGCTGAACCCGGGTAATCGCGAGCGACTGATGTCAATGGACCCGCAAGACTACATACGCGTAATGCAGCGCTGGTTAGACACATTTCTAAGCGGCCCTATGAAACCCGTGATGGGTATTCCAGAAGCGGAGCTGCAGGCCTACCGCCTGCCCGTACTTGTGATTCCGGGCAACGACAAAACGCACTCATCTGTCAATGGACGGGCCGCCGCCAGCCTAATCCCATCCAGCGAGCTATCGGCGCTGCCCCTTGAAGACCAAGACGTTGACATCATTCCCTTCCCTGAGTGGAAAGAACAGTACTCGGCGCTGACGCGCAAGTTCGTCGACTTCATGCGACATCACAACGGGCGGCACTAAGCCACATCAAGCCTTACGGTTTGAGGTGGCGCCAAACTATAAAAAATGACGGAGACACAATGATCAGGAGTCCGCGCAGTCCATACGATCACAATGCCAAACAGGTAGCCAGAAGCGCTGCAAACTACCTGCGGTTTTTCGGCATCGCCCTAATGGGCGCCGCTTGCCTGAGCGTTAGAGCGCCGGCTTCGGCTCAGGCTACAGCGCGGGCCGACTGGCCAAGCAAACCGATCAAGGCCATCGTCCCCTACGCGGCTGGCGGATTTTCAGACCAGAGTGCCCGCATCATTGCCGAGGCGCTATCGCGACAGCTTAAGCAACCAGTCATCATTGAAAACCGGCCTGGCGGAGGTGGTCGGATCGGCGCTGATGCAGTCAGCAGGATGACAGCCGACGGATACCAGGTGCTACTGACGACCAACGGCACGCACACCTATATGGCAGTGACCGAGAAAAACCTGTCCTACGACCCGATATCCGATTTCACGCCGGTGTCCCTGATTGGCAGTTACGGTTTGCTGATGGTCGTCAACCCCAGCCTTCCTGTCAGCAATGTCATGGAGTTCATCAGCTACGCGAAGAGCAACCCTGGAAAGCTTAATTACGCCAGCTCAGGCCCCGGCAGCGGACTGCACTTTGCCGGCGAGGTCTTTAAATCGATGGCGGGGATTGAAATGGTGCATGTGCCGTACAAAGGTTCTAACCCCGGGCTGCAGGACGTCATGGCAGGGGCTTGTCAGGTGATTTTTGCCGGCGAAGCCAAACCGCTCATCGACGCCGGCAAACTGCGATTTCTTGGTACCACGGCGGCCGTGCGCGATCCGCGTTTCCCGGACATGCCGACGATAGGAGAAGCTGGGTTGACCGGTTATGACCTGACCTACTGGGTGGGGCTGTTCGGCCCACGCGGCATGCCAGCAGACATACAGACCAAGCTCAATACAGCCGTCAAGGCGGCCCTAGTAGAACCGGCCGTGCGAAAGCGCCTCGAAGGCATGGGCATGGTGCTGGTGGGAAGCTCGCCCGACTACATGACTCAACAAATCCGAACCGAGACTGCCAAGCTTCGAGCGATTGCAGCAACGATCTCAGGAGGCATCGAATAATGAACCCCTTTCAAAAAGACGAAGACGCTGCGATGCGCCCGGCTGACCGGCTGGATTTCTCGGCCATCATCGACCGACTGCCGCTCAAACTGCCTCGCGGCGCGCGCATGGTGGTCTGGCCGGTCGTGAATATTGAGGAGTGGGACATCAGCCGCCCGATGCCACGTCAGGTCTCACCGCCGCCGGGCGGGGTCGCGCCTGTACCCGATGTACCGAACTGGACCTGGCACGAGTACGGTATGCGCGTGGGCATCTGGCGCTTGATGGAGACGCTGCAAAAGCACAAGATCAAACCGACCATCTCGCTCAACGCCAAAGTCTGCGAAACCCGTCCGCGCGTCGCACAAGCTGCGCTAGATGCAGGTTGGGAGTTCATGGCGCATTGCTACGAGCAGATGGCGATCCAAAAGGTTGAAGACCAGCGCGCGATGATCCGCCAGACGATTGATGTGCTAACTCGATTCACCGGCCGCGCCCCTACAGGCTGGCTGGGCCCTGGACGCGGGCAAACCTACGCCACACTGGACTACGTCAAGGAAGCCGGCTTCAAATGGTTCGGCGACTGGGTCCTTGACGATCAGCCGCAATTCGTGCGCACCACGTCGGGGCCGCTCGTCTCCATTCCGTATTCGGTCGAGCTCAACGACATCACCATCATGCTGTCGGCCCACCAAAACTCAGATGCGATGTACACGCGGACACGGGACGCATTCGACCAGATCTACAAAGAGTCCGCACGGGGTGCGCGCGTGATGGCTTTCGGTGTGCACCCCTACATCTCAGGGGCCGCGCACCGCATCAAGTACTTCGACGCGATGCTGCGCCACATGAAGAAACAGGACGGCGTGGTGTTCTGGAACGGCGAGCAGATCCACGACTGGTACACCACCGCAAGCGCGAAAACAGCGCTCAAACGCTGACCGAACGGACACGGACACATGACGATAGCGCTGCATGCACTGAGCTTGGCAGAGGCCGCTCGACGTTTTCGTGCCGGGCAACTATCGTCCGTGGATCTGGTGGAAGCCTGCTTGGCTCAGGTTGACGCACGCGAACCGCAGCTGAACGCCTTCATCACCGTTGGTGCTGATCAAGCTAGGCAAGCGGCCTTAGAGGCCGACGCGGAGATGCGCGTCGGCCTCTACCGCGGGCCGCTACATGGCATTCCAATTGCACACAAGGACATGCTGCAAACCGCCGGGGTTCGCACCACGGCAGGTTCTGCGTTGTTGCAAGACTGGGTTCCCACGACCGACGCCGAGGTGGTGCGCGAGCTGAAGGTGGCTGGTGCTATTAGCTTGGGAAAAACCCAGTGCCATGAGTTTGCCTTTGGCTGTCCAATGCCAGACGATCTGTTTCCAGCAGCGCGCAACCCGTGGAACCCTGAGCATATGCCCGGCAGTTCTAGCAGCGGCTCGGGTGCGGCGGTGGCGGCAGGTATGGTCATGGCCGCCACAGGCACAGACACTGGCGGATCGATTCGCCATCCGGCTGCAGCCTGCGGCTTGGTTGGTTTGAAACCGACTTACGGCCTGGTCAGTCTGGCGGGGGTGATTCCACTAGCACCCAGCATGGACCACGTCGGCCCGCTTACACGCAGCGTCGCGGACAACGCCCTGATGCTGCAAGCCATGTTGAAGCCCTCCATGCAAGACCTCGGCACACGCATCGGGCAACCGATCGACGGCCTGTCGATCGGTATTCCTTGGCAGCAAATTGAGGTCGAACCGCACGACGCTGAAGTACTGGCCGCGTTTGAAAAAGCCCTGAGCATGCTGCAGTCGCTAGGAGCTCGTTTGGTCCGCATCGAACCATCGGGACTCAGCGATGCAGCAGAGCTTGCGAACCTGATCATTGCGTACGAGGCCAGCCTTTACCACGCCGAAAACCTCGAGCGCCAGCCCAACAAGTTGGGGTCAGCGCTGAAGCTGCGCTTGGCCAAAGGATGCACTTTCACGCAGGCCCAATACCTCACGGCTCGAGCCCAGGCCAGTGCCCTGAAGGCGCGTTACACCGAGCTGTTCAGCTCAGGCATTGAGGTGGTGATGAGCCCAGGACGCGAGTTCCCAGCGGAAACAATGGCGGCGCTGATGGCTGCACCGACCGGCCGACGCAGCACCTGCAACCGTGTCTACAGCCTGACCGGCTCACCAGCACTCACACTGCCCATGGGCTTGAATGCTCAAGGCCTTCCGCTGGCGCTGCAAATGGCATGCGCACATTTCCAAGAACCGCTGCTCTACCAAGTGGCTGCCGCCTATGAAGCCGCAGCTGGCTGGCGCGATATCCACCCAGAGAATTTTTAGTCAAAGCCACAAAGCTCACCCAAAGGAAGATTCCATGCCCACCCACTTGCTCGGTCGACTCGTGCTTTATTCGGCAGTTTTACTTCTGGTACCTTTGGCGGCCCATGCTCAAGCCCTGCCCTACCCCAACAAGCCAGTCAAAGTCATCATTCCGGCCGGCCCAGGTGACAGCTGCGACCTGATGATGCGGCTGATAGGCCCGAAAATCACTGAAAAAACGGGCCAGCCCTGGGTCATTGAAAACCGCCCAGGCTCAACCGGACAGATGGGACTCAACCTGATAAAACAGGCACAGCCTGACGGCTACACGCTGGGTTGCGGCCAAGGTGGCAACATGGTCATCGTCCCGCTGGCCTACGAAAAAGTAAGCTACGACACTATCAAGGACTTCGCGCCTGTGGCGCTGGTTGCGTCTAACTTTCTGGCGTTAGTGGTTCACCCCGATGTACCGTTCAAGACCACCGAGGACCTGATCAATTATGCGAAAGCCAACCTTGGCAAGGTGACCTTCGGAACGAATGGTGAAGGCGGATTTTTGCACTTTGCTACCGAGCTGTTCAGCCGCCAAGCTGGCTTCAGCTATTTGCATGTGCCTTACAAAACAGTCTCAGCCAGCATGACTGAAATCTTGGGTGGACAGATCAACGCCTCGCTGACTTCATTTAACGCTGTTCAGCCTTTTGTCAGCTCTGGCAAGGTTCGGGTGCTGGGCCTAGCCCGGACGACGCGCTCATCTGACTACCCGCAAGTACCGACTCTTTCTGAAGCAGTACCCGGTTTTACCTCCGGCGGCTGGTTCGGTGTCATAGCACCCACCGGCACGCCAAAAGAAATCATCGCCAGCATCAACCGCGACATCAACGCAGCACTGAAGCTGCCCGACGTCAGACTACGGATGAAAGCTTATGGGTTGGAAATCCACACAGAGTCACCGGAATTCTTCAGCGAGACCATCCGTAGCGATTTCAGCAAATGGGGAAAGCTAACGAAGGACATGGGCTTCAGACCCATGTGATGCGCTTGGGGGTGTTCTGGCCTGCGCTGACTCAGCCGCAAGCTTCGAGAGTTTTGCCGCCAGCCTGAACCGAATTGGCATGCACCAGAATGACTGCGAGCACACAGGTTTCGGTGCCGCGGTTGATCCAGTTGTGGACCGTACCGCGCTGCACCATCACGTCACCCGCCTTGAGGTGGACCTCTTCCCCCTCCTCGAGCTCCATATCAATCTCTCCAGACATCACGATGATGTAGTCGATGGAGTCCGTTCGGTGGGCGCGCTTTTGCACCCCGGGCCTGAAATCGAGAATTCGAAAAACGCTGCCATTCTCGATCGTTGTGAACTTGCCTTCGCGCATGCCGTCATCTGCCTGTTCCGAGTTGTTCGCAGGCGACGTACTGGTTGTCCATATGTTGCAAACATAGCCGTTGGGCCGCCCCTGCTTGAAATGGGAACAAACCTCGTCAATCTTGACGATGGCCTTGCCAGCCTCGTCGTGACCAGTAACAACCCTACGAATACTTGGAAAATCCATATTTCACTCCCGAGACAAGTCCAAGCTTCTAGGTCGAGGCAATGGGTTCGTCTGATACTAGGTCAACATTAACCTTCCGAACATTTTGACGGTGTAAATGGCTATTGGCAACGATAAGCCGACTAAGGCAAGTACGTATTCCAAACTGCGAAACGCAGTGCGTGCTTTGCTCTCGATTAAATTGGTTTTTCCAAATAGCGGCCCCGAGTGGCCGCTCATGCCAGCTTGGGTGGGGCTTTTGTCCTAAATGCGCACAGTGAAGTCACGCACTTTGTAATAAGTCCGTCGGGCTCGACAGTGACCAACATAGCCTTCCGGTCAGACTCCATGCAACTTATCATGACCGAGTCGGCCACTGGTAGCTTGCTGGTGGCCGATTTACCAGCCGTTAGCCTAGCGTTGTACTCGCACACAAAACAAGCTGCGCGAGCCCCTGTTTAAACGTCAGTGCGCGATGGGGACTCAACCTCTTTTCTGAAGCAGCCCACCGTCTACAGGTAGCAGCACGCCTGTTATGTAGGCAGCTTCATCAGACGCCAAGAAGACCGCTGCATTGGCAACGTCCCAGGCGGTTCCCATACGACCCATGGGAACAAGTGCGCTGCGTTGCTGGCGGATTAATTCGGGGTCAACCCCTTGCTCTTGAGCGCGCCGATTGATCGCCATAGGGGTGTCCATGAGACCCGGCAAAATTGCGTTTGCGCGGATACCGAATGCCGCATTTTCCATCGCAATGTGTTGGGTCATGGCGTTGACTGCGGCCTTGCTGGTCTTGTAGGTCAAGGTCGGCCGGGCAGCGAACGAAGATGTCGATGAAATGTTGATGATGCAGCCGGATTTTTGCCG
>CANFXC010000061.1 GCA_947450765.1 Comamonadaceae bacterium | reverse complement strand
GTTGGGTTAGCTGTCAAAATAAGGGGCTGTGCACACGCTAGCAGAGTTTGACCGCTGTGGAAATAAGCGTCACTCCCTTTCGTGATCTACCTTTCGTGATCTCCTAAAAATCCAATGAGAATGCCCATGAATAAGCCCATGACGACGACCGCCAATATCCAACAAGACGACCTCATCGAATCCGTCGCCGCCGCTCTGCAATACATCAGCTACTACCACCCGGCTGACTACATTGCCCATCTGGCCCGCGCTTACGAGCGCGAACAAAGTCCAGCGGCCAAAGACGCGATTGCACAGATTCTGACCAACAGCAAAATGAGCGCGATGGGCCACCGGCCGATCTGTCAAGACACCGGCATCGTCAACGTGTTTTTGAAAATCGGCATGGACGTGCGGCTGACGGGCTTCACCAGCAGCCTCGAAGACGCCATCAATGAAGGCGTGCGCCGTGCCTACAACCACCCGGACAACACGCTGCGCGCCAGCATCGTTGCCGACCCGCACTTTGACCGCAAGAACACGCAAGACAACACACCCGCCGTGATCTTCACCGAGATCGTGCCGGGCAACAAAATCGACATCACGGTCGCGGCCAAAGGCGGCGGCTCTGAGAACAAAAGCAAGCTGGTCATGCTCAACCCGGGCGACTCCATCGTCGACTGGGTGCTCAAAACTGTGCCGACCATGGGCGCTGGCTGGTGCCCACCGGGCATGCTCGGCATCGGCATTGGCGGCACCGCTGAAAAAGCCGTGCTGATGGCCAAAGAAAGCCTGATGGACGACCTCGACATGTACGAGTTGCAAGCCAAATCTTCGGCCGGCGCCAAGCTCAGCAAGGTTGAAGAAATGCGGCTGGAGCTGTTCGAAAAAGTCAACGCACTCGGCATTGGCGCGCAGGGCTTGGGTGGCCTGACCACCGTGCTCGACATCAAAATCAAGATGTACCCAACACACGCCGCCAGCAAGCCCGTGGCGATGATCCCCAACTGCGCGGCAACCCGCCACGCGCACTTTGTGCTCGACGGCAGCGGTCCGACCTACCTGACGCCGCCCAGCCTCGATCTGTGGCCCAACGTGGTCTGGACGCCTGACTACGTCAAGAGCAAAAAAGTCAACCTCGACACCCTGACCAAAGCCGAAGTGGCCAGCTGGAAACCCGGCGACACGCTGCTGCTCAACGGCAAGATGCTGACCGGTCGCGATGCCGCACACAAACGCATCAAAGACATGCTGGCCAAAGGCGAAAAGCTGCCGGTTGACTTCACCAACCGCGTGATCTATTACGTCGGCCCGGTCGACCCGGTCGGCAATGAAGCCGTCGGCCCAGCCGGCCCCACCACCGCCACCCGCATGGACAGCTTCACCGACATGATGCTCGGCGACACCGGCTTGATCGCCATGATCGGCAAAGCCGAGCGCGGCCCGGCCACCATCGAATCCATCAAGCAACACCAAAGCGCTTACCTGATGGCCGTGGGCGGTGCCGCCTATCTGGTCAGCAAGGCCATCAAAACCGCCAAGGTGGTGGGCTTTGCAGACCTCGGCATGGAAGCCATTTACGAGTTCGATGTGGTCGACATGCCCGTCACCGTTGCAGTCGATGCGGGCGGCACCAGCGTCCACAACACCGGCCCGGCGGAATGGCAACAAAAAATTGCTTCGGGTCAGTACAAAACCATCGCTATCGCGTCGGCTTAAAGTCCCCGCGCCATATCGGCAACGTCGGTCATGACTGGTTTGGTCGGTGTTTTTGACAGTGGCATCGGCGGTCTGAGCATCTTGCAGGCGCTGCGTGCTGAGTTGCCGCAAAGCCGCTTTATCTACATCGCCGACAGTGGCCACGCGCCCTATGGTGAACGCAGCGACGCGCATGTGATGGCCAGGTCGCGGACCATCATGTGTGAGATGCTGAGCCGTCAGGTGCAGGCGTTGGTGATCGCCTGCAACACGGCGACAGCGGCGGCCATTGAGCAGCTCCGCGCAGACTATCCAGACCTGCCCATCATTGGTGTCGAACCAGCGTTGAAGCCCGCGCTAGCGTTCAGCCAGACCCGGCGCATCGGCGTCATGGCCACCCGCAGCACGCTGGCCAGCGCTAAGTTCAAGGCGCTGCTGGCATCGCTGACGAGTCAAGCCGAGTTCGTATTGCAGCCCTGCGATGGCTTGGCAGATGCCATAGAGCGCAGCGCAAGCAGCAACGACACTTCAGACATCAATGCACTGTGCGCCAAGTACACACAAGCCATGGGCTCATTCGGAACCCAGAGCGGACAGATCGACACGCTGGTGCTGGGTTGCACGCACTACCCATTTGCCACAGAGCCACTGCGCGAACTGCTAGGACCCCAGGTTCAGCTTGTCAGCAATGGTCCTGCTGTGGCGCGGCAGACACGCCTCAAACTGACTGAAAATAGTTGCGCAGCCACGGCTCACGACAAAGTCCTTGGCGCCGGATCACCTGCAGTCGAAGCGCTACTGAACTTGTTCAGCACCGGCGAGCCGCAACTTTTGCAAAATGCGGCCCAACGCTGGTTGCTGCGACTGCCGGCGGAACCGCGTTATCGCGCCACCCAGCTCGCCACCACGCGTTAAAACACGACAAAACGCTGACTCCAAGCTGAAGTGAGCGTTTTCAAGCCATCAGATTCAAGGCTTCGTGGCAGCAGTTGTAAGCGCCGCTTGCGCCCAACCACCGCCCAGCACCTTGTACAAAGTCACCTGATTTTGCAACTGCAGCAAGCGTGTTTGCACCACCGCTTGCTGCGCGGTGAACAAGGCGCGCTGCGCATCGAGCAAGTCGAGCTGGCTGGCAATGCCGTTTTGATAACGCAAGTCCGACAACTTGAAACGCGCCGCCTCAGCTGTGCTTTGCGCTTGCTGCGCATTCAACTGAACGCCTAAAGTGGCACGCCCGGCCAACGCGTCAGCGACTTCGCGGAAAGCGGTTTGAATGGCTTTTTCGTACTGCGCCACCGCGATGTCGCGCGTCGCTTTGCTGACCTCCAGACCGGCCTGATTACGACCGGCATCGAACAAGGGCAAAAACAGCTGTGGTGCCAGCGTCCAACCATAAGTACCGCTGTCAAACAAACCGGCCAAGTTGCTGCTGCCACTGCCGGCCGAAGCGGTCAAAGAGATGCGCGGGAAGAACGCAGCGCGGGCGGCGCCAATGTTGGCATTGGCGGCCAGTAATTGTTGTTCAGCCTGCCGAACGTCGGGCCGCGAGGCCAGCAAATCGGATGGCAAACCGGCGGGCACATCGACCATCACCGGCGTGTCGGCCAAGCCCTGCCCGGCCGTCAACACGACGGCTAAATCACCCGTCATCGCTTGCCCCAACAACAGGCTCAAAGCGTTCTCATCGAGCGCGCGTTGGCGTTGCAGCTGCGCCAGACTGACGCGCGCCGCCTCGACCAAAGACTGCGATTGGCGCAAGTCCAGCTCGGAGCTGACGCCATTGTCAAAGCGCAGTTGACTGAGTTGCAAGGAGGCCACACGGCTGTCCAGCGTCTGCTGCGTGATGGCCAGCGACTCTTGGTCGGCCAGCAGACTCAGGTAGCCATTGGCGACAGCCGCAATCAGGCTGATTTGTGCTGTTTTACGGCCTTCTTCAGAGGCCAAATACAGCGACAAAGCCGCGTCTTTCAGGCTGGCGACGCGGCCAAAGAAGTCAATCTCATAAGACGTCATCGCCAAGCCTGCGGTGTACGCACTGGTGATGGTGCCATTGCCCGTTGTACTGGGCTGGCGTAAGCCGGTAGCGGCTGCGCCTACGGTTGGAAACTGATTCGCGCGGCTGATCTGAAACTGAGCGCGAGCTTGCTCAATGCTCAACACCGCGATGCGTAAATCGCGGTTATTGTTCAGCGCCACCGCAATCAATTTGCGCAACTGCGGATCACTGAAAAAGCTTTGCCATTCAAGCGCCGATGCAACTTGACCGGATTGGCCGGCTTGCGCAGCAGCGTTTGTTGGCAAACCCAGAGCCGGCCAATCAGCGGCCAGCGGCGACGCCGGACGTTCGTATTTGGGGGCCATTGAACAGGCGGCCAGCAGCAGTGCTGCAGCCAACACGCTCAGGCGTTTAGTCGTCATTGTGGTCATACCTGATCTCCTGCGGAAGCACCGGCCGGCAAGTCTTGCGGCATCTCGTGCGCATGCATGCGGCGCTGCCGCTCACTGCCTTTGAAAAAACCGCGGACGATGACGAAAAACACCGGCACAAAAAACACCGCCAAGACCGTGCCGGTCAACATGCCACCCAGCACGCCCGTGCCAATCGCCCGTTGACTGGCAGAACCCGCGCCAGAAGCCAACGCCAAAGGCAAGACACCCAAGCCGAAAGCCATCGACGTCATGATGATGGGCCGAAATCGCAGCCGTGCCGCAGCCAATGCCGACTCGGTCACGCTCTGGCCTTGGGCCTGCAAGTCCTTGGCAAACTCGATGATCAAAATCGCATTTTTGGCCGTCAGTCCGATGATGGTGATCAAGCCGACCTGGAAATACACGTCATTCGCGTAACCGCGAAACAACGTGGCCAGCAACACGCCCAGCACACCGAGCGGTACGACCAAAATAACGGACAGCGGAATCGACCAGCTTTCGTACAGCGCGGCCAAGCAAAGAAAGACCGCCAAAATCGCAAAACCGTACAGAATCATGGCTTGTGAGCCGGCGAGCTTTTCTTCACGCGACTGACCGGTCCATTCAAACGCAAAGCCGGGCGGCAACTGCTTGGCCAAGCGCTCCATCTCGGCCAGCGCCGCGCCCGTGCTGTAGCCGGCTGCCGGCGCGCCTGAAATGCGCATCGCCGGGTAGCCGTTGTAACGCACCGACTGCATCGCCCCGGTGACCCAACGCGTGTTGGAGAAGGCCGCAAAAGGCACTTGCAGGCCCTGGTTGTTGCTGGCATATAGCCGCATCAAATCAGCCGGCTGCATACGCGCTGGCGCGTCGGCTTGCACGATCACCCGCTGCAAACGTCCGCGGTTGGGAAAGTCGTTGATGTAACTCGACCCCAGCGCCGTCGACAAAGTCGCATTGATGGCCTCAAACGGCACACCCAGCGCATTGGCTTTGTCGCGGTCAATCACGATCTCCAGTTGCGGTGCATCTTCCAAACCGTCGGGTCGCACCTGCGTCAACAATTTGCTTTGGCTGGCCATGCCCAACAGCTGGTTGCGCGCGGCGATCAGCGCTTCGCGACCCGAACCACCGCGGTCTTGCAAGCGAAAGGTGAAACCAGACGCATTGCCCAATTCAGGAATCGGTGGCGGGCTGAGCGGAAAGATAAACGCATCGCGAATTCCAGACAACGCGCCAAAGGCCCGGTCAGCCAAAGCTTGCGCGGACTGACCTGGTCCGGCGCGTTGGCTCCAATCTTTCAACGTCACAAACGCCAAGCCGGCGTTTTGTCCCTGACCCGAAAAGCTGAAACCCAGCACGCCGACCATGCTGGCCACTTCGGGCTGCTTCAGCATGTAGTTCTCGACCTGCTCAACAACGGCGCGCGTGCGCTCTTGCGTGGCGCCGGCGGGCAGCTGAATATTGACCAGCATCGTGCCTTGGTCTTCAGCCGGCAGAAAGGACGACGGCAAGCGCGCGTAAACCAGCACGACGACACCAATGATGGCGGCGTAAATCACCAGGTAGCGGGCCGCACGTCGCAAGATGCGGGAGACCGCGCTTTCATAGGCTTTGGTGGTGCGCGCGAAGCCCCGGTTGAACCAACCGAAGAAGCCTTTTTTATCGTCATGGTGACCGGCTTGCACCGGCTTCAACAAAGTGGCGCACAGAGCCGGCGTCAGCGACAGCGCCATGAAGGCTGAAAAAGCAATCGAAGCGACCATCACCGCAGAAAACTGGCGGTAAATATTGCCGGTCGAACCGGCAAAAAAGGCCAGCGGCACGAACACCGAAATCAGCACCACCGTCACGCCGATGATGGCGCCGGAAATCTGACCCATGGCTTTGCGCGTCGCTTCACGCGGCGGCAAGCCTTCCTCGCTCATGATGCGCTCGACGTTTTCAACCACGACGATCGCATCGTCGACGACGATGCCGATCACCAGCACCATGCCAAACATCGTCAGGACGTTGATCGAAAACCCCAAAGCCAGCAACGCACCAAACGTGCCCAACAACGCGATCGGCACAACCAGCGTCGGGATGACGGTGTAACGCCAATTTTGCAAGAACAAGAACATCACCAAAAACACCAGCGCCACCGCCTCGAGCAAGGTGATGACCACTTCTCTGATGGAGATTTTGATAAAACCGGAGCTGTCGTACGGTATTTCCCACTTCACGCCCGCTGGGAAATACGCCGACAACTCGCCCATGCGCTGGCGCACTGCGTTGGCCGTGGCCAAAGCATTGCCGGTGGGCGACAGCTGCACGCCGATACCAGTGGCGGGCTTGCCGTTCAAGCGGGCCGAAATCGCAAAAGTTTGTGCCGCCAGTTCGATGCGAGCGACGTCTTTCAAACGAACTGTCGAACCGTCCGGGTTAGCCCGCAAGACGATGCGGCCAAACGCATCAACCGAGGACAACTGGCCGTTGACCACCACGGTCGCGGAAATCGCTTGCCCAGCGATGTTCGGCAGCTCGCCAATCGAGCCGGCAGAAACCTGCGCGTTTTGCGCGCGAATGGCCGCATTGACATCGCTCACCGACAAATTGAAACCGACCAGTTTGGCCGGATCGATCCAAATCCGCATGGCTTGCTCGGTGCCAAACAACTGCGCTTGGCCAACACCGGGAATGCGCTGAATCTCGGGCAAGACCGAGCGCGAGGCATAGTCGCCCAGCATGACCGGCGTGATGGCCGGATCGTCAGACGACAAAATGGTGAAGAGCAAGAAGTTCGAGCGCGACTTGTCGACCCGCACGCCTTGCTGCGTCACAGCGGCTGGCAAACGCGGCGTGGCCCGTGACAAACGGTTTTGCACGTCAACCTGCGCCAAATCGGAATTGGTGCCGGTTTCAAAACTCAGTGTGATCGTGCCGGTGCCGTTGGCTTGGGTCACCGATTCCATGTAGATCAGTCCGGGCGAGCCGTTCATTTCTTGTTCGATGACACCGATCACGCTTTCTTCCAGCGTGCGCGCCGACGCACCTGGGTAGGTCGCTGAAATCACAATCGCCGGCGGTGCCACCGGCGGGTATTGGGCAATCGGCAGCTGCGTGATCGCCACGCCGCCGAGGACGATGATGAAGAGCGCGATGACCCACGCAAAAATCGGTCGGTCGATGAAAAACTTGGCCATGTGCCGCGCTCCTTAGTTCTTGGCCGCGGAGGCGGGGGCAGCGGCTGGGGTAGCGGCCGCTGCAGCGACTTTGGCAGGTGCAGTCACCGGTGCATCAGCGCTGGCCGTCCAAGGCACCGGCTTGACCGGTGCGGGGCCGCGCAGCTTCTGGAAGCCGTCCACCATGACCTGCTCACCGGCCTGCAAACCGTCCAGAATCACCCACTGATTGCCTTGGGACTCACCCACTTTGATCTTGCGCGGCGCGACCTTTCCATCGGCAGCAACAACCATCACGGTGTCGCCTTGAGCCGAGCGTGTCACCGCCTGTTGGGGCAACAGCAGCGCGTTGCGGACCTGCGCCTGCTCTAAGCGCACGCGGACATACAAACCGGGCAACAACAAGCCTTTGGGGTTCGGCACTTCCGCCCGCAGCGTGATCTGGCCGGTGGCCTGATCGACCGACAAATCAGAGAACAACAGGCGACCGGATTGGGCATAAACGCTGCCGTCTTCCATCACCAGACGCACACGGGCAGCCTCCTCGCCGTTGGCGCGCTTGAGCTGGCCGGCTTCCAGCGCCTTGCGCAGCTTCATCACTTCAGCTGCGGGCTGGGTGAAGTTGATGTACATCGGGTTGATCTGCTGGACCACGGCCAACTGGGTGAATTCGCCCTGCCCGACTAGCGCGCCTTCGGTCACCAATGCTCGACCGATACGGCCTGAAATTGGCGCTGTCACAGCGGCGTAATCCAGCGTGATTTTGGCCGTTTGCACGGCGGCTTTGCCGACCGCCACATCAGCCTCAGCCTGCTTCTGCGCGGCCTCAGCGTTGGCAAAATCTTGCTTGCTGACAGCGTTCGCTTTGACCAAGGGCTGGTAGCGCTGGGCCAGCAACGTGGCTTGTTCCAGATTGGCTTGCGCTCGCGCCAAAGAGGCTTGCGCACTGGCATAGACCGCCGCGTACGGGGCCGAGTCAATGGTGAACAAAGCCTCACCGGCCTTCACATCACTGCCTTCGTTGAACAGCCGTTTTTGCAAAATACCGGCGACGCGGGCACGCACCTGGGCGACGCGCGATGCCTCCAGCCGACCTGGCAATTCTGTCAGCAACCCAATGTCGCCGAGCGCGACCGTGACCACTCCGACTTCGGCCAGCGGGGGGGGCGCCCCCGCCGCCGCGTCCTTGTTGCTTTGGCCACAACCGGCCAGCAAAGCGGCTGTCAGCAATCCGCCCAGCCACACAGGCCTGGCTGAACGCCTAGCGCGCGTAGTGTGCGCAGGCCGAGTCACCGGAAAATCAGACAAAAATGGGCTGGAGAAAGACATGCGGTTCCTCGGATGAACAAAAGCGTGGGGGGTCAAAAGTGACGCAAGCGCAAGGCCTTGACACTTTGCAAAAATCAAATTTTACGAAAACGCAGTTTACATACATTTATGAATGTATATTGACAAACTCAGTAATAACCCGAACATTGAAAGAGACCCAGTTGGTACGTCGCACAAAAGAAGACGCTCTCGCCACCCGGCACCGGCTGCTGGATGCCGCCGAACGACTGTTTCTGGCCAAAGGTGTGTCAAACACCTCGCTGCAGGACATTGCACGTGCAGCAGAGGCCACGCGGGGCGCGGTGTACTGGCACTTCAAGGACAAGGCTGATTTATTCAACGCCATGATGGACCGGGTCACCTTGCCGCTGGAAGCGTCTTTGGAATTTCTGGCGCACGCTGAAACAGCCCAGCCTTTGGCGCACATTTGCAGCAGCATCCGGCAAGCGCTGCTGCGCATCGCCACCGACACCCAAACGCGTCGGGTCTTTGAAGTGGCCACCTTGAAGGTTGAATACATCGATGAGCTGCAGGCCATCCGCATGCGGCATGTCCACGTTCGCAACTCCTTTTTAGAGAAAATCGAGAGTGGCTTGAGAGCTGCTGCGCTGGCTGAGTTGATCGTGCTGCGCGTGCCAGCCGCCATCGCAGCCCAAGGACTGCATGCCATGCTGGATGGCTTGATCCAGAACTGGCTGCTCGACAACGCCGCATTCGATTTGGTAGAGGTTGGCGAGCACGTCGTGGCGGTTTACCTCACCGGTCTGGGCTTGCTGCCCAAAGTGTGAACGCGGGTCAGTGAAGGTGGCGCGGTTTGCGTCCACCGCCGTGACCCGAACCGCCAGAAGAGCCACCTTGACCACGCGGTGGCCTGCCAAGCTGCATGGAATCAATCAGTGACGTGAAGCGCCTCTCAAAGAGTTTGTCGACCGCCGCGACCACCTCGCCAAGCTCGGAGGCGTCAAAATGACGCTCCATCAGGCTGATAGTGTCTTGGACCAACAAATCGCGCTGGACCTGCATGATCGCCGCCGGCGTCGGGCCGACAAAGTACATCGCAAAGTCGTCGCGAGCGTCGCCCGCATTGTCCATTTCTTCATCTTCGTCATCAAAGTCAGCGTCATAAAAGGTGACTTCAATCGGGGCGCCGCTTTCGGCCAGATCATTCAAGGCCATGCACATTTCGTCAAGCGCCTGACGAAAATCTTCGTCGCCAGAAACAGTCCAGCACATCTGCAGCAGATGCGCCTGCGCATCCAGACGAATGCCGGGCTCTTCTTCGTAAGAACTGGCAGCACCATCCACAAGCGACTTGGCCCCCGCATATTTCCAAAGCGGCTTGAGCGCCTCCTGAAGCTGATCAAAGCCAACGTCGGAGCGCAACGGCACTTCGCCATGCACGTGAATTTCAAAGGGGGAGTTGTAACGAGGCATAAATCTGATCTTACCTATTTGTAGCCCCCTGTTGCAGCCATCACGCAGGTTGGAACTTTCAAATGCTAACGGCCGCAGCCGGGAGTGACGAGTGCTTGGGTGACGAATTCGGTCACCCAGTCTGAGCTACACGCTGGCCCTCATTGTCGAACAAAAAAAGGCTGACTCAAGCGGCCCTCCCAGCAGCCATTCCGCATGGATGGCGAATACCTACAAAAGTGCGCCCTGATTGCCGACAACGAAGGCCCGCAGCGGCGAGGAAAGTCACATCCGCTGCATCTACACGGAAGCGGTCTATTTGAAAGGACGAACATCATGAAATACTCACATTTATCGACGGTCGGCTCAGCCTTTACCTTGGCGCTGGCAGCCCTGTCGGCTGGCCACACATTTGCGGCAGATCCCGTTGCGCCCAAGACACGTGCCGAAGTACGCAAAGAACTGGAGGATGCTAGGAAGATGGGCGAGATTCCAGCCAATGACGAGAGTGGCTTGCTGTTGCGTGAGGAATTTCCACAGCGCTACCCGCCGAAAGCCACGGGTCCGAGCATCACACGCGAGCAAGTTCGCAAGGAGTTGCAGGAGGCTCAGCGATTAGGCGAGATTCCTGCGAACGACGAAAGCAATATGCAATTGCATGAGCTGTACCCGTCCCGCTACCCTCAACAAGCAAACGGGCCGCGCCTCACGCGCGAAGAAGTCAAACAAGAGTTAGAAAGAGCCCGAAAAGCGGGTGAAATTCCGATGCCCCCGACCGATTGAACAGGTCGATCACGGTCAGCAAAAGCATCTCTTGGGAGGTGTCGTTAAGTTGCGGGTGCTGTGAGGCGCACTCACTTGTTTGAGAGGGGCCTGTATGGATGGTGCCCCGAACCAGACTTGAACTGGTAAGACCTTGCGATCGAGAGATTTTAAGTCTCTTGTGTTTACCGATTTCACCACCGGGGCTACAGAGAATTATGCCTCTTTTTGCAGCCCATTGACGGGGAGGCAGCGATGCATCGTCGAATCTAAGCTTGCATCAACTCGACCGCACTGAACAATGCGCGCAGGGTAGCGGCTTCAATATTTCGAGTGATGAACACCAGTCGCGAACCAGTGTCTTCACTCGGCCAGCGGTCCAGTGGTAACGGAGGATGAAAAACATGCCCCACGCCTTGGACGACGACCGGATTACCCTCCACATTGACAATGCCTTTGACACGCAATAAATCTTTACCGCGCAGAGAAATGACCAACTCCATGGCGGTAGAAAATGCGGCCCAGGTGAAGGGTTGATCAAAGCGCAGCGACAAAGTTTTGACGGCCGGATCGTGGCGCGCTGGTAGACGGTTACCGAGGTAAGATTCATTGGTTTTTTGGCTGTCAACTGGCGGCTTGAGCTCTCCTAAAAAGTGCAAAGTGTCATCCCCTGCACGCGCACTGGTCAGGCCGATGCCGATCAAGTCGCGGGGATGCAAGTCACCCATGCTGCAGCGCTGAATCTCTGCGCGCGGGTTGATCAGGTTGATGGCTGCCGTCAAATCAGAAATGGCAGCGTCAGTGGCTAAATCACATTTGGTGATGAAGATCCGGTCTCCCAATGCAATCTGGTGTTCCGGCTCGGCGTTCTCTGCCAATTGCGTAAGTCCGTTGGCGGCATCCACCAGCGTCACAACGCCATCAAGCCTGTAGTGGGCACCCAGCATGGTGTCGCTGGCCAAAGTCTGAATCACGGGGGCTGGATCAGCCAGTCCCGTGGTTTCAATCATGACCCGATCGAAGTCCGGAATTTGACCGGCGCGTCGCTCACCAAACAGCTCCCGCAAGGTTTCTTGCAGATCAGTCCTCACCGAGCAGCACAAGCAACCGTTAGCCAGCAAACTGACATTTTCAGACGACATCTTGACCAAGTCGTTGTCAATGCCAATCTCGCCAATTTCATTGATGACCACGGCCACCCGATCCATGTCGGGATGCCGCAGCAAGCGAGTGATCAAGGTGGTTTTGCCGCTACCTAAAAAACCGGTGATGAGAGTAACCGGAATTTTCCCGGCTAGCGGATCACGCTTCATGGGCTGACTTTCGGTGTTCAGATATTCATCTCGAGGATGTAAAGTCCGCCGCCGAAACGGTCAATCGTATAAACCAAGCGGCGGTCATCGACAAATACGTCGTTGAGCTGAATGGCCCCTGCCGGAGCCAGTCTGGGTGTGCCTGGGACGAAATAAGCGACCTCTTCGACTTGGTAAGGGTTGGTCGTGTCATAGACACGAACGCCCGCGTTAAAAAATGTTCCGATGATCAAGGTGTCTGATTTGAAGGACACCGGCAGCGGCAAATTCTCATGCAGGTTGTGCGCACCGAAGCGCCCACCACGTTTAGCAAACGCATCGTAAGGCGGCGCCGGAAATGTCGAGATGGGCACAGGGTTCGCATCAGAACGGGCATCCACCATCCAGACTAATTTGGGCCAGTCTTTGCCATCATCCTGGACACACTCGTCACTGACAACCCACAATCCGCGGTCAAACAAAGGCAGCACCGTGTGTGTGAAACCATTGAATGGCGGCGAGTGGTTCCAGTGCGACACCATCTTGATGTCTGCTGGATTTGAAATATCCAGAACGATAGCGCCGCCATCGATGTAACCCACGTAAGCACGGTCGGGCCGCTGGGGAAACACGTTGGTGTTGTGGGCACGAAAGCCGGTATCGAATTGAGCGGGCAGTCGCGGCGGTTGCGGGGCCGTGTCACCCACACGCGTACCCGGATACCACCAGCGTCCCGTCTCAACCGGTTTGCTGGGGTTGGAAATATCCACAATCCGGTAAATTTGATCGTCTTTCGGGTTGTGCGGCTGAAAGTCATGTGCACCGGAGGAGATGTGAACAGTCTTGCCATCCACAAACCAAACCGCATGAACGCCTCTGGAATACGGACCGGAGCAATCAAAGTGAGAAATCAACTTGGGTTGCTCGGGCGTGGAGATGTCATAAACATCAAAGCCCGCCGGCTTCATATTCACTTCTTTGGTCTGGTTGGCGACAACCATCAGGTTGCCCACAACGTCCAAGGAGTTCGAACGCACCTTCATGTGCGGCATTTCGGTCTGCACGACAACGCGTGGATTTTTGGGATCGGTGACATCGACACCCGTGAAGTTTTTGGGTGCGGACTCATGCGCCATCCAGAGGATACGACGGCCGTCGTCGGCTTGTTGCATGGCAATACCCTCACCCATCCCGCCAAACCCATCGAGTTCGTGATGGGACAACAAGGTCATGTTGTGGGCCATAGTTTGCTGGCTGCGATTCTTCGGTGTCATCATGTCAGGCGTGCTCATCAATTACTTTCTGAAGTTTGGCGTGAAGGTTATTTTGTACCGATCAGTCGGCTTTTATTCCGTTGTCCTTGATCACCTTGGTGTACTTGACATACTCTTGGCGGACATAGTTGTTGAAATTCGCAGGGGTACTGCCCACGGGCTCTGCACCTTCTTTTGAAAACCGGTCAATGACGTCCTGCGTCTTCAGCAGCCGCGCCGTTTCACGATACAACTTCTCAACCACTGCATCGGGTGTGCTCGATGGCACAAAGAGCCCGAACCAAGAACTGATGTCGTAGCCTGTCAACCCAGACTCTGCCAAAGTTGGAAGTTCGGGCGCCGCGGCAGAGCGTACAACCGAGGTGACGGCCAAGGCACGCAGACGCCCCGACTTCACGTGCGGAAGCACTGCGACGATAGGCGCAAACATGAGCTGAACTTCACCGGCGATCAAGGCATTGGCCGCCGGCCCCGCACCTTTGTATGGCACATGAACCAAGCTGGTTCCAGTCGCCGTTTTGAACATCTCACCGGCCAAATGGGTAGGCGCGCCGTTCCCCGAAGATCCGAAGTTCAACATGCCCGGTTTGGCCTTGGCCAAGGCGATCAACTCTTTGACTGAGTTGGCCGGCACGCTCGGATGCACCACCAAGACGTTGGGCACTTCAGCCACCAAGGTCACTGCCTTGAGATCTCGCAGGGTGTCGTAATTGAGTTTTTGATAGATTTGTGGAGCGATGACGATACTGGTTGATTGCCCCATCAACACCGTGTAACCATCGCCAGCAGACTTCGCCGTCATGTCGGCAGCGATCGTGCCTGAAGCACCGGCTCGGTTGTCAATGACCACAGGCTGGCTCATGGCCTCCGACAACTTGAGACCTAGAATGCGCGCCAGAAAGTCAGCGCCACCACCCGGGGCTGCGGGCACTACCAAACGAATGCTTTTGCTGGGATAGTCTTGGGCCGCTGCCACGCAGACAAAAGGCAAGGCCGTAGCAAGCCATATCAGGCGAATGAGTTTCGACTTGCATTTCATTTTTTGTCCCCTGTTTTCATGGGTTCAACCCATGATTTTTTATATTTTTTGGTGCAATGTCTTTCTAACGCTTCTGCATTGATAGCTTATGCAGGCAGAGCTTCTTCGTCCAATGCTTAATTTGCCCGCGTCCATATCAATTTGCTATGCGCAGTCGATCGCATGGACGAAAAAAAAGGACAGCACTGAAAAGTGCTGTCCTTTGAATTTGGAGCGGGAGAAGAGTCTCGAACTCTCGACCTCAACCTTGGCAAGGTTGCGCTCTACCAACTGAGCTACTCCCGCATTGGAGTGGAGGCGCGACCCGGAGTCGAACCGGGCTAACTGGATTTGCAATCCAGTGCATAACCGATTTGCTATCGCGCCGTTTAAACAACGATTTGTTATACGCCTTCCGAATAGGAAAGGACAGCATTTTGAAGTGCTGCCCTTTTAATTTGGAGCGGGAGAAGAGTCTCGAACTCTCGACCTCAACCTTGGCAAGGTTGCGCTCTACCAACTGAGCTACTCCCGCGTTTCAGATCGAATTATAGCTTGGATTTTTCACTGCTT
>CANFXC010000060.1 GCA_947450765.1 Comamonadaceae bacterium | reverse complement strand
TCTTGCGGCACGCTCGACGAGCCGTGCATGACCAAATGCGTGTTGGGAATGCGGCGGTGAATTTCTTTGATCAGTTCAATCGCCAGAATGTCGCCGGTGGGCTTGCGCGTGAACTTGTAGGCGCCGTGGCTGGTGCCAATGGCAATCGCCAGCGCGTCGAGCTGGGTGCGTTTGACGAAGTCAGCGGCTTGCTCAGGGTCGGTCAGCAATTGGGCGTGGGTCATCACCGCATCAGTGCCGTGGCCGTCTTCTTTGTCGCCCTGCATGGTTTCCAAGCTGCCGAGGCAACCGAGTTCACCTTCAACAGAAACGCCGGTGGCGTGGGCCATTTCAACCACTTTGCGGGTGACTTCGACGTTGTACTCGTAGTCGGCGATGGTCTTGCCGTCGGCCATCAGTGAGCCGTCCATCATGACGGAGCTGAAGCCCAAGTTGATGGCGCCGCGGCAGACATCAGGGCTCTGGCCGTGGTCTTGGTGCATGACGACGGGAATGTGCGGATAGCTTTCAACCGCAGCTTGAATCAGGTGCTTGAGAAAACCCTCGCCAGCGTATTTGCGTGCGCCTGCGCTGGCCTGCATGATGACGGGGGCATTGACCTCGTCTGCGGCCTGCATGATGGCTTGCACTTGTTCAAGGTTGTTGACGTTGAAAGCGGGGATGCCGTAGGTGTTGGCTGCTGCGTGGTCGAGCAGCTCGCGCATGGAGACGAGGGCCATGAAGTAAATCCCTTGGTGAGTATGAGGTGGTTGGTAACCGAGCGGTAACGAATGATTTTACCTGCTGCCACTTGGGTTTGTTCAGTCTTGGCGCCGATGAGTCGCTGCGGCAGCCGCCTCATACTGGGGTACCAGAAATCGGCAGCCACCGCAGCGCCTCATCCACTCACCCGCCAGCGCCAAACCAAGAGGGCCTTCGAACCTCAAGCCACCCGACAAATCTTCAGCATGTTCGTACCACCCGGCGCACCCATCGGCTCGCCGCAAGTGATCGCGTACACATCACCGCTTTGCACAATAAGACGCCGCAGCAAATGATCCTCCGCCTGAGCCAGCGCCGAATCGCGGTCAACGCTGGTATCCATCAACAGCGGCCGCACATTCCGATAAAGCGCCATTTTTCGCTGCGTCGCCAAGCGAGGTGTCAGTGCGTAAATCGGCACGCGAATGTCGTGGCGGCTCATCCATAAAGGCGTTGAACCGCTGTCGGTCAGCGCGACGATCGCTTTCGCGCCCAAGTGGTGTGCCGTGAACAGTGCACCCATCGCAATCGATTGGTCGATGCGGCCAAAAGTCTTGCCAGTGAAGTCGGCCTCCAGTTCGCGGTACTCGGCTTTTTCAGCCTCCACGCAGATCTTCGCCATCTCCTCAACCGTCTCCAGCGGGTAGCGGCCAACCGCTGTTTCGGCGCTCAACATCACCGCGTCAGTGCCGTCCAGCACGGCGTTGGCCACATCGCTGACCTCGGCGCGTGTTGGCACCGGATTCAGGATCATGCTTTCCATCATCTGCGTCGCCGTGATGACCAGCTTGTCGGCGGCGCGGGCCATCTTGATCATGCGTTTTTGCAAGGCCGGTACAACGGCATTGCCGACTTCAATCGCCAAGTCGCCGCGAGCCACCATGATGCCGTCGCTGACGCGCAAAATTTCGTCCAGATTCGGAATCGCTTCAGCGCGCTCGATCTTGGCGATCAGCCCCGGCTTGTGCTTGTAAGGCGCGGCCGCCACGTTGCACAGTTGGCGCGCCATTTCCATGTCGGTGGCGTTTTTCGGAAAGCTCACCGCCACGTAGTCGGCCTGAAAACTCATGGCCGTCTTGATGTCGTCCATGTCTTTGCTGGTCAGCGCTGGTGCCGTCAAACCGCCACCTTGTTTGTTGATGCCTTTGTTGTTGGACAGCTCACCGCCGACCTTGACGCGGGTGTGAATTTCTTCACCGCGCACCGCGTCCACGGTCAGCACGATCAAGCCGTCATTCAGCAGCAGCACGTCGCCGGCTTTCAGGTCGCGCGGCAGTTCTTTGTAGTCAAGGCCCACGCCCTTGATGTCTCCGGGTTCTGTGCACGAAGCGTCGAGAATGAATTTTTCACCTGGGATCAGCTGTACCTTGCCGTCGGCGAATTTGCCGACGCGAATTTTCGGGCCTTGCAGGTCGGCCATGATGGCGACTTCGCGGCCGACACGTTGCGCGGCTTCACGCACCAGGGCGGCAGTTTTGATGTGGTCTTCAGCCTTGCCGTGGCTGAAATTCATGCGCACCACGTTGACCCCCGCAGCGATCATTTTTTCAAGCATCGCCGGGTCGCTGGACGCGGGGCCGAGGGTGACGACTATTTTGGTGGCGCGACTTGGCATGGGCTTGTCTCCGTGTAGTTTTGTTTGCATTCTCACACGAAGAAGTTACAACGCAGATACACAGCATTTGCTGGCTTCTTGATCTGCATCAGAACCTCTGCAGACAGCCCGTTTTAGGATGCGATGTCAACTTATTAACACATATGTCTATGTCTGCATTGCCACTTTCGCATTTGGCTTCGGTGTCTTCTGAAGCCGACATGCCCCACACGCCTGTTCCGGCGCATGAACCCTTGCCGCACCGTAAAACCCTGCGCACTTGGTTGATCCCGTTGTCAACGCGCACCACGCTGTGGGCGCTGGTGCTGCTGGTGTTTGACTACGCCTTGCTGTTGACGGCGCTGGCTGGCACGGTCTGGCTGACGGCGGGTTGGGCCAAATTGTTGTCCGGGCTGGCTGCCGGTTTTGTCACGGGTCGGCTTTTTGTGATTGGCCATGACGCCTGCCATCAAAGCCTGACACCGCACCGAAGTCTCAACAAATGGCTAGGACGCTTGGCCTTTTTGCCGTCGCTCACGCCCTACAGTTTGTGGGACATCGGTCACAACGTGATCCACCACGGTTACACCAATCTGAAGGGGGTTGATTTTGTCTGGGCACCCCTGACGCCGGCTGAATACGCCGCGCTCACGCCCTTCGCCCGCTTGAAGGAACGCATCTACCGCAGCGGCTGGGCGCCGGGTCTGTATTACATGACTGAGATTTGGTGGAAGCGCCTGTTCTTTCCAAATCACCAAGCGATGCCAACGCGCCGCCCGATTTTCATGAAAGACTGTTGGCTGGTGTCGGCTTTTGCACTGGCTTGGGCGGCTGCGCTGGTCCTTGCGGCAGAGGCCACCGCGCAACCGATCTTGCCCGTGCTGCTGGCCGGTTGGGTGCTGCCATTTTTGTTCTGGAATGCCATGATCGGCTTCGTGGTCTATGTGCACCACACGCACACGCAAGTGCGTTGGCATGAAGAAAAAGCCGCTTGGACGCGGTCTCAACCTTTCGTGTCGACCACCGTGCACCTGACCTTCCGGTTTGGCATCGGTGCGGTCTTGCACCACATCATGGAGCACACCGCGCACCACGTCGACATGAGCATTCCGCTGTACCGGCTCAAAGACGCGCAGTCCAAACTCGAACACATGCTGCCCGAGCGCATCATCGTGCAGCCGTTCTCATGGCGCTGGTATTTTCAGACGGCGCGCATGTGCAAGCTGTACGACTTCAAGCGCAACGACTGGACTGATTTTTCGGGTCGGGCGGCGGGTGCTTCAGCGCTGCCAGCGGGCTGACAAAGAATCGCGTTAGGCCACCTGTGCTCTTGCAGCGTTCAACCCGCTGCGCGCTTTTCCAAAATCTCAAATGCCGGCAGGGTCTTGCCTTCCAGCACTTCCAGAAAAGCGCCGCCGCCGGTGGAGATGTAGTCAACGTCTTTCTCTATGCCGTACTTGGCAATCGCGGCCAGGGTGTCGCCGCCGCCCGCAATGGAGAAACCGCTGCTGTCTGCCACCGCGCGGGCAATGCCTTCGGTGCCATGGGAAAAAGCCTCGAACTCGAACACGCCCACCGGGCCGTTCCAGACGATGGTGCCCGCGGCTTTGAGTTGCGCGGCCAAGCGGGCGGTGGTGTCAGGGCCAATGTCCAAAATCAAGTCGTCGTCGGCCACATCGGTCGCGGCTTTGATGGTGGCGGGTGCGTCCGCGGCAAAGGTTTTGGCGGTGACCACGTCGGTCGGAATCGGCACTTCAGCGCCGCGCGCTTTCATGGCGACGATGACGGCTTTGGCGTCGTCCAGCAGGTCGACTTCGGCCAGGCTTTTGCCAATGTTCAAACCGGCTGCCAGCATGAAGGTGTTGGCAATGCCGCCGCCCACAATCAATTGGTCGACGTTGTTGGCCAGGGCTTTCAAGATAGTCAGCTTGGTCGACACTTTGCTGCCGGCCACAATGGCGACCAGCGGCCGACGCGGGTTTGACAGCGCCTTGGCAATCGCGTCCATCTCAGCGGCCAGCAGTGGGCCGGCGGAGGCGATCTTGGCGTATTGCGCGATGCCGTAGGTCGAGGCTTCTGCGCGGTGTGCCGTGCCAAAAGCGTCGTGTACAAAAATGTCACACAGCGCCGCCATCTTGCGGGCCAAGGCCTCGTCATTTTTCTTTTCGCCGCGGTTCAATCGGCAGTTTTCCAACATGACGATCTGGCCGGGTTTCACATCAACACCCTCCATCCAGTCAGAGACCAGCGGGATCTCGCGCTGCATGAGTTCACCCAGGCGCTGGGCCACGGGCGCCAGTGAATCTGCGGCTTTGAATTCACCTTCGGTGGGCCGGCCCAAATGGGACGTGACCATCACGGCCGCACCGGCATCAAGCGCCATTTGCAGGCACGGCATGGAGGCGCGTATGCGCGTGTCTTCCGTGATGCTGCCCTTGTCGTCTTGCGGCACGTTCAGGTCGGCGCGGATAAAAACACGTTTGCCAGCCGCTTGGCCGTTGGCGCACAGATCAGAAAAACGGATGAAATTCATGGTGTCTCTTTGGGGTAACTCGGGGTGAGGCGTGCTTGTAAAAGCACGGGTCGATTCGCGCTGAATTGTAAAGAGTCCCGGCAGTTACCAGCCGAGCCCGACATGCAGCGGTAAATACACCGCCATGCCGGCAATGATGGTGCCGAACATGCTGCGCTTCCAGTAGAAACAGGCCAAGCCGGCCGCGACCGCAAAGAGTCGGGCATCTTGCCAGGTGCTGATCAATTGGCCTTGCGTCATCACCATTTCGGGCACGATCACGGCCGCCATCGCGGCGATAGGCGCGTAATGCAGTCCGCGCTGCAGCCATGCGGGCATAACCCAGTGGTTATTGGACAGAAAAAAGAAGCAGCGTGTGATGACGGAGAGGAGCGCCATGCCAACGATGGTGACCAGCGTCCAAAGATCAGTCTTGTTCATGGTTCTTTGGTCGGGGTTTTGGCCTGGATGGCGTGGGCTGCAAGCATGGGTTTTTCAAGCATCAGGCAGACCGCTATGGCCAGCACAATGGCCACGATGATGTTGAGCTTGAGCGGCAAGGCATAAGTGGCTACAGCGACACTGCCTGCCACGACCGCGGCCAATTCGCGCAGGCGGGTGGTGGCCAGCGAATTCATGATGCCCATCAAAGCCAAAATGCCGGCGAAGCCCAGACCCCAACTGACCGGGATGGAGTTTGCAAGTGCGATACCCAGCAGACTGGCCGCCATCCAGTTGACCCAACCCAGCGCGCTGTTGCCGGCTAAATAGGCTTCTTGGGCGCGCTTGCCGACAGCGTCCTCGGCCGGGTGCGGGAAGCGTTTGGTGAACTGCACATAGGTCGGGTCGGTCGTGAAATAACCGCTGACCAAACGTCGCCAGAAACTCTGGTGCATCACATAGGCGCGCATATGGACGCTGAAGACCATGAAGCGCAGGTTCACACACAAAGTGGTAGCCAGCACCACCCACATGGGGGCGCCGGCAATGATTAAGGGCAGCGCGGCCAGTTGCGAACTGCCGGCGAACACCAACAGCCCCATCAGTAAAACCTCGACCAAGCTCATCCCCGACTTGATCATGGCCACGCCGGTCATCAGGCCCCAAGCCGCCATGCCGGGCGCCACTGTCAGCATGTCGCGGACACCGATGCGAAATTCCGGGTGTTTGTAGAGCGCTGTCATGCCGGTGGCACTGCGGGTGCGCTACTGAAACGCTGGCCTGGCTGAATCTCAAAGCCGCGCAAGAAGTCCCCGGCATCCAGTGGCTTGCCGCCGGCTTTTTGCAGTCGGCTGACACGCAAGACGCCGTCCACGGCGGCGATGTCTACGCCCTCTGCGCTGGCGGCCAACACCTCGCCGGCTGCGGCGCTGCTGGCTGGACGAATCTCCGGCAGCACTTCGGCGCGCCAGAACTTGATGGTCTCGCCACTGAGTGCGCTGCAGGCAATGGGGAAGGGGTTGAAGGCACGAATGCGGCGTTCCAGAGTGGCGACCGGTTGGGTCCAGTCCAGTGCGGCCTCGCGCTTGTCAATTTTGTGTGCGTAGCTGATGCCTTCAGTCGGCTGCGGCAGGGGTTGAAGGCCACCACTTTGCGCTGATTCAAGCGCTTGAACAATCATCCGGCCACCGAGTTCGGCGAGCTGGTCGTGCAGCGTGTCGGTGCTGTCGTGCGGGCCAATCGGCAGTGTCTCTAAAAGCAGCATGTCGCCGGTGTCGAGGCCCGCATCCATCTGCATGATGGTCACGCCGGTCTCGCTGTCACCCGCTTCAATGGCGCGGTGAATCGGCGCGGCACCGCGCCAGCGCGGCAAGATCGAGCCGTGAATATTCAGGCAACCCAGTCGTGGGGTGTCGAGCACCCACTGCGGCAAGATCAAGCCGTAGGCGGCGACCACCGCCACATCCGCGTGGGCGGCTTCAATGGCGGCGCGTGCGGCGGCAGCGTCTTCAGGGTATTTGCCGTCAAGGCGCAGGCTGCGCGGTTGGGCGACGGGGATGTGATGGGCTTCGGCCCATTGCTTGACGGCCGAGGCCTGCAGCTTCATGCCGCGACCGGCGGGCCGGTCGGGTTGCGTCAGCACCAGCGCGATCTCAAAGCCGGCAGTGTGCAGTTGTTCCAAAGCCACTCGGGCGAATTCAGGGGTACCGGCAAAAATGACGCGCATGGATTGATTCTAGAGGTGCACCTCAGACTGAGTGAGTTAACGCTCGCCGTCGCGCTCGTCATCTTTCTTTTGCTTGATGAGTTTGGTTTTGATGCGGTTGCGCTTGAGCGGCGACAAATACTCCACAAACACCTTGCCGATCAAATGGTCCATCTCATGTTGAATGCAGACGGCCAACATGCCTTCGACCTCAAGCATTTGAAGTTGACCGTCCAAGCCCAAGGCTTTCACCTTGATGGCGATAGAGCGTTCAACGCCGTCGTAAATGCCGGGCACAGACAAACAGCCTTCTTCGCCAAGCCGGGTTTCTTCGCTGGCCCAGACGATCTCAGGGTTGATCAGCACCATCGGCTCGTCGCGCTTTTCACTGACGTCAATCACCACCAGCCGCTCATGCACGTCGACTTGAGAGGCTGCCAGACCAATGCCTGCCGCTTCGTACATGGTTTCAAACATGTTGCTCACCAGCAGTTGGATGCGGGCGTCAACGGCCCCCACGGGCTTGGCCACGGTGTGCAGGCGCGAATCGGGGTAGCGAAGAATGGTCAGTTGGGTCATCAGGAGAAGCGTCAAATAAAAACGGAGTAAGAACGCTATTTTCGGTCAGTTTGTTCAAGCCGACGCCGGAAGGTTAAATTAGTCATTAAGTTTCAATTGGATAACAATTGCAGACATTAAAACGACGGGAGCTAGCTTTTATGGCAACTTGCAATGTTTGGCTGCTGTGGAACAAGGTCACTGCATGAGCGCGCCGAACGCGCTTGATGCCGAAGAACTTCAAGCTTGGTTGCGGCTGTTGCTCACCCCCGGCGTTGGCAACGATGCCGCCCGTAAGCTGTTGGCCGCATTCGGCTCAGCGCCAGCGATTTTTGAACAAAGTGCGGTCGCCTTGCGCGGCATCGGTTCTGCGTTGCTGGTGCAGGCGATCCAGACAGAACCTGAAAACCTCAAAGCTCAACTGGCGAGCACGCTGGCTTGGCTGGCCGCAGGCGAAGACCGGTGTGTCGTGACGCTGGGCGATGCGCATTACCCTGCTGCCCTGCTCAACATCACTGACCCACCGCTGCTGCTGTTCATGCTCGGCAGTCTGGTGCCCCAAAGCGACAGCCACGTGACCTTGGATGCGCTGAGTTGTTTGGCGATAGTTGGCAGCCGTAATCCGACGCCCCAAGGCGAAGTCAATGCGCGGCAGTTCGCTCAGACCTTTGGTGAGGCAGGCTGGTGTGTGGTGTCAGGCATGGCGCTCGGGGTCGATGGCGCAGCGCACGATGGGGCACTGATGGGTGGCGGCCACACCATCGCCGTGGTCGGCACCGGTCTGGACCGCGTCTACCCGAAAAAGCACTTGGATCTGGCCCACAGGATCGCTGAACGCGGTTTGATCATCAGCGAATTTCCGCTGGGCACACCGCCTTTGACCTCCAATTTTCCGAGGCGAAACCGCATCATTTCCGGTTTGAGCCATGGCACGCTGGTGATTGAGGCCGCTTTAAAGTCGGGCTCGCTCATCACCGCGCGGCTCGCCGCAGAACAAGGCAAAGAAGTGTTCGCCATTCCTGGCTCTATCCATTCGCCGCAATCGCGCGGCTGCCATCTTTTAATCAAACAAGGCGCCAAGCTGGTCGAGTCGGCGCAAGACGTGCTGGACGAGTTGCGGCTGCCGCTGTTATTTGCCGCCGCGGAGGCGTCTACAGCCTCGGACATGACGCCGACAGAAGACCCGGATCCAAGGCCTGAAAAAAAGGCAGAACATCCCTTGCTCAAGGCGCTGGGTTTTGACTCGGTCAGTCTTGACACGCTGCAGGCGCGGACCGGCTGGCCGACGCCTCAGCTGCAGGCCCAGCTGCTCGAACTCGAACTCAGCGGTGAAGTGGCGCGCCTGCCGGGGGGCTGGTTTGTGCGCATCGCCCGCGCCTGACCCTGCCACCAGCAAGCCCTCTGCGTTGAGCTGTAAAGCCGCCGGCAACTGCGTTATATTGGCGGCATATGTTTGAAGTTTTGGTCTACGTTTACGAGAATTATTGGCAGGGTGATGCCTGTCCGGAACCGCGGCAGCTGGGTCGCAAGCTCACGGCCGCTGGCTTTGAACCCGAAGAAATTGAGGCTGCATTGGCTTGGCTCAGTGGTCTGCACGTGGCGGCCCACAATACGCGCGTCGGTGGCCTCAGTGATGAAGACATCGGTGCGCTGCCAGAGCGTCCCGTGTTGATGCAGGCGCAGTCGCCGGACAGCTTGCGCGTTTATTCTGTAGCCGAACAAGACCAGCTGGGTGCCGAGGCCCTGGGCTTTGTGTGTTTTCTGGAATCCGCTGGCGTGTTGCCTCCGACCATGCGAGAAATCGTCATGGACCGCGCCATGGCTGCGCCGGGCTTCCCGCTTGACCTTGATGATCTGAAAATCATCGTGCTCATGGTTTATTGGAGCATCGGCGAAGAACCTGACGCACTGGTGCTTGACGAGCTCTGTGACGACGCTGACTTTCGTCTCGCGCACTGAGCCGCCAAGGCGCACATCCTATCTAGACAACGAAAAAAGCCGCACTGGTGCGGCTTTTTTGATGGGCAAAGCGCGCAGCCTCAGACCGTCGCGCCCGCGTTCGGATCGTTCGGATCTTCGTCTTTTTTGGCGCCTGTGCCGGGCTTGACCAGATCTTCGCGCTTGATGCCCAGCCACATGGCGATGGCCGCAGCCACAAACACCGACGAATAAATACCAAACAAGATGCCGATGGTCAGTGCCAGCGCAAAGTAGTGCAGCGTCGGGCCGCCGAACAGCAGCATTGAGAGCACCATGATCTGCGTCGAGCCGTGCGTGATGATGGTCCGGCTGATGGTTGAGGTGATCGCGTTGTCGATGATCTCTTGGGTTTGCAGCTTCCGGTAGCGCCGGAAATTCTCGCGAATTCGGTCAAAAATCACCACGGATTCGTTCACCGAGTAGCCCAGCACAGCCAGCACCGCTGCCAACACCGCCAGCGAAAATTCCCACTGAAAGAAGGCAAAAAATCCGAGGATGATGACGACGTCGTGCAAGTTGGCAATGATGGCTGCGACGGCGTACTTCCATTCGAAACGTATCGCCAGATAAATCATGATGCCGAGGATCACCATGCCAAGGGCTTTCAGGCCGTCCTGGGCCAGTTCATTGCCGACTTGCGGGCCGACAAATTCACTGCGTCGCAACACCACCTGTGCATCTTGCGACTTCAGTGCCGTCATGACGCGTTCGCTTTGCTGCGCCGTGCTGACGCCTGCTTGTGCCGGCAGGCGGATCATCACGTCACTGGCGGTGCCAAAGGTTTGCACCTGCACATCGGCAAAGCCCAAGCCGGCCACGGTGTTGCGCACCTTGCCGACGTCAGCGGCTTGCGTGTAGCCCACTTCCATGACGGTGCCGCCGGTGAATTCCACCGACAAATGCAGTCCACGGGAAAACAAGAAGAACACCGCCAACACAAAGGTGGTGAAGGAGATGACGTTGAAAATCAGGGCATGCCGCATGAACGGAATGTCCTTGCGGATTTTGAAAAACTCCATGGTGGGCTCTTTTCTGTCGGGTCTGTGTCAGTGGGCTGAAGGCAGCGACTTGCGGGCGGGCTTGTCGCCGGCCGCAGCTTCAGGCGCGGCGCGCCAGATGGTGCCGATGGAAATACTTTTGAGCTTTTTCTGCCGGCCATACCAAAGGTTCACCAGTCCGCGTGAGAAGAACACGGCGGAGAACATGCTGGTCAGAATGCCGATGCAATGCACCACCGCAAAGCCGCGCACTGGGCCGGAGCCAAAGGCCAGCAAAGCCAGGCCAGCGATCAGCGTGGTGATGTTCGAATCCAGAATCGTCGCCCAAGCGCGGTCATAGCCGACCTGAATCGCCGCTTGCGGTGAGGCACCGCCGCGCAGCTCCTCGCGCACGCGCTCATTGATCAGCACATTCGAGTCAATCGCCATGCCCAGTGCCAGCGCCATGGCGGCCATGCCGGGCAAGGTTAAGGTGGCTTGCAGCATCGACAGCACGGCGATCAGCAGCACCAGATTGAAGGCCAGTGCGATGCCTGAAAACATGCCAAACAACATGTAATACGTGCCCATGAAGGCGACGATCACGAGGAAGCCCCAGATCACGCTGCTGAAGCCTTTGGAAATGTTCTCGGCGCCCAAGCTCGGGCCGATGGTGCGCTCTTCGATGATGTCCATCGGCGCGGCCAGCGAGCCGGCGCGGAGTAGCAAGGCCAAGTCGTTGGCTTCGGAGACCGTCATGGAGCCGGAAATCTGGAAGCGGTTGCCAAGTTCACTTTGAATCACGGGGGCGGTCAGCACTTCGCCGCGGCCTTTTTCAAACAGCACGATGGCCATGCGTTTCTTGACGTTTTCGCGGCTGGTGTCGCGCATAATGCGGCCACCCTTGGCGTCCACCGTCAGATCGACTTTGGGCTGCTGGCTTTGCGATTCAAAACCGGGTTGTGCGTCGGTCAGGCTTTCACCGGTCAGGATGACCTGTTTTTTCACAATCACCGCACGGCCGTCACGGCCTGCAAAACGTTCTGAGCCAAAAGGCACGGCGCCGCTGCCAGTCTCAGCGGCGCGGCCTTCGGCGCTTTCGTCTACCAAGCGCATTTCAAGTGTGGCGGTGCGTCCCAAAATGTCTTTGGCTTTGGCGGTGTCTTGCACGCCGGGCAATTGCACGACGATGCGGTCAAGGCCCTGCTGTTGAATCACGGGTTCAGCGACGCCGAGCTCATTGATCCGGTTGTGCAGCGTGACGATGTTTTGCTTGAGCGCTTGCTCTTGCACGCGGCGGGCGGCTTCGGGCCGGATGCTGGCGATGAGTTTGAACTCGCTGCCTTCAGGCACGGCGTTGGTCTGCAAGTCGGCAAACTGGTCTTGAATCAAGCCACGGGTGGCTTCAAGCGTGGCTTGGTCACGCACGCGAATCTCGACGGTTTGGTTGTTGCGGCTGATGCCGCCGTGGCGAATGTTCTTTTCGCGCAGAGTCAGGCGCAAGTCGCCGGCAAAGGACTCGGCTTTTTTCGTCAGTGCTGCCTGCATGTCGACTTGCAGCATGAAGTGCACGCCGCCGCGCAAGTCCAGACCCAAGTACATCGGCCGCGCACCGAGCGCCGTCAACCAGTCAGGGGAGCGCGACAACAAGTTCAGGGCGACGACATAGGTCGGGTCGACCGCATCGGGGATCAGCACTTTTTCGATCGCGTCCTTGGCCTTGAGCTGGCTGTCGGTGCTGTTAAACCGGGCCCGCACCGAGGTGCCGTCCAGACTGACCTGAGTGGCCATGAGGCCGGCGTCCTTGATCACTTGCTCGACCCGCGCGACCGTGGCGCTGTCCAGCTTCACAGCCGTTTTCAGGCTGGAGACCTGGACCGCTGGCGCTTCGCCAAAAAAGTTGGGCAGCGTGTACAGCGCCGCAATCATCAGGGCGATCACGATGACCGCGTACTTCCAGACCGGATAACGATTCATGGGGTGGTTTTCAGAAGAACTAGGGGCCAGAGCTGGCGTCAATATAAAACTAAAACGCCCTGAAAAAAGTTGCTTGCGCGAGCCAACGTCAAAACGTCAGCTCACGCAAACCTCGCGAACGGTGTTCGCAGAGATTACTTGACGGTGCCTTTTGGCAGCACTTGGACGACGGCGCTGCGCTGCACCTGAACTTCGACGCCCGATGAGATTTCGAGGCTCATGTAGCCGTCGCTCAACTGGGTGACCTTGCCGAGCAAGCCGCCAGCGGTAGCGACTTCGTCGCCCTTGGCCAGCGCATCAATCATCGAGCGGTGCTCTTTTTGCTTTTTCATTTGGGGGCGGATCATGACGAAATACAACACCACAAACATCAGCACCAGTGGCAGCATGCTCGTCAGCGAAGACATCATGCCGCCGTCAGCAGCAGCTGCAGGGGCGGTCTGGGCAAAAGCAGAAGAAATAAACACGGGCAAACTCCACAAAGGTGAATAAAAGACGCAAGCTGCGGTCGGGCATCCAGGCCCGCCAGTCGCGGCTCAAAGAAGCGGTCGATTGTATGCGGGAGGCTTGGCGGCCAGCCGGCGACCGGGAGAGCGTTCTGTAGGGCTATTTCAGCCTCAGAGATTGAGCATCAATTTGAGGTTTTGCACGGCGGCACCGGAGGCCCCTTTGCCGAGGTTGTCGAGCCGCGCAATCAGCACGGCGTGGCGGTGCTCTTCGTTGCCAAAAACGCGCAACTCCATCTTGTTGGTGTCGTTGAGTGCCGTGGCGTCGAGCTTGCCCGACGCAGTGGCTGGTTCGACCGTGACCCACTCGCTGCCGGCGTAGTGTGCGGCCAGTGTTTCTTCGAGCTTGGCGGCCGTGGGGCGGCCCGGGAGCAGGTCAAGATGCAGAGGCAATTGCACCAACATGCCTTGGCGGAAATTACCAACCGACGGGATGAAGATGGGGCGGCGCGTGAGGCCGGTGTAGCCAGTGATTTCGGTCAGATGCTTGTGTGCCAAACCGAGACCGTAGACCTCGAACAAAGGCGCCGTGCCGGCTTCGTAGTCTTCGATCATGCTGCGGCCACCGCCTGAATAACCGCTCACGGCGGGCAGCGCCAGCGGAAAATCTTTGGGCAGCAGACCGGCATCCACCAAGGGGCGAATCAGCGCGATGGCGCCTGTCGCATAGCAGCCGGGGTTGGACACGCGGGAGGCTTGCTGCACGGCGGCCTTTTGGCCGGCGGTGAGTTCGGGAAAACCAAAGACCCAGCCGGCGGCAGTGCGGTGCGCGGTGGAGGCGTCAATGATCTTGGGTCCGGGTTGGCCGGAGCTCAGAGCCAGCGCGTCGATCACCGCGACCGACTCGCGCGCAGCGTCATCGTGCAGGCACAAAATGACCACATCGACGCCGGCCATCAGCGCGGCTTTGGCGGCTGTGTCCTTGCGCAGCTCGGGCGCAATGCTGATGAGCTCAATGCCGCGCATGGACTGCAGACGTTCACGGATTTGCAGGCCAGTGGTGCCAGCTTCACCATCAATAAAGACCTTGGCCATGGCAAATTCCTTCAAAAAACGAGGTGTAAGTTACGCGCAATTATGGTGCGTTGCAGCATGATACAGTTCTGGGCTGTTGAGTCCAGCACCCGCAGGCTATGCGGCGGGCCCCCCAATCACTGTTTCCTGGAAACCAGTTCATGAAAATTCACGAGTACCAAGGCAAGGAAATCTTGCGTCAATTCGGTGTGCCCGTTCCGCGTGGCATTCCTGCATTCACCGTGCAAGAGGCTGTCGAAGCCGCACAAAAGCTCGGCGGCCCGGTATGGGTTGTCAAGGCTCAGATTCATGCCGGTGGCCGCGGCAAGGGCGGCGGCGTGAAGGTGGCTAAAACCATTGAAGACGTCAAGCGCATCGCTGGCGAGATTCTGGGCATGCAGCTGAAAACCCACCAGACCGGCCCAGAAGGCCAGAAGGTTCGCCGCCTGTACATCGAAGACGGTGCCGACATCCAGAAGGAATACTACGTTTCCTTGGTGACCGACCGCGCGACGCAAAAAATTGCTTTCATCGCTTCAAGCGAAGGCGGCATGGACATCGAGGAAGTCGCCCATTCGACACCCGAGAAAATCGTCACCGAGTTCATCGACCCCCTGACGGGTCTGGGCGAAGCGCAAGCGATCAAGATCGCCAACGCCATCGGCCTGCCGACTGAGTCCACCGCACAAGCGGTCGACATCTTCCAGAAGCTCTACAAGTGCTACATGGACACCGACGCGTCGCTGGTTGAAATCAACCCGCTGAACCGCAACAGCAAAAACGAGCTGATGGCACTGGACGCCAAGTTCAACTTTGACCCGAACGCTCTTTTCCGCCATCCAGAAATCGTCGCTTACCGCGACCTGGACGAAGAAGACGCCGCTGAAGTCGAAGCCAGCAAGTTCGATCTCGCCTACATCAGCCTGGACGGCAACATCGGTTGCTTGGTCAACGGCGCCGGTCTGGCCATGGCCACCATGGACACCATCAAATTGTTCGGCGGCGAGCCGGCCAACTTCTTGGACGTGGGCGGCGGCGCGACAGCCGAAAAAGTCACCGAAGCCTTCAAGATCATGCTCAAGAACCCTGACGTCAAGGGCATTCTGGTCAACATCTTTGGCGGCATCATGAAGTGCGACACCATTGCCGGCGGCGTCATTGCCGCTTGCAAAGCCGTCAACCTGTCGGTTCCGCTGGTCGTGCGCATGAAGGGCACCAACGAAGATCTCGGCAAGAAAATGCTGGCCGAGTCGGGCCTGCCCATCATCGCTGCTGACACCATGGCCGACGCTGCGCAAGCCGCCGTCAAAGCCGTCAGCGCCAAAGCCTAAAGCCGAAGGAAAAACACCATGTCG
>CANFXC010000059.1 GCA_947450765.1 Comamonadaceae bacterium | reverse complement strand
GAAACTGTTGAAGACAAGCTCTGGCAGCCGACCTTCATCATGGAACACCCGACCGAAATTTCGCCCTTGGCGCGCGCCAATGATGCACGCCCTGAAGTGACCGAACGCTTTGAGCTCTACATCACCGGCCGCGAATTCGGCAACGGTTTCAGCGAACTCAATGACGCGCAAGAGCAAGCCGCGCGTTTTCATGCGCAGGTCAACGCCAAGGACTCCGGCGACGACGAAGCCATGTTTTACGACGCCGACTTTGTCCGTGCGCTCGAATACGGCATGCCACCGACCGGCGGCTGTGGCATCGGCATTGACCGCCTGATGATGCTGCTGACCGACAGCGCCAGCATCCGCGACGTCATCTTGTTCCCGGCGCTGCGCCGCGAGAATTGAGCGCCTCCGGGACGGCCGGGCTGTCATGAAATACCTGCTCGGCTACCCCGACAACTTACGCAACCAAGTGCAAGAGCTGCTCACTGAAGGTCAGCTCGGTGCCGTGTTGCTCAAAAAGTATCCAGAGGCCCACAGCGTGCGCACCGACAAGGCGCTGTACGACTACGTGATGGATCTGAAGAACCGCTTTTTGCGCAACTCAGACCCGCTGTCGCGGGTGATCTTTGACAACAAACTGCAAGTCATCGCACATGCGCTCGGCACCCACACCACCATCTCACGTGTGCAGGGCAACAAGCTCAAGTCCAAGCGCGAAATCCGCGTCGCCGCCTTGTTCAAAGAAGGCCCCGCCGAGTTCCTGAAAATGATCGCGGTGCACGAACTCGCGCACATCAAAGAACGCGAGCACGACAAGGCTTTCTACAAGCTCTGCACCTACATGGAACCGCAATACCACCAGTACGAATTCGACCTGCGTGTGTACCTCACGCACTTGGATGTGGTGGGGAAATTGGATTGGTCGGGGCGCTGAGGAAGTTTGTCGCCAATGATGAGATTATGAAATTAATTATCGAATAGAAAACTGTATTAATTTTAATGGATTCACTATTAAGCTTCATGAACACAAAAGAGCTCATGAAGAACTTAATTGCATCGGCTCCATTGGCTCACTCAGGCGGACATTTACTGGCCGAGCATTTGACGTCTGTGGCCCGCATTGCAGCAGATTTTTCCGCCACATTTGAACCCGCCAGTGCAATGCAGCGCTGGGCGTACATTGCAGGCTTATGGCATGACTTGGGAAAGTACAGGCCGGGCTTCCAACGCTACCTGAAGCAGTCGGAAAACCCCGATGCGCACATCGAAGGCAAAGTAGGCGGGCGTGAGAAAACACACTCTGCCGCTGGCGCGCTATGGGCGTTGGAAACACTGCAAGCCAGGCACGGCCCCAGCGGAAAACGGGCTGCTCGCGTGCTGGCTTACCTGATCGCGGGCCATCACGCAGGTCTGGACGACTGGAATGGCGGTCTTAACGAACGCTTGTCAAATGCCGATTGCCAGATTGAACTGGATGAGGCGAAGGCCGCCAAACCACCGGCCAGCGTTCTCGATCTTGGTGAGTTTGTCCCCGATTTGACTCAAATTCGGGGTGGCTCAAAAGGCTTCGCACTCTGGGTTCGCCTGCTGTTTTCCTGTCTGGTGGATGCCGACTTTCTGGACACCGAGGCCCACTTTGATGCTGGTAAACCTACCCGGCGCATCGGTTTTCCAACGCTCGAGCAAATGCGGCTGGCTTTGGATGCTCACATGACGGCCAAGGCCGCTGACGCCACACCGTCCACAGTCAACACCTTGCGTGCCGACATCCTGCGCCAGTGCCGCGACAAGGCGGCGCTGCCCGCCGGGTTCTTCTCGCTCACGGTGCCCACCGGCGGCGGCAAGACTTTGTCCAGTCTCGCGTTTGCTCTTAACCACGCGCAAATGCACGACAAGCGCCGCGTTATCTACGCCATCCCCTACACCAGCATCATTGAACAAACTGCCGATGTATTCCGGGATGTGTTCAAAACGCTGGGGGACGAGGTGTTGATTGAGCATCACAGCCAGGCCGATGCCGCCGATAAAGAGGAGACAGGCCGCAGTCGTCTGGCCTGCGAAAACTGGGATGCGCCGCTGATCGTCACCACCAACGTGCAGTTGTTTGAATCCTTGTTCGCCGCCAAAACCTCGCGTTGCCGCAAGCTGCACAACGTGGTCGGCAGCATCATCGTGCTGGACGAAGCGCAACAGCTACCGCCTGAATTTTTGCAGCCGATTCTGGATGTGTTGAATCTGTTGGTGAAATACTATGGCGTGACGGTGGTACTCTGCACCGCGACCCAGCCCGCATTGAACACAACCTCGTATTTCGATGCCAGCCAGAACCTGATTGGGCTGGACAACGTGCGAGAAATCATCGACAACCCGGATGCCCTGTTTGATGCTCTCAAACGCGTGGAAGTTGAGTTGCCCAAAGACTGGAATGCGCCTACGCCTTGGGTCGACATCGCCGAACAACTTGCTGCCGAAGATTGCGTGCTGGCGATTGTAGGCACCCGCAAAGCCGCCCGCGAGTTGCAACGTTTACTGCCGTCCGACACTTTGCACCTGTCGGCGCTGATGTGTGGTGCTCACCGCAAAGCCGTGATCGACCACATTAAGGCCCGGCTCAAAGCCAAAGGTGACGGACAAGACCTGCAACCGCTGCGCGTGGTCAGCACACAATTGGTGGAGGCCGGGGTGGACATTGATTTCCCGGTGGTCTATCGCGCCCTGGCCGGGTTGGATTCTATTGCCCAGGCCGCAGGGCGCTGCAACCGCGAAGGGCTGCTGGTTGGTAAAGGGCGCGTCGTGGTTTTTGTACCGCCCGAGCCACCGCCCGTAGGACATTTGCGCCAAGGTGCCGAGGCTTGCATCAGCACCCTGCATGGCCACCACGCCAACCCATTGGCGCGACCCTTGTTTGCCATTTATTTTCAGCAGTTCTATCGCTCGGTCAATTTGGATGGCAAAGGCGTGGGTAAGTTACTCACCAAGGATGCTGAAACGCTTTGTGTGCAGTTTCGTTCTGCTGCCGAAGCGTTTCGCCTGATTGATGACAAAGACTCGGCCATGGTTGTGGTTCGGTACGCTGAACATCACGACGATCTGGACATGTTATTGGCCACACTCGCCAAACAAGGCCCGGAACGGTGGCTTATGCGCAAACTCCAGCGCTACACCGTCAGCATTCACAAGCGTGTGGCCGACAAGATGCTTACCCAAGGTAGTCTGACTTTACCCATGCCGGGACTTTATGTGCAACAGGATGTGGATGGTTTGTATCACCCCCTTTTAGGCCTGCAAGTAGAAGACGTTCCCTTTAACCCCTCTGGTTTGGTGATTTAAATGCCTCTCTTTACATCTTTTTGTCTTGAAGTCTCTGGCCCCTTCGCATGTTTTACCCGCCCTGAAATGAAGGTTGAACGCGTTTCGTATGACGTGATGACCCCGTCGTCGGCGCGGTCCATTTTTGAGTCTGTTTTGTGGAAGCCCGCCATTCGCTGGCGGGTGCATCGCATTGAGGTGCTCAACCCGATTCGCTGGATTAACCTGCGACGCAACGAAGTCAGCGCGGTGGTGTCCACCCGCAATGTACAGCAAGCCATGGCGGCAGGCCATGGCACCTTGGGGCTCTACATTGAAGAGGAACGCCAACAACGGGCAGGCTACTTTTTGCGCGATGTAGCCTACCGCATTCACGCCGATTTATCGCTGGTGCCGGGGCTGTCAAATGAGCCGTTGATGAAATACACCGAGATGTTTGTCCGCCGCGCCAACAAAGGCCAGTGTGTGAATCAGCCGTATTTGGGATGCCGGGAATTTGCTGCGGCCTTTCGCCTGGTTGAGGATGAAGTGGTTATTTCTACGGCGCCGATCAGCGATACCCGCGAGCTGGGCTGGATGCTGCATGACCTTGACTTTACTTATCCATCCGACCCGCAGCCGCGTTTTTTCAACGCCAGGATGGCTGCGGGCGTGGTTGAAGTTCCACCTTTTGAGGAGGCACGCGGATGATTCTCCAGGCGCTCACCCACTATTACCATCGCAAATGCGATGACCCCGATCCAGCGCAGCGTTTGCCTGCTTTTGGCCTGGAACAAAAAGAAATTCCCTTCGTGTTGGAGATCACGTCAGAGGGCGAATTGATTCAGTTGCGCGATACCCGCAGCTTGAATGGCAAGAAAAAGGTAGGGCAAATTTTTCGTGTGCCGCAAGGCATCAAAAAAACATCAGGGGTCGCTGCCAATTTGTTGTGGGATACCTTGGAATATGTCTTGGGTGTTGACACCAAAGGCAAGCCGGAACGCACAGCGGAACAGCACGCTGCTTTTGTGGCGCGGCTTGAAGCCCTGCCGCCAAGCGCCCTTGGCGATGTTGGCATTCAAGCTGTTTTGAGTTTCTTACGTCGTTTGAATCTGACAGAGTTGGAGGCGCAACCCGCTTGGACACAAGCGCTGGAGGCGAATGCCGTGATGAGTTTTCGCTTGCACGGCGACGGTGATCTGGTTTGCCAGCGTCCCGCTGTGATGAAAGCTGCATTGAACGTGCCGACGCAGGCCGATGAACCGTTTGCCATGTGTTTGGTCACGGGCGATGCAGCCCCGGTTCAGCGTTTGCATGCTTCCATCAAAGGCGTGTGGGGCGCGCAATCATCGGGGGCCAACATTGTTTCGTTCAACGCCCGTGCCTTCGAGTCTTACGGCAAAACAGAACGCCAAGGTGAAAACGCTCCGGTGAGCCAAGCTGCTGCCTTTGCCTACACCACGGCCTTGAATCATTTGCTGCACAAGGACTCAGGCCAACGTATTCAGGTCGGCGACGCCTCCACGGTGTTTTGGGCCGACAAAGATTCAGAGTTTGAATCAGCTGCTGCCAATATTTTTGGAGAACCGCCCAAGGATGACCCCGACCGGGGCGCACACGCTGTGCAAACTTTGTTATCCGCGATGCAGACCGGCAAAGCGGGCGGTCTGGATGATGACGAGAACTACTTTCACATGCTGGGTCTGGCACCCAATGCCGCCCGCATCAGCGTTCGCTTTTATCACCGCCTGAAGTTGTATGAAATGGGCGAACGCATCCGGGATTACTTCAAAGACCTGGAACTAATGCGCGGCCCGAACGACCCGCAATACCCCTCGTTATTCAAGTTGCTTGCAGCGGTGGCCGTGCAAAACAAGGCCGACAACATTCCTCCCAACTTGGGCGGCGCCATTGTTGATGCCGTCTTTGCTGGGCCGGATGTGCCTTACCCCAGCTTGTGGCTCAACACGGCAGTGAGTCGAAGTCGGGCCGAACAAACGCCTAATTACTTGCGGGCGGCGGCCATAAAAGCCTGTCTTAACCGCCAGATCCGCCGTGCATCGCTCACCACATCCAACCCGCTCCCTGAAAAGGAATTTTTACCCATGCTTGATCTCAGTAACCCTAACCCGGCCTACCGTATGGGCCGCTTGTTCGCTGCGTTGGAAAAAATCCAGGAAGAGTCCAGCCCCGGCTTGAACGCCACCATTCGCGACCGCTACTACGGTGCGGCATCGAGTACGCCAGTAGTCGTTTTCACCACCTTGCTGCGGCTCAAAAATTCACATCTCAAAAAATTGTCTGTTGGTCGTGGCTTGTGGTTTGAGAAGCTGATCGGTGAGATTCTGGAAACGGTCATCGACTTCCCCAGGCATTTGCAGCTGCCAGATCAAGGCCGCTTTGCGCTGGGCTACTACCACCAGCGGCAGAATTTTTTTACCAAAAAACCGACTGACTTAACCTCCCTCACTGAAAGCGACCCATCATGAATCTTGCAAACCGCTACGACTTCGTTCTCATTTTTGACGTTAAAGACGGCAACCCCAATGGCGACCCGGACGCTGGCAACATGCCGCGCCTTGATGCTGAATCCGGTCATGGTTTGGTGACGGATGTAGCACTCAAACGCAAGATTCGTAATTTTGTTGGCTTGGTCAAAGAACAGGATGTACGTGAACCAGAAGTAGGCGAGAAACGCTTTGAGATTTACGTCCGTGAAAAAGCCATCCTGAACCATCAGAACCAGCGTGCCTATGCCGCCTTGAAACTTGATGTGGTTGAAACCGCTGTTGAAGACGACACCGTCATCACTGAAGACACAGACGCCAAAAAGAAAAAGCCCGTCAAGGAAAAGCGCAAAGGCAGCGCGGACGAAGTCAGCAGAGCGCGGCAATGGATGTGCCAAAACTTCTTTGACGTGCGTACGTTTGGTGCCGTCATGTCCACAGGCATTAACTGTGGCCAAGTACGCGGCCCGGTGCAATTGACCTTTTCCCGCTCTGTAGAACCTATCGTGGCGCTGGAACACACCATCACTCGCATGGCCGTTGCGACCGAAGGCGAAGCTGAAAAACAACAAGGCGACAACCGCACCATGGGCCGCAAACACACCGTGCCGTATGGCGTTTATGTGGCTCACGGTTTTGTCTCCTCCTTTCTTGCCAAGCAAACCGGCTTTGGTGACGACGACCTTGAACTGATGTTTCAGGCGCTTACGCAAATGTTTGAGCACGACCGTTCTGCCGCCCGCGGCGAAATGTCAACGCGTGGGCTTTACGTGTTCAAGCACGATAGCGAACTGGGCAACGCCCCAGCACATGCTCTGTTTGAGCGACTCCAAGTCAAGGCCGTTGAGGCGGGTGCAGTGGCTCGCAGTTTTGATGCCTATTCGGTTTTGTTTGATGGGCAGGGTTTGTCGGTTGGACAATCAATCCAGCCAACTGCGGGCGTTACGCTGACCAGAAGATGCTGAAAAAATTTAATTCGAGATGCACCAAGTATGAAAATCTTTCCCACTGAGTTCGACGGCAAAACCATCCGCCGTGTGTACGACAAAACTACTGAGATCTGGTGGTTTTCGGTGATTGACGTGGTGCAAGTGTTGATGCAGCAGCCAGATGACCTGACCGCCCGTAAATACTGGAATCAACTCAAGCGTCGACTCGGCAACGAAGGAAGTGAACTGGTGACAAACTGTCACCAGTTGAAGCTGCTCGCCACTGACGGCAAGCAGCGCCTCACCGACGTTGCCACCGCCGAAACCCTGCTGCGCTTGGTGCAATCCGTCCCCAGCCCCAAGGCCGAGCCCATCAAGCTCTGGCTCGCCAAGGTGGGCTATGAGCGCATGCAAGAGCTGGCCGATCCGGCGTTGTCGCTGAATCGGGCACGCGAAACTTGGCAACAGCACGGGCGCAGCGACAAATGGATTGCCCAGCGCATGACCGGGCAGGAAACGCGCAACAAACTCACCGACTACTGGCGCGACCACGACATCAAGGAGGGCAGTGAATTTGCCATTCTGACCAACATCATTCACCAGGAATGGGCAGGGGTGAGCGTCAATGAGCACAAGGACATGAAGGGTCTGAACAGCCAAAACCTGCGTGATCACATGAGCGAGGCAGAGCTGATTTTTACGGCGCTGGCCGAGTTGTCAACCCGGCAAATCTCTGAAAGCGTGGAAGCCACCGGGCTGCCGCAAAACAAAACAGCTGCCAAGGCCGGGGGCCGTATTGCTGCTCAAACCCGCAATCAGCTGGAGAATCAAACCGGCAAGTCGGTGGTGACGGGCGAGAGTTTCTTACCGCCCACGAAGAGAAAAACCTTGAAAAAACTGCCTAAGACGTAAGGCACCACGCCATCGAAAATCTCATGGACGAGCCTGAAAAAATACCCTTGTCCGCCCTGCAACACTGGCGCTACTGCCCACGCCAGTGTGGGTTGATTCACTTGGAGCAGGTGTTTGATGAAAACATCTTTACCCTGCGCGGCCAAGCGTTGCACGCCAAGGTCGACCAGCCTGGCGTAGAAACCGCCAAGGGCGTGCGTGTCGAGCGCGCTTTGCCGCTGTGGGATGACATGCTGGGTTTGGTCGGCAAGTCGGATGTTGTCGAGTTTTTGGCCGGAGGCGTGCCCTACCCCGTGGAATACAAACACGGTAGCCGCAACAAAGCGGCCGACATTGCTGCGTGCGATGACTTGCAGTTGGCGGCACAGGCCGTCTGCCTGCAAGCCATGACCGGTAAACCGGTACTTGAGGGTGCCCTTTATTACGCCAGCTCCAAACGTCGACGTATCGTCCAAATTACCAACCAACTGCGTGACGAAGTGGCGCAAACAGCAGATGCCATTCGCCACATGTTGAGCAGCCGCGTTTTACCGCCGCCATTGATCCCCGAGCTTGCAGCGAAACGCTGCAAGGCCTGCTCTTTGTTGGAGCGTTGCCAGCCCCAAGCCACGCATGCTGGTGTGCTGGCTGCGCGTGCTGCTCTGTTTGATCCTGACGCCTGACGCGCGCTGCAGCCCCCTACCCATGCAACTCCTTAACACCCTGTACATCACCACGCCCGAAACCTATTTGCGGCTGGACAACGACACCCTGCGCGTGGAGGTCGCCCATGAAACCCGGCTACGCGTTCCTTTGCACCACCTAACGTCAGTCGTGTGTTTTGGTCATACCGGCTTGTCCGCGCCGCTTATGCACCGGCTGGCCGAGAGTGGCGTCGCCCTTGTGCTGCTGGACGACAACGGCCGCTTCAAGGCCCGCTTGGAGGGTGCTGTTACGGGCAACGTACTGCTGAGACAAGCGCAATTTCAGCGTGTGGCAGACCCTGCGTTCACACTCGACATGGCACGCGCGAGCATCGCAGGTAAGATCAAAAACACCCGGCAAGTGTTGCAACGCGGTGCTCGCGAGTCCAAGTCCGAAGACGAGGCCAAGGTGCTGGCGCGTTTGGCCGATGACCTAGCGGCCGCCCTGCGCGCCTTGCCAGAAGTGAAAGACCTGGGCAGCCTGCGCGGCGTTGAGGGCGCGGCCGCCCGCCAATATTTCAGTGGCCTGAACCTGCTGGTACGACCAGATCAGCGAGCCTCTTTCACGATGGACGGGCGCACGCGGCGACCACCACGTGATCGCTTCAACGCCATGCTGTCTTTCTTGTATTCAATGTGGATGAACGATTGCCGAAGCGCGCTGGAGGCTGCCGGACTCGACCCACAAGTGGGTTTCTTACATGCCTTGCGCCCTGGTCGTGCTGCGCTGGCGCTGGACTTGATGGAGGAATTTCGCCCGTGGGCAGACCGGTTGGCGCTGACGCTGATCAACCGGGGACAGCTCGGCGCCCATGACTTTGCGCTGCGCGAAGGGGGCGGGGTATTGCTGGAACCAGGAGCCCGCAAAGCCGTGGTGGTGGCGTACCAAGAGCGCAAGAAAGACGAGATCACTCACCCCCTGCTGGCGCAGTCTGTGCCTCTGGGACTGGTGCCATTGGTGCAGGCCCGTTTGCTGGCGCGCGCCGTGCGGGAAGACGGTGCCCCGTATGTGCCCTTTGTGGCGAAGTGAAGGTTGGCCATGCTTGTTCTTGTTTGCTATGACGTCAATACCGAGTCCAGAGAAGGGCGCCGCCGCCTGCGCCGGGTGGCCCGGGTTTGTGAGGGGATTGGCCAGCGGGTACAAAAATCGGTTTTTGAGTGCCAGTTGGACATCGCCAAGTTCGAATCCCTTGAACGTGACTTGCTGGCGGAAATTGACCCAAAAATGGACTGCCTGCGTTTGTACCGAATCCCAGCAACTCGGGGCTACGAGGTGTTGGAACACGGCGCTTTTGTTGCCGTGGATTTTGATGGCCCGTTGGTGCTCTGACTGACGGTTTTTATCACTCACGGGGGCAATCCCCGTGGTAAGGTTGTCAGCGCGAACTCTAAGTGACGGCCTTTTTACCTAGAGGTTCGCGCCCTTCGCAAGCCTTTGATATCTATGGAATTTTCATTTTTCCCATGACTTTATTTTTCAATATGTCTGCGCCTTTCCACAGGTTCGCGGAACAGCACGAAAAAATCGTTCGAGACCAAGACATTAGAAGCAAAGGGGATCGCCCGTCAGAAATGACGGGCGTGGATTGAAACAGGATACCCAGTGGCTGGCCGCTTGAGCCGGTGCGGATCGCCCGTCAGAAATGACGGGCGTGGATTGAAACTTGCTTTGCATGCGCGCTGGCTCAGCATATGACGGATCGCCCGTCAGAAATGACGGGCGTGGATTGAAACACGCAATCACCCGTGCCCGACCGGCGGCAATGAGGATCGCCCGTCAGAAATGACGGGCGTGGATTGAAACATCTGTGTGTCTGTCGCACGTCCGCGCGGTGCTGGATCGCCCGTCAGAAATGACGGGCGTGGATTGAAACGACCGTCCGACACCCTGGACGCTGAACAGCCTGGGATCGCCCGTCAGAAATGACGGGCGTGGATTGAAACCAGAAGTCGCGGTAGTAGATTGCCTTGGCCTGCTCGGATCGCCCGTCAGAAATGACGGGCGTGGATTGAAACCCCCGCTCAGCACCACCAGCACCCAGCGGCACATGGATCGCCCGTCAGAAATGACGGGCGTGGATTGAAACGCGTTGACCTCGGTCTGATCAAACGTCAGCAGTGGATCGCCCGTCAGAAATGACGGGCGTGGATTGAAACGCATTGTCTAAAACGTAGTCATGCTGGCTCATAAGGATCGCCCGTCAGAAATGACGGGCGTGGATTGAAACCTGCTTGGTGGTGGGTGCCTTGGCCCAGCCTATGGGATCGCCCGTCAGAAATGACGGGCGTGGATTGAAACCTAAAAAGCGTACACCCAGCAGCCGAAGCTGCCAGGATCGCCCGTCAGAAATGACGGGCGTGGATTGAAACCTCAATTTCCTCATCCGTCAGCGGCTGGCGCTGGGGATCGCCCGTCAGAAATGACGGGCGTGGATTGAAACAGGTCGGCAGTCCGACAGCGATAAAGTTCGCGCAATTCGCTCATAAAGCTGTAGGCACTCGTCAGCTCGGTGGCGGAGACACCTTTCATCGACGATTCACAGCGGGCGCTCAACAATAATCACCGACTATGGATTCTCTATCTCAAATAGCGTTGGGTGCCGCCGTTTCGGTAGCCGTGATGGGCCGCCGCACGGCGGTGTGGAAGGCGGCGCTGTGGGGCGCGCTGGCAGGTACGCTGCCCGACTTGGATGTGCTGATCGACCAAGGCGACGTCATGCGCAATATGGTGCTGCACCGCGCCGAAAGTCATTCGCTGTTGTGGCTGACGCTGTTCTCCCTGCCTTTTGCCGCGATGGTCGCGCGGCTGCATGGCGAACGGGGTTTGCTGCGGCGCTGGTGGCTGGCGCTCTGGCTGGTGCTGGTGACACACCCGCTGCTGGACACAATGACGATCTACGGCACGCAGTTGGCGCTGCCTTTTTCCAACCATCCGTTCGGTGTCGGCAGCATCTTCATCATCGACCCGTTTTACACGCTGCCGCTGCTGGTCGGCGTGATCTGGGCGCTGGCGACGCGCGGCAGTCACCGGGGCAGCCTCGACAATGGGGCTGGGCTGCTGCTCAGCACGGCTTATCTGGCTTGGAGTTTTGTCGCGCAACAGCAGGTGACACAGATCGCCCGCGCCTCGCTGGCGCAGCAAGGCATCGCAGTCGAGCACCTGCTGGTGACACCCACACCATTCAACACGGTGCTGTGGCGGGTGGTGGCAGTGGCTGGGGACGACTACCACGAGGGTTTTTACTCGCTGTACGACGCGCAGCCAAATATGGCGTTCGATCGCTTCCCGCGCGGCAACGCGCTGGCCGCCGAGCTACAGGACATTGATGGCGTGCAGCGTCTCGCGGCGTTCACCAAGGGCTTTTACAAGCTGGAGCAGCGCGGCAGTCGTTTGTTGATCAGCGACCTGCGCATGGGACAGGAGCCGAACTACTCCTTCACCTTTGCCGTGGCCGAGCGACACAGTCCGCCGGTGGCCTTGACCAAACCCGAGCAGCTTGCAGTGACGCTTGATATTCCGCGCAGCCTAGACTGGTTGTGGCGGCGGGCGCTGGGGGAACGCTTGGCGCCCCCGCGCTAATTGCAACGTCAAGGCACCAAGCCCAACGCGTGCATGTAGGCTGGCTCCAGCATCAAGTCATCCCATGCCACGGCAGGCTTGGTGGGCAGCAGGGCCAGACGGCGTTCTTCGCTGGACTCTAACGGCTCCCAAGTGCCCTTGAGCTGGGCCTGCGTCATGCCGTCTAGTAATTCGTCGACCGCCGCGCCGCCGTCCAGGCTTTGGTTGCACAGCAATACCATGTCGCAGCCGGCGTTCAGTGCGGCCACGGAGGCTTCGGTGTAGCTCACCTGTTTGCCGTCGATCAAACGCGCACCAGCCATGCTCAGGTCGTCGCTGAACACCGCGCCGCCAAAGCCGAGCTGGCCACGCAAAATAAAGCCCAGCCACTTCTCTGAAAACCCGGCTGGACGCGAGTCCACCTTGGGGTAAATCACATGCGCCGGCATGACGCTGGTGAGCGTGGTGTTGAGCCAGTCGTAAGGCGCTGCGTCGTCAGCCAGAATGGCTTTGAGGCTGCGGCGGTCGACCGGAATATCGGTGTGCGAGTCGGCTTTGACGAAGCCGTGGCCGGGGAAATGCTTGCCGCAGTTGCCCATGCCGGACTGCAGCAGTCCATGCATCAGGCTCTTGGCGAGCAAGGCGACGATGCGCGGGTCGCGGCTGAAAGCGCGGTCGCCGATCACACCGCTTTCGCCGTGGTCCAAGTCCAGCACCGGCGTGAAGCTGAAGTCAACGCCGCAAGCGCGCAGTTCGGCGCCCAGCACATAGCCGCAAGCCGTGGCTGCATTGGTGGCGGCCATGGCGCCTGCGCCTTCTGCGTCCTTACTGTCTTTGAGCCACATTTCGCCCAAGGCACGCATGGGCGGCAGGTGCGTGAAGCCATCGGTTTTGAAGCGCTGCACGCGGCCACCTTCATGGTCGACGCAGATCAACAAGTCGCGACGCACTTTCTTCATCTCGGCGCACAGGGCGCTGAGCTGCTGACGGTTTTCCCAGTTGCGAGCGAACAAAATCACGCCGCCGGTCAGCGGATGCTTGAGCCGCTGGCGATCCGTTTTAGTCAGCGTGAGGCCGGCAATGTCGATGATGAGAGGCGCGTGCTGGCCAGAGGTGTGTGAGGTCATATTGAGTTTTTCTTGAATGAAGGTTCGGTGATGGAATTCGTCTAAAAAATTTAGCCTGCGAAAGGTGGCGCCTGGGTGTTGCCAGGCTTATCCGCCTGCTCGACCACCACAAAGCTCACCGCGTAGTCGGTCTCGTCGGTCACGGTCACGTGCGCGCTCAGGCGCTGTGTCTCGAACCAAACTTTCAGCGCACCGTGAAGGACGATTTCGGGCCTGCCGCTGCGGGCGTTAGCGATCTCACAATGACGCCAAGTCATGGGCATGCGCATGCCCATGCCGACCGCCTTGCTGAAGGCCTCTTTGGCCGAAAAACGGGTCGCCAAATAACGCATGCCGCGCTCAGGCCAGCGCGCACTGCGCTGCTTCCACGTGGCAAATTCAGCCTCGCTCAAGATCTTCTGCGCGAAGCGGTCACCGTGGCGCTCAATGCTCGTGCGGATGCGCCGGACATCACAGATATCGGTGCCAATCCCGTAGATCATTCGTCGCGGGCTGGGGTGAATGCGGCGTCGATGCAGCGCAGGTAGTCTTTGACGGTGGCTGTGTAGCCCAGCTCCAGCGCGTCGGCAATCAAGGCGTGACCAATGGAGACCTCCAGCACGCCCGGCACTTCGCGCAAAAATTCGGTCAGGTTGTCACGGTTCAAGTCGTGGCCGGCGTTGATGCCCAGACCGCACAACGCAGCCGCTTGGGCAGACTCAACAAAGGGGTGCAAGGCTTCGTTTTTGTGCAAACCGGGCCAAGCCCGCGCATAGGTTTCGGTGTAGAACTCGACGCGGTCAGCCCCTACCGCTTTGACCGCCGCCATCGCCTCGGGCAGCGGGTCCATGAACAAGCTGACGCGCACGCCCAGCGCATGGGCTTCTTCGATGAGCGGGCGTAGACGCTCGGCATCGGCCGGGAAAGACCAGCCGTGGTCGCTGGTCAACTGGTCTTCGCTGTCGGGCACAAAGGTGCATTGATCGGGCCGCAACTCGCGAACAAATTCCATCAGGTTGTGAAACGGGTTTCCTTCGATATTGAACTCCCGACCAGGCCAGTCGGCCATCATGGCCGACAACTCGTAGACGTCATGGCGTTTGATGTGGCGCTCATCCGGCCGCGGATGCACGGTGATGCCGCGAGCACCCGCCATCAGGCACAAATGAGCAGCGCGTAATACGCTCGGAATACCGAGTTGCCGCGTGTTGCGCAACAGTGCGACCTTGTTGACGTTGACCGACAAGGCGGTGCGGCCCGTGGTCTGGCCCAGAATAGCGGCCAGTTCAGCTGCGGGCAGCGTGGCGTCGGCAGCGACCACATTCAGTGGCTCGTCACCGGCTACCGCCGCGGCCAATTCTGGCAACGACGGCACGGACGGCGCGGTCGGTGTGATGGGAAGCTCTTTTTTGATAGGCATAGTTCTGGGGTGAAAGTATGACGCTACAGCGCTTGAAGGTCGATCATCATTTGGCGGGTTTTGAGCACCTTCACACCACAATGGTAGTGCAGCAAGGCGCGCAGCTGCGTCTTGAGCTCCGAAATACTGTTGACACAAGCCTGCACTGTGTCAGCAAAGGTTGCATGACTTTCCAGCGCCTGCTGCAAGCCCAACCATTCGGCGCCCGACAAACTCGCCCGGTCGTCGTCATGGGACTCGCGCAGACCGGCCTCGGCCACCAGCACGTAACGCCGGCCAAGCTCAAGCGGTTGCAAGGTGGCTGTCTCGGCATCTAAGGTGGGCAGCAATCCGATGTCGCGTAGCAGTCGCAACTCAAAGGCACGCAAGGCCACTTGCAGGGTGTCCACATTTTGGCTGGCCAGCAGCTGCACCGTGGCGGCATAGGCGTCAAACAACGCAGGATGTGGGTCATCTCGGGCCAGCAAGCGCATCAGCAATTCGTTGAGGTAGTAACCCGACAGCAAGCCATCACCCGTCGGCATGACATGACCGCCCTGCCACTCAGCGCTCTTGAGATTGCGGATTTCGGCATCGCCGCCAAACGCCAGATGCAGCAACTGCAGCGGCAGCAACACCGGCCTAAAACTCGAACTCGGCTTTTTGGCACCCCGCGCCACCAGCGCCACGCGGCCATGCTGCCGCGTGAAAACATCCAGAATCAGACTCGACTCGCTCCAGTCATACCGATGCAGCACGTAAGCCGGCTCATCCGCAATCCGTTTAGTTGCCACGGGTAAGGTCTACGAAAAATGAAGAGATTTTTTTCCGCCGGGCAGCCCCAAGGAAAAATGCGCCCCCTCGGGGGGCAGCGCAGTACACGCAGTGACAAGCGTGGGGGCTCTACTCATAGCCGAATGTTTTAACGCGAGCGTCATCATCAGCCCAGCCGGAACGAACCTTGACCCAGATCTCCAGAAAGACTTTGCCGCCGGTCAGGGTCTCAAGCTCATGTCGCGCTTCGGTGCCGATACGTTTGAGCTTTTCGCCCTTCTCGCCAATGATCATGCCCTTGTGACCGTCTCGCTCAACCACGATGGTGGCGGCGACGCGGCGCAGATTGCCCTCTTCTTCATACTTGTCGATGATGACGGTCGAGGTGTAGGGCAACTCGTCACCCGTCAAGCGAAAGAGTTTTTCGCGGATGATTTCTGCCGCCATGAAACGGTCGCTGCGGTCG
>CANFXC010000058.1 GCA_947450765.1 Comamonadaceae bacterium | reverse complement strand
CCGACATACACACCCATGGTGGATTGGTGGTCTTGTGGACGGTAAGTGATCGGGCCAAACGGTGTGACCAGGGACAGACCACGGAAAGCCGTGATGAGTTTTTCGGTGTCAGTGGAGTTGGCTTTTTTCATGCCGGCTGCCAGCGACTTGATGGCGCTGTAACCGACGATGGAACCCAAGCGCGGATAGTCCTTGAACTTGGTGTTGTAGGCGTTGTAGAAGGCTTTGTGCTCAGGCGTTTGAATGCCATACCAAGGGTAGCCGGTGACGATCCAGCCGTTCGGCGTTTCTTCCTTGAGCGGGTCGAGGTACTCGGGCTCACCAGTCAACAGGCTGACCACTTCACGGCCTTGGAACAGACCGCGTGTGTTGCCTTCGCGCACGAACTTCGAGAGGTCGGCACCGAACAACACGTTGAAAATAGCGTCTGGCTTGGCATCGGCCAAAGCTTGCACCACGCTGCCTGAATCAACCTTGCCGAGTGGCGGTGCTTGTTCAGCGACGAACTCAACATCGGGCTGTGCGGCTTTCAGCAGCGTCTTGAAACTGGCTGCTGCTGACTGGCCGTATTCGTAGTTGGGGTAGACGACAGCCCAGCGCTTTTTCTTCAAGGCAGCGGCTTCGGGCACCAGCATCGCGACTTGCATGTAGGTGGAGGTGCGCAGACGGAAGGTGTAGCGGTTGCCGTTCTGCCAGACGATTTTGTCGGTCAGTGGTTCAGACGCTAAAAAGAAGACTTTTTTCTGTTTGGCGAAGTCGGTCAGGGCCAGACCAATGTGCGACAAGAACGAGCCCGTGAGCACGTCGACCTTTTCACGCGAGATCAGTTCTTCAGCTGCGCGGACGGCGTCGCCCGGGTTGGCGTTGTCATCACGAACAATCAGCTCCACTTTTTTACCGTTGATGCCGCCGCTGGCGTTGATCTCTTCAATCGCCAGGTCCATGCCCTTTTTGTAGGGTTCGAGGAAAGCGGGTTGCGCTTTGTAGCTGTTGATCTCACCGATCTTGATGGTGTCTTGTGCCTGCGCCGGTGTGAGCACCGAGACAAGGCTGAGGAGCGTCACGGCGCCCAGTGCTTTTTTGAGTTGCATCTTCATAAAACCTCCTGCGGATGGATAAATCAATGGCGAATTAAAAAACAAAAGAATGAGGCTCCGGCTTACCGAAGTCCGTCCTGACCCTGAATCTCGTGGACCTGCAAGCCGCCCACGCGCGGCAGTGGGCGACCGCTGTCTGTCACGACAACGGCCACCACAATTTCGTTGGCACGCGGTGCGTCTGACACGCGTGCTTCCATCGCATCAAAATGGCTGCGCACAAAGGCGGCGTCTTTGTGGCCCAGCGGTACATCAATGGCGGTTCCGAGTCCGCCGCGTTTTTTGCTGGACGGCACCAGTGCCGCGCCTTTTTCAACCGCGATCCGCAGCGGTGCGCCCAGCTTGGGATGCAATATAGCGGCGGCATGTTCCAGCTCACCGGCTTCGCCCACAATCGCGGCCTTGCCGTAACTTTGCGCTTGGCCGGGCTCAATGCCAAGGGCTTCAACGCAGCGCTGGCCTAGCAGGGCGCCCAACTCTTCGCCGATGGCGATCAACGCGTCGAGGTTCTCGACGTACTTGCCTGCGAATGGATTTTCAATCACGGCCATGGCCAAGGCACGGCGTGTGGGTGGCGAAATGGTGCGACCCATTTCAAGGCAGGTCTCGTCAACCTGAACAATGATTTTTCTGATGTTGGCTGGCATGTGTGGCTCCTGAATTTTTCTTAAATGTGGGCGGGTAAGCGGACGACTGGTGATGGCTGACGCGTTCAGCGCAAGCCGTCCCATTGGCTGATGGCGCTGGCGGCCAGACCGGCCATGCGGGCATGCACGCGTGCGCCCGTGCTCATGGCCAGAATAAAAACGATCTCGTCGGCCAAGGGCGCACCCGGGACCCGCACTTCGATGGCGTCAAAGTGACTGCGCACGTAGCTGGCATTGATGTGTGTGAGCGGCACGTCGAGCGTGGTGCCTGGCGCACCGACTTTTTTGGTCGACGGAACGATGGACAGTCCATTACCAGGTTGGCCGGTTTTGACTTCACCCAAGCCTTTGGCATAAGCGTCGCGGTCACCTTTCCAGCCCAGCAGTTCTCGCATGGCGTAGCCGCCCGGCACATGCCACATCGCGCCGTGCTCTTGCTCACCATCGGCACCGACGATGGCGCCTTTGCCGTAACTTTGAATCTGCTCAGCCGGCACGCCCATGGCGGCACGCAAGCGCTCAGCCATGGCCACACCGACAGGTTGCAGCGCATGCATCATGGGCAACAACTCGGGCTCGTAGCGACCGGCAAATGGATTTGTCATCACGACGCCGATGGCGCCGCGGAGCAATGGGGTTTCAGCGACGGGACCAAATTCGTGAAAAATTTGTTCAACGTGGGTGAAGGTGCGTCTTATTTCAATCATGTTCTGGAGTTCCATTTCAATGTCATGCAAGGACTAGGCCATGACGCCTATTGTTGTCCGATGAATCGGCTGCCGTGTGCAGATTTTCATGCGTGTTCAGCATCTGATGTTGACAAACCAGCGCGGCTGAGAAGATCAGTCCGGCCGCGCGCAAGGCTTGTGCTTTTTGCAGCCCGGCGTTGAGCGCACGCAGCACCAGCGCAGGCTCTAACGGCGGCACCTCGGTGGTGACGAGTCGCTCACCTAAATCACTGTTGTCTTTGAGGGCTGAAGCTGGCTGACGTTGCACGCGGGCGTCCTTCACATTCACCGCATTGGCAATGACCGTGGCGGCGGCATCGGCTTGCGCTGCGGTGCGCGCCAACACCGTCACGCTGTCGGCGATGCCGAATGAAAAACTGCGACCACGCCAGCCGCTGGTGGCGACGCCGCGCACAGGCATCTCTGCGTTCACCTCGAGATGACCGTCAAGCAGCAAACCGTCTTGCAGTTGCGCCGCGTCAAGCCGCGCGAGGTCGGCATACAAACCGACTCGCAGCGACTGCGAGGGCGCTAGATGCATGGCAATGTCACCGCCGTTGTTGACCCATGCACGCTGCACACCTGGACGTTGAAAGTGCGCGATCAATTCGTCAGCGACAGAGCCGGCAACCGCCGCCATGGAGGTGATGAAGTCGCTGTCAAACGGTTGGCAGGCCTGCCACATGCGCCGCGCCACCGTGCCTTGCAAACGGCAGTCACCGTGCACGGGGCGTTGCAACTGAGCCAGCTCTTGCACCAGCTCAGGCAAGACTTCGTTGAAGCGCTGCCAAGCGTCTTCGTGCGCAGCATGAACGACAGAAGAATCACCGTCTGCGCCGATGACCAGGTCGATCGGTCCGTGCTGGAAATGCCAGCGATTTCCCGACAGGAGTGTGCGTTGGGCTGCCATGAAAAGACGACGCGTTGCGCAGTGTTTAACCGAGCAGAGGCGGCCTGGCCAGCGGCCACGGATTGGCTGGTGCGAGTGGCTCCCATGATCGTGCCAAAGGCGCACCTTCGTTGTGCCATGCACCATGACGCAGCGCATCTTCAAGCGTGCGTACATAGTCCATGTGACCGCCCAATGCGCGGTAGTCTTCGAGCTTCATGCTGAACTCAATCGGTGCGACGATGGCCGGTGTCGGCACGGTGCCAAAACTGTTGTCGGGCATGCGCATCACATCGACCATCACCGTGATGCCACCGCCAGGCCAGACGTAGGCCGGGGCGCCGCCGCAGGTCACATTCACCAACGCGCTCTTGATGGCACGCGTCAGCAAAATCGGGTTCTCGGTCACGCCGGCGCGCAAGCTGCCGCCGGCTCCGCCGAGAAACAGCACGGTCGTCAGCGAGGGTTCGCAGTTCTCGCCAATGCGGTCAACGATGAGACGAATTTCGTCGGGCATGGCTTGCTCGACAGGTTGTAGCGCGTCGTCGAGCACATACCAAGTGGCGTGCTCGCCCGTCGTCGATGTCATGAGCAAACGCAAGCCAGGCCAAGCCACCGATGCGTTCCAGCCTTCGATGATGGCGAGTGGGTTGTCGATGTCGGTACCACCCCAACCCGTGCCTGGGTTGGCTACTTGAAAGTAGCGGCCTGGGGTTGACTTGCGGCCACTCATTTGAATGCCCGACGGCGGCATGTCAAGACAGCGCCCGGCTTGGTGCTCGGTCAGCACGCCGGTGATGTGGTCGTCCACCACCACCACTTCGTCGACCTTGCCAACCAGCTGCATGGCAAAAATGCCGATGGTCGCTGAGCCGCAGCCCACGCGCATGCGCTTTTCTTCAACGCCGTTGACGATAGGCGCTTTGCCAGCTTGGATGAGGATTAGTGCGCCGCCGTCAATCGTCAATTCAACCGGCTTTTTGTTGCCCAGTGCCTCCATCATTTCGACGGTGACGCGGCCTTCTTTTTTGCTGCCGCCAGTCAGGTGGTGGACGCCGCCCAGGGACAACATCTGTGAGCCGTATTCGGCTGTGGTGACGTGACCAACGACCTCGCCTTTGCAGCGGATGTTGGCTTGCTCCGGGCCCAGAAAACGGTCTGTGTCGATCTTCACTTTGAGGCTGCAGTAGCTGAAGATGCCTTCGGTCACCACCGTCACCAAGTCAACACCGGCCGCTTGCGACGAGACAATGAAGGGCGCGGGTTTGTAGTCGGGATAGGTGGTGGACGAACCCACGCCGGTGATGAAAACTTCCTCGGCTAAAAGCAGGTCACCGTTCCAGGTGCTGTCTGCGTCTTCTTCTGCCAGTGCTTGCGGGCGCGGCGTGAAAGGCACCAACAGCGTTTCGGGGTCGGCCAAACTGCGCCGCAATAACACCACGGGATCGACCCGTACCAGCAAACCGCCTTGATTGGCGTAGCGGTCGCAGGCGCCGCTACGGCCTTCAGAAATTTGACACAACACCGGGCAGGCGTTGCAGGCGACTTTGGCAATGACCGCACGCCCACCAGCGGGCTCAGCTGCTGCTGCTGGCTGCGGGTTGTCCATGCCGGGAAGGCCGTCTGTCTTGGTGTGTTCTGTCATGTTGACTGTCAATTTCCGTCAGCGCTTGTGGGGCTCAGTCGGCCAAAAAATTATTTATTGATGTTGCGAATACTACACTTGAATGTTGCGAACGCTACATTTATAATTGACTTTAGCGCATCCGGAATGTCTGTGCAAGGGTGATTTACCCCAGCGCGCGTTTTTGGACGTACGTCTCGTCGACAATAACGGCTTCGCCTTTCCATCCATGTTTTACACGTACACACCATGAGCGCTTTCAACGAAGAACGGGTTTTGTCAGTTCACCATTGGACCGACACGCTGTTCACCTTCACGACCACCCGCGACCAGTCGCTTCGTTTCAGCAACGGCCACTTCACCATGATCGGCCTGCGCGTCAACGACAAGCCGCTGCTGCGCGCCTACAGCATCGTCAGTCCTAATCACGACGAGCATCTGGAGTTTTTGAGCATCAAGGTGCAAGACGGCCCGCTGACGTCGCGCCTGCAACACATCAAGGTGGGCGACACCGTGATCGTCGGCCGCAAGCCGACCGGCACTTTGCTGGTGGATTACCTGCTGCCCGGTAAGCGTTTGTATTTGCTGTCGACTGGCACTGGCCTCGCGCCTTTCATGAGCATCATCCGCGACCCGGCCACTTACGAGCAATACGAGCAAGTGGTGCTGGTGCATGGTGTGCGCCAAGTCAACGAACTGGCGTATCAAGACCTGATCGTCAATGAGTTGCCTAAGCATGAATTTCTGGGCGAGATGATCTCCAAGCAGTTGCTCTACTACCCCACTGTCACACGCGAGGCTTACCGCAACACCGGCCGGGTGACTGACTTGATCGAGAGCGGCAAGCTGATGGCTGACCTGAACCTGCCCGCCCTAGACCCGGTTGAAGACCGCGTCATGATCTGCGGCAGCCCAGGCATGTTGAAAGACCTGAAGCGCATGCTCGAAGAGCGCGGCTTCAAAGAAGGCAACACCGTGCGCCAAGGTGACTTCGTCATCGAGCGCGCCTTCGCCGAACAGTGAATGGCCACTGCCGCACGCCAACCCAAAGCCGCCGCCAGCGCTAAATCTGCGGCGGTGAAACGGCCCGGCGTGCGGGAGCAAGCAGCCCACACCACCCGCGACAACATCTTGCGGGCGGCCACCAAGGTTTTTGCGCGTTACGGCTATGAAGGCGGCAGCGTTGAGAAAATTTCTCAGGCGGCCAAGTCTTACGACCGGATGATCTACTACTACTTCGGCAACAAGGAAGGCTTGTTCATCGAAGTGCTGGAAGACATGTACCGCCGCATGAACGAGGCCGAACTCAAACTCGTTCTAGACATTGAAAAGCCCGTCGATTCGCTCAAGGGCGTGATCAAGTTCGTGGCCACTTACTACAGCAAGAACCCGGAATTCATCACGCTGCTGAACACCGAAAACCTGCACCGCGGCAAGCACATCGTCAAGTCCAGCCGGGCCCGCGACTATTCCTCCCCCGCCATCTCCATCATTCGGCAACTGCTGGACAGCGGCGCCCGCCAAGGTGTGTTCAGGCCCGACATCGTCGCCCGTGACGTCTATTTGTTGATCGCAGCCACCGGCTACTTTTACGTGTCAAACACGCACACGCTGTCGACCTTTCTGGGTGAAGACCTGAAGGCGCCCGAAGCCATCGCCCACTGGCAAGACTTCATCACCACCACCGTGCTGCGCACCGTGATGATTGATCCGCCCTGAGGCCTTCCGCATTCCAGCACGCGCACACATCACACCGCATCACTCCCCGCACCCCCCGAACCAAGGATCACCATGGCTGAAGTCATTGCAGACGGAAAATCCGGCAAAGTTGTCATCACCAACATCGGCTTGCTGCTGTCGGGCGACATTGACAAACCAATTTTGGACGCCGACACCATCGTCGTTCAAGACGGTTTGATCGTTGCCGTGGGCAAGGCCAAGGACTGCGACTGCAGCCACGCCCGCACCACCATTGACGTGCATCAAACCTGTGTGGCCCCGGGTCTGATTGACAGCCACGTCCACCCTGTTTTTGGCGACTGGACGCCGCGGCAAAACCAGCTGGGTTGGATTGAGTCCACCATGAACGGTGGCGTCACCACCATGATTTCTGCGGGTGAAGTGCATTTGCCGGGCCGCCCCAAAGACATCGTCGGCCTGAAGGCCTTGGCCATCACGGCGCAGCGTGCTTTTGACAATTTCCGCCCGGGCGGCGTGAAGGTGCTGGCCGGTGCGCCCATCATTGAAAAAGGCATGGTCGAACACGACTTCAAGGAACTCGCTGAAGCCGGCGTGACGCTGCTTGGCGAAGTCGGTTTGGGTTCGGTCAAGGCGGGCTATGAGGCCAAGGAGATGGTCGCCTGGGCCCGCAAGTACGGCATTCAAAGCACCATCCACACCGGTGGCCCGTCGATCCCCGGCTCGGGCCTGATTGACAAAGATGTGGTGCTCGAAGCGGACGCCGACATCATCGGTCACATCAACGGCGGCCACACGTCCTTGTCTGAGCAGCATGTCTGCGACCTCTGCGAACAATCCTCCCGCGCCATTGAGATTGTTCACAACGGCAATGAAAAAGTGGCGATTGCCGCAGCCCAAGCGGCGCTGCAATTGAAGTGTCCGCACCGTGTGATTTTGGGCACCGACGGCCCCGCCGGCTCGGGCGTGCAGCCGCTTGGCATGCTGCGCATGGTGGCGCTGCTGTCGAGTCTGGGCAATATCCCGGCGGAGCTGACGTTTTGTTTTGCCACTGGCAACACGGCGCGTTTGCGCAACCTCAATTGCGGCTTGATTGAAGTCGGTCGTGCGGCTGACTTTGTCTTCATGGACAAGGCGCAGCACACCGCGGGCCGTGACCTGCTCGACAGCGTTCAGCGCGGCGACATTCCGGGCATTGGCATGGTGATGATTGACGGCATCGTGCGCTGTGGCCGCAGCCGCAACACACCGCCGGCCACTGAAATCCCAAGCGTCACAACGCACGCCTGAGACAAGGTCTCACCGCCTCAGGGCATTTTGTCGTCAGGCGGCGGCGCACTGGCTTCACGTGGGCCGACCATGCCCAGCCGCGCCTTGAGCGACTGCGGCTGGCCGGTCAACACGGCGGCGTAGTTGGTGGTGTTGGACAACACTTTTTTGACGTAGTCGCGGGTTTCGTTGAAGGGCACGTTCTCGGCCCAGATCGCGGCTTCGAGTTGCGGCCCGTTGCGCCAGTTGCGCGGCCGACCAGGCCCGGCGTTGTAGGCAGCTGCGGCCATCGCCATCGAGCCGCCAAAATCATCCAGCGCCCGTTTCAGGTAGGCCGTGCCAATGGTGATGTTGGTGTCACGGTCGTTGATCTGATTGGCGGTGAAACCCGTCAGGCCAATGTAGCGGGCTGTTTCGCGCGCGGTGGCCGGCATGATCTGCATCAAACCGGAAGCGCCGACGCCAGAGCGGGCCTCCATGACGAAGCGGCTTTCTTGGCGGATTAAGCCGTAGACATAGGCCGGATCCAGGCCGATGTCGCGGCTGCGTTTGATGACGGCATCTCGAAACGGCATCGGGAAGCGTTGGGCGAAATCCATGCCGCCCTGCGTGCGTTCACTGGTGTTGATGCAGCGGTCCCAGATGGCGCGGTCACAGGCCAGTTGCGCTGCGGCCAACAGCGCGCGTTCACCCATGCCGCCGGTCTGGGCTAGGTTGGTGGCGTAGTTCCATTCGCGCACGCCTTCGCTGCGCAGACCGATGGCGATGGCATGCGTCGCGCGTTGCAGACTGACGTTGTTACGAGCGGCTTCTTTTTCTTCTGTACTGAGTGCTGCGGGGCGTACCGGCACGGTGATGAGCTGGCCTAATTCTTCAAGCGCGAGTTGTTCGTAAAAGCCGCGTACCGAGGCAATCGACTGGTACAGCGCCAGCGCTTCAGCGCGCTGTGGTGGCGTTGGCAGGACGCCTAACAAGGCGCGGGCTTTCCAATAAACCCAGGTCGAGTCTTGCCTAGCGTCGCTGCTCATCGCGTTGATGCTGCTCAGCACCAGCGGCCAGCGCGGCTGGTTGCCGGCGCGCAGCGCGGCGCGGGTTTTCCAGCCGAGCATCTCGTCGGTGAGGTCACTGTCTGCCGAGACCTTGTTGAAATACACCAAAGGATCTGAGCCCTGACTGCCGAAACGAATCGCGCTTTGCTTGCCGATGACGCCCCAGACCCAGTTGCGTTCTTCGGTGCTCAGCTGGAAGCCCCATTTGTGGTCTAAAAATTTGGCTGCTGCATCAGGGTCGGTGGCGGCCAGCTTGACCAGCGCCAGCGTGATGAGTTCTTTGCGAACCCGCGTGAACGCCAGTTTTTTATCGGTCAAAAATTGTGATGGACTGGCCTGAATGATCGCCAGCAAGGCCATCGACTCGGGCGAGACCATTTCGACGGCGTCACGGGTTGGGCGTGGCCGGTTGTTTTCAATCGACAGCCGGGCTTTGCGCCAGATGTCCAGCGGCGTCAATTGTTTGGAAGCCAGCAGGCGTTCAGCGGCGGCGCGGCAACCGCCATCAGCATCGCGCTGGGCGTACCAGTTTTTCTTCACGTTGTCGGCCAAGGCGCCCGAGCTGTCCGGGCCGCTTTTGACATGCTCGATCAGCCATGCGTAGCAACGCACGTCACGGTCGTCGCCCATACGAAACTGCGGATGCTCGGCAGCAAACGTTGTCCAGTCTCGGCGTTCGCCTAGCAGCAGCAACCAGTCATTGCGCAGGCGGTCTTCTTGGTAGCTACCGGCGTAACGTGTCAGAAAAGCTTGTACCTCTTGCGGGCTGGCTTCGTTCAGCCGGCTGTTCAATTCCCAGTAGGCCGCCCACGGTTCCAGTGCATGACCGCGCACTTGCGGCAGCAAGGCGGTCAAGCGGGCTTTGTCGCCGCGCCTGAAGGCTTGGCCCATCTCTAACACGGTGTCGTCGGCACGCGTTAACACCACTGCAGGCGTGTTTTGAGCCAGCGCCGGCAGTGTCAAAAAAGAGCTCGTGACAGCCGCCAAAGCCGCTGTGTAAATAAATTTCGATAGCATCGGGTGATTATGGACAAATTAACTGCGCGCAAACATCTCATCGATCAACGCTTGAACCTGCCTGACCGCCTACAGCGCGCCGACTTGTTACAGCGGGTCATGCGCATCTGGCTGGTCGGCCGGCCGGACGCCGTGATTGGCGCTTATTGGCCAATTAAAGGTGAATTTGACCCCTTGCCTGCGCTCTACCGTTGGCAAGAAGACGCCATGCTCGGCGAGTTGTTTGAGCCGAACAAACCCTTGACCCCAGACGGCGGCACGCAAATCGTGACCGAAAGCTTGGCCAACCGTTCGCCCCGCAAGATCGGACTGCCGGTGGTCGATAAAGTTCACAAGACGCTGACCTTTCACGCTTGGTACCCGGGCTGCCCGATGGAGGAAGACGCCTACGGCATCCCAAAACCCAAGGACACCGAAATGATCGTCCCGACTTTGTTGTTTGTGCCTTGCGTCGGTTATGGCCCGGGCGGCTACCGCTTAGGCTACGGCGGCGGTTTTTACGACCGGACGCTGGCCACCTTGCAACCCAAGCCGGTGACGGTCGGGCTGGGTTACAGCCACGGCTGGCTGCCTGACCTGCAACCGGAGGCACACGATGTGCCGCTGGATGCTTTGCTGAACGACGAAGGTGTGGTCTGGTCGGGGAGTTGATGCCGGACTTTAGCGCTGGACAGACAGCGCGCGCAAATCCAGCTCGTAATTTTGCAGCTTGCGCAATGCCGTGAGGCGTTGCTCGGGGCTCATGCTGTTGTGCAAATCAGCGAATGTCTGGCAGGCTTGCATCCGTGTTTTTTGGTTGTAGTCCCGGTAGTTCGGGTCGGGCGACATGGCCACGCGCGCAAAGACGCCACCCAAATTAGTCGACATGGTGGTGGCCGACGCTTGTCTCAGGTTGCGCAGCGTTTGCAGCAAGTCTTGCTGCCGGCGCAGGCGCTCGGCATAGGCGGCTTCAGGGTCAAAGCCGGAGGCTTCAAGCCGTGCGTCGAGCAGGGCCTCTTGCTTGTTTGTGAGGTTGCCGTAAAGACTCTCGGCACGTGAAATCGCTTGATCAAGCCGCTTGTCGCGCAGCTTGGACGCCGAGCGATCCACATAGTCTTTGCGGTACTTGGCATTGGCTTTGGCCAGTTTTTTCTGCAGATGCGCCAGTTGCGCGCTGTCTAGGCTGGCCAGCACTTGCATGCCAACGCCTTGAGACTGCAGCCGTTCTGCGATGCCTTCAAACGTCACCAGTAGGCGGTCTTGCACTTCGGTATACAGCATGCAGGCCTGCGCAGCAGACATGTCTTTGGGCATCTGGTGCTGCAGTTTATCCAGCGTCTCGATGTAAAGCGGCAATTGCGTCTGCCGATGCCATTGTTGAATGTCGTCTAGCGCCGCCTTCACCAAGGGGCGCTGGGTTTGATTGAAATCGAGATAGTCGTCCAGATACCAGTACGTCGCCAGCGGCGACTGGTTGTAGGCCAAGCGCAGCGCGCCGCAACCCTGCAGCCCCATGATGAGCATGGCTGCGCCGATAATCTTCAGCAGGTTTTTAAACAATGACAAGTAAGCAGGACATTTCATGGCAACTCCGATAGACGTCGTCATCATGGCCGCCGGCAAGGGCACACGGATGAAAAGCGCATTGCCCAAAGTGTTGCACCGTTTGGGAGGTCGCGCTTTGTTACGTCATGTGATCGACTGCGCCGCATTGTTATCGGCCAGGCAAGCGGTGGTCATCACCGGTCACGGTGCGGCTGAGGTGGAGGCGGCGCTGAGCGCTGATGCCCATCCCTCGCTGGGTCTGCAGTTTGTGCGCCAAGAGCCACAGCTGGGCACCGGCCATGCCGTGCAGCAAGCGCTGCCGCAATTGGCTGACGATGGCGTCACGTTGATTTTGTCGGGCGATGTGCCTTTGACTCAGCCCAGCACCTTGCAAGCGCTGCTGGCGCTGTGCGCGGGTCAGCAATTGGCTTTGCTGACGCTGGCCATGCCCGACCCCACTGGTTACGGCCGCATCGTCCGCGAAAACGGTGACAGCGCGAGCGGCAAAGTGTTGGCCATCGTTGAGCACAAAGACGCCAGCGAGGCGCAGCGCCAAATCAGCGAAATCTACAGCGGCATCATGGCCGTGCCCACGCGCTTGCTGCGCACATGGCTGAGCCGGTTAGACAACCAAAATGCCCAAGGCGAGTATTACCTGACCGACATCGTCAAGTTCGCTGTGGCCGACGGCTTGCCCGTGCTGGCGCACCAAATCACCGACGCTGCGCAGGTCGCTGGCGTCAACAGCCCCGTGCAACTGGCTGAGCTGGAGCGCATTTACCAACGCCGCAACGCCGACGCGCTGATGGAACAAGGCACGCGGCTGGCCGACCCAGCGCGGCTGGATGTGCGCGGCCAGCTGGTCTGCGGACGCGATGTCGAGATTGACGTCAACTGCGTTTTTGAAGGCCGCGTCAGCCTCGGCGACGGCGTGCGCATCGGTGCCAACTGCGTGATCGCCAACGCCAGCATGGCTGCTGGCGCCGTGATCCATCCGTTCACCCACATTGACGGCGAACAGCTTGGTGTCGAGGTTGGCGAAGGCGCGCTCATCGGCCCGTTTGCCCGGCTGCGACCCGGCGCGAAGCTGGGGGCCGAAGTGCACATCGGCAACTTTGTCGAAGTGAAAAACTCGACCTTGGCCAAAGGCGCTAAAGCCAATCATTTAGCGTACTTGGGCGACGCCACCGTGGGCGAACGCGTGAACTACGGCGCCGGCAGCATCACCGCCAACTACGACGGCGCCAACAAGCACCGCACCGTGATCGAGGCCGACGTCCACGTGGGCAGCAACTGCGTGCTGATCGCCCCCGTCACCATCGGCGCCGGCGGCACCATCGGCGGCGGCTCGACCATCACCAAAGACACCGCGCCCGGTGCCCTGAGCGTGGCGCGCGGCAAGCAGGTGAGTATTGCGAATTGGGCTAGGCCGGTGAAGAACGCCAAGGGCTGAGTGGTGGCGACTGCCGTCCTTACGAGCGAATAATTCCTGTCACTGCGAGCGAAGCGCGGCAGTCCATCACCGCGAACCTCCTAGATGGATGGCCGCGCTGCGCTCGCCATGACGGAGAAGTGGATTGCCGCAATTCCCTCGCAGAGACGGACCTCAAACCCCCAGCAACACCTGCGGCTTGAACTTCGCCCGGTGCAAGCTGAAAAATGCCTTCACGTTGCGCACATTGGCGTCGCTGGTGAAAAGCCGCTGGGCCAGCGCCAAGTACGCCGGCATGTCGGCCACGTGGACCACCAGCATGAAGTCCGGGCCGGGCGAGACGCGGTAGCACTGCTGCACCGCTGGGTCTTGAACCACCCGCGCTTCAAACGCTTCTGCTTCTTCGTTGCCTTGCCGGTCCAGCGTGACTTCGGTGATGGCGGTCAGGCCACGGCCTAGCGTGGCGGCCAGTTTGTCGGTATTGAGCAAGGCAATTTGGTGCTCGATCAGCCCGGCGTCGCGCAGGCGCTTGATGCGCCGCAGGCAAGTCGGCGGGGAGACATGGGCGCGCTCGGCCAGTGCTTGGTTGCTTAACGAGGCATCTTGCTGCAGCTCGTCGAGCAGGCGAATGTCGATGGCATCAATCGTGATTTGTTCCATAAAATATGTTTTTTAGAAATTTATAGAAAATATTATGGCTTAGTGAAATTTTATTTCATATCAATTCATATTTTGATCTGATAAAAAAGTTATCGATACGTACCATCGGCGAATCTAATTGATCTCAGGAGTTGGCTTATGTGCGGTATCGTCGCCGCGGTTTCAAACCGCAACATCGTTCCCATCCTCGTGCAGGGTTTGCAACGCCTTGAATACCGTGGCTACGACTCCTGCGGCGTGGCGGTGTATGCGGGCGGGCTGAAGCGGGCACGCAGCACCTCTCGGGTAGCCGAACTGCAAGCGCAAGTCAGCGCTGAGCACCTTGAAGGCGGCACCGGCATTGCGCACACGCGCTGGGCCACGCACGGCGCGCCGGCAGTGCACAACGCGCACCCACATTTCAGCCACGGCAGCGGCGCAGACGCAGCCCAGCGCCCCGGCAAAGTGGCCTTGGTGCACAACGGCATCATTGAAAACCACGACGAATTGCGCGCCGCTTTGCAGGCCAAAGGCTATGTATTTCAGAGCCAGACCGACACCGAAGTCATCGTTCATTTGGTCGACAGCTTGTACGACGGCGACCTGTTTGAGGCGCTGAAAGCCGCCGTTACGCAGTTGCACGGCGCCTACGCGATTGCGGCCTTTTGCAAAGACGAGCCGCACCGGGTGGTCGGCGCCCGCGCTGGGTCGCCTTTGATTTTGGGCGTAGGCAAAGACGGCGCTGAGCACTTTTTGGCCAGTGACGCGATGGCGCTGGCCGGCGTGACCGACCAAATTGTGTACCTCGAAGAAGGCGATTTGATCGACATTCAGCTGGGTAAATACTGGGTCTTTGACCGCCAGCACAAGGCCGTCAAACGCGAGGTCAAAACCGTCCAAGCGCACAGCGGCGCGGCCGAACTCGGGCCTTATCGCCACTACATGCAAAAGGAAATTTTTGAGCAACCACGCGCCATTGCCGACACGCTGGAAGGCGTCAACGCCATCGTGCCCGAGCTGTTTGGCGACGCGGCTTACCGCACCTTCAAGGACATTGATTCGGTGTTGATCCTGGCCTGCGGCACCAGCTACTACAGCGGCTGCACCGCCAAGTACTGGCTCGAAGCCATTGCCGGCATTCCGACGCAGGTCGAAGTCGCCAGCGAATACCGCTACCGCACCAGCGTGCCGAACCCGCGTACCTTGGTCGTCACCATCACGCAAAGTGGTGAAACCGCCGACACATTGGCCGCACTGCGCCACGCACAAAGCTTGGGCATGACGCAAACCCTGACCATTTGCAACGTCGCCACATCAGCGATGGTGCGCGAATGCAAGCTGGCCTACATCACCCGCGCTGGCGTTGAGATTGGTGTGGCGTCTACCAAGGCCTTCACGGCGCAGCTGGCCGGACTGTTTTTACTCACCTTGGCTTTGGCGCAAAGCAAAGGCCGTTTGACGGAAGCCGATGAAGCCGCACATTTGAAAGCCATGCGCCACTTGCCGGCGGCACTGCAAGCCGTGTTGGCGCTGGAGCCGCAAATCATCAGCTGGTCGGAAGACTTTGCAAAGATGGAAAACGCGCTGTTTTTAGGCCGAGGCCTGCACTACCCGATCGCCATGGAAGGCGCGCTCAAGCTGAAAGAAATCAGCTACATCCATGCCGAGGCCTACCCGGCAGGTGAGCTCAAACACGGCCCGCTGGCGCTGGTCACCAGCGCCATGCCGGTGGTCACGGTGGCACCCAACGACAGCCTGCTTGAGAAACTTAAAAGTAATTTGCAAGAAGTGCGCGCCCGTGGCGGCGTGCTCTACGTGTTGGCCGACGCCGACACGCGCATTGAAAGCGGCGAAGGCATTCACGTCATCCGCATGCCCGAACACTACGGCCCCCTGAGCCCTATGTTGCACGTGGTGCCGCTGCAATTGCTGGCGTACCACACCGCCTGCGCGCGCGGGACGGATGTGGACAAACCGCGGAATCTGGCGAAGAGCGT
>CANFXC010000057.1 GCA_947450765.1 Comamonadaceae bacterium | reverse complement strand
ATGACCGGATCGGTCACAGGCCAAGCCAGCTCAATGCGGCCGAACATATTGCGGTTCATCCAGTCGGCGCTGGACAAATAAAGTGACTCTTCGTCGCCAGCACGGAAATAGAAAACCCGCGTGTGCTCGAGAAAGCGGCCGATGATGGAGCGCACCCGGATATTGTCAGTGAGGCCAGGAACCTGTGCCGGTAACATGCAAGCACCGCGCACGATCAGATCAATCTTGACGCCCTGTTGACCCGCCTTGATCAGCGCCCGCATCAGCCCATCGTCGGTGAGCGCGTTCATCTTGGCGATCAAACGGGTTTCTTTGCCACTGGCGGCAGCCGTGCCCAAGGCTTCAATCATCTCAACCAGCTTCCGGTGCAACTGCTGAGGCGCCAAGACCAACTGTCGCAACTTCGGCAAGCGACTCTGACTGGCCAGGTGGAAAAAAATATTTTCAACATCCAAGGTCAGCAACGGGTTCGCCGTGAGGTAACTCACGTCGGTATAAAGCCGCGCTGTTTTAGGGTTGTAATTACCCGTTGACAAATGCGCGTAGCGCTTGAGTTGTTTGCCTTCACGGCGCGTCACCAGCAACATCTTGGCGTGCGTCTTCAACCCGACAACGCCGTAAACCACTTGCGCACCAATCGACTCCAGCATCTCAGCCCAATTGATATTGGCCTCTTCGTCAAACCGAGCCTTCAATTCGACCACCACCGTCACCTCTTTGCCGCGCCGGACTGCCTCGCGCAACAAAACCATGAGCTCGGAATCAGCCCCCGTGCGGTAAATGGTTTGCTTGATGGCCAACACTTGCGGGTCGTTAACGGCCTCACGCAGGAATGCCAACACGCCGTCAAAGCTTTCAAATGGCTGATGAATACAGACATCACCGCTCTTGATTTTTTCAAACAAGGACTCTGAATCCATCAATTGCTGCGGATAAGACGCCTTGTAGGGAGGAAAAAGAAGATTCGGCGCCTTGATCAGGTCGACCAACTGGGTCAATCGCACCAAATTCACGGGACCATTGACCCGGTAAATGGCCTCCAATGGCAACTGAAACTGTTGCTGCAAAAAGTTGGCCAGATGGGCTGAACAACCCGAAGAAATTTCCAAACGAACAGACTGTCCAAAATGCCGCTGCTCCAGACCGGCTCGCAAAGCAGTGCGCAGGTTCAGAACATCTTCTTCATCGACGGCCAAGTCAGAATGTCGGGTCACCCGAAACTGCGAGAACTGCAAGACATCGCGACCAGGAAATAAATCCGCAATATGGGCACGCACCACACTCGACAGAGAAACAAAAAAAGATCTGCCATCCCCACTTTTATGGGGGATCTGAATGACGCGCGGCAACACCCGCGGCACCTTGACAATGGCGATGTCGTTTTCACGACCGAAAGCGTCTTTGCCGCCCAAGCGGACAATGAAATTGAGTGACTTGTTCGCCACCATCGGGAACGGATGCGACGGATCGAGGCCGACGGGAATGAGCAGCGGGCGAACCTCACGCAAAAAATAAGCCTTGACCCAACGCCTTTGTTCAGCGTCGCGCTCGCTCTGTGACAACAAGTAAATTCCGTGCTTCGCAAACTCAGGCATCAGCATTTCATTGAAGAGCTGGTACTGGCGCGCAACGATCTCGTGCGCGCTGGCAGACAAACTTCTGAAAACGTTCGCAGCTTCAGACTCGCCTTCACCCTGACTGCTCACTGCAGAAAGGTGCGGAGCAGCCCGAACCTCAAAAAATTCGTCCAGATTGGATGACACGATGCACAAGAAGCGCAAACGCTCCAACAACGGCACCTCAGGCCGGGTCGCCAAGTCAAGCACCCGCTCATTGAAGGCGAGGATACTGCCGTCGCGGTTCAGAAATTTGATGCTCAAAGCATCTTTATCGTTCAGCACATCAGTGCATTCGTTTGAAAAAGACATGATGGTACGCCTGTAAATTCGATGTGAAGATCGACATCAGGAACAAAGTCACTGCTGAGATCAGTTGCTATTCTGAAATCGCTTAGTGACATCCACGTGACAAATCAGTGAAATTTTTAATTAACGGCCGCTGCAAAATTCTTACGATACCGCGAAGGCAAGTCTGCAATACGCATCATCATGGGCAAATCAGCAGAATTAAAATCAGGATCCCAAGCTGGCGCACCCAACACTTTCGCGCCGAGTCGCAAGTAACCCCGAATGAGTGCCGGTGGCTCAACCGTCAGTGAGTTGTCCAGCTGTTCTACCGGCAAAGCCAGTCGTGGCGTGACATGCCAGTCAATAGCAGCCAGGTGGGTTTCACGGAGTTGCCGCCAGATACTGGCTGCCGCGTGACCCGTTGGCGCACCGCTGTGCTGCATCGGAATGCTGGCGCAGCCGATCATGGTGTCGAGCTGATTGCGTGACATGAACTGTGCCAATGCACCCCACAAAGCCAGAATGACCGCACCCTGACGATGCTCAACATGTACGCAGCTACGACCCAACTCAACCATGCGGTTACGCAGTGATCGCAGGCGGGTGAGATCAAATTCAAGGTCGCTGTAGGTGCTGCCAGCACGTTTGGCCTGGGTTGGCGTCAACGCACGGTAGGTGCCGATGACTTCCTGCGTTCTCTCGTCACGCACCAGCAGGTGTTCGCAATAGTCATCAAACAAGTCGATGTCGTGGCCTGGAATTTTGCAGACCAAGCGTGCCCCCATTTCGACCGCAAAGACCTGATACCTCAGCCGCTGTGCCTCGCGGACTTCGTCCTGATGCCGGGCCCAGCTGACTTGGATTTTTGACGGCGCATGCTTGACATCCAAGGCCGCAGGGATTGCTTGAGAGCTTGGATGAAGTAACCCCCGAGGCAACTCTATCGGCGACAGTGAAAATGTGGGATTAGGCAGTTCTTTCATGGGAGATCCTAAAGAGTTGTCATTGACGTTGAACATTGACGGGGAAACAAGGACAAGCCGTCAAGCCAAGGCTTAGTGCCAGGGACAAAATTCAGGCCTCCCGGCCCATTGGCCATGGCATGGGCGGTGCAACGCAAAATGCGCAGGATATTTGTTTGATACGGGCTCGAGCTGTTCTGCTCGGCTAGCTGGCACAGCTGAATTTCGAAGGCATCTTGTTTCATGCCCTGAAGTTTGAAGTTTTAGCGTGACGCGTTCATGTCGAATACATGACATTTTCGTGACGTCCATCAAAACCCATGGCGTGAGGTTTCGATCTACAACGTCGCTTGGTTCACACGCGTCGACAGTGCCGCCGCACTTTCCTTGCGCTCGCTGTAGCGGTCGACCAGCCACGGCGAGACATCGCGCGTTAGCAGCGTGAACTTGATCAACTCTTCCATCACATCCACCACGCGGTCGTGGTACGCCGAAGGCTTCATACGGCCGGCTTCGTCGAATTCTAAAAAGGCCTTGGCGATAGACGATTGATTTGGAATCGTCAGCATGCGCATCCAACGGCCCAGCACCCGCATTTGGTTCAGTGCATTGAAAGACTGCGAGCCGCCAGAGACTTGCATCAACGCCAGCGTCTTGCCTTGGGTCGGCCGGACCGCGCCCACGCTCAACGGGATCCAGTCGATCTGCGTCTTCAAAATACCGGTCATCGCGCCATGCCGTTCGGGCGAACACCAGACCATGCCTTCAGCCCAGGCCGCCAGTTCGCGCAACTCTTGCACTTTGGGATGCGACTCGGGCGCGTCGTCTGGCAACGGCAAACCGCTCGGTGAAAAGGTCCGCGTTTCAGCACCCATGGCCTGCAGCAGCCTGGCGGCCTCTTCGCTGGCCAGTCGACTGTAAGAACGCTCACGCACCGACCCGTAGAGCAGCAAAATACGCGGCGGATGTTTCGCAGCACCGGGCGCACTGGTACTCTTCAAATTCAACACCGGCTTGACAAAATGCGCCGGATCAACCGGCGATGCCTCAAGCGCGGTCAATGCGGCCTCCTTCGGCATTGATGACAGCCTGCCCATCTTCTTTCGCGAGAGCACCGCGTTGCGGCTCTGACAGCAAGTCAAGCACCGCTTCCGACGGCCGGCACAAACGCGTACCCAGCGGCGTTTCAACGACAGGCCGATTGATCAAGATCGGATGCAGCAACATGGCATCAATCAAGGCGTCGTCGCTCAGGGCCAGATTACCCAACGCAAGATCTTCATATGGCGTGCCCTTGATGCGCAGCAGCTCCCGCACCGGAATACCCATTTGCCCAATCAGCGCGAGCAAGCGCTGTCGGCTGGGCGGGTTGATGAGGTACTCAATGACCTCGGGCTCAACGCCAGTGTTGCGAATGAGGGCCAGCACGTTGCGCGACGTGCCGCAGGCCGGGTTGTGATAAATCGTGATCTTGGACATGCATTAAATTTTCTTCAAAATCTTGTTTTGTTGCAATCATTTGATTTTATTTGAACTCTGAAAAATTCCTTGTCAGCCCCGACCGCCAACATGCTGGATGCAGACTTGGCTTTCAAAAAACAGCACGGCTTGTCGCTCACATTGCTTGTGAATTGACTGATCAAGCGCGATGCGAATTGCGCGCTGGTGCACTCAACGCAGCGTGTACGTCAGTGCCCAAAAATAATCCCACTCACGATAGTCGCTGGCTTGGGCATACGGCGCCACCGCAGCCAGCAACTGCTCCCTTGAAGGGAAATTTTTAAGTACCCGATGCATTGATCCGTATTCGAGTTGTCGAAGCTGATAGGTATTTCCTTCAGCATCGTGTTCAGAAATGGGCGTACTGCTACCTGGAACAAAACGGTTGTCGACAAAAACGATCTTGGTACCTGGCTGCAAGGCCGCATGCAGCTCATTCAAGAACTCAGGGATTCGCTTCAGCGGAATATGCGACCACCAGAAGCCAGCAAAAGCGCCATCAAATGGGCCATCAAGAACAGAAAGCTTGTAGGCGTCACCGGCCAGTAGCCGGACATTCGTTCCGCGAAGACGGCCTTGGGCTATGAGCAATGTTTCTTCAGCGCTATCAAGCGCCACGACGCTAGCCGCAGCCGGCGCATAGAACTGCGTCCAATAGCCCGTGCCGCAAGCGATCTCCAAAACCGAGCGATGGGTAAACACCTCGGTTAACCAAGCCTCCATATGACGCAGATTGGCTTGTCGCTCCGGTTTCAAATAGATCTTGTCGTATTCACTGGCTCGCGCCGCGTAGTAGTCCTGCAAATGTCGCCCCCATTGATGAATCGATGCTCAAGCGTTTGACTGACGAAAATTTGATCGAAGGGGGTAGAGAGGCTCGAACCCTTCTACCCCCGAAGAAATTCAGCGTGCGTTTAAGAATTCGCCCACTTCTAACAAAATCAGTTCGTTGTCGTCAGCCTTGTTCGGTTCACGGCTGCTCGAAAACGGCAGGTTGTTGTCGTTGCCCACCACGATGTGTTTCGCATCGACGATGTCGACGTTTTCGATGGTGAAAAACGGAAAGGTCAGCACACCGTTGGTCAAAGGTTTACGCGCCAACTTGTGGGGATCAGCAATCGCCATCAGATCGATGTAGCCGATTTTTCGCACAGGGCTGTTCACATTGGCTTCGGTCAATTCAATCTTGTAAACGCGCTTGAACTTGGCCAGGTCATGAAAGCAGTCTGTGCGTTTTTGAGCTTCAGGACACGCTTTGTCGGCAGTCCCTTCACCGTTGTCCCTCTCAATGATCAAGCCGGTGGTGGCATCGATCATGTTGAAGTCACCGATGGCGTGGTGATTGGCTTCCAGCACATATTTCCAATGGCGGCCGGTCCACTTTTCGGTCTTCACGTCAAACTCAAGAACTCGCAAATACTGCTTGCCATCCAGCGTCTCAGGTGCGTTGCCGGCTTCATCCCACAACGCGCCCTCAAGCAAGGGGTAAAGCTTGCTACCATCGCTGGAGGCTGCCATACCCTCAAAGCCTTTCGAACGACGAACCTGAAACTTGACAGCGACATTAGGCGCAGGCGGCGTCAGGACAGCCGGATGGTCGGGCGAGCGCACAACCTTGCCGTCCACTTGTGTTTCAAACACCGCCAAGACCTTGCCCTTCAGATCGGACTTGATCAGGTACGGGCCAAACTCGTCGCCAATCCACAGCGCTCCGCCAGCGATCTGGAAACTCTCCGTATCAAAATCTGACCCCGTCAGGTAGCGCTGCTTGCTGCCTTCATGAACGATGCGAAACGGCACCTTGTGGTCTGGATCATGCAAGAAAACAGTCTCCAGCCGCTTGAATTGACCCGACTTGAAGTCAACGCTGTAGCGGTTCAGATAGAGCATAAAGTCAGGCGAATTGGCTTTAGAGCCCGCGCCGTTGTCCGTCAGCAACCAGTAGCTGCCGTCGGCCATGCGTTTGATGCCCGAGTGGCCCTGCACCGGCTGACCTTTGAAGGGCAAGTAAACGCCGGTCGGGCGGCCTGCGGACAAGCCCTCAACACTGCCCATTTTGTCTACCCGCTGGCCGGTGGTGAATTTCCCGCTGACTTGCAGGTCAGCCGGTGCATCTTTGGGCGCGGCAATCATGGTTTGTGCAGGCAAAACAGCATGACCGCTGAGCGTGGCTGGGAAGGCGGTTTGAGCGGAAGACAGCAATGGCGCAGCGCTCAAACCAATCAGCAAAAGTGCGCGTTGAATGGAACTGAAAGACAACATCAATGACCCTTTTTAAAATCGCTGGATACCGAATGGCGTCATACAGCGTGGGTCAGTTTGATACGCTTGTTTGACACCGTGATGTCAACTTGATGTTGATTCAACATCACTCAGCCGTGGTGGTGAAGGTTCGGCAAAGTCAGCTTATTTTTCGAGCTCAATCAGGCGAACGGCGAAGGGCATGCGCTGAAGCACATCAACGGTAACCTCAACTGCCCGCACGTCACTGGCTCCAGGGACTTCCAGTCGGGTCAGATTCTTCAACGGCTTTTTATTTAAAGTGAAAGGCTGATCAAAGCGGAACACATGGCTGTCGCCATGAATCAGCAGCACCGGGATGGGGGAGTCTGCAGACAAGGGCAGCAAGGTGTTGCCGATGCTGCTTCGAAAGCCAGAATGCGCCGGAAAGTCCTCCCAGTTGGACTTGCTCTCAAACACATCCGCCTGCATGGCAAACACAAGCGCCTTAGCCGATGACTGCTGTGCAAAGGCAAAGGCTTCACGAATCCACGCCACATTGGCTTTGTCGCGCTCAAAATATTCCGCGACTGCAGAGGGGTCGCGCACTTCGAAATTATTGTTACTGCCGACGATGTGCAAGGTCACGAAAAGCACTTGCTGGTGCAGCCAACGCTGGTTCTCGACAAACAAGGCATGCGTCGGCATGAGCGTGGACTGATTTTGCAAAGGCAGTGGTGACTTACCCAAAGATTGACCCGGCTTGAAAAAGCGTTCGCGCAAAGCTTGCAAGCGCTCTTGCGGGTCATAGGCGCCGTTGTTAGCACGGTGACAGTCAGTCCATTCGTTATCACCTGGCGTATAGACAACGCCATTTTCAAACAGTGCGAAGTGCCCCATTTGGGCAGCTAACTCTTGATCCGAACACAGCGAAGATCCAGACTTGATATCACCCACATGAATCGAAAACGGCGGATGCATCTTATTGATAGTGCCGATCAGCGCCCGGTAAGGCGGATAGGCACGCGCTTCGTCCCCGTACGGCAAGTCACCCAGAGCAATGAAACTGAAGGGCTGAGCACAGGAAGCGAAAGTTGCAAAAAGGCACAGGCCAGCGACCAATAGGCGGCACAGTTGGCTCACGGTAGAAAAAATATTGTTAAAGAAAATTATTTCTTTTTAGCAACTTGCAGTCCGGCCGGTAGCACGACACCTTTGATCGCGGCTTGGGCCAACTTAAAGAAAACATCTGTGTTGTCGAGCACGCCAGTGAAGGAGTAGGCCCCCGGGCCGAAAGCCGAGAGTGGAATGTCGCTGGCTGTGTGCACCGCGCTGTTGCCTGGCACCTGACCGGTGACCATGAACTTGCCCTGCGCGTCGCGCTGGCTCGGGTCAACCGGGTAAGCGGCGAGCGGTTGTGTTTTGATGAAAGGTTGTTGGCTGTCCTGCACGGGCAGTGGGTTTGTGCGGTAGTCCTCAAAGCGGTCGGCGTTCGCGCCATAGGCCACCAGCAGGCGGTGGTCAATGTCGGTGGTTTCCGGATAACCGTCGGCAGCGAAGCGGTATTTTGGAAAGCCGGCAGCTTCATAGATACCGACTGTTTTGTCGCGCAAAGCCGGACCGCCCTCACGCACCAACTCTTGCAAGCGGGCATCGCTGACGATGGAGCCACCAATCAGTGCCACACCCGCGCATTCATGATCCGCCGTCACGATGACCAAGGTGTCGCCCCGTTTTGCGGCAAAGGCCTGAACCAGTTTGACGGCGCGGTCGAACTCTATGGTGTCCAACAACCAGCGTTCGGTGTCCATGGCATGGGCTTGTTTATCGATTGAAGCGCCTTCAACCATCAACACAAAACCTTCCTTTTTCTTTTCCAAAACGCGCAGCGCGGTAGTCGTCATTTCGTCGAGCATGGGTTGGTCTGGGAAGCCGTAGTCGTCAACCACGCGGTTGTTGCCGGCGTTGCCGATGCCCTGCCCTTTTTGTCGGCGGCCGTCGATTTTGTCCAGCGCGACGTTCATGTTGGAGTGAGAAAACAGGCCGAGCAAGTGGCTGGTCTGTTGGCCGTTGATGGCGTCCATCTCGGTTTTGTTGCCCGCGTAGGCAAAACCCGCAGCTTGAAAGTCGGCCAGCAGATTGCGGTCTTTGTCTTTGCTACCAGGGGCAGCGCCCCAAGCTTTGACGATGTCTGAGGTGTGAGCGTCAGTGTCAGAAAACACGTAGTCGGTTCTGTCGCCGCGCGCAGAACCGGGCGTGCTGGCGGGTAAAAACCATTTGCGTCCGCCGCCCATCAGAACAGACAAGCCGCTGAGTTTTCGGTCGTCGAGGTACTGGTCAACAATGCCGGTGCCCGCGCCGCGGTTGCTGGTGTGGACCGCATTGGCAGCGGGCGTCGCATCAAAGACATCGGCCGTGGTCACCAAGCCCAGGGCTTTACCTTGGGTCCGGTGCAGGTATTCGCTCAGGTATTCGATGCGCGGGTTGTCAAAAGCGTCCAGCGTGTCGTCGGGGAACACGCCTTGCTCATTGTTGTTGTTTTTGTTGCCCAGCGCATAGGCGCTCATGCCGGGGGCTGAATCCGTGACGATGGAGTTGAGCGATGCCGTTTTGACCATGCCAGTGACGGGAAAGGTATCCATGGCCAAAGGTTGAATCACCTTGCCTTGGGCATAGCCACCAGCCACGATGCGGGCGGCTGTGCGTTGCGCCGTGCCCATGCCGTCACCCAGCATGATGATGATATTTTTGACCTTCTGACCCCCCATCGTCAGCGGCACGATTTCAAAATTTCCTTTAGCGCTGACGGTGAGGCCATCGCTTTGAGTGGCGGTCACCGTGAAGGTATGAACACCCGGTTTACTCACACTGAGGGCCCGACTTGAGACGATGGCGGCATTGGCCGGCAAGCCTTTGTTGCAAAGCGCTTCGCAGCGCTTGATGGCAACGTTGGCAGTGACAACTTTGCCGTCGATAGCGAAGCGGGCGTTGGTGATCGTTTTACTTGCGTCGTCAGGCCGCACCGTGGCTTGCAGGTCAAAGCGCTGGCCGGGCAGGAAACGTGCCACGATCGGACCTTCTGCGTGGCTGCTGAACAGCTCGCTCGGGGGCGTCAGGCGAGTGACGCTGGGTGCGGCATTCGCCGCAGTAGCAGCCAAGGCGCACAAAGTAATGCCGGCAAAAAAACTCAGGGTGGCGGGAATTGTGTTTGACATAGGGTTGTTCAACTGGGTGAGAGAGGTGAATTGCAAAGCTCAGTGCGCGTGTTGTTGTGCTTGAAAGTAGTTCGTCAGTTCAGCGCTGTCCATGCCGCGCGTCGCCTGAGCGGGCAACATGAGCCGGACCCAGGAAACGCGGCCATCACTTTCTTCTAAGCGGCCCACAGTCAATTGGCCGGTGATCGTGATCAGGCCGCGTGTGTACGGAATCAGCCAGTCTTTTTGTGCATCGTTCAGGTAGACCGTGAGTAAGGCGGCAGGCAGGTCATCGGCCTCGCCGTCAGCATGCTCGCTCATTTGCACAGGCCGCGGCGACAACATGAAGCGCCCCAGATGGGGAATTTCTTGTTGCACCATGTAGCCGGTGATTCGCACCATCTGACCGTTGGCTGCGCGCAGCTTCGGACTCATTTCCAAACTTTTCGAGCCGATCGGTTGCTTGAAAAATTCATTGAAAAGCAATTCTGGCGCGACCTGTGCGGAAGCTGCGACGCAAAAAAGCCAGACGGCAAGGGTAACGAGAAGCTGTCGAACCATGATTTTTTCAATACAAACGTCAATTAATCGTGAATACTATTCTTCAAAGATGTCATTTGTGTGAATTTTTACAGTGATGGCTGGCGTTAGTCGTTCAGCGCGAGTACCGCTCTGTCCATGTTTTTTTTTGACGTCCCCAATGTCACGCCTTTGACACAAAAAAACAATACGATAAATCAGTCCTACTGATGCGTCCGCAGGCTTAGTCTTCACGCGGCTCTCAACTGACGGCTGACTTCCTCCGCATCCACCATCCATGTCGCTCGAAAATTTAATCGCACTGCTGGGCAAACAAAAGTTGGTTGACAACATGGTTCACAGCCAAAAGATGCACAAGCATGACTTTGTTCAATCACTGATCCAAAAGCAACACGATGCTGAACTGCATAACTTCATTGCCAAGCAAAGTTCAACAGAACTCGGCGGCTACTTGGATTCACTGCCCCTAGACGACGCCCAAAAACTCTGGGCAAAGCTGCCTAAAGAACGCGAAAACGAGGTGCTGTGGGAAATTTCAGATCAACGGAGAATTGATGTTGCCGGCGACCGCCAACCCGACTTCGGAGAAAGCAAGATCAATGTCTATGAATTGATTGAAGGTCGACTGCGTAACATTCCCATCACCGGTCGGAAAAATCTTGAAGGCGCGAAGCCTGTCTGGGTTGACCTGATTAATTCATCAAAAGCTGAGCGTGTGTTTGTGGGTTCTCACTTTGGCGTGGAACTACCAGACCCCATCGAGGCGACTGACCTTGAAGTGAGTGCGCGTTTTCATGTCGAAGAAAACGATGACATTCACCTCCACTCCAATTTCTTGCATGATCGCGAAGGCAATTCCAGAAGTGTGCCAGTGGCCTTTATTTTGCATGGCGGCATTCTTTTTTCGTTGCGCAACGAAGAATTGCCAGTCTTCAGGTTGCAGCGCCGCCGTGCACTGACTCAGCCGGGTTACGTGTCGGACTGCGTTGACCTTCTTTTAGATCTGTATGGCGCAGATGTTGAAGTTTCGGCCGATTCGCTTGAAAACATCTATGCCAAGCTCGGGGTTGTCGGTCGTCACGTGTTGAGCGAAGCAATCACCGACCAGCAAGCAGCAGGAATTCTGGCTGATATTGCGGAAGAAGAAGATCAAAACGGCCGTATCCGCAGCAACATTCTGGACACGCAGCGAGCCTTTAGCTTTCTGATGCGCGGGCGTTTGCTGACGCCGGATCAACTGTCAGACTCAAAGCAAATTTTGCGGAACATTGAGTCACTCAACAGCCACACCGCCTTTTTATTCGACAAAATTAATTTCTTGATGGACGCCACGATCGGCTTTATCAACATCAATCAGAACAAACGCGTCAATCAATTGACCGTGTTCAGTGTGGTGTTCATGCCCATCAACATCTTGGCTGGTATGGGCGGAATGTCAGAGTTTTCTATGATGACGCAAGGTATTGGATGGCCGCTTGCTTACGGTGGATTTATGGTGGGATCTGCCTTCATAGGAATTGTCACTTACTTGCTTTTGAAGTATTTTGAAAAGCGTCGACTGAAAAAAACAAGCTACAAAATCGGCTGACCACGTGGATGCCGGCTCAAACCGGCCATCCCATCGTCAAAGCCGGGCAGGTAGCTGGCCTCGGGATGCTTTGGTGATGTCATCAAAGCTTCACTGATGCGACACAAAATATGCCTCACAACTGTCTGCTCGATGGTTTCACTGGCGATTGCTAATGCTCACTTCTCCCCTCGTGACCTTTTATGTGAGGCACATCGCTCCGCAACTGGCCAACGCGTATATCGGTACGTTGCGGTTGATGTTGCCGGTAGCCCCGATTTTCGCAAGCCTCGTGTTTGGACGACGAAAATTCATACTGGATTACGTTGGTTTTATTCGAAAAATGCGCATCCACATTACAGCGCTCCGGGAGGGGCCGGCACGACACTACTTTGAGGATGTATTGGGTCGTGCCAAAGCCGTGCCGGCTGAGATCACCGGCTCATGTGTCCAGTGTGGCAATTGCTGCATGGACAAACGCTGTATGTTTTTAGAGCCACTTGAGGATGGTCGTTACCAATGCGGTATTTACCATTCAGTCTTTCGCAGGCTTTCAAATTGTGGCTCTTTCCCTTTGAACGCCTACGACATCAAGCGCTACGCCTGTCCGAGTTATCACGTGATTGAGATCGTTCAGAAACCTCCGCTTCATCGTCACTGAAACGTCTCGCCGATGCCTACTGGCTTTTATCTCATCATTGCGGCTCAGTTTGTTTCAGCACTTGCAGACAATGCTTTGCTGATCGTGTCGATTGCACTGTTGTCGGAGCAGGGGCTTCCGGCATGGTGGGCCCCCATGCTCAAGTTCGTGTTCACCATTTCGTATGTGGTGCTAGCCCCTTTTGTCGGCCCTTTGGCTGATGCCTTCCCCAAAGCCCGCCTAATGGCATGGATGAACGGCGTCAAAATTCTTGGCGTTGCAGCCTTGCTGATGGGGTTTAACCCGCTCGTGGCCTTCGCCATTGCCGGCTTAGGCGCTACGGCATATGCCCCGGCCAAGTATGGCCTGATCACAGAAATTGTCGGCCCTGAACTCTTGGTCAAGGCCAATGGGTGGCTTGAAACTTCAGTGGTCTGCGCCGCACTATTGGGCGCAGTCCTGGGCGGCGTCTTAGTCAATACCAGCGTGATCTCCATCTTGAATGGACTGGTGAACGTCGATCGATGGGGAGGGCTGTCACCTCTCTACCCCTCCCTGCTGGTGTTGCTGCTGACTTATGGTGCGGCGAGCCTGCTCAATTTGGGTATTCCACACAGCGGCGCGCGCTACCCGGCAAGCACGCTCCACCCGCTGGTCCTGATACGGGATTTTTGGCGTGCCAATCGTTTGTTATGGCGGGACGCTGCAGGCGGCCTGTCACTGGCTGTGACGACGATTTTTTGGGGTCTTGGTGCAACGCTGCAATTCATCATCTTGAAGTGGTCGGCCGACGTTTTATCCCTACCGCTGGAGCAATCTGCCTATCTTCAAACCGCTGTCGCGGTGGGGGTCGTTGTGGGAGCGAGCATGGCCGGTCGGTGGATTGCGCTTCACCATGCCCAAAAAGTCCTTCCAGCGGGTGTTTTGCTGGGGCTGCTCATCACGGCCATCGCCCATGTTCAGGTGGTTAGCGCTGCCCTGTTGTTCCTGGTATTCATCGGCTTGGTTGGCGGCATTTTGGTGGTTCCCCTCAATGCCTTACTGCAACACCGTGGCTTTGTGCTTCTGAGCGCCGGCAGGTCTGTCGCCGTTCAGGGTTTCAATGAAAATTTGAGCGTTTTGTGCATGCTGGGGGTGTACGCCACCTTGGTCGCAGCAGATGTCTCCATCGTTCTGCTTTTGACCCTGTTTGGCCTGTGTACCGCGGCAGCGATGGGCTTGCTGATCCAGCGTGGATTCCGCTCGGGGCGGGTCTTGTAAAACCCAGCGCGGTCTACACGGTAACGCGAGATTGATCGATCACCTCTTGGAGGACGTCCTCAAACTTTTGCACGATACAAACCCAGTCCAGCTGCAAAGATGTCCTCCTCGCTTCAACACCTATGTGTTTTCGCTTCTGAGGGTCGGCAGCCAACGCCAGCGCTGCGGACACAAAGCCGTCAGCGTCGTCCGTTGGCACCAGGCTTCCATTCACACCGCTGACGATCAATTCCGCCGCAGCCGCGTAATTGAAGGCCACCACCGGCAAGCCGCTGGCCATGGCTTCTGTGGTCACGTTGCCAAAGGTTTCGGTGAGACTGGGCATCAGAAAAAGGTCGGCTGACGCGTAGTGTTCTGCCAATGCCTTGCCGCGCAATTGCCCGGTAAAAATGGCATTGGGGCATTGAGCTTCCAATTCTTTTCGCATCGGGCCATGCCCGACAAGCACCAATCGGGCACGCGGATCACGCGCCACAATCGCTTCAAAGGTCTTCAACAGCAAGGCTAAATTTTTCTCGTGAGCCAGTCGTCCAACGCAGACAACCGCCAGTTGATCGGGGGTGAGCCCCCACTGTGCACGCAATGCTTCGCTACGGTGTGCCGGGTCATAGGCCACTGTGTCAACGCCGCGGCTAACCACTTTCAGCCTTTGAAACCCCGCATCAGCCAATGATGAGCGCAAGGCTTGCGTTGGCACCATGGTGCAGTGAGCGTAGTTATGGAATTTCTTGAGATAAGCCATGATCGGCTTGTTCAAAAAGCCAACCCCGTAATGCGTGCTGTAGCTTTGAAAATTAGTTCGGTAGTCGGTTGAGACGGGCAGCCGAAGGTACATGGCAGCGCGCAGGGCAGACCAGCCGAGCGGGCCTTCGGTTGCAATATGAACAACATCGGGCCGCTTGAGTTGCCAAAGCCGGATAAGTGCACTCTTAGACGGCATGCCCATGCGCAACTCCGGGTAACGTGGGATCGGAAAACCCCGCATCAACACCTCTTGGTAGGCTGGATGCATCTCATCTTCGCAAGCCGCATCCGCGCCGCCCTGGCGCAAACGAATCAGCTGAACCGCGTGGTTAGCAGCGCGCAAACCGTCCACCACTTTCGCCAGTGTCACGGCAACCCCATTCACCTCCGGCGGATACGTTTCTGAGACCACGGCCACACGCAGGGAGCGGCGACTAGCCGGAAAATTTTCAACGAGCAAGTTGTGAGCGTATTCATAAGCCATGCCCAGATGATGTCGCCACTTCGTAACAAATTTATGACAAAACTGTTCTTCGAATTGAAACGCACACGTCACGAAACTTTCATACTGAGAGACTAAATTGAGATCGTTACTTTGATCAGCTCAGGCGTACCGCCTTTCCCCGAAACTCAGTGAGGCCCATGTGAACGATTTTTTTCAACAGCTGAAGACTCAACGTTGGGATGACCACCGTTATTACCACCACAGCCGCATCAACCAGAGCCTGCACCTGCTCAGCGCCATCAGTTTTGTGACCGCCTATGCGCTGCTGTTTGTCAACCCCGCTTGGGCTGCCCTGTTAGCCTGGTCGGTTTCCATGTCCAGCCGTCAAGCCGGGCACTTCTTTTTTGAACCGCGTGGCTATGACACTGTCAACCAAGCCACCGATGCGCACAAAGAAGAGATCAAGATTGGCTACAACATCCGACGCAAAGTGGTGCTGTTGGCCGTCTGGGCTTTGGTGCCGGTGGTGTTATGGCTCCAACCGTCACTGTTTGGGCAGATTGCACCGGCAAACGGGGGGATGGAGTTTCTGAACGATGTCGGTTTGGCGTGGCTGGCCTTGGGTGTGGCCGGCTTGGTGTTTCGTGTGCTTCAACTTTGGATTCAACAGAGCTTGTGGACGGGCATTGTCTGGGCCATCAAGATCATCACCGACCCGTTTCACGACATCATGCTGTACCACAAGGCCCCTTTGGCTTTAATGCGCGGCGAAATGATCGACCCCATGGAGCATGTCAACCACAAGTGAGCTGGAACATCCTCAGGACTCACACGAGTCCTGAGGGGCTGAAGCTCAACGCGGTTGCCGCAACATCTCCCTGAATATTCCTTTGCGTATGGTTTGATTGGTTTGCTCAGGTCCACTCCACCAGCCATCGTTTTGCATGGCTTGAGCAGCGTCTGCGAAGCGCCTGACAACCTCCTCAAATTCAACATCTCCATAGTTCAAACTGAAAATGAGACGGCCACTGCCAACCCAGCTCAAGGCCAGCCCATGTGCGCGCAGGT
>CANFXC010000056.1 GCA_947450765.1 Comamonadaceae bacterium | reverse complement strand
TTATTTAGGCTAGAATACGAGGCTTAGCGGCTGTAGCTCAGTTGGATAGAGTACTTGGCTACGAACCAAGGGGTCGTGGGTTCAATTCCTGCCAGCCGCACCAAACGTAAAGCCTGCAACGAAAGTTGCAGGCTTTTTCGTTTCTGGTGTCACACTGTCTCCTGGTTGCCGTTTGGTTGCCATTTTGCGAAGTCCTCCTCACCGCAACATCATGAGCAAAGCCTTCACCAAAGAAACAGATTCAGACGATGAAGAGTTGGCACTGCCACCGCTTCCGGCGGGGGGCAAAAACTACATCACGCCGGCAGGGTACGCCCGACTCAAATCCGAGTTGCTTGAACTGATTGACACTGAACGGCCGAAGGTTGTGGACATTGTGCATTGGGCTGCCAGCAATGGTGATCGGTCAGAAAATGGTGACTACATTTACGGCAAAAAACGGTTGCGCGAAATTGACCGCAGAATCCGGTTCTTGACGCAGCGAATGGAGATTGCGGAGATCACCGACCCGTCGGTTCATCATGGTGGAGAGCAAGTTTTTTTTGGCGCGACAGTGCGCTATTTGGTTGATGGCAAGACCGAGCAATGCGTGACCATCATGGGAATTGATGAGGCGGATACTTCTGTGGGTGAGATCAGCTGGGTCTCACCTGCGGCGCGCACCTTGCTTAAAGCTCGGGTCGGGGATGAGGTCAGTCTTGTCACGCCCAACGGTGTGCAAGTGGTGGAGGTACTGGAGGTGAGTTATCCGGCGCCGCCGGCCAAGGTCTAAGTCGCTGACTTGACCCTTTGAACTCGCAGCACTGAAGTGGCGCGCTTTACATTGCGCATGACGGCTGCCAGATGAACACGGTCGCGTACGGCCACACTGAAGCGCAGATCTGTCGCACCCTGTCGGGAGTCCTGTTCAATCTCTACTTGGTTGATATCGGCTTCTGCGGACGCCATGGCCGCAGCGACGCGGGCCAAAACGCCTCGCCCTTTTGAGACCATCACCAGCAAATCAGTCTCAAACGCGCGAACGGGTTCGTCTGACCAGTCCACGGCAATAAAGCGCTCGCTGTCACGTTGAACCAGTCGTTTGGCAACAGCACAATCTTCGGTGTGAACCATCAGGCCTTCGCCTCTTCCCAAATAGCCTATGACGTTGTCGCCAGGGATGGGTTTGCAGCACTTTGCAAAATGAATCGAGGCACCTTCGCTGCCGTCCAGCAGCAGCGCACCTTGTGACACCGACTCATGCGCGGTGAAGCGCTCGCGGCTCATCAGCAACACATTGGGTTTTTCGCCAATCTCGCCCAGTAGCCCGACGATGCGTTTAGCCAAAATGGCGGCGATGCGTTTGCCCAGTCCAACGTCGGTCAGCAAATCGGCGCGAGAACGGTTACCGCTGAAGCGTAGAATTTTTTCCCATAGCAGACGATTTCTCTCGTCATCATCCGGCAACTTGTCGATGCCCTCAGCACGCAAAGCATGCGCCAGCATTTTCTCGCCCAAATCTTGAGACTCGGTGAGTGCCATGGTTTTGAGGTAATGGCGAATTTTGGAGCGTGCTTTGCCTGTACGGACAAAACCCAGCCAAGCTGGATTGGGACTGGAGACCGGGGTGGTGACGATCTCGATCACGTCGCCGTTGTGCAGTTCAGTGCGCAAAGGCACTTGCTCACCATTGACCTTGGCGGCGACGGCGCGGTGTCCGATATCGCTGTGAATGGCATAGGCGAAGTCGACGATAGTCGCGCCGCGCGGCATCGCCATGATTTTGCTTTTTGGTGTGAAGACGTAAACCGCATCCGGGAAAAGATCAATCTTGACGTGGTCCCAAAACTCGGCGGAATCGCCTGTTTCGTTCTGGATGTCGAGCAACGATTGCAACCACTGCGTGCCCAGGTTTTGCGAGTCATCGCTGCCAGGAGTCGTTGCCTTGTAGAGCCAGTGCGCGGCAACGCCAGACTCGGCGACCACATGCATGGCTTCGGTGCGCATCTGAAATTCGATGTTGGTACCAAAAGGGCCGACCAAAGTGGTGTGCAGTGATTGGTAGCCGTTGATCTTCGGGATCGCGATGTAATCCTTGAAGCGTCCAGGAAGTGGTTTGTAGAGCTGATGCAGCACGCCCATGGCGGTGTAGCAGGAGACGAGCCCATCAACGATGACTCTAAAACCGTAAATATCGGTCACTTGCGCAAAAGACAGATGCTTTCCATCCATCTTGCTATAGATCGAATAAAGCGTTTTTTCACGGCCGTCAATTTGTACGGACATGTTGGCAGATGCGAAAGCGGCTTCGACTTCAGTTTTCACACGTGTGATGACATCGCGTCGTCGCCCGCGCGAGCGCGACAGTGCTTTCTGAAGCGTGGCATAACGCCAAGGGTGCAAATGCTGAAACGACAGATCCTGTAACTCGCGGTAGGTCGAATTCAGACCGAGCCGGTGGGCAATCGGCGCATAGATGTCCAGCGTTTCACTGGCGATACGGGCCCACTTGGCACGTGGCGCATCGCTCAGCGTGCGCATGTTGTGGGTCCGATCGGCCAGCTTGATCAAAATCACGCGCACGTCGCGGGCCATGGCCAGCAGCATCTTGCGGAAAGATTCAGCCTGATTTTCTTCGCGGGTGTTGAACTCGAGTTTTTCCAGCTTGGTCAGTCCGTCAACCAGTTCGGCCACCGGCGCGCCAAAGCGTTCGATCAGGTCAGGCTTGGTGACGCCGCAGTCTTCTATCGCGTCGTGCAGCAGCGCGGCCATGAGCGCTTGCGCGTCGAGCTTCCATTCGGCGCATTGCTGCGCCACGGCTATCGGATGTGTGATGTAGGGTTGGCCGCTGTTGCGAAGCTGTCCAAGGTGAGCTTCGTCTGCAAACTTATAGGCACGGCGGACGTTGTCCACGTCGGCGGCGCTCATGTAGTCGAGCTTGGTCGTGAGCGTGGCAAAGCTAGCTGCCGCAGCGTTGGCTGCGGCAGGGGTTGGCTTGGCCATGACCGGCATAAGGAGCGAACTCATAAGCTCAAATGTATCTTGAGAGGGAAGACCTGTGAACGACGACGCTATTTTTGGAAACTGTAAAACAAAAAAGCACCGTCAAGCGGTGCTTTTGATCTGAAGCGAAAGCAATCAGAGCGGTACTTTTTTCAGCATTTCAAGACCAACCTTGCCCGCTGCAATTTCACGCAAAGCGGTCACGCCAGGCTTGTTTTTGCTTTCGATTTTTGGCGCGTGGCCTTGGCTCAGCATTCGGGCGCGGTACGTGGCAGCCAAAACCAACTGAAAGCGGTTGGGAATTTGTTCCAGGCAGTCTTCAACAGTGATGCGGGCCATGATGTTCTCCGGGTAAGCAGTAAGCGCTGGGGTGAGCGAGGATTTCAGGGAATGTTCAGGGCTTGGAAGATATCGGCACGGGCACGCCGCTGAGCCGAAAACTTGAGCCGCTGGGCATGAACAATGGTTTTCAGGTCGAAAACCGCACGCTCGAACAACTCATTGATTATAACGAAGTCGAATTCTTGGGCTTGTTCCATCTCCAAGGCCGCATTCTTTAAGCGCAATTCAATGACCTCAGCGCTGTCTTCGCCGCGGCGCTGCAAACGCGAACGGAGTTCTTCCCAGCTCGGCGGCAAGATAAAGATCAGCACGGCGTTGGTGAAGATTTTCTTGATGTTGATGGCGCCTTGAAAGTCGATTTCCAGAATCACGTCGGCGCCGTGTTGCATGCGCTCTTCAATGGTGTGGCGCGAGGTGCCGTAACGTTGGCCGTGCACATGGGCCCACTCTAAGAATGCATTGCGCTCGACCATGCCATCGAACTCATCGCTCGACAAAAAGAAGTACTCCCGGCCGTGTTTTTCTTGCCCACGCGGTGGCCGCGTGGTGTGCGACACGGCGGGCTGGACCCTGGAGTCAATTTCCAGCAGTGCTTTGACGAGGCTGGATTTACCAGCGCCGCTGGGCGCTGCAACAACAAACAAATTTCCGGGGTAGTCCATAAAAAGCGAGGCTGTTAATTTATTGGAGGAAGTGACGAAGGGCGGCGGTCAGCGACGGCGCCTGATTATTCAATGTTTTGAACCTGTTCACGGATCTGCTCGATCAGCACTTTCATGTCCACTGAAATGCGCGTGAGCTCTAGGGCGGCTGATTTGGAACCCATGGTGTTGGCTTCGCGGTGCAGTTCCTGAATCAGAAAATCAAGACGCTTGCCGACCTCGCCGCCTTTGGCCAGCAGGCGGTCGATTTCATCCAGGTGTGACGCTAGGCGGGTGATTTCTTCGGCCACGTCAATGCGGATGGCGAAGGCGGTGGCCTCCGTCAAGGCGCGGTCCTGCGCGGCTTCTGGCAGGGCAGCGCTATCGGCCAGCGCCATGGCTTCTTTCCAACGCTCCATGAAACGGGTTTTTTGCTGCTCCACCAGCTTCGGGACCAGCGGGCCGGCTTGCGCTGCCAGCGCGCGCAACTGGGCGGTGCGGTCGGTCAGCATGGCCGACAAACGGGCGCCTTCGCGCTCACGGGCTTGGAGTAATTCTTTGACGGCTTTTTTGGCGAGTTTGAGGAGTTCGTCGCCGTAGTCATGCGGTTTTTGGTCTTCGTTGACGGCGATGCGTAAGACATCGGCAACGCTCAAGCCTGCGGCCTGTGGCAACCATGACTTGATGGTGTCTTCAAAAGAGCCTAGGCGCTGCAGCGTTTGCGCTGTGGGCGCTCGCAGGCTGCTGGCAGAACTGCTCTCTAACCAGACCCGTAGTTCGACTTTGCCGCGTTTGAGCTGGCTGGTCAGGATTTCGCGCAGGGCGGGTTCGGCTTGGCGCAGTTCGTCCGGGAGTCGAAAAGACAAGTCCAAAAACCGGCTGTTGACAGAGCGGATTTCAATGCCAAGCCGCGCATGGCCATCGGTCGGAACGTCGGTGGGTACGGCGGCCCGGGGCGCGCTGGACTGGGCAGTCGCGTAACCCGTCATGCTGAAAACTGACATGGAAGTGCTTTTTCTAAAGGAGTCTGGACGCGGGACCTGGTCCTGCTGCACGTCAAAAAATAAGGGCAAAAAGCAATTCCAACTTCCTCATGAAAGCTGGAACGACCGCGTCTGGCTGGAATGGCCATCTGAAAGCTTGGGGCGTAGTTTACTAGGGCAGCGTTGCGCCCTGGCCGACTGATAATGATGAATGCCGTGCGCGTTGTGCCATGAGGACTTGGCCCTGATCACGCGTCTCCCTATTCATTTCTATTTAAAACACCATGACTAAGCCCAGCTTTATTCGATCTGCAGACCGCCAGGCCCACCAACTTCGGCCTGTGCGCATGACGCGCAACTACACCGTGTATGCAGAGGGCTCGGTGCTGATCGAGTTCGGCGCGACCAAGGTCTTGTGTACCGCATCAGTTGAAGAAAAAGTGCCCGGTCACAAAAAAGGCAGCGGCGAAGGCTGGGTCACTGCCGAATACGGCATGTTGCCGCGCGCCACCCATACCCGTAGCGACCGTGAAGCCGCTCGCGGCAAGCAAAGTGGCCGCACCCAAGAAATCCAGCGCTTGATTGGTCGCTCAATGCGGGCTGTTTTTGACTTGAAAAAACTCGGTGAACGCACCATTCATCTCGATTGCGATGTGCTCCAAGCCGACGGCGGCACGCGCACAGCGGCCATCACCGGTGCTTTTGTGGCTGCGCAGGACGCGGTTAACAAATTGATGGCCGCCGGCAAACTCACAGAGTCGCCGATCACCGACCACATCGCCGCCATCTCGGTCGGCATCGTCCAAGGAACGCCGCTGCTGGACCTCGAATACATCGAAGACGCGGGTTGCGACACCGACATGAATGTGGTGATGACCGGCGCCGGCCGTTTTGTGGAAGTGCAGGGCACGGCAGAAGGCGCGGCCTTCACCCGCAGCGAAATGAACGCCTTGCTGGAGCTCGCCGAGCAGGGCATTCGCGACTTGGTGCTGCTGCAGAAAACTGCACTGGCAACCGCTGCCTGAACGCATTCAAAAATGATGAAAATTGTTCTGGCCTCCAATAATTCTGGCAAGTTGGCTGAACTGCAAGCCATGCTGTTGCCACTCGGTATGGAGCTGGTGCGCCAGTCAGACCTCGGCATTGGTGAGGCTGAGGAGCCGTATCGCACCTTTGTTGAAAACGCTTTGACCAAGGCCCGGCACGCGGCGACCTTGAGCGGCTTGCCGGCTCTGGCCGACGACGCCGGACTGTGCGTTCAGGCCTTTGGCGGTTTGCCAGGTGTTGACACGGCTTACTACGCCACGCAGTTTGGCTACGCCAAAGGCGACGACAACAACGTGCGGGCCTTGCTCGAACAAATGGCCGATGTGACAGACCGGCGCGCTGCGTTGGTCAGCACCTTGGTGGCGGTTCGCACAGCCGACGACCCTGAACCTTTGATTGCGGTGGGTCGTGTCAGCGGCGAAATAGCCCGCACGCCGGTGGGCAGCAACGGCTTTGGCTTTGACCCGGTGATGTTCATCCCGAGCTTTGGAAAAACCTTTGCGGAACTGCCGGTCGAGGTCAAGAACGCGAACAGCCATCGCGGCCAAGCTGTGCGTCAGATGATGCAGCTGATGCGCGAGCGCTGGCTGTCATGAGCGAGCTGAAAGACATCCAGCATTACATGCGTGACGGCACACTGCGGCTGGCCGCATTGCCGCCGCTGTCCTTGTATGTTCATCTGCCGTGGTGTCTGAAAAAGTGTCCGTACTGCGACTTCAATTCGCATGAAGTGACCAGCGGCGCCATGCCCGAGCAGCGCTACATTGACGCGCTGGTGGCTGACCTTGAAGCTGCCTTGCCATTGATTTGGGGCCGGACGGTGCACAGCATCTTCATTGGCGGCGGTACGCCGAGCTTGTTTTCTCCGGCTGCAATTGACCGGCTGCTGGCTGACATTCGGGCTCGCTTAAGGCTTGAAGCCGATTGTGAAATCACCTTAGAGGCCAATCCCGGTACGTTTGAGAAAGACCGATTCAAGGCTTTTCGAGGGGCTGGCGTGACGCGTCTGTCGGTGGGCGTGCAAAGCTTTGACGACCAACACTTGAAGGCGCTCGGCCGTGTGCACGACCGGGCGCAGGCCATTGCTGCTGTGGAAGAGGCTGCCGCGAGCTTTGACACCTTCAATCTCGACATCATGTATGCGCTGCCGGGGCAGACATTAGAGGGTCTAGAGAAAGACATGCGGCAGGCGTTGGATTTGCAGCCGCCGCACATTTCAATCTATCACCTGACGATTGAGCCGAACACCTATTTCGCCAAATTCCCGCCCGTCATTCCTGAGGAAGACTTGGCCTACGCGATGCTGGACCGCATCACGGAAATGACGGGCCAAGCCGGCATGGGCCGCTACGAAGTGTCGGCCTATGCCAAGCCCGGCCACCGTTGTTTTCACAACCTCAATTACTGGCAGTTCGGGGATTACCTGGGCATTGGCGCCGGTGCCCACAGCAAGCTCAGCTTTGCGCACCGCGTGGTGCGCCAAGTCCGTTGGCGTGATCCCAAGCTCTACATGGACAAGGCCTTGGCGGGCGAGGCCGTGACCCAGGAAACCGAAGTCAGTCGTGCGGATTTGCCGTTTGAATTCATGCTCAACGCACTCCGGCTCAGAGACGGCTTCAAGTTGCAAGATTTTTCTGAAAAAACCGGCTTGCCCATCACGGCGCTGCAGCCGGGACTGGACGAAGCTGAGCGCAAGGGCTTGATTGAACGCGATTTGGTGCATGTCAAGCCGACTGAGCGCGGATTTGACTTTTTGAATGATCTGCAGTCGCTGTTTTTGGCAGACTGATTAATTAGCTTTGACTGTTACAAATATTGCACATCATGGAATCATCCAGCATCATTCTGCTGTTAGTCAGTGCGTCCATCAGCTTTGCGCTAGGGCGAATCATCGTTCACTTTCGCAACATCAAACGCAAGCGCCGATCCCTTGAGCAACAGGCGCAAGCACTGCGCGATCGCCCGGTTGAGGCCGAGGCCAAGAACAAAGCCAAGCGCAAACGACAGCTGAAAGATCTCGGCAAGACGGCCTCAAGAAAATTCCGTTGACCTTTTTCCTGGAATTAATTCAAAACTCAGTTTGAGCGTTTCATAAAACACTCTATTACAATTGAGACAAGTCAATGCTCCAATCAGGTGGGGTGGATGACCTCTTTTTCGATGCATGGGTGATGTCGAGCTGCTGAAGTCTCAAGTTTTTGCTTGGGTTACCGAAGCTGTTTAAAAGCGCCAATGTCTGTCGGTAAAGGTTGGTTGCAGACCTGTGTTTTTGTTTTTCTGTTCGCACCACCGGTTTGTTCAAACCGCATTTCAAACAGCTCTATTAAGTAAAGTAAGGAAATCGGAATGAATGATCGTACCAACGAGGCGGGCTGTATCGTGATTGGCGAAGGCGTTTCGGTCTCTGGAAAATTTGTAGTGCCTGGACGTGCCGTGATCAACGGATCGCTCGAAGGTGAGCTTCAGGCCGATGAAATTCTGGTGGGTGCTCAGGGCAAGCTGGTCGGCAACATCAAAGTTCGAAAGGCTGATGTTTTTGGCGAAGTCCATGACACGCTTCTGGCCTCCGAGCACCTCATTATTCGCAGCACCGGTCGTGTTAACGGCAATGCAAGCTACGGAGAAATCGAAATCGAACGTGGTGGCCTGGTTCAGGGTGCGATTGTTCCCGCCAAGGCTGCGGTTGCTGTGCCTATCGTGTTGAAACCAGCCGATATCGCCAACGTTGACAGCAAGACGCCATCCTGAGTTCGCGCGCAATGATGCTGTTGGTTAATCGTTCTCGCAGAGGCACGGCATGGCTCATGGCTCTGCCGGCGTCACTGGTGTCGCTGTGGCGTCGGGACTATCACGACTCTAGAATCATTCTGGAGCAAGAGGGTGACCTCAAGTACTTTTCCGTTTCGGGTCATCTGCAACGCAATGTCGTCCGTGGCTTGATTGTTGTGGGCGCTGCGAGCGCAGCAACCATCACTGTGTTGGCGATATTCTCGGGCTTGTTGCTGATCGGCAATGCCCGGCTGGAACGTTCGCACAATGAAATCTATTCAGCATTGTTAGGCAGTGCCGATGACTTGGCTGACAAGGGTGTGCTGTCCATGAGCAAGGACGACATGCTGGCGCTGGCACAAACCATCCGTGAGCGCGACATTGAAATCCGGCGTTTTGTGAAGAGCTCCGCGACGAGCTTGTCGTCAGACAATATCAGTCTCAAGGCGCGTTTGGATGCCACAGGGCTGTCTGAAAAAGCCATCAAGGTGATTCATGGCAATGTGGCGATGGGTGGTTTTCGCAGCGATCAGGTTGAGCCAGCCAACCCGCTCCTACGCGGTAAATTGTCTGAGGAAATCGCCAAGAACCATGACCTGATGGATGTTCTGAATGCCTTGCCCGCCAAAATGCCGCTAGGCGACTTTTCTACCAGTTCTGCTTTTGGGATCCGCAACCACCCCATCACGGGCCGGCCTAAGTTTCACACTGGCGTCGATCTCATCACTGGCGTCAGTGACGATGTTCACGCGACGAAAGGTGGGAAAGTAGTGCTCGCGCGTAGCTACCAAGACTATGGCAATACCGTCATCATCCGGCATGAGCGAGGTCTTGAAACTCTCTACGCTCACCTCGCACGCATCGATGTGAAAGAAGGGCAGGACGTTGACTTGAACGCGGTCATCGGACTCGTCGGCAACACCGGCTCGTCTACCGGCAAACACCTGCATTTTGAAGTCTCTGTTGGCGGCTACCCGGTCGACCCTCAGAAAGTTATTGAGACCGCCTACTATGTTCAAAAAAGCAAAAATTGATACCCCAGAAGTTCTGGTCACTGAAAGCATCTCCCCAATGTCCACCCCCGCTGAAGAAGTTCCTGTTGCCAAGCGCGTTGTCACCGGTGTGGCTGTGCTCGACACGCACAAGCCGACGGTGATCAGCGAAGGTTTCTCACTGACGGGCGATATTGTGTCGGATGGTATTTTGCACATTGAGGGCCGCACCAGCGGGACCATCAAGGCCAGCAGTGTCAACGTCGGACCGCGCGGCCAAGTCGAAGGGAATGTTGCCTGTGCCAGTCTGCACATCAAAGGTGTCTTTTCCGGAACAGCTGTCTGCGGTGAATTGGTTATCGCGGCCAGTGCCGTGGTCAAGGGTCACATCACCTATCAATTGCTGACCATTGGCCGCGGCGCGACGGTTGAAGGTGATCTCGTCATTCGTCGTTGAGAAAATAATAAAACGCAGGGAAATCCTGCCTGAATAAGCAATCAAACGGCATTGCTTATGGATGACTTTGGTGTAATTTTTGCGCTCGATTTATCCTGCGGAAAACAGTTAGTTGTAAGCGGATTGCAAGTCTTGTTTTGACTAGTTGCCAAACAGGATAGTAAACTTGATTTTCTTATTGGCAAAGCTAACATTCGGTCGTGAAAAATTTAACCGACCATTCTGAAATCTACTTGAACTTCCTCCGCATTTCTGGCGATTTACGGAAGTCTCCAGCCTATCCGCCGCTGGATTTACCGGAAGAGCGGCTGCTTGACTTGCTCGCCATGTTTTGGAGTTCGGGCAAGAAAATAACTGTGTTGAAGGCCATGCAAATGTCTTCCGATGCATCGTCGACAACAGTCCATCGGCGGTTAAAGACTTTGCGTTTGAAGGGCATGCTTGAGCTTCAAATGGACGATGATGACAACCGTGTCAAGTACATCAATTCCACGCAGCTTTCTCGTGAATACCTGAGCCACTTGGGTAAGTCTGTCGTCGCGGCTGCCTCCGCTGGAAAATCTGGTCAGCCCCAATAGTCTTGGGTTAAAAATAGTATGGCCTCATTGATAATGAGCCCATGCAGTTTCTCCGCCAGTCACACTTGATCACCCGCTTCGCACTGGTCTGGTTTGCCTTGTTTGTCTGCGCGGCGGCCGCTTCACCGCTCGTCAACCCGCAGTCGATGGAATTGGTCTGCTCGGGCTCCGGCGTGATGAAGCTGGTGATCCAAAGCGATGACGGTGCCGGCGAGGCGGCAGGCCACACCTTAGACTGTTCCCTGTGCGGCGCTGTCGCTGCGCCACCTCCTGTCGCCATCTCCCTGCCAACACTGCCACAGCCGCTGGCCTATGCTCTGCAAAGCATCCCGCAAGCCCGCATCGCGGCGCTGACCGGTGCGCCGCTACCCGCGCGCGGACCACCCACTTTCTCCTGAACCATTGATCCGATAGCGTCCTGAGCTCCTGTTAACAAGGGGCTTGGGCGTGATTTGCTTTTTTGTTTTCTGGAGATTTTCATGCCCCCAAATTATTTAGCCTTGGCGCTAGCCTTGGTCTTTTCTGGCTCGGCTCTGGCGCAACACGATGGTCGGGTCACAGAGCTGGGCGTGGTGACGGTCACCTCGGGCCAGCCTTCCTCGCTGCCAACGCAAATCCCGACCACGCTAGAAAGCGTGACGGCTACGCAAATTGCCGAGACCATCAACGCGACCGACAGTGAAGACGCACTCAAGTACCTGCCCAGCCTGTCAGTGCGCAAGCGCTACATCGGTGACTACAACCATGCGGTGCTGGCCAGTCGAGCATCGGGCGCCAACAACCCAGCGCGCAGCGCGGTGTACGCCGATGGCATTTTGTTGTCCAACTATCTGGGCAACTCAGCCACCCATGCGCCGCGTTGGGGCATGGTCGCACCGGAAGAAATCGAACGCGTCGATGTCATGTATGGCCCATTTTCGGCGGCTTATCCCGGTAATTCTGTCGGCGCCGTGGTCGACTACGTGACCCGAATGCCGACCCAGTTTGAGGCCTATGTCAAAGCCATGGCCTTCAACCAAGACTTCAACATCTACAACACCAAGCAACATTTTGGTGGTTCCAATGCAAGCGCCAGTTTGGGGAGCAAGTCGGGCGACTGGTCTTACTGGCTGAGCATGAGCCACACGGACAGCAGCGGTCAACCCATGGTGTTTTCTGCGGTAGCGCCAACGGCTTGCACGACGCTGGTTTGCGGCACGGGTGGTGTCGGTGGTACCAGCACCCGCGTCAATGGCATCTTTGACGCGTTCGGTACGGATGGAAAGCGCAAGGATATTCTTGGGACCACGACTCAGTACCACACGGTGCAAGACCAGGCCAAACTCAAACTGGCTTACGACGTTTCGGCCACCCTGCGCGTCTCCTATGTGCTTGGCACTTGGAACAATTCGAGCCGCGGCACGCCCGACTCTTACCTGACGAATGCCACGACAGGGGCACGCGTTTATGCGGGCACCGTCAACAACGGCGTCAACTCATATACCGTACCGTCGTTTGGTGGAACGCAAGAGTCGATAACGCATGACATGCACGGTTTGTCGGTAAAAACGAATACACAAGGCGTCTTTGACTGGGAAGTCGCGGCGAGCCTTTACGACTATGCAAAAGACCAAAACCGCGCGTCGGGCGTCAGCGGTACCAGCACTTTGTACACGGGGGCGGGCCAAAAAGTCATGGACCAAGGCGGCACGGGTTGGCACAACATCGACCTCAAAGGCACCTGGCGGCCTGAAGGCGTGAAGGGTGCGCACGTGATAGATTTTGGTTTTCAGCAAGAAAGCTACGCGCTCAAAACAGTCACATCCAACACCACGGGTGACTGGACGACAGGCGCCCCGGCCACGGTGCAAAGCCAAGCCGGTGGCAAGTCACAAATGCAAAGCATTTACGCGCAAGATGCATGGGCTTTTGCGCCACGTTGGAAGACAGTCCTAGGCTTGCGCGCCGAAGACTGGCGCACCAGCAAGGGCTACGTGAGCACCACAGGGGCGCCCACGGTCTATGCCGGTAGGCAGGAAACCAACTTTTCACCCAAAGCGGTACTCTCGCATCAATGGGCACCTGATCTGGTGATCAAAGCGTCGACGGGCCGCTCACTGCGCATGCCGACAGTTCAGGAAATGTATGGCAACACCTCCATCGGGGGAACGGCCTTCTTGAACGATCCCAACTTGCGGCCTGAACGTTCATGGACGTCTGAGCTGAGCGCAGAGCAAGATCTGGGTGTCGGTATCTTGCGGGTGACCGGCTTTACCGAGAACACGCATGATGCGATCTATTCACAAACCAGCACGTTCACGGACAACGTGCAGCGGACCTTTGTACAGAACATCAAACGCATGCAAAGCACCGGCGTTGAAACGGCTTTCTACGGCTACGATGTTTTCAAGCGCGGCCTGGACTTGTCAGGCAGCGTGACCTATGTGGATTCGCGCATCAAGGAAAACGACGGCCAGGTCTTGGTGGCGGGTGACACCATCGATAAGGTTCAGCCGCGTGTGCCTAAGTGGCGTGCCAACGCACTGGCCAATTACCACTGGAGTGACAAGCTCAGCACCTCGGTTGGCGCTCGCTACAGCGGCCTACAGTTCGGCTCTTTGAATAATGCAGACACCAACGGTTTTGCTTACACCGGCGTGAGTCAATTCTTGGTGATGGATGTGCGTGCACGCTACAAGATCGACCGCCATTGGACGGTCGCTGCGGGCATTGACAACTTAAACAACGACAAGTACTGGAACTACCACCTGTACCCGATGCGCACCTTTTTTGCCGAGGTGCGATACGCCCATTGAACAACGCTTTCACAAGGGCCGCCAGTGAAATGTTGGATGTCATCGCTTGCGCATTGATAATCCCACCCTTCACGCGCACTCACCTGTTCATCCATGTTCTCCCGAAATGTCTGCTTGCTGTTGATGGCCTGCATTGCCAACGAAGGCCAAGCGCAAGACCAGCATCTGCCCGCGGTCGAGGTATTTGGCCCGCGTGATGCAAGCATCGGCACTGCCGACAGCGCTAGCGAAGGGGCTGCAGACTTGGCGTCATTTCAAGCCCGCCCGAAGTTAAGACCGGGCGATATCGTCGAAGCCGTCCCGGGCGTCGTGGCCACCCAGCATTCTGGTGACGGCAAGGCCAATCAATATTTTTTGCGCGGCTTCAACCTCGATCACGGCACTGACTTTGCGATGACCGTGGACGGCATGCCCGTCAACATGCCAAGCCATGGCCACGGACAAGGCTTCGCTGATTTGAACTTTTTGATGCCTGAACTGGTCTCTGGTGTGCGCTACAAAAAAGGCCCTTACTTTGCAGAGTCTGGCGACTTCTCGTTGGCTGGCAGCGCTTCGATGGACTACGTCAGCAGCCTTGAAGCCCCATTCGCCGAAGTCACTTTGGGCGCACACAACTACCGACGCATTCTGCTGGCGGGGTCGCGAACCGAGCAAGACCACACGTGGCTGGGTGCGGTGGAGGTCGGTAGCAACAACGGGCCTTGGGACTCACCGGAAGACTTGCGCAAACTCAATGCCCTCGTGCGGTTTTCCTCGGGATCGCCAACACGCGGCTTCAGCATCACCGGCATGGCCTATCAAAGTCAATGGAACTCGACCGACCAAATCCCTCAGCGTTTGATCAACGACGGTTCACTCTCGCGCTTCGGAACGCTGGACCCCAGTGATGGCGGCAACACGCAGCGCTTGAGCTTGTCGGGCAAGTGGTTCAACAACGGGCCCAACACCAAAACCCAACTCAGTGCCTACGCCATTGACTACCGCTTTGACCTGTTCTCAAACTTCACCTACGCACTCGACAACTCAGTCAATGGCGATCAGTTCAAACAATCTGACCACCGTCATGTCTTTGGTGCGCAGGCGTCACACAGCATCGGCAACCAACTGCTTGGCCTAGATGGAATGGCCAGTTTTGGAGCCCAGTGGCGTGGTGACCGGATTAGCGCGGTTGGACTTTATCGAACCGAGGCGCGTGAGATTTTGTCCACCGTACGCAATGACGCCGTCTCGCAAGATCTGTTCTCTGTCTACGGTCAACAGCTGCTGAACTTCAGTGATCGCTGGCGGGGTTACTTGGGCGTTCGGGGGGACACCCTCCAATACGGCGTGCAGGGCCATGAACTGATATATGGAGCTGCTAATTCTGGGGCCGGTCAAAGCACACTCGTCAGCCCCAAAGCTGGCTTGGCATTCACGGTGACACCCAGCGCCGAGTTGTACCTGAACGGCGGCGTCGGCTTTCACAGCAACGACGTGCGTGGTGCGACCATCACGTTAGACCCGCAAACCGGCTTGCCCGCAAACAAGGTGCCGGCACTGGTGAAAGGAACCGGTGCCGAAATTGGCTGGCGCTTCAAGCCTGACGACAAGCTGAGCGTGACAGCGACGGTCTGGAAACTTCGCCTTGACTCAGAGCTGGTGTATGTCGGCGACGCCGGCACGACTGAAGCTGGCAGGGCCAGCAGCAGGCGGGGCGTTGAAGCAACATTGCGCTGGCGCGTGAATCCACGCTGGCGCTTGGAGCTGGACGGTGCTTTGTCCCGCGCCAGTTTTACCGGCGACACGCCAGTAGGCGAAGGCAACTTTGTGCCGAATGCGGTTGAACAAGTCGTCGCCTCAGGCGTGACCCACACGGAGGGACGCTGGACCACGTCTTTGCGTTGGCGATACATGGGGCCGCGCGCCTTGGACAGCCTCAACTCGGTGCGCTCAAGCGCCACATCTCTTTTGAATCTGGGTACCCGTTATGCGGTTAACAAGCAACTGTCGCTGGGTGTGGATGTGTTCAATCTGGCCGGCAAAAATGGCAATGACATTGAATATTTTTACGCGTCTTGCACCGCTGGTGAAGTCAGCAGTGGACGTTGTGGTGGCGGTATAGCCGACCGGCACGTGCATCCGATGGAGCCGCGCACCGTGCGGCTCAGTGCGCGGATGGGTTTTTGAGCGTATTCCCGTTTGTCACGGCTTGACAGCGTTGCTTTTCAACGCGCCGCAAAAAACCGTGCAGCAGCAGCCACCGTGGCTTCAATGTCTTCAGCCGTGTGTGCGGCGCTCACAAATCCAGCCTCATACAGCGCCGGTGCGTAATACACGCCGCTGTCCAACATGGCGTGGAAGAATTGGTTGAAGGCTGGGCTGTCCGTGGTCATCACGGTGCTGTAGTTTTGCGGCAGCGTGTCAAGCAAAAAGAAGCCGAACATGCCGCCTTCGCTGTCGCCGCAAAACGGCACACCGGCTTGCTTCGCGGCTTGCGTCAAACCGGCCACCAAACTTTGGGTACGAGCGCCCAGCGCCTCGTAAAAACCGGGTTTTTGCAGCTCGCGCAAGGTGGCGAGTCCGCAGGCAGTGGCGACCGGGTTGCCCGACAGCGTGCCTGCCTGGTAGACCGGACCTTGCGGTGCGAGTTGTTCCATGACAGCGCGTTTGGCGCCAAAAGCGGCCAGCGGCATGCCGCCGCCAATGACTTTGCCCATCACCGTCATGTCGGGCTCGAAGCCCGGAATGAGTTTGGCGTAGACGCTTTGTGCGCCGCCCAAAGCGACCCGAAAACCGGTCATGACTTCGTCAAACACCAGCAGCGCACCGTATTGCGTGCAGAGCTCGCGGCAACGCTTCATGAAGGGCACGCTGGCGCGCACGAAGTTCATGTTGCCAGCGATCGGTTCGATCATCACGCAAGCGAGTTCTTTGCCGTGCAGGCTGAAAGCTTCTTCCAGCTGAGCCACATTGTTGTATTCCAACACCAGCGTGTCACGCACGACTTCAGGCGGCACACCGGCGCTGGTCGGATTGCCGAAAGTCGCCAAGCCCGAGCCGGC
>CANFXC010000055.1 GCA_947450765.1 Comamonadaceae bacterium | reverse complement strand
TCTGCGCTGCTGATGTGGCTTAGAAGTCATCTACCCGATTGCCATGTCGCCGTTCAAGCTGGGTTGCCTGGCCGTAGCTTGGTCAGTCGTCAACGTGACTGGCATGCTCTGATCGACGCCAAGCTGACCTGGACTGTCGCGCTTGTCGCTATCGTCGGTGGGCACGTGATCTCCATTTGGCGGGCTCACCGCTTGGCGCTGAGCGTGGGCTTGTCAGTACAGCACACCGCCCTAACCACCCTGCCGCTCACACTCTTGATGCTTGTTTACACCAGCATCAGTCTGATGGTGCTGGCCGCACCGATGGTGAACAACGCACCGTGAGTTCAAGCCTCGTAGCTTTTCCCAAGTTCGATCAATTCGGGTGTACCGATGCGGTCATTCAAACCTGAAAAATCAAGCATGTCGTCGCGCAATGGCGACGTTGTGCCATGTGCCCGCAAGCTCACAAAGTAACGTTCCAACTGCGCCGCCACAAAGCGCGCCGTGCCGCCTGGAAAGATCACGATGCTGAAGCCGATAGCACCCAGCTCACGTGCGCTGTGAACCGGGCTTTTGCCGCCTTCAATCATGTTCGCCAGCAAAGGCAGGCGGCCACCGAAGCGCTGACATGCCGCGTCCATTTCCTCGTTGGTTCGCAAGGCTTCTATGAACAGCGCATCAACGCCACAGGCCGCATAGGCTTCAGCCCGTTCCATGGCAGCGGCCAATCCTTCCACCGCAACGGCATCTGTGCGGGCCAGGATCAAGGTGTCCGGCGAGTGACGCGCATCCAGCGCGGCCTTGAGTTTTCCACACATCTCGGCTGTGCTGACCAAGCTTTTCCCGTCCAAATGTCCGCAGCGTTTCGGGAAGGTCTGGTCCTCCAGTTGAATCATGGCGGCACCGGCCCGCTCAAACAAACGCACGGTGCGCTGCACGTTGAGTGCGTTGCCGTAACCCGTGTCGGCGTCCACGATCACCGGCAGACTGACGCGGTCTGTGATGCGGCCCAGCACGTCGGCTGTTTCACTGGCGGTCGTCAGGCCAACGTCGGATCGTCCGAGCTGGGTATAGGCAACCGCACCACCCGACAAATACAAAGCTTCAAAACCTGCCTGCTGTGCCAGCAGTGCCGTCAACGCGTCGTAAACGCCGGGGACCAGCAGTGGCTCGGGTTGGCGAAGGCGCTCTCGCAACGTCGGTGCGGAAGTGGCTTGAATGGAGTGTGTCATGGCGCTCATTCCGGTTTCGCGCCAGTGGCGGCCACCACTTTTCCCCATCGGGTGATTTCATTGCGGACGAACTTGTCAAAGTCTGCAGGGCCCGTCCCCATCGGCACCAAGCCTTCATCCTTAAAACGTTTTTGCATCGCCTCAGAGGCCACTGCAGCGCGCGCAGCACTGGACACCTTGGCCACCAGTGCGGGCGACATATTGGCCGGCCCGAACAAGCCGTACCAAGAACTGTAGGCGTAACCCGGCAAGACCTCAGAGATGGTCGGCACATCTGGATAAGCCGCCAGTCGCTGTGCGCTGGTCACGGCCAGCGGCTTGAGCATGCCGCCTTTGATGAGCTGCTGCACCGTCGCGACACCCCCAAAGGACAGATCGATCTGACCCGCGACCACATCCGCCAGCGCCGGCCCGGTGCCTTTGTAAGGCACGCTCACAATGTCGATGCCCGCATCGCGTTTGAGTATTTCGCCGGCCAGATGATTGGCGCTGCCCAAGCCGGCAATCGCCATGTTGAGTTTGCCCGGCTCGGCCTTGGCCAGCGCAATCAGTTCCTTGATGTTGTTCGCCTTGAGTGAGGTGCGCGCCACCAAGATCGCCGGCAGACTGGCGATGCCACTCAAGGGGGTGAAGTCTTTGACCGCGTCAAACGGCATGGACGGGTAAAGCGATGGGTTGATCGCATGGCTGGTGTAGCTCAGCAGCAAAGTATTGCCGTCAGGTGCCGCTCTGGCCACTGCCAAGGCTGCTATGTTACCGGCCGCACCACCGCGGTTTTCAACCACAAACTGCTGCCCCAAACGGGCCGTCATTTCGACGGCCAGTGCACGGGCAACGATGTCCGTGCCGCCCCCCGGCGTGGCGCCAACCAGGAGTCTGACCGAGGATTGCTGGGCTTGTGCGCCCACGCAACTCAAACCGGAAGCACCCACAGAGAATGCCAAGAAATCTCGTCTGAACATATGCGCTTACTTTTAAAAAGAGGAAATCACTCAGCCATGACTGGATGATGCGCCCACGCTTTGAGCGGCATGCCCAGCGCGTGCGCCTGACGTTTTTCATAGGCCACAAATTCGGGCGTGATAGCACTCCCCCGAACGCCGCCGCGGACAGCGCCAGGGCGCACATCACCAAAGTATTCAGCCCACGCTGGCGGTAGCGGCTGGGACGAAGGAATGGACATCCAAAGCCGCAGCAGGTGACGCTTTTCGTCCGGCTCATCGAAGTCTTCAAAAGGTGTGCGCGAGTGCAGCGTCACATAACTGTTGAGGAGCTGCATATCGCCACGTTCTAGCTCCATGGTGAAGCACAGCAACGGACTCGGCATGAGCTGATCGAACAGGTCTAGCGCCTCCAGTTGTGCCGACGTCAGTCGGGGGACTTCCGGGAAATCACGCTGTGCCGCATCGGTATTTTTGCGGTTGGTGCGTACCGCAAAATAGGTCGGGTCATCACCCAATAACGGGCAACTGTAAAACGGTGGCTGCGAGGGATCTTGAGTACCCTGATAGCTGTGGAAAAACGCCTGCTGCAAAACCGGTATGAGGTCTGGGCGCAGCCGCTGCACTTCGTCCCTGAGCTTGATAGAGCTGATCACTTTGCTGGTACCGCCGATTTTGGCGGTGCGCCGGCACAACAGACCCACCACGTCGCATGAGTCCTGGTGAAAGTCGAGCCCGGCATTGGTGTTGTAGCCACGCCCGCCCTTGACTTTGTAGTCGCCGCCATCGTTGCGCACATCGTTCATCACTTGGCTGGCACGGTTTTGCGTGCGGCCCACCCCCATGTAAAGACTCATCCCCCAATACGCCAGCTTGGTATCGGCTTCATCCCACTCATTGACAGGGAATCCTTTGAGCAGGCACATACCCCAGCGACCCTGCGTCGTGGCAATCGCCCGTACCAGCGCTGCGCGAGACGCTTCATTGAGCGGGAAGTCAGCCTGAACCATCTCCAGCAAGGGTTTGTTGAGCGCCTTGGCATGCGTCACGGCTTGCCTGAAGCCCTCAATCTCCAACTCGCTCAGACGTTGAATCCACGACAAATCCTGTCGCACCTCGTCGGCTGTCCAGGCCCTCGGGCCAAAGCTCTGTTCACTCGTCATGTTGGCGTGTCCTTGCTACTTCGAAATGGAAACGGAGCCTCCACGAAGCTCCGATTCTTGGAGTCTAGGAGGATTCATCACACAATAAAAGCGACAATATTTCATGTCTTAAGTCAGGGAAATTGATGAAACTCGATATCTTTTTAACGCTGGATGCCGTCCTCAGGGGCGGCACGCTGGCTGCCGCCGCCACAGAGAGAAGCCTCACCCCAAGCGCCGTCAGTATGCAGATGAAGCACCTTGAAGCCTATTTGGGCCAGCCGCTGTTTGACCGCTCTGGCTTGCAGGTGCGTCCCATGCGCTTGGCCCATGACGTGTCTGCCGCCATGCATGACGCCCTGCAGCAACTGGAGTCTCTGCGAAGAATGCCCACTGCGGCCATTGAGGGAACCGTTCGGCTCGGCGTGATCGAGTCGATGCAGCCCATGGTCTTGCCCACCACCATGCGGCTGCTGCGTGAACGTTTTCCAGGGCTGGAACTGCGCCCCACCCGTGGACGCAGCGGCACGCTGACCGCATCCGTCAAGGCCGGCGACTTGGACGCCGCGCTGGTGGCACAACCCGAGAACGGCGGCTCAGCCAGACTGAGTTGGCACCCCATGTTTCGCCGCGAGTTGGTTCTGGTGGCACCCCCGTCGGCGACGGAGAGCTCCATCACCGCACTTTTCAGGCAATACGAATGGATCCGCTATGACCGTGAATCCGTGACCGGCTCACTGGCGTCACGTTTCGTGGCTGCGCATGTGCGTGAAAAGCGCGGCCAGCTAGAGTTCGACAGTGCCTCAGCCATCATCGCCATGGTCAGTGCCGGTTTGGGCATTTCCATTTTGCAGATTGCCGACCCGGGCTTGCTCCACACCTATCCGGTGCGCATCGTCCGGCTGGGCCGCAGCGCGCCAGTGTTGCAGCTTTCGCTGGTGACGCGAAAAGCCGATGACGACAGCCGGCCAGTCATGGCCGTGCGCGATGCGGTGCTGTCTGCGCTGTCAACGGCCCAGCACCATCGCACCGTGGCGGGCGTTTAGGCGAACTGAGAGCTCAGCACGTCGACTCAGCAAAAAATGAAAGCCAACATGGCCGCGTCGTCGGCCAAGTTGAGCATCGCGTAGCTCGCCACACGGTAGCTGAGCACGGTCAGCCGTTCAAATAGATTTTCCGCATTCATGCCGGCATTGTCTCTTTTTATAGATTTAAACCGGCAGCCATTGGATGGCAACGCCTAACAAGCCACAGACGCCAATGACATGAATCACGTTGCGTTTGTATTTGAAAAGCGCCGCCGCTGCGGCCAGGGCAATGACAGCCGAAGGCGCGTCGAATGCACCGCTGAAGCCTTGCGGCCACAACACGTGATAACCAAAGAACATGGCTAGGTTCAAGATGACGCCGACAACTGCCGCCGTGATGGCGGTTAAAGGGGCGGTGAATTTGAGGTCGTTGTGGGTGCTCTCGACCAAAGGGCCGCCGGCCAGGATGAACATGAAGGACGGCAAGAAAGTAAACCACGTCACCAAGCTGGCCGCTACAGCACCAGCCAGAAACAGGCTCTGTGGACCCAACACTTCTTTGACGTAGCCGCCGACGAAGCCGACAAACGCCACCACCATGATCAAAGGGCCGGGAGTGGTTTCACCCAGCGCCAAGCCATCGATCATTTGCGTGGCAGTGGCCCAGCCAAATTGGTCTACGGCGCCTTGGTAAACGTAGGGCAGCACCGCGTAAGCACCGCCAAATGTCAGCAACGCCGCCTTGGTAAAAAACCAGCTCATTTGGGTGAAGGTATGGTCCCAACCAAATTGAAAGACCAGCCACGCCATCGGTGCGGCCCAAAGAAATGCGCCAACAGCCACCACTTGCAATAAGCGCCGCCACTTGAACAAAGCATGCTCTGGCGTGGGCGTGTGGTCATCAATCAAAGCGGCGCCAAAGGACTTGTTTGCGCTGCCGTGGCCGCCACCCACTTTGAAAATCTCTGGGGCTAGGCGTCCACCCAAGAAGCCCATTGCAGCAGCGCCCACAACGATGAAGGGAAACGGCACATTGAGCGCAAAGATAGCCACGAAGCTGGCCGCCGCAATGGCCCACAGCACATTGTTTTTCAATGCGCGTGAGCCGATTCGGTGTGCGGCATGCACCACGATGGCGGTGACCGCCGGCTTGATGCCGTAGAAGACACCAGCAATCAATGGCACTTCGCCAAAGGCGATATAGACCCACGACAGCGCGATCAAAATAAACAGCGATGGCAGCACAAACAGTGTGCCCGCCACCATGCCGCCGCGTGTTTTGTGCAGCAGCCAGCCGATGTAAATCGCCAGTTGCTGCGCTTCCGGACCGGGCAACACCATGCAGTAATTGAGCGCGTGCAGGAAGCGTTTTTCAGAGATCCAACGGCGTCGCACCACCAGCTCTTCATGCATGATGGCGATTTGGCCAGCAGGGCCGCCAAAGCTGATGAAGCCCAGCTTTAGCCAGAACCAAAAGGCTTGGGCCAAACTCACCTGAGGCGGGCTGTCTGTTGTTGCCGCGTTGGGAATCGATTCGGATTCTGTGGTCATGCGTCTGACTGTCCTGATTGAACTTCAAGGCATCGATTGTCGTTGAAGGCTAGAGCGCCAGCTGCCGGCAGCCCGCCCGTCTATTGACGAATGGCCGCGCGCTACTCGACAGTGATCACTTTGAAGACACCCATCTTGCCGCCTTGATAACCCACCGTGACTTGACGTTCATTTTGGGCGGCAGACACGTTGCTGTAGATCTCCGTCATGATCATGCCGGCTTCGCAGGCGAGCGGTATGTCTCTGTCAATGCGCCCCGTGCGCTTGTTGATGAGCCGCAGGTGACGCATGGACACGGGGCAGGCAGCCGTCGCTTGGTAGACCCCCAGCAACAGGTGGGTCTTGGTGTGGTGCCACATCGGCACCTCTACAACGCCTTGCAGGTGAACGTCGTGCGTGTTGTCCAGTTGCCCAACGCTCTTCAGCACTATTGGCAACGTATTTTTGTCGTCGTGCCACTGGCCGGCAGCACCCCCAGCGTGAAGCGTCAAGGTCATGGGGCAGGCGGTCGGGTGCGCAGCCTCGCACAAAACCATTTTCCCGTCGGGTTGGCGCTGACCGCTCAGGTGAATCGGCGTTCGATAGGCGTCATCGTAGTAACTGCCCGCAACGCGCCATTGCGCGGACTCACCGTGGTTGATGTAGCCAAAGGTCTGCAAGGAGACATGGACTGGCGACTGCCCCACCGTGCCCACGTAGTTCTTGACCTCGTACCAACCGGCATGCGCCATTGACGCGGAGAGTGCCAGCACGCATGCCAGCCCCAAGGGCGCTAGAAAATGATTCGCTCTACTCATGTCATGGCCTCTTTGCCTTCTCTCGGGTATCCCCGTCCTTCGCCGCCGGCGCAACCTTCTAATTTTCGGACATGACCGACAACCATGGCGATATGACCAAATACCAAGACTGATTGACGGCCAGCAACTCCATGTAACGCGTCATTTTCACGAGTCTATCCAGTGAACGATGAGGCAGCCCGTCATCAGCGAAAGACTATTCGATGCGGATTTTGATATGAATGCATTTTATGGTCCACCCATGGATGCGGGCTTTCAGAAACATTTGGAGCTACCGCCACTCGGCCAGCAAACCCGGCTACAAACCCTTTTTAAGCCCGGTTGTACGCGTGCCTCGACGGCGCACTGCGGAGTCGAGAAGTTGGAAAAGCCAATAGAAACATAGGCGTTCGACCAACAAAAACGCCACCGCGAAGGGTGGCGTTGGCTAGTTTGGTGCGGCTGGCGGGGATCGAACCCACGACCCTTGGCTTCGGAGGCCAATACTCTATCCACTGAGCTACAGCCGCAACGCTGAATCGATTTTTTGTCGTGCGCCAAAGAGCAGTTGTCTTTGGCGCGGTCTGGTGTCTCACAACATCAGCGTCGGATTCTAACAGTCGCACCACACGCACCGCTCAAGCGTCTGGGACGCGTCAGAGCTGGCGGCTATAATCATCGGCTGCCGGGCTTGACCCTGGTTGCCCCCCGAAATCCAGTTTTTTTTTGAGGACGCCATGAGCGCAAACGACAACAACTCGGCTCACGAAGAAGAGCACACCGGCCCGGTCAAAACACCAAAGCATTTTTTGCTGATGGCTTTTTTCTCTTTCGTGATTCCCATCTTCGCCATCATTGGCTTGGTCTACTACGTGACTTCGGCCAACAAGCCGGCCATGGGTGCCGGCAATATGGAAAAATCGGTTGCCCAGCGTATTCAGAAAATCGGCTCTGTCGAAATTCGCGATGCCAACCGCCCACTCAAAGCGGGTGCCGAAGTTTATGCCGCCCAGTGCGCGGCCTGTCACGCCATTGGCGCTGCTGGCTCGCCGAAGTTTGGTGACGTTGCAGCTTGGGCGCCGCGTATCAAGACCGGTTTTGAATCCCTTTGGAACTCAGCACTCAAAGGCAAAAACGCCATGGGTCCACAAGGCGGCGGTGATTTCAGCGACATCGAAATTGGTCGCGCAGTGGCTCACATGGCGGCTGCCGCTGGTGGTAAGTTTGCTGAACCTGCAGCGCCAGCTGCCGCTGCACCGGCAGAGCCCATGGCGGCCGCCAAGTAAGCGTCTTTCTCGTTTTTAAAAGCCGGTCATTGACCGGCTTTTTTGTGTCCATATGACATCAGGAATCAACCGGTTTGTTGGCCAGTTGAATGCCGCGTCTCTGGGCTGCGGACGTAGCCGAATCGTTTTGGCAAATCGGCAGACATCACCTCTTCGGGCACCCACAGCCCGCACTCGACCGCGTCGGCTGCATGTGTCATGTCTTGCGTGTGGACCAGACCAAAACCAATGCCCGTTTCTAAATACAGGCGACCATATTGATCGACCATGCAGCGCTGTACCCGGGCTAACTCTCCCGTGTGGGAGCAGACCGAAAAATCGGGGGCCACACGGCACACCAGCGGAGTGGCTTCAAGTTCCACATAGACCCGCTGTGGCCCGTTTTGAAAGAACCATTGACCCTCAGCGTCGGGTTCGTAGTTGCGCTGAATAAAGTCAATCAGCTTTTCGTGCTGGAGCAGTGAGCCTTTGCTTTGCACACTGGCGCCGGCAAATGGCCCGGCCGCCTGGGTCTTGTCGTCGCGCATGTACCAGTTGCCGCGCGCATCCAGTCCCAGCCAGCCGAAGCAGTTGGGTACGTTGGGCCATTTGGTGAGGGCGGCTTTGACGATGTCATCCATGAATCTCTGAACTCCTTGCGCTGGATGGTAAATGCTGCGCTAAAAATTCGCAGACAGCCAATGGCATGGCGCGCACATGTGCGTGTGGCCATCCAGCGTCAGAGTCGGCTGGAAAGCCGACGTGGCCGCCCTGCAGCGGTTGCCAAAGCGAGACGCTGGCGCTGACATCGGCGCCACAAGGCAAGCTTGTGGCCGGTATGAAGGGGTCGTTGAGGGCGTTGAGGGCCAATGCCGGAACAGCAATGCGCTGCATGTGCGGTTTCGCTGAGGCACGGCGCCAGTAGTCTTCCGTATTTGTGAAGCCATGCAAGGGGGCGGTGAAGATGTTGTCAAATGCGTAGAGGTCACGTGCGGCCAGCAACGCTTCGCGGTTGAAGAGCTGCGGGTGTTGCGCTAACTTTTGCAGGGCCTTGGGCACCATCGTACCGAGAAACATGCGCGTGTAAGTCTGCCGGTTGAAGCCTTCGCTGATGGCTTGGCCGCTTGCCGTCAGGTCCAGCGGCGAGCAAACCGAGGTGATGGCACTCACGACCTCGGCTGCCGCGTTTTCAAGCTCGCCCGCCCAGCGCATGAGCGCGTTGCCGCCGAGCGAGATCCCGACGGCCAGCAGCGGCCCCGTGTGCGTGGCCTTGAATCGGCGCAGCATCCAGTCAATCTCAGCAAAGTCGCCCGAGTGATAGGCCCGCGGTGCCAGGTTCAGCTCACCGGAACAGCCTCGAAAGTGAGGTACGGCACAGGCCCAGCCACGGCTACTGGCGACATCGGCAAATGCTTCTGAGTAGTGGCTTGACGAGGAACCCTCAAGTCCATGAAATACGACCAGCAGCGGCTGCGTCTTGGCGTCTGCGTTGGGGCTGTTGACCAACCAATCGACGTCGACAAAATCTTGGTCGGGTGTGGTCCAACGCTCGCGACGAAATAGCGGTTTTTGATGGCTATACCGCAGCCCGCGCAACGCGGCCCAGATGGTCTGCAGGTTGCCTCCGGGCAACCACCAAGGAGCGCGGTAGTTCATAGGTCAGTGGAGAACAGTCGGGCTGTCACTTTGTGCGGCTTCTTGTGCAGTTCCAGGGCTGGCGTGGTGGGCGACCAGCCGCCAGCCCTGGGCCGTTTTCAGGTAGACGTTGGTGGCGATGACGTAAGCCTGCGCCGGCCCGTTGGCGGTCAAGACGTCTACCCGCTCAAGCACGCTGTGGATACTGACGCCAAGCGTTTGGACCCGCCGCACATGCTCAATCTGCGCACGAATGGTGCCGTGTGAAAACATCGCATCAAAACCGCCCCGAATGGCCAGCGCGCCGACCAGCCGAGGGCCCCCTGGATGGACACAAACGATGTCATCTTCATCAGCCCAACAGGCCATGAGCTTGTCAATGTCGCCGAGTTGCATGGCCTCATAAAACGCGGCTTCTGTCTCGTCTGCGTGGCCGTTGTGGGTCAGTGTTGGTTTGGCTTTGCGCATGAATGAAGTTCTTTGGCGTGAGTGAGAGCCTTTCACGTATTAAGCCATGCCGGCAGCTCGCTTGATATCTCGACGGTAAGTTTTCCTGCCCCTGACTGACAGCACGACGGGCATCTCAGCTAAAACGCTGAGCAGGTCGCCGTGTTAGTGTGGCAGCTTGTTTGTTATGTGCATTTCCTTGCGTTTTCAATCGAAGGGCCCACGTCATGATCTTGCGATATTTCAAATTTTTTCTGCTCACTTGGATGGCTGTGTTGCTCTCTGGTTGTGGCTATAACGAGTTTCAACGACTCGACGAACAAACTAAATCAGCTTGGTCTGAGGTGCTGAACCAGTACCAGCGACGCGCCGACTTGGTACCGAATATTGTTGCGACCGTGAAAGGTGAGGCGGCGTTTGAGCAGGAGACGTTGACGCGCGTGATTGAAGCGCGGGCCAGCGCCACGTCCATCAAGGTCACACCAGAAACACTGAACGACCCCGCGACCTTTCAGAAGTTCCAACAGGCTCAGTCAGGGTTGAGTTCGGCGCTTTCGCGCCTCTTGGCGGTCAGTGAAAACTACCCTAATCTGAAATCAAATCAAGGCTTTCAGGATTTACGGGTTCAGCTTGAGGGCACCGAAAACCGCATTGCGGTGGCTCGCAACCGCTATATCCAAGCCGTTCAGCAATACAACGTGTTGACGCGCAGTTTCCCGAACAACCTCACGGCCATGGTCTTCAACTATCAGGTTAAACCTAGCTTGGCTGTTGAGAATGAAGCGCAAATTTCTAAACCGCCATCGGTTAACTTTGAGAAGAAATAAGGTGCGCGCTTTTCTACTTTGCTTGAGCCTGTTGCTGACGTCGGGTTGGGCGCCATCGCAAACAGGGCTGCAGCCGATTCCCGCATTGAGTGCTCGCGTGATCGATACCACTGGCACGCTTGACGCGGCTCAGCGCCAGGCGCTTGACAACAAGCTGGCTGCTTTTGAGAGCGCCAAAGGTTCACAAATTGTTGTACTGATGGTGCCAACGACGCTCCCCGAAGACATCGTTACTTACACCCAGCGCGTGGGTGACGCTTGGAAAATCGGTCGCAAAGACATAGGTGACGGTCTTTTACTGGTGGTGGCCAAGAACGATCGGTCTGTACGCATCGCTACCGCCAAAACACTCGAAGGGGCTATTCCAGATCTGGCGGCCAGTCAGGTGATAGAACGTGCCATCACTCCGCGGTTTAGAGACGGTGATTTTGCTGGCGGCTTGAATGCCGGTATCGACCAGATCTCAGCTCTGATTTCCGGTGAGAAGTTGCCTGAACCTTCTGCAGTCAGGGGCGGCACACCTGAGCCTGGCTTTCAGTGGCTGGACATAGCAGTGCTGCTGTTTGTGGCTGTTCCTTTCGCTGCGCGTGTACTGGGCTCCATCCTGGGTCGCAAGCTTGGCTCACTGCTGACCGGCGCCGCCATCGGTGTCTTGGTCTGGCTACTCACAACCAGCATCGTGCTGGCTGTTCTGTTGGGCATGGTCGGCATGGTGTTCGCACTGGCCAGTGCGCTGGCGTCTGGCGGCCGCAGTGCTGGATGGGGCGCGGGCATGGGTGGTTGGAATTCAGGTGGTTATGGAGGCTCTGGCGGCGGCTTTAGCAGCGGAGGTGGCGGTAATTTTGGTGGCGGTGGTGCCTCCGGCAAATGGTGAGGGGTATTGAATGGCGGCACAATTTTCTACATTTCTGAAGCACCTCTGGCTTGATGCTGATGACGCTAGCCGTGTCATCAGCCCAAACGTACTGCAGCAGCTCACCGCGCTGGTAGCCGTCCGAGAGCAGAGCCACCATGGCCAAATTCGGATTTGCATTGAAGCCTCACTTCCGCTGAGTTACCTTTGGCGCGTCGGACCGCATCACAGTCTGTCCGAGCTTGTCCGCGAGCGTGCGTTGATGATGTTCAGCAAGCTCCGCGTTTGGGACACTGCACACAACAGTGGCGTGCTGATTTACGTGCTGCTGGCTGAACATGCGATTGAAGTCGTGGCAGACCGCGGCATGGCGTTGCACATCAGCAGTGCACAGTGGGCTGAACTGGTGACGCAGATGAGTGAGGATTTCAAAACACACTCTTATCAAGACGGTTTGACACGTGCCATTGACGCTGTGTCGTCTTTGCTGGTGCAGCACTTTCCACGGCGATCTGAGGATGGCTTGCCTGGCGCTAGCCGCCCAAGCAACGAACTGCCGGATGCCCCCGTACTTTTATGAAACTCACGGGCATAAAAAAACCGACCCTCAGGTCGGTTTTTTGACGAAAGCGCAGTGCGTTGAAGTCTTAACGCGCCTGACGGAATCTTCGCAACGCTGCGATCTGAGCGACCATGACGGCCAACTCGGATTGCGCACGCGCTAGATCGATATCGCTCTTGGCGTTTTTCAGCGCCTCTTCAGCCGCCTTTTTCGCTTCTGTGGCTTTTGCCTCGTCGAGGTCTTTGCCGCGAATAGCGGTATCGCTGAGCACAGTGATACGGTTCGGCTGGACTTCTAAGATGCCGCCGGCGACGAACACGAATTCTTCCGTGCCATCCGCCTTTTCGATACGGACAGCACCTGGACGGATACGCGTGATCAGCGGCGTGTGGCGGGGGAAAATCCCCAGCTCGCCGGCCTCGCCGGGCAGAGCCACGAAACGTGCCTCGCCCGAAAAGATCAACTCTTCGGCGCTGACAACATCGACTTGGATGGTATTCATGGCAACCGTCCGTTAGATTTTCTTGGCTTTTTCGAAAGCTTCGTCAATCGTGCCGACCATGTAAAAAGCCTGCTCTGGCAAGTGATCGCACTCACCAGCCACAATCATTTTGAAGCCACGGATGGTTTCTGCCAAGCTGACGTATTTGCCAGGTGCGCCGGTGAAAACTTCAGCGACGTGGAACGGCTGCGACAAGAAACGCTGGATTTTCCGGGCGCGAGCCACAGCCAGTTTGTCTTCCGGTGCCAACTCGTCCATGCCCAGAATCGCGATGATGTCGCGCAATTCTTTGTAGCGCTGCAAGGTACCCTGCACAGCGCGAGCCGTGGCGTAGTGGTCTTCGCCCACCACGTTCGGGTCCAACTGACGGCTGGTCGAATCCAGTGGATCGACAGCTGGGTAGATACCCAGCGAAGCGATGTCACGTGACAGCACCACGGTGGAGTCCAAGTGAGCAAAAGTTGTCGCAGGCGATGGATCGGTCAAGTCATCGGCAGGAACGTAAACGGCCTGGATGGAGGTGATGGAACCCACTTTGGTCGACGTGATACGTTCTTGCAAACGGCCCATCTCTTCTGCCAATGTTGGCTGGTAGCCCACAGCGGAAGGCATACGGCCCAGCAGCGCGGACACTTCAGTGCCGGCCAGTGTGTAGCGATAGATGTTGTCCACGAAGAACAACACGTCGCGACCTTCGTCACGGAAGGACTCAGCAATGGTCAGACCGGTCAAGGCGACGCGCAAACGGTTTCCTGGAGGCTCGTTCATCTGGCCGTAAACCATGGCGACTTTGGAGTCTTCAAGCTTCTCAAGATTCACGACGCCGGAGTCGGCCATCTCGTGATAGAAGTCATTGCCTTCGCGGGTACGCTCACCAACACCGGCAAACACGGACAAACCCGAGTGTGCTTTAGCGATGTTGTTGATCAACTCCATCATGTTGACGGTCTTGCCGACGCCAGCGCCGCCGAACAAGCCGACTTTGCCGCCTTTGGCGAACGGGCAAACCAAGTCGATCACCTTGATGCCGGTTTCCAGCAGCTCTTGCGATGGCGAGAGTTCGTCATACGCAGGGGCTTTGCGGTGAATCGGTGCTGTCAACGTTTGGTCAACCGGACCACGCTCGTCGATGGGCGCGCCAAGCACGTCCATGATGCGTCCCAGTGTGGCTTTGCCCACAGGAACGGTGATCTGCGCACCGGTGTTGTAGACCATGTTGCCGCGGCGCAAGCCGTCGGACGTACCGAGCGCAATGGTGCGCACAATACCGTCGCCGAGCTGCTGTTGCACTTCGAGTGTCAGGGTCGAACCCTCCATCTTGAGTGCGTCATAAATGCGGGGCATTTGGTCGCGTGCGAACTCAACGTCCACCACAGCGCCAATACACTGAACAATCTTGCCTTGAGCTTGAGCCATGATTGAATCCTTTTTCGTTCTTTAAATTCTGAATCGCTGCGCGGCCACGGGCCTAGACAGCTGCGGCGCCAGCAACGATTTCCGAAAGTTCTTTCGTGATCGCCGCTTGACGCGTCTTGTTGTAAATCAGCTTGAGTTCACCAATCACGCTGCCAGCGTTATCAGTCGCGGCCTTCATGGCCACCATACGAGCCGATTGCTCTGACGCCATGTTTTCAGCCACGGCTTGGAACACCAGTGCCTCCACATAACGAACCAACAGGTCGTCAATGACGCTCTGTGGATCAGGCTCGTAGATGTAGTCCCAGCTGCTCTCACCCTTTTTGACCGCCAGCGCTGCCAAAGGCAGCAGCTGCTCAATCACCGGCTCTTGGCGCATGGTGTTGATGAACTTGGTGTAGCAAAGATACACCGCGTTGATCTCGCCCTTGCTGTAAGCGTCGAGCATCACCTTGACTGGGCCGATGAGTTTTTCCAGATGCGGTTTGTCACCCAGCTGTGTCGCATGCGACACCACCTGAGCGCCAACACGGTTCAGAAAACCCAGACCCTTGTTGCCGATGGCCACGGCTTGTGCCGTTTGACCTGCAGCTTGGGCTTCTTTGAGCTTGCCGGTGACGGCACGCAACACGTTGGTGTTCATGCCGCCGCACAGACCCTTGTCCGTGGAGACGACGACGAAGCCGACTACCTTGGATTCGTTGGTCTGCATGAAAGCATGCGTGTACTCGGGGTTGGCCTGACTCAGGTTAGCCGCGATGTTGCGAATTTTTTCGCTGTACGGGCGTGCTGCGCGCATGCGCTCCTGCGCCTTGCGCATCTTGGAAGCGGCCACCATTTCCATGGCCTTGGTGATCTTCCGGGTGTTCTCAACCGACTTGATCTTGCCGCGAATTTCCTTGCCTGCTGCCATATGTATTCCTAAATGTTTTTGAAAGCTTTTGGCTTTTTATCTATTCAGGTATGAATCAGGCAAATGATTTTTTGAACGCGGTGACAGCGGTCGTCATCTCGGCCTCGGCATCCTTGTCCATGGCTTTGGCTGTCTCAAGCTTGCTCATCAAAGCAGCATGCTTGTCTTTGAGATAGCTGTGCAGACCGGCTTCAAAAGCCAGAACTTTCTTGACCTCGACATCGTCCATGAAGCCTTTGTTCACTGCGAACAGCGTTGAAGCCATGACCGACACTGACTGCGGCGAATACTGCGCCTGCTTCAGCAATTCGGTCACGCGGGCACCGCGGTCGAGCTGCTTGCGGGTGGCTTCGTCGAGGTCAGAAGCGAACTGCGCAAATGCGGCGAGTTCACGGTACTGAGCCAAGTCGGTACGGATACCGCCAGACAGGTTCTTGATCAGCTTGGTCTGGGCCGCACCACCGACGCGCGACACCGAGATACCGGCGTTGATGGCGGGGCGAATACCGGCGTTGAACAGGCTGGTTTCCAAAAAGATCTGGCCGTCAGTGATCGAGATCACGTTGGTTGGCACGAAAGCAGAGACGTCGCCGGCTTGCGTTTCGATGATCGGCAGTGCGGTCAATGAACCGGTCTTGCCTTTGACTTCGCCTTTGGTGAAGTCTTCAACGTATTTTTCATTCACACGTGCTGCGCGTTCGAGCAAGCGGCTGTGGAGATAAAACACATCGCCAGGGTAGGCTTCGCGGCCTGGTGGACGACGCAGCAGCAGCGACACCTGACGGTAAGCCACAGCTTGTTTGGACAAATCGTCATAGACGATCAGCGCGTCTTGACCGCGATCGCGGAAGTACTCACCCATCGTGCAACCAGAGTAGGCGCTGACGTACTGCATGGCAGCCGATTCGGCAGCAGAAGCCGCCACGACGATGGTGTAATCCATCGCGCCGGCTTGCTCCAACGAGCGCACAACGTTTTTGATCGACGAGGCTTTTTGGCCAATCGCGACGTAAACGCAGGACACGCCCTGACCTTTTTGGTTGATGATGGCGTCAATCGCCACAGCGGTCTTGCCGGTCTGACGGTCGCCAATGATCAGTTCGCGCTGGCCACGGCCCACGGGAACCATCGAGTCAATCGACTTGAGACCGGTTTGCAGAGGCTGGTCGACCGATTTACGGGCGATCACACCAGGTGCAACTTTTTCGATCACGTCGGTGAGCTTGGCATTGATCGGGCCTTTGCCGTCAATCGGCTGACCCAGTGCGTTGACCACGCGGCCAAGCAGCTCAGGACCGACAGGGACTTCCAGAATACGACCGGTGCACTTGACCGTATCGCCTTCTGCAATGTGTTCGTACTCGCCCAACACGACCGAGCCCACCGAGTCACGCTCGAGGTTCAGGGCCAGACCGTAAGTCGGCGTGCCGTCGGCGGTAGCGGGGAATTCGAGCATCTCGCCCTGCATCACATCGGACAGGCCGTGGATGCGAACAATACCGTCGGCCACCGACACCACAGTGCCTTGGTTGCGAATGTCGCTGCTGGCACCAAGACCTTCGATTCGGCTCTTGATCAGTTCAGAAATTTCTGCTGGATTGAGTTGCATGACTCTTTCCTTCTTTC
>CANFXC010000054.1 GCA_947450765.1 Comamonadaceae bacterium | reverse complement strand
CTCACCGGTGTTGCTGGATCGCTTCCTGAACGACGCGATTGAATGCGACGTTGATTGCATTCGTGACTCCGTTGGCGCCACCTTCATCGGCGGCGTGATGGAGCACATCGAGCAGGCCGGCGTTCACAGCGGCGACTCGGCTTGTTCACTGCCACCGTACTCCTTGAGTGCAGACACCGTGACCGAAATCAAGCGTCAGACCGCCGCCATGGCGAAGGCGCTGAACGTGGTTGGCTTGATGAACGTGCAGTTCGCGATTCAGCACATTGACGGCTTGGACGTGATTTACGTGCTCGAAGTCAATCCACGCGCCTCGCGTACCGTGCCGTTTGTCAGCAAGGCCACGGGTATCCAGTTGGCCAAGGTGGCAGCGCGCTGCATGGCCGGCCAGTCCTTGGCGTCGCAAGGCATTACCCAAGAAGTCACGCCGCCTTACTTCAGCGTGAAAGAAGCGGTGTTCCCGTTCGTCAAGTTCCCCGGCGTTGACACCATCCTCGGCCCTGAGATGAAGTCCACCGGCGAAGTCATGGGCGTTGGCAAGACCTTTGGCGAGGCTTTTGTGAAGTCGCAACTCGGTGCCGGCACCAAGCTGCCGACCTCTGGCCGCGTCTTTCTGACGGTCAAGAACAACGACAAACCGCGCGCGGTTGAAGTTGCCCGTGCGTTGGTCGCGCTGAAGTTTGACCTGGTGGCGACCAAAGGCACGGCCGCAGCGATCAACGCTGCAGGCATCGCCTGCGGTGTGGTCAACAAGGTCACCGAAGGCCGGCCGCACGTGGTTGACATGATCAAGAACAACGAGATTGTGCTGGTGATCAACACCGTTGAAGAGCGTCGCAATGCGATTGCCGATTCGCGGCAGATTCGCACCTCGGCCTTGTTGGCCCGGGTGACGACGTTCACCACCATCGCCGGTGCTGAAGCTGCCGTGCAAGGCATGGTGCACATGGAGAACCTGAGTGTGGTGTCGCTGCAAGAGTTACATGCCCAGCTGGCCTGACGTAGGTGTTTCTGCGTATTTGCATTAAACTCATTTCTTAGAAGAACACGCCGCTGCCAGGTGACTGGTGGCGGTTTCGCTTTTGTTGGAGCCAAAATCATGACGACTATTCCTATCACCACGCGCGGCGCAGAGAAGCTCAAAGTCGAGCTGCACCAGTTGAAAACCGTTGACCGCCCTTGGGTGATCAACGCGATCGCGGAAGCACGCGCACAGGGCGACCTGAGCGAAAACGCTGAATACGATGCAGCCAAAGACCGTCAGGGCTTCATCGAAGGCCGGATTCAGGAAATCGAAGGCAAGTTATCGGCCGCTCAAATCATCGACCCCGTGTCGGTTGATGCGGGCGGCAAGGTTGTTTTTGGCTCGACTGTCGCGCTCGAGGACGAAGACACTGGCGACAAAGTGACCTACCAAATCGTTGGTGAGGACGAGGCGGACCTGAAGTTGGGTCTGGTCAACATCAGCTCACCGATTGCGCGTGCCTTGATCGGCAAGGGCGAGGGCGATACCGCTGAAGTGGTGGCACCTGGCGGCATCAAGCGCTATGAAATCATGGCGGTGCACTACATCTGAAGCCCGCTGTGAAATCGCGCTTCGTTGTCTTGCTGGCGGCACTGTGGTGGGGCAGCCTGAGCGGTTTGGGTTTTGTGGTGGTGCCGATGCTGTTCACGCATCTGGGATCACCGGCTGAAGCCGGTGCCATGGCAGCCAAACTGTTCACAGCTCAAACTTGGCTGTCTGTGGTTTGCGCCATGTTGCTTTTGATGTTGCTCAACAAACGAGATGACGTTGAGGTGGTGCCGGAGTCACGCGCCGCCATAGCTTGGGTCGTGGCGGGCATGCTGCTGGCTCTGCTGGTTGAGTTCGGGGTGGCTGCGCAGATTGTCAGCGCACGCTCCACCAACGGCAATCTGCGTTTTTGGCATGGCTTGGGCAGCGCCATGTACTTTGGGCAATGGTTGTGTGCCAGCTTGCTTTTGTGGCGCCTGACACGCGCACGTCCCTGATTCGCGCAGCCCTGAAGTCTGTAGCGGGTGAAGGCTTCTTCAAACCGTCCGTTCGGCGGCTTCTAAGGTGTTGACCAGCAACATGGTGATGGTCATGGGGCCAACACCACCTGGCACTGGCGTGATGTAGCTGGCGACTTCTTTGACCCCGGCAAAATCGACGTCACCGCAGAGTTTGCCTTCCTCGTTGCGGTTCATGCCAACGTCAATCACCACAGCGCCCGGTTTGACCATGTCGGCCGTCAACACATTGCGTTTGCCCACTGCGGCGACGATCACGTCAGCCTGCAAGGTCATGGCTTTGAGATTGGCCGTCGCGCTGTGGCAGATGGTGACGGTGGCATTTTGCTGTAGCAGCATCAGGGCCATCGGTTTGCCAACAATGTTGCTGCGGCCAATCACCACCGCATGCTTACCGCGCAGGTCATAGCCTTTACCGCCGTTGAGCGATTCCAGCATCTTCATGCAGCCGTACGGTGTGCAGGGCCAGAACCCCGGTTGACCGACCATCAATGCGCCGGCACTGGCGACATGAAAACCATCCACATCTTTCGCCGGTGAAATGGCTTCAATGACTTTTTGCGCATCGATGTGTTTGGGCAGCGGTAACTGAACCAAGATGCCGTGAATAGCGGGGTCTTGATTGAGCGCTTCGACGCGCGCCAACAGAGCAGTTTCGCTCAAGTCGGCGGGGTATTGCTCCAGCACCGAGTGCAGGCCGTTGTCGTTGCAGCCTTTGACTTTATTGCGAACATAGACCTGACTGGCTGGGCTGTCGCCCACCAAAATAACGGCCAGTCCAGGGATGATGCCTTTGGCCTTAAGGACGGCCGCCCGACGTGCCACATCGGCACGCAGTTGGCTTGAAAGGGCGTTGCCATCAATGATTTGTGCGGTCATCTTTTCGTCTTTAAATTGAAAACGCCCGCAGTCTGTGAACCACGGGCGTTGAGTTAAGTGTCTTGAACTTGGATGGTGTGGTTCAGGCTTTGGTCGAGGTGGAACCCAAAGCAATTTTTAGCAGGTCAGCCACGGTGTTGGCGTTCAGCTTTTCCATGATGTTGGCGCGATGCGCTTCTACAGTCTTGATGCTGATGCCAAGGTCATCTGCGATTTGTTTGTTGAGTCGACCCGCGACGATGCGTTCAAGCACCTGTGCTTCACGGGAGGTGAGTTTGGCCAGCAGGGCGTCTCGACTGGCCGAGTGTTGATGCTCGCTAAAAGCCTCTTTAGCTTGGTCGAGCATACGCTCCACCAAGCTCACCAAAGCCGCTTCCTGGAATGGTTTCTGGATGAAATCCATCGCGCCCTTTTTCATCGTGTCGACCGCCATCGGCACGTCGCCGTGGCCGGTGATGAAGACGATGGGCAGCGGGGATTTGCGTTCGACCAAGCGGTCTTGCAATTCAAGCCCGGTCATGCCGCCCATGCGGATATCAACGATCAGGCAAGCGACTTCACGGGGGTCGTAGCGGCTTAAAAAGGTCTCAGCCGAGTCGTAGCAGCGCACTCTGTAATCCTTGCCTTCGAGCAACCACTGTAGAGAATCGCGTACAGCTTCGTCGTCATCGACGACATAAACGTTGCCTTTTTTCGGAATCAAGCTCATGCAAATCCTTTAACCATCAAAGTGCGCTTCTTCCGTCTTTTGCGCTAGCTGCTTCAGCAGGCGTGAGGGCGGTTGTCAGCAGGGGCTTGACCGGGAGCCAGAAGGTGAACCGACAGCCCACAACCTCTTCAGCATTGTAGATGTTCTCCGCCTGCATTCGTCCCTGGTGAGACTCCACGATACTGCGGCAGAGCTTCAGGCCAATGCCCATGCCTTCAGCCTTGGTCGAGTAAAACGCTTCGTAGAGTCGGGCAGTGACTTCTGGCGACAGTCCCTTGCCCGAATCAAGGATCGAAAACTCCACCACGCTCTGATCTTCAATCTGCTTTGGCACCACACGCAGCTCAACGCTGCGGCGCGAACTCGGACGATTGGCCTGCTCTATGGACTCGGCCGCGTTCTTCATTAAGTTGATCAGAACCTGCTCAATCAGGATGGGGTCAACGAGGATGGGCGGTAGTCGGGCCGCGATGTAGTGGCTAAGGCGGACATGGTGACGGCGCAGTTCGATCTCGGCTAGCTCAAGCGCATTGCTGACCATGGTGGCGACGTCGGCCAGGCTACGGTTGGGTTCACTGCGCTTCACAAATGCACGGATGCGCTGAATGATTTGACCAGCGCGCTGGGCCTGTTTAGCCGTTTTTTCGAGCGCGCCGAGCAGGTCTTCTGTGGTGATGTTGTTGCCCTGTATGCGCGAGACCATGCCGTTGCAATAATTGTTGATGGCGGTCAACGGTTGGTTCAACTCATGTGCCACGCTAGAGGCCATTTCGCCCATGGTGATGAGTCGACTGGCCGATTGCGCGCGTTCGGCTTGCAGCGCTGCTTGTTCTTCAGCGTGGCGGCGGGGTGTGATGTCAGTCGCAATCACCATTTGCGCCAGCCGGCCATCGACCCAAGTCAGGTAGCGCGAGCGAACTTCTAGCCATTTGCCCAGTTCTGGGACAAAGATTTCTGCATTTTCAGATTTCGCGGTGGTCAGGCTGTCGGTTGGCAGGCCAGCCATACCATCGACATCCAAAGCATCATCTGTGGGTGTGACTGGGGGCATGCCGGCCTGCGCAATCAGGTTGATGTGGCCTGACACCGCACTGCTAAACCAGGATCGATACAGTTTGTTGGCAAACAGTAATTCTTTGCCACCGAGTGGCGCGACAGAGACCGCCGCGTCGAGTCCTTCCAATACGGTGGTGAAGCGTTCGTATGAATTGGAGAGCTCTTCCCGAATTCTTTTTGAAACGGTGATATCGGTCATCGACGTCATCCATCCCGTTTGCTGCCCGCGTGGATCGATCAGGGGCGAGACATACATGCGTGCATCAAATATCTCACCACTCTTGCGCTTAACACGCACTTCAAAACCGCCTTTCGTTGGGCGACCCTTTAGCTCGTCCTCTAAACGTCCAGCCAACCACTCACGGTCTTGCTCGGGCCAATAAGGGAACGGCGCAGTGAGCCCCATCAAGGCTTCCTCGCTCCATCCTGTCATCTGGCAAAAAGCCGGGTTGACGTAGGTGATGCGGCCTTGTAGATCAAGTGCGCGCATGCCAGTCAGCATGGAATTTTCCATGGCGCGGCGAAAGTTTGTTTCCGTGATCAGGGCTTCTTGCGCCTGCACGCGGCGGCGCGTGTGTCGCCATGTGCCGAGCAACATCCAAACCGTCAATGCGCTCAGGGCAGTGACCAACCAGAAAAAACCGCTGCCCACCACCCCCAGCGATGCTCGATAGCCCTGGGCTCTGATCAAGAGGCCATTGCCTACTGGCGAGACGGGTACTTCATAGACGGGGGCGCCGTCAGCCCACGGTAAAAGGCGTGCTGCCGATGTGCGCGATGGTGGCAGTCCACCGGCGAGGACAGCACCTTGGTCGTCCAGCAGCGCGACGGCGTATTTCGCACTGACTTCTGTTGGAACCCCAAACCGCAGCAGGCCGTCAATCGAAAACTCTCCCAAGATAACCCCGTCAAATTTGCCTTGCTCGTCAAGCGGCAATTGCAGTTGCAATGTGGGTGCGACGGTTCCACTGTCGTTGCGCAAGGTGAGTGGCCTCGAATAGACCGGTTGTCGGAGATCGCGTGCCAGCCCATAAGTGCCGTCTGTTTCTCCGCTCTTAAGTTGCTCATCAGTGCTTCGCAATTGTGCTGCGTTTGCGCTTGAGGAAACATATGCAACGCGCACCCGTCGTCGCGAATCGACCCAGGTGATCGCCAGTAATTCGGGGTACTGGTTGATCAGCGATTCGGCCTGTGAAACGAATTCCGCTTCGTTGACTTCCTTGTTGGAAATGTCTCGCCCGAGCCGCATCAACTGTTCTTGGCGCTCCAGCAGACGCAGCCTCAAACGCTGCTGTGCATACTCGACGTCGCGTCGCACGGCTTCCTGTTCGCGGTCGATTTCTTCAATGCGTAAGTATCCAAATGCGGCAATCACTGCCGCCAAAAAAAGGATCACTGAAAGCAGTGGGCCCAGCGTGATGTAACGGTCTTGCCTTGAGGGGGATTGCTTGCCCCACCAGCTTCGCCACCACACAAGCCAGCCCATGCTCAGGCTGCCCACTTTGTTTTTTTGATTTTTGGCGGTGATGGGGTCGTTGACTGGCATGTTGAGTGATCAGTTTATAGGAGCCGGCAAGATGACTGTCCGGACACTCGGTACAAAGTCAAAGCAATGGCAAGATTATATTTTCTTAATGTGAAATCATTCGGCACAATTTGAAATTCAAGAAAAAATATGAGAAACTCAAAGAACTGGTCCAAATTGCGTTTACAAACTAAATCGTAGACAAGTTTGATGCAATGCAGGCGCTCAGTCGCTTGTATTGCTTGGGAGACCGCTCAAAGAACCGGTACTTTTAATAAGAAGGAGACAACCATGGCTGCCACCCCCCCACAAGCCGACATAGGCGCGTCCTTGGACAAGGACAACCAGGAAACCCGTGAATGGATGGACGCACTGTCCGCTGTGATCGAGAGCGAAGGCCCTGAGCGTGCTCACTTTTTGCTTGAGCAATTGCTTGAGCATGCGCGCCAGCAGAGCATTGACATGCCGTTCTCTGCCAACACTGGCTATGTCAACACGATCGAGGCTGACCAGGAAGAGCGCTCACCGGGCAACCTGGAAATTGAAGGTCGTCTGCGCGCCTACATGCGCTGGAACGCCATGGCGATGGTCGTCAAGGCGAACCGTCTGCACCCCGCTGATGGCGGTGATCTTGGCGGTCATATTGGCTCGTTTGCCTCGTTGGCCAGCATGTTCGGTGCCGGCTTCAACCATTTTTGGCACGCCGAAAGTGAAAACCACGGCGGCGATTGTCTTTATATTCAGGGCCATGTGTCGCCCGGCGTTTATGCGCGGGCTTACCTCGAAGGCCGGCTGACCGAAGAGCAGTTGTTGAACTTCCGTCAGGAAGTGGATGGCAAGGGTCTGTCCAGCTATCCGCACCCCAAGCTCATGCCCAATTTCTGGCAATTCCCAACGGTGTCGATGGGTCTTGGCCCACTGATGGCGATTTACCAGGCGCGTTTTCTCAAGTACCTGCATGCCCGCGGGATTGCCAACACCGAGAACCGCAAGGTCTGGGTTTTCTGCGGCGACGGCGAAATGGACGAGGTCGAGTCGATGGGAGCGATTGGTTTGGCGGCTCGCGAAAAGCTCGACAACTTGGTTTTTGTCATCAACTGCAACTTGCAGCGTCTTGACGGTCCGGTGCGCGGCAACGGCAAGATCATCCAAGAACTCGAAAGCGAGTTCCGCGGTGCGGGCTGGAACGTGCTTAAGTTGATCTGGGGCAGCAATTGGGACCCGCTGTTGGCGCGTGACAAGGACGGTGCTTTGCGCAAGGTCATGATGGACACCTTGGACGGTGACTACCAAGCCCTGAAGGCTAACGACGGCGCTTATGTGCGCAAGCATTTCTTCGGCAAAGATCCGAAGACGTTGGAGATGGTCGCCAACATGAGCGACGACGACATCTGGAACCTGCGCCGTGGTGGCCACGACTCGCAAAAAGTCTATGCCGCTTTCCACTCCGCGGTGAACCACACCGGCCAGCCAAGCGTGCTGCTGATCAAGACCGTCAAGGGTTTTGGCATGGGCAAAATTGGCGAGGGCAAGAACAACGTTCACCAAACCAAAAAGCTGGCCGACGAAGACATCAAAGCTTTCCGCGACCGCTTCAACATCCCTATCCCTGACAGCCAGCTGGCCGACATTCCGTTTTACAAGCCGGCCGATGACACGCCTGAAATGCGCTACCTGCACGAGCGCCGCAAGGCCCTCGGCGGTTACTTGCCGCATCGTCGCGTTAAAGCCGATGAGCAGTTCACCGTGCCGTCCCTCGACACCTTCAAGTCGGTGATTGACCCGACCGCTGAAGGCCGGGAAATTTCGACCACACAAGCCTATGTGCGCTTCCTCACGCAGTTGCTGCGCGACCAAGCCCTCGGCCCGCGCGTGGTGCCAATTTTGGTCGACGAAGCCCGTACCTTTGGTATGGAAGGTCTGTTCCGCCAGATCGGTATTTACAACCCTGAAGGTCAGAAATACACGCCGGTCGACAAAGACCAGGTGATGTATTACAAGGAAGACGTCAAAGGTCAGATCCTTCAAGAAGGCATCAACGAAGCCGGCGGCATGAGCAGCTGGATTGCGGCGGCTACTTCGTACAGCACCAACAACCGGATCATGATCCCGTTCTACGTGTACTACTCGATGTTCGGCTTCCAGCGTATTGGCGATCTCGCTTGGGCTGCCGGCGACATGCAAGCGCGTGGTTTCTTGTTGGGCGGCACCTCGGGTCGCACCACACTGAACGGCGAAGGTCTGCAGCACGAGGACGGTCACAGCCATATTTTGGCCAGCACCATTCCTAACTGCATCAGCTATGACCCGACTTTCGCTCACGAAGTTGGCGTGATCCTGCACCATGGCCTGAAGCGCATGGTGGAAAAACAAGACAACGTCTATTTCTACATCACGCTGTTGAATGAAAACTATGCGATGCCTGGCCTGACACCTGGCACCGAAGAGCAGATCATCAAGGGCATGTACCTCTGCAAGCCGGGCGGCAAGTCAGCCCAGCGGGTTCAGTTGCTGGGTTCCGGCACCATCCTGCGCGAAAGCATGGCGGCGCAAGAGTTGCTCGAAAAAGACTGGGGCATTTCAGCTGACGTCTGGAGTTGCCCAAGCTTCAATGAACTGACCCGTGAAGGCCAAGACTGCGAGCGTCACAACCTGCTGCACCCGACATCTGAGCCACGTGTTTCTTTTGTCAGCCAACAGCTGAACAAGAGCGAGGGTCCGGTGGTCGCATCGACCGACTACATGAAAGCTTATGCTGAGCAGATTCGCTCGTTCATACCAAAGGGCCGCAACTACAAAGTGCTGGGCACCGACGGTTTTGGCCGCAGCGATTTCCGCAGCAAGCTGCGTGAGCACTTTGAGATTGACCGTCATTACATCGTGTTGGCAGCGCTCAAAGCACTCAGTGAAGATGGAAAATTGCCGGTCGCCAAGGTGGCCGAGGCGATCACAAAATACGGCATCAATACCGACAAAATCAACCCGCTTTACGCCTGAGCCTCGACTTATTCGTGATTGAAGCGACTCAAGCGACTGTAGAACTGGAGACAAAAACATGGCATTGATAGACATCAAGGTTCCCGATATTGGCGACTTCGACGAGGTGACAGTGATCGAGATCCTGGTTAAACCGGGCGACATCGTTAAGGCTGACCAATCGCTTTTGACCGTCGAGTCCGACAAGGCGTCGATGGAAATCCCATCGAGCCACGGCGGCGTGGTCAAAGAATTGCGCGTCAAGCTGGACGACAAGGTCAAGCAGGGCTCGATCGTGTTGGTGCTGGAGGCTGAAGCTGATGCCCCTGCAGTCGCGCCAGTGGCTTCTGCTCCGACTGCGCCTGTAGCGCAAGCCGCAGCAGTTGCCGCACCTGTGGCTGTGGCCAGCGCACCAGCTTCACCGGCAGCACCTGTTGCAGCCGCGACGCCTGCCCAAACCATGCCCGCGCATGAACCGACAGCGGCGACCGGCCAACTGCCGCATGCCTCCCCTTCAGTGCGCAAATTCGCCCGTGAAATCGGTGTCCCTTTGGCAGAAGTCAAAGGCAGTGGTCTCAAAGGTCGTATCACGCAAGATGACGTGCAGGGCTTCGCCAAGTCCGTCATGGCTGGCGACGTGCGCACCCAAGCGCAGGCCGTGAAAGCACCGGTTGGCTCAGGTGGCGACGGCGCCGCTTTGGGCTTGATCCCATGGCCGAAGGTCGATTTTGCCAAGTTCGGTCCAATTGAGCGCAAGGAGATGAGCCGCATCAAGAAGATCAGCGGTGCCAATTTGCTGCGTAATGCCATCATGATTCCGGCTGTCACCAACCATGACGACGCCGACATCACGGATCTCGAAGCCTTCCGTGTCTCGACCAACAAAGAAAACGAGAAGTCTGGCGTCAAGGTCACCATGCTGGCCTTTTTGATCAAAGCCTGCGTGGCTGCGCTTAAAAAATACCCCGAGTTCAACAGCTCACTTGACGGCGATGCCATCGTCTATAAAAACTACTGGCACATCGGTTTTGCCGCAGACACGCCGAATGGTTTGATGGTGCCGGTGATTCGTGATGCCGACCAAAAAGGCGTTTTGCAGCTTAGTCAGGAAATGGGCGAGCTGGCCAAGAAAGCCCGCGACGGCAAGTTGGGCTCGGCGGAAATGACCGGCGCTACTTTCACGATCTCTAGCCTCGGCGGGATTGGTGGCAAGTACTTCATGCCGATCATCAACGCGCCTGAAGTGGCCATCATGGGCGTGTCCAAGAGCACGATGGAACCGGTCTGGGATGGCAAACAGTTTGTGCCGCGCCTGATGTTGCCGCTGAGTTTGACTTGGGACCACCGCGTGATTGACGGCGCCGCTGCGGCCCGCTTCAATGCTTACTTGGGTCAGATTTTGGGTGACTTCCGCCGCGTCTTGCTCTGAGCTTCATCGCATGACAACCCTTGTCATTGTTAAAAAAAATGGTCAGGTGGCGATCGCTGCCGACACCTTGGTGACGTTCGGCGACACCCGGCTGAGCAGCCGCTTCGAGTCGAACAGCAAGATCTTCAAGATCGACACGCCGACGGGCAGCAGCTTCATCGGCATGGCTGGTACGGTCGCGCACTTTCCGGCGTTGCGTAAAGCCCTGGCTTCCTTGCCGCGAGACCAACTGCGCTTTGGCAGCAAGGACGAAGTGTTCGACACCTTCACACTGCTGCACCCTGTTCTGAAGGAAAGTTTTTTCTTGCAAACCAAGGAAGACGATAACGACCCGTACGAGTCCAGCCAGTTCAGCGTGGTGATCGCCAACGCGACGGGCATCTATGGTCTTTACAGCTACCGCGAAATTTTTGAGTTCAAAGAATTTTGGGGTATTGGGTCTGGCCGCAGTTTTGCGCTGGGTGCCATGCACAACAGCTGGGAAAAAGCCAAAACAGCGCGCGAAGTCGCGCTGGCCGGCATTCACGCTGGTATCGAATTTGATAAAAACTCCGCCGGACCGGTGGAGGTATTCACCCTCAAGTTGAAAGCAAGCCAATGAGTCAAGCCCATCTGATTGAAGTCAAAGTGCCAGACATCGGCGACTTTGCAGAAGTCACCATCATCGAAGTCTTGGTCAAGCCCGGCGACACCATCCGAGCCGAGCAAAGCTTGATCACGGTTGAGAGCGACAAAGCCTCAATGGAAATCCCCGCCAGCCACGCCGGTGTGGTCAAGGAACTCAAAGTCAAGATTGGTGACGCCGTCAAAGAAGGCTCGGTTCTGCTGATGCTGGAAATAGCCGAAGCAGCTGAGGCCCCGGCCACTGCGGCGGTTACCGTCGCTGCGCCTGCCGCCAGCGCGCCAGTTTCGGCCAACCCAGCCGCGGCATCTGCTGCCACGGCACCGACTGCGGCCAGCTTTGCTGGCAACGTCGACTTAGAGTGCGACATGCTGGTGCTAGGCGCCGGCCCCGGTGGTTACTCGGCGGCTTTTCGCGCTGCAGACCTCGGCTTGAAAGTCATCTTGGTTGAACGCTACGCCACACTTGGTGGTGTTTGCCTGAACGTCGGCTGCATCCCATCGAAGGCGCTGTTGCACGTGGCCGCTGTGATGGACGAGGTGAAGCATTTCGACTCGCTCGGTGTGAGCTTTGGCGAACCGGTGCTCGACATCAACAAGCTGCGCACGCACAAAGAAAAAGTCGTCGGCAAGCTGACCGGCGGTCTGGCCGCCATGGCCAAGATGCGCAAGGTCACCGTGGTTCGCGGTTACGGCAATTTTGTCGGTGCGAATCATGTTGAAGTGAGCGAGACCTCGGGCGACGCGCAAGCACAGACCGGCAAGAAGCAGACCATTGCGTTCAAAAAATGCATCATCGCCGCCGGCTCCCAAGCCGTGCGTCTGCCCTTCATGCCAGAAGATCCGCGCGTGGTCGATTCGACCGGCGCCCTCAATCTCAAGGAAGTTCCGAAGCGCATGCTCATCTTGGGCGGCGGCATCATCGGCCTGGAAATGGGCACGGTTTACAGCACCCTCGGCGCTCGCCTTGACGTGGTCGAAATGATGGACGGCCTGATGCAAGGCGCTGATCGCGACCTGGTCAAAATCTGGCAAAAAATGAATGCGCCGCGTTTTGACAACATCATGCTCAAGACCAAAACTGTGGCAGCTAAAGCGACGCCGGCAGGTATTGAAGTCACGTTTGAAGGCGAGGGCGCTCCCGCGCCGCAAACCTACGACTTGGTGCTTCAAGCGGTTGGCCGCACGCCGAATGGCAAGAAGCTTTCTGCCGACAAAGCTGGCGTGAGCGTCAGTGACCGCGGCTTTATCCCAGTCGATATTCAGATGCGCACCAACGTGCCCCACATCTTCGCCATCGGCGACATCGTCGGTCAGCCCATGTTGGCGCACAAGGCTGTGCATGAAGCGCATGTGGCCGCTGAAGTGATTGCCGGTGAGTTGCTTGGCAACAAAGAATTGGCCAGTGCGGCCTTCAACGCCCGCGTGATTCCAAGCGTCGCCTACACCGACCCTGAAATTGCTTGGGTTGGCCTGACCGAAGACCAGGCCAAAGCGCAAGGCATCAAGGTCAAAAAAGGCCTGTTCCCGTGGACCGCTTCAGGCCGCGCGATTGCCAACGGCCGCGACGAAGGCGTCACCAAATTGCTGTTTGACGACAGCCCGGAAGCGCACGGTCACGGCAAAATTCTGGGTGGCGGCATGGTCGGCACACATGCCGGCGACATGATCGGTGAAGTCGCTTTGGCGATCGAGATGGGCGCTGATGCGATCGACATCGGCAAGACGATTCACCCGCACCCGACGCTGGGCGAAAGCATCGGCATGGCGGCAGAAGTGGCGCATGGCAGTTGTACTGATTTGCCGCCTGCTCGTAAATAGACCGGCAAGGGCCTGAGCCCTTGCGGAGGTCGGTCTTTTGATTCATAGTCGCTTTAGTCGCTCACCATTGGAGTCCTATGGACACTGCTCTGCTTGTGGTTATCTTGCTGCTGATGCTGTTGCTCATTTGTTTTTTGCTGTTTTATTTCTTCACACAGCAAAGTCTTCGGGATATCACTGCCCGCTTGAATATGGCCCTGCAGCCTCATCCGGTGCCCAAGAAAAATTCGGAGTCGATACGTCGGGACCGTGCTATTGCGCATGACCAACTGGTGCTAATGGAGGCCGACCTGACGAATAATCCGCGTGACGACTTGACAGCGGAAGAACTGGCCAGTGTTGACCAGATCAGTAAATCCATCCGAATCAGTATTGCTGAACTCAAAAAGTTGGGCGACTGGATGGGGTTGCCCTTTGATTTCGAGTGGGCTGATATTCTGGCTCGGGTGCCGAAAGTCAATGCGCTTTATCGCAAAGCCATTGCAATGGAAACGGAACCTGAGCGGCAAGCCTTGGCAGTCGAAAATCAGCAGACGGGTAGCAGCACGACAACCATCAGCCCGCGTCGCTGATTGCGCTGAGATAGCCTTAAGGCGAGTCTTGACCTGACAAGTACTTTGACTGAGCGCCGGCGATCGGCTCCTGCTTGGCCCGTGAACCTGATGATGCAGCAATGGAGGGGATGGCCCCATCTTGTGACGTGTCGACCCGACGGGCTCCATCAAACCGGCGGTTCCAATAGGCTGCAGCCAGACTCTCTACGCGAACTTCAGCCCCTGGCTTCGGTGAATGGATGAACTTGCCGTCGCCAATATAAATACCGACATGGCTAAAGGCTCGGCGCATGGTGTTGAAAAAAACCAAGTCACCGGGAACCAAGTCTTTTCGTTCGATATTTTGTGTAGCAGCAGCCTGTTGCTCAGCCTTGCGTGGCAGAACCAGGCCGATGGTCTGTTCGTAAATGGCTTTGACGAAGCCACTGCAGTCAAATCCGGTATCTGCCGTGTTGCCACCGCGGAGGTAGGGAACGCCAAGAAATCCAATGGCATGGACTACGAGTTCAGAGGCTTTCAGGTTGACGTTTTGCCGAACTTGCTGGATCTGCGAGAACAGCCCTTTGTCAGTCAGCCAGGTGTCTAACTCGTCTGCTGCCGGTGCTGCTTGTACGCCGGTGCTCAAGAGGCCTAGAGTCAAGGCCATGCTGGGCAAAAATGTGGTCTTGATCAGTCGAAAACGCATCCGTGGAGCTTACTCAAGTGACGGCTCAGCGTCAAGCCCCCTAGAACCTGCGGATATATAAGTTCTACAGGAATGGCCGTGGCATAGTACCTTTTAATTCTAAATTTTTGAGGAATCACCATGGGCAGAATGGCTTTGAAAAATGCGAATTGTGCTCTCGGTTTTAAGCGTTGGTCGCAGTTCTCGCTTTGGGTCATGGCCGCGTTAATTGTTGTAACCTTGCCTGCAACGGCCCAAAGCATGCGCGCCGAGGTGGTGGCCACCGGGCTGGAAAGTCCGTGGGCGTTGGCGTTTTTGCCAAACAAGCATTTCTTGGTGACGGAGCGGCCGGGGCGCATGCGCGTGATCAGCCCTGACGGTAAGCGCGGTGCGCCGATTTCGGGCTTGCCGGCGATCGCTGCTGGCGGGCAGGGCGGTTTGCTCGACGTCTTGCTGGATGCCAACTTTGAACAGACGCGTGCATTGTCCTTTTGTTTTTCAGAGCCTTCGGCAGACGGGCGTGGCAACAGCACAGCCTTAGCCCGGGCAACGCTGAGCGCTGACAACACGGCCTTGCAAAACCTCAAGGTGATCTTCAGCCAAAAGCCGAAGGTTGACAGCGGTGCCCACTTTGGCTGCCGGATTGTTGAAGGTCAGAAAAGCGGCCAGCCCGACGGCACTTTGTTTCTGACCTTGGGTGATCGCTACTCGCGCATGGACGATGCGCAAAAGCTGGACAACCACATTGGCAAGGTCGTTCGCATCAACAAAGACTGCACGGTGCCTGCCGACAATCCGCTGGTGAAGCGCGCTGGCGCTTTGCCCGAAATCTGGAGCTGGGGCCACCGCAATGTGCAGGGCGCGACGCTCGCACCCGATGGCACTTTGTGGGCGCATGAGCATGGCGCCCAAGGCGGTGACGAGATCAATCTGCCGCTGCCGGGTCACAACTACGGTTGGCCCGTCATCACGCATGGCGTCAATTATGGGGGTGGAAAAATCGGTGCTGGCATCAACGCACGTGCCGGCATGGAGCCGCCCTTGCACCACTGGACGCCGTCCATCGCACCGTCGGGCATGGCTTTCTTGACCAGTGATCGTTATGGCGCGGCTTGGCGCGGTAATCTGTTCGTGGGTTCGTTGAAGTTTGGTTACCTGAACCGGATTGAACTGGACGCACCTTTCAAGGGGCGCGTGCAGCGCGAGCACAAGTTGCTCGAGGGTGTGGGCCGCGTCCGTGATGTGCGGCAAGGGCCGGACGGCTGGCTTTACGTGCTGACCGACAGCCCGCAGTGTCGTTTGCTGCGCGTGTTGCCGAACTGAGCAGGGCTGCGGCTCTATAAAATGTCCGACGTCCATCCACTTCCGTGAGTCCGTGTGCCTGATCGTTTCAAAGTTCTTCTTCAATATCTCCTGCCCAAGCAGGCCATCACGACTTTCGCTGGCTTCGTGGCGTCGCGCCAACGCGGCTGGGTCACCACCGCGCTGATTCGCTGGTTCGTTGGCAAGTACGCCGTCAACATGAGAGAAGCGGCTAACTCCGACATCACCAGTTACCTATCGTTCAACGACTTTTTCACCCGTGCCTTGAAGCCAGACGCTAGGCCACTGTCCAGCGCCGCTTGGATCTGTCCGGTCGACGGTGCCATCAGCCAGTTTGGCCGGATTGAGGATGAGCAGATTTTTCAGGCCAAAGGGCATCACTATTCGACCACCGCGCTGGTCGGCGGCGACGGGCCATTGGCCGAGCAGTTTAAGAACGGCAGTTTTGCCACGATCTACCTGAGCCCGCGTGACTATCACCGCATTCACATGCCGTGTGATGGCCGTTTGCTGCGCATGATCTATGTGCCGGGCGATCTGTTTTCTGTCAATCCGGTCACCGCACGCGGTGTGCCGGGTTTGTTTGCCCGCAACGAACGTTTGGTCTGTGTTTTTGAAACGCCGCACGGAGCGATGGTTTTGACATTGGTCGGTGCAACGATTGTGGGAAGCATGGCGATGGTCTGGCATGGTGTTGTCAATCGCTCGCGCCAAAGCACGGTGCGCGAATGGCATTACGCGGACGCAACGTCGCCGGTGACGCTGAAAAAAGGCGACGAAATGGGTCGGTTTCTGCTCGGCTCTACCGTGGTCTTGCTGTTCCCAGCCGGGCCTTTGCAGTTCAATCCTGACTGGCAGGCTGGTGGTCCGGTGCAGCTGGGTCAAACCATGGCCACGGCCAACGAGCAGGTCAGCGTATGACGGCGACGGCACTCATCATCAACTGGCTCGCCGGTTGGTGGCGCGTGCTGTATTTCGGCGCCCAAATCTTGGTGCTGGCTTTTTCACCGGCCAGTTATTCGCCCCGCAACCGCGTGCTGCTGGCCCGTCACATGGTGCAGGGCACTGCGCCAATTTTGGTCTGGTTCACGCTGCTGTGTGCGCTGATCACCTTGGTGATCACGCGCATTGTGGTGGTCACGGCGCAGAGTTATGGGCTCTCACAGTACGCGCTGCAGGTGATTATTCGGGTGCTGGTGCTGGAACTGATTCCTTTGAGCGCGGCATTGTTCGTCGCCTTGCGCACCACCATGGCCAGCAGCGCTGAGCTGTCCGACATGCGCCAGCATGGCAAGTTGGCCGCCATCAGCGCGCAAGGCCGTGACCCGCTGCGGCAAGAAGTCATGCCGCGCGTGGTGGCCGGTGTCTTTGCCAGCGTCACGCTGGCGGCGCTGAGTTGTGTGGTCGCGCTGGTGTTGGCGTATGTGGCGGTGTATGGTTTCAATGCGTCGGCCTTGCCGGCTTACACGCGACTTTTTGGCCAGGTGTTCAACCCGGCGGTGACGCTGATTTTTGTCTTGAAGACGCTGTTTTTCAGCTTGGCCGTGTCGCTCATGCCCATGGCGTCTGCGATGTTGGATGAAGCCCCGGGCGGGGTTCGACACGGCGCTGAATTGCGTGCGCTGGCGCGCATG
>CANFXC010000053.1 GCA_947450765.1 Comamonadaceae bacterium | reverse complement strand
CTCCAATGTGCCGTTCTACAAAGAACTCGGCAACGCCGGCCTGAAAGCCAAAGACGTGCCGGTGGTGGCCTTCTCGGTGGGTGAAGAAGAATTGCGCGGCGTCGACACCAAGCCCCTGGTCGGTCACCTAGCTGCCTGGAACTACTTCCAGTCGATCAAGAACCCAAGCAACACCGAGTTCATCAAAAAGTGGAGCGCTTACGCCAAGGCCAAGAACATCGCCGGCCACAAGGACAAGCCTTTGACCAACGACCCGATGGAAGCGACCTACATCGGCATCAACATGTGGAAGCAGGCCGTCGAAAAAGCCAAGTCCACAGACACAGACAAAGTCATCGCAGCGATGGCCGGCCAGACCTTCAAGGCACCGTCCGGCATCATTTCCAAGATGGACGAGAAAAACCATCACCTGCACAAGTCCGTGTTCATTGGTGAGATCAAAGCCGACGGCCAGTTCAACGTGGTGTGGAAGACGCCTGGCCCGGTCAAGGCCAAGCCATGGAGCCCTTACATCGAAGGCAACGACAAGAAGCCTGACGAGCCAGCCAAAGTTGCAGGCAAATAAGCGGTCTTAACCTCGCCCCGAGCCGCACCTTGTTGAGATGACGAGGCTGCGGCTTTTTCTTTGGCGTGCACTGGATACATGGTCCAGTTCTTGCACTTGTTCGGTGCAGTCCATCAACAAAAAATTCAAGATAGTTGCAGTCTGTGCCCGCTTTTAAAGCAGACCCAGCCTGCAGCTTTCAATTCATTCTATTCATGCACAACGATAGGTCACAACCCATGCCAAAGTGCTCAATCATGGTGCGCACCCTGCTGGCGTCTGCTCTTTTGTGGGGCGTTGGCAGTTTGCACGCGCTGACGCTCGAAGAGGCCAAAGCCATGGCCGTGGGCAGCAGCGAATCCCGCTTGCAGGCCTTGGCCAAAGCCGCGTCTGATCCGAATGAAGCAACGCTCGCTTTCATTCAGGCGCTGGCCGATGACGCCGTTAAGGTTGCCGGTGAACAGGTGTTGATCGTCAAAGACGAGCAGGCCTTTGATTCAGTCTCTGGCAGCGCCGTGTCGCTGCCGGACAACGCCGAAGACGTCATCAACAACAACCTGATGCGCGCTGAGTTGGACAATACATTGGCAGCGCTGCAACTCTTCTCACCAAAAGAAGCGCAGCGTAAAGCAGCCATCAAGACGCTGACGGGTGACAACGACGAGGCCCGCTTGCCGCTGATTGAAAAAGCCTACGCCGCGGAAACCGTGCCTCAGCTCAAAAGTCAGCTGGGTCAGTTGCGGGCCGCTATTCTTTTGAGCAGCAGCGACAAAGGCAAACGCTTGCAAGCGGCTGCCTCGCTCGCCGACAGTGGTGATCCGAGCACCAAAACCGTGTTGCTTGAACGGCTCGCCAAAGAGTCAGATCCCGAAGTTAAAACAGCCCTCGTCGCGAGCTTGCGCAAGGTCGAAGCCGCACTCGCCTGGGGTGACAAACTTGCGGCCGTCTTCAGCGGCATCAGCTTAGGTTCTATCTTGTTGTTGGTGGCGCTGGGATTGGCCATCACCTATGGTTTGATGGGCGTCATCAACATGGCGCACGGCGAGCTGATGATGATCGGCGCCTACGCCACTTATGTGGTGCAGGGTGTGTTCCAAACCTATTTCCCGAACGCATTTGACTGGTACTTGCTGGCCGCATTGCCGGTGGCCTTCATGGCCTCGGCCTTGATGGGCGCGGCACTCGAACGCGGCGTGATTCGCTTCTTGTATGGTCGCCCGCTCGAAACGCTCTTGGCCACTTGGGGCATCAGCCTGATGTTGCAGCAAATGGTGCGCAGCATCTTTGGCGCGCAAAACGTCGGCGTTGAAAACCCGGTGTGGATGAGCGGCGGCGTTCAGCTCATGGGCAACCTGTCGCTGCCCTACAACCGGCTGGTGATCATCGGTTTTGCCATTGCCGTGTTGCTCGGTGTGGCGTGGCTGATCAGCCGGACACGCTTGGGTTTGTTTGTCCGTGGCGTCACGCAAAACCGCCCAATTGCGGCGTGCATGGGCGTCAACACGGCGCGTGTCGACACCTATGCTTTTGCGTTGGGATCCGGCATCGCCGGACTGGCGGGCTGTGCGCTGAGCCAAGTTGGCAACGTCGGCCCTGACCTCGGCCAAAGCTACATCGTCGACGCCTTCATGGTCGTGGTGTTGGGCGGTGTCGGCCAGCTGGCCGGCACGGTGTACGCCGCCATGGGGCTGGGCATTTTGAACAAGTTCTTAGAAGGCTGGACTGGCGCTGTACTGGCCAAGATCGCCGTGCTTGTTCTCATCATCATCTTTATCCAGAAGCGTCCGCAAGGCATCTTCGCCATGAAAGGCCGCTCTGCGGAAGCTTGAGGCCACACCCATGAACGCAACTCTTCCAACCTCTCCGGGCCCGAATACGGCCGCTCCTTACGTTGTGCTACCAGCCAAAGGCCCGCTGCTGTCGCGCAGCGGCTGGAGCGCTTTCATGGTCGTGCTGATCGTCGTTTGCGCTGTCGCCCCGGTGCTCAATCTTTGGGTGCCAGAGGGCAGTGCTTTGCACATGAGCACCTACTCGGTGGCCTTGCTGGGCAAGATCATGTGCTACGCCATCTGCGCGCTGGCAATGGACTTGATCTGGGGTTACACCGGCATTTTGTCGCTGGGCCACGGCGTGTTTTTCGCCATCGGCGGTTACGTCATGGGCATGTACCTGATGCGCCAAATCGGCCTGGACGGCAATTACAAAAGCGACTTGCCCGACTTCATGGTGTTCCTCGACTGGAAGACCTTGCCTTGGCACTGGACCTTCAGTGGCAGCTTTGTGGCGACGCTCATTTTGATTGTGCTGGTCCCCGCCGTGGTGTCTTTTGTGTTCGGTTATTTCGCTTTTCGCTCACGCATCAAAGGGGTGTATTTTTCCATCATCACGCAGGCCTTGACCTTTGCCGCGATGCTGCTGTTTTTCCGTAATGAGACGGGCTTTGGTGGCAACAATGGCTTCACGGATTTCAAGCGAATTTTGGACATGCCCTTGGCCACGCCGAACATGCGCATGCTGCTGTTTGTCATCACCGGTTTGACGCTGCTGGGCTTTTTCATGTTCTCTAAATGGCTGGTGCAAAGCAAGTTTGGCCGTGTGTTGCAGGCGATTCGCGATGCTGAAACCCGCGTCATGTTTTCCGGCTACAACCCGCTGGGCTACAAGCTCACGATCTGGGTCATTTCGGCCATCATGTGCGGTATTGCTGGCGCGCTGTATGTGCCGCAGGTCGGCATCATCAACCCGGGTGAAATGAGCCCCGCCAACTCGATTGAAATCGCCATTTGGGCCGCTGTCGGTGGCCGCGCTACCTTGATCGGACCGATCATTGGCGCTTTCATCGTCAATGGTGCCAAGAGCTGGCTGACCGTCGCCTACCCCGAATTTTGGCTGTACTTTTTAGGCACGCTGTTCATCGCCGTGACCCTGTTCCTGCCCAACGGCGTGGTCGGTCTGGTGAAGAAACTGTGGAAGGGGAAAACGGCATGACACCAGAACTGCTAGAGCAAGGCGCGAGGCGCGTCGAACAACGCATGGCCGCCTTGGCCAATAATAAAAATAACACTGAATCGGGTGGCCGCAACGCCAGTACCGGCCGTATCGCCAAGCCGGAAGGGGAAGTCGACACGACCCACGGCCGTATTCTTTATTTGGAAGACGTCAGCGTCAGCTTCGATGGTTTCAAAGCCATCAACAAGCTATCACTCGACATCGCGCCCGGTGAGCTGCGCTGCATCATCGGCCCCAACGGCGCGGGCAAGACCACGATGATGGACATCATCACTGGCAAGACGCGGCCTGACGAAGGCACAGTTTTCTTTGGCAGCACGATTGATTTGTTGCGCTACAAAGAAGCCGAAATTGCGCAATTGGGTATCGGTCGAAAATTTCAAAAGCCAACGGTGTTTGAACAACTCACCGTGTTTGAAAACCTGGAACTCGCGCTGAAAACCAACAAGGGCGTGAAGGCGTCCATGTTCTTCAAGCTCGACTCCAAACAAAGCGACCGCTTGGCCGAGATATTGGTGACGATTCATCTGGCAGAGAGTGTCGGGCGCCTCGCCGGCAACTTGAGCCACGGACAAAAGCAATGGCTGGAGATTGGCATGTTGCTGATGCAAGACCCCAAGCTGCTGCTGCTCGACGAACCCGTGGCCGGCATGACCGACGAAGAAACAGCGCGCACGGCAGAGCTGTTTTTGACACTCAAGGGCAAACACTCCTTGCTGGTGGTCGAGCACGACATGAGCTTCATTCGCACCATCTCCGACATCGTCACGGTGCTGTGCGACGGCTCTGTGCTGGCCCAAGGCACGCTAGACCAAGTGCAGGCCGACGAACGCGTGATCGAGGTTTATCTTGGCCGTTGAATTGAAATACTTATGCTGAACGTCAAAAACATCAACCAGTACTACGGCGGCTCGCACATCCTGCGTGACGTCAGCTTGCAAACGCAATTGGGCAAAGTCACGGTGCTGCTGGGCCGCAACGGCGTTGGCAAAACCACGTTGCTCAAATCACTGATGGGGCTGGTGCCGATCAAGACCGGCAGCATCGAATTTGACGGCAAGCTCATTCAGAACAACACGCCTTATGAACGGGCTCGTGCCGGCATGGGTTTTGTGCCGCAAGGACGCGAAATTTTTTCGCGCCTCACGGTCGAAGAAAACCTGCGCATGGGACTGGCTTACAAGAGCGCCAGCACGCCGATTCCAACCGAGCTTTACGAGCTGTTTCCGGTGCTCAAGCAGATGCTGCACCGGCGCGGCGGCGACCTGTCCGGCGGGCAGCAGCAGCAACTGGCGATTGCGCGTGCGCTGGCGGCCAAGCCCAAGCTGTTGATTCTGGACGAGCCGACCGAAGGAATTCAGCCGAGCATCATCAAAGACATTGGACGCGTGATTCGCATGCTGGCTGACCGTGGCGACATGGCAATTTTGCTGGTGGAACAGTACTACGATTTTGCCGAAGCGCTGGCCGATGACTACCTCGTGATGGAACGCGGGGAGTTCATCGGGCGCGGTCTTGGCAAAGACATGCAGGCCAACGGTGTTCGCCACATGGTGGCGATTTAGCTCAGTGTTGGTGGCCGTGTGCGCCGTGCACGTGGCCATGCGCGATCTCTTCTTCGGAGGCAGCGCGCACTTCCATCACCGCCAAACTGAACTTCAGGTCTTTACCTGCCAGCGGGTGGTTGCCGTCGAGCAAGACGGTGTCGCCCTTGATCTTCATGACGGTGAAAACGTGCGTGCGGCCGTCGTCGCCATGACCTTCGAGTTGTCCGCCCACCTTCACGCCAGGCGGAAACTGAGTTTTAGGAATGGTTTGCACCAGGCTTTCGTCGCGCGTGCCAAAGGCATCAGCGGCTGACAGGGCTAGCGTGGTTTTGAAACCAGTGACTTGGCCGTCCAGCGCCTCTTCAATTTTGGGCAGGGTGTTGCCATAGCCGCCGTGCAGGTAAACCATCGGCTCTTGGCTTTCTTCAACGACTTTGCCCAAGCTGTCGGTGACTTTGAAACGCAGGGTGACGGCGGAGTTTTTTTCAATCTTCATGGTGTGTTTGAGTAGGTTGGCAGATATTTTTTGCAGCCGATATTGTCGCGCCTGCGGGCGCATCCTGCATCTCAGTGAAAAATACGGCGTAACAGTGACTGATGCGGCGTTAAGCCGACCAGATTCGCGGGTTCGGCGCTTCAAGCTGCCAAAAATGCCGACGCCATGCGCGCCACACTTGTTTGAGCAAATCCATGGCGGGTTCCACCACCGGGGTCAGTACGCGCACCACCACCACTTGCTCGTTCGGACTGGTGGCACCGGCCGTCGGCTGCAGGCTGTGCACGTCAAGCACCTCGCGCGCCACATCGAGCGCGGCTTGCCTGCGCTTACGGTCTAGCTTGCTGCCGGCTGCAAAAAACAGCGTCGCCATGCAGCGGTGCCCAGCCAAGCCCAGCGGGTTGTTCAGCAGCAGTTCGTCCTGTGCGGCCAGTTGTGCACGCTCTAGCCAAACACCGGGCACTTCGATGTGCTGCTTGAAGCTACCCTTCACAAACGGCAGACCGGCGTTCGGCAAACCCAATGCCGTGACATCCCAGCCCATCATTTCAGCCCCCGGCGCGAGGTCCATGGTCAACCGATTTTCTGCCAGGCAGCCGCTGTAGCACAGCGCCTCTAGCGGCAACCACTCCAACCGGGCATCTGCGGCCAGCGTCACATGGGCGCGCTGCAAAGCCTGCTCACCCAGCGAGCGGTAAAACCGTGTCGCACCCGGCGTGGTCACCAGCCCGTGCGCGCCACTGGCCACCGTGGCGTGGATGTCCAGCGTGTCACCGCCGACCAGCCCGCCCGGTGGGTGCACCAGCACGTTGTGACAGACGCTGTCGCCCTCCGGGTAGAGGCTTTGCAAAATGCGCAGCGGCCCGCTGTGGCGAAAGTGCGCAACAGTGCGTTCGGCACTCAGTGAGTAGTCAAGTTGAAGTGAGGCGTGCCAAGTCAAGTTCAATGACTCTGGGAGCCTCGATGCGCCCAAGCCGTCGTGTGTTTTTCAACGGCACTGAAGAGCTCATACATCAGCATGGCCATGGCACCAATGACGATCAAACCCGCAAAGGCCAGTGCCAAGCGCTGCTGCGAACCGGCGCTTTGCATGAGGTAGCCAATGCCGGAGTCGCCAGCGGTCATTTCGGCCAACACGGTGCCGACAAAAGCCAGCGTGATGGAGACTTTGAGCGAGCCGTAAAAGTAAGGCATGGAGCGCGGCAGCCCGACTTTCATGAGCACATCCATGCGCTTGGCACCCAGCACGCGCAGAACGTCTTCAAGTTCAGGCTCGAGCGTGGCCAGGCCGGTGGCCATGTTGACGGTGATCGGGAAAAACGAGATCAGAAAAGCCGTCAAGATGCCGGGCCCGACGCCCATGCCAAACCAAACAATCAGGATCGGCACAATCGCCGCCTTGGGCACGGCATTGAAGGCCACCAGCAGCGGGTAAATCGCTGCATAGGCGAGGCGCGAGGAGCCCACCAGAAAGCCCAGCAGCACACCGACCACAATCGACAGACCAAATCCAACCATGGTGACCCAGAAGGTTTTCCAGGCGGCTTCAGCGATGGGCCTGGAAAACTCGCCCAGTGCTTGCGCAATTTGCGTGGGTGCCGGAAAGATGAACTCGGGGATGCTGAAGCCCACGCAAACGGCTTCCCACAAGGCCACCAGAAGTGTCAGCAGAATAAACGGCGACCAGCGCTCAAATTTTTTGGAATTCATCATGCTGCACCTGCCTGGGTCGCAGCGTCAGCCACAGGGGTGCTGCGAACCGCACCAATGTGACCGCGCAGCTCGTGAACGATGTCTGAAAACTCTTTGGTGTAGGTCACCTCCAAGTCGCGCGGGCGCGGCAGATCAATCTCGCGCTTGACCACAAAGCGGCCAGGACTCTTGCTCATCACATACACGGTGTCGGCTAAAAAGACCGACTCGCGCAGGTCGTGCGTGACCAAAATCACGTTGAATCGCTGCTCGGTCCAGAGGTCGCGCAAGATACACCACAACTCTTCGCGGGTGAAGGCGTCAAGCGCACCAAAGGGCTCGTCCAGCAGCAGCATTTTGGGTTCATGAATCAGGGCGCGGCAAATGCTCACGCGCTGCTGCATGCCACCCGACAGTTGCCACGGAAATTTGTCTTCGTAGCCGGCGAGGCCGACTTTTTGCAACAGCTTGCGAGCGCGCTCTTCATATTCCTTGCGCTTGGCTTTGAAGTTGCTGCGATAAGGCTCGACGATTTCCAGCGGCAACAGCACGTTGTCTACCGTGGTGCGCCAAGGCAACAGTGACGGTGCTTGAAACGCCATGCCTGAGATTTTCAGCGGACCGGTGACCGGTGCGCCGTCAATCATGATGCGCCCTTTGGACGGCATCTTCAGGCCGGTTGTCAGCTTCATGAAGGTGGATTTACCGCAGCCCGACGGGCCGACGATGGCGATGAACTCGCCTTGCCGGACTTGCAGGTCAATCGCTTCAACCGCAAAGTTTTGCTGCGCCAGAAGCTCGTCGTTGTAAGCCAGCCAGACGTTCTGAAAATCGACAAAGCTGGTCGGGGTGGTGGATGAATTCAAGATGCAGTGCCCGCTTTCAGCGCTTGGCTGGCAGCACGTTCAGTTCAGCGGCGCTGGGCAACATGCTGCCGTTCCAGACGGCGTCTGCGTTGACGCGGGTTTTGGTGGCAAAGGCGTCAGACACCTGCGACGCCATCAGCGACAAGCGCGGCGCTTTGAGCTGACCAAAGCCTTCGGCGCGGGCGTCGGGGCTGTTGATGACGGTGTCAATGGCGAGCTGCAGGCGGCGTATTTCCAGTGGCACGTTGATGATGCCGTCTCGCGCTTTGACGTCGTTGATGGCGGCTGCCGGATTGGCCATCACGTCCTTCGCGCCTTTGGCGAAGGCTTTCAAAAATGCTTTGACGGCAGCAGGATTTTCTTTGATCAGCTTGGGTGAAGCGATGATGACATTGCCATACATCTTCACGCCGAAGTCAGCATACGGCAAGATGGCGACGTCTTCAGCTTTGACGCCGCGCGCCTCCAGGTTCAACAAAGAGGTGAAGGTGAAGCCGGTGATGGCGTCCACGTCGCCGCGTGCCAACATGGTTTCACGCAAGGGTGGGTCCATGCTGATCCATTGGAAGCCGCTGACGTTGTTGGCTTTAGCAAAGATAGGGAAAGCCCGACGGCCGGCGTCAAACACCGGTGCGCCGAGTTTTTTGCCATTCAAATCCGCCGGCGTTTTGATGCCGGACTTCTTCAACGACATGACCGAAGCCGGCGTGTTGTTGTAGACCACCATCACGGCGACGGGCTTGTTCGGCGCGTCAGGGTTGTTGGCGTGGAATTCCATCAGGGAGGCCAGATCGGCAAAACCCATGTCGTAAGTACCAGACGCCACGCGGGTCACGGCGCCGCCGGAACCGTTGCCGGCATCCACGGTGACGTCGAGTTGGTTGGCTTTGAAATAGCCTTTGGCGACGGGCGTCAAAAACAGGGCTGCCGGGCCTTCAAAGCGCCAGTCGAGCTGGAACTTGATGGGCGTGTTCTGCGCCTGAGCGGCGCCAAAGGTCAGGACGGCGGCCAAGGCCGCAGCAGATTTAAGGAAAGTGCGCGTTTTCATGGTGTTTCCGAAGTGAAAAGTAATGACTTTGGTGTGGAGCAATATGCATGCCAATTCCAGTGCCAACCGCCGAATTGGAATGCCGTATTTTCAGTCATCTATTTCGCACTGGTGAACAGCCGGATGCGCTATATCTCCGGATATACCCTGCCAGCGGGCCGCTACCTTGACAGTTGGCCTTGTCTTGTCAGTGTGCGTCAGCCTGCGCCGCGGCTCGTTTCACCGCCTCTTCGTCGGCCTTGGCGCCGTTGAAGAACAGGTTCAGCAGCACGGCGCTGACAGATGCCAGCAAGATGCCAGACTCAATCAGCGGATGCAGGTCATGCGGCATCCATTGTTTGAAGTTGGGTGCGATCAGCGGGATCATGCCAATACCGATCGAAATCGCCACCACCAGCGCGTTGAAACGGTTGTTCTTGAAGTCAACGCCGCCCAGAATGCGAATGCCGGTTGCCGCCACCATGCCGAACATCACCAAGCCCGCGCCGCCCAACACAAAGGTCGGCAGCGACTCGATCAGCGCCGCCATTTTGGGCAGCACGCCGAGCACGATCAAGATGATGCCGCCCGCCACGCAGACAAAGCGGCTGCGCACGCCCGTCACCGCCACCAGGCCGACGTTTTGTGAAAAGCTGGTGTAGGGAAAGGTGTTGAAAATACCGCCGATGAGCGTGCCCAAACCGTCGGTTCGCAGGCCGCGGGTCAGCGCGGCGCGGTCTACTTTTCGGTCGGTCATTTCACCCAGTGCGAGAAACATGCCGGTGGACTCGATCATCACCACGATCATGACCAGCGTCATGGTCAAAATCAAAATGGGGTCAAACACCGGCATACCGAACTGAAACGGCAACACCACATCGACCCAGGCGGCTTTGCCGACTTTGTCGAAATTCATCAAACCCAAAGCCGCAGCGACCACGCCGCCGATGACGATGCCGAGTAACACCGAGATATTCGCCAGAAAGCCTTTGGCCAGCTTGGCGATCAGCAAGATGGAGACCAGCACCAGTGAGGCAATGCCGAAGCCCGTGAGGTCGGCGTATTTGGGGTTGGGTACCGTGGCGACCAAGGCCAGACCTTTGGGCGCAGCGGGCAGCGCAGCACCGGCTGCTGCGGTGGCGTCAGCCAACCATTTGGCGTGTTCAGGGTTGACGATACTGGGTGCGGTGGGGCCGAAAGGGTTGCCAAATATCCAGTTGATGCCAATGCGCATCAGGCTGATGCCGATGACCGCAATGATGGTGCCGGTGACCACGGGCGGAAAAAACCGCAGCATGCGGCTGACCAGCGGCGCGATCAGCATGGAGATCACGCCTGCGCCGATGATGGCGCCAAAAATCAATTGCGCGCCAGCGGCCCCCGGTGTGTTGTTGGCCATCGCCACCATCGGTGCGACGGAAGCGAAGGTGACCCCCATCATGACGGGTAAGCGGATGCCGAACCACTGGGTCGCGCCCATTGATTGAATCAAGGTCACGATGCCGCAGCAAAACAGGTCGGCAGAGATCAACGTCGCCACTTGTTCCGGGCTGAGCTTGAGGGCGCGGCCGACGATCAATGGCACCGCCACCGCACCGGCATACATGACCAGCACGTGCTGCAGGCCGAGCGCCGCTAGTTTGCCGGTGGGGAGTTTTTCGTCGACGGGGTGAACGGCCCGACTGGGGCTGGGGGACGCTGAATCGGCTGAATGGGCCATGGCGAGTTCCTGTATTGAGGCTGCATTGTGCGCCAAAGTGTATACACCTTATCCATGCAAAATATCAGCAAAAACCCCAATAGAAAGGACCGTTCAACCCCAAAAAGTGCGCGGTAGCGGCGGTGCTCGATCAGCCCGAATAGCGTTGATCAACAGGGAATAAATGCAAGCCATGCGCAGAATTATCACAGCAATCACTTGCATTGATATCGGCCCATGAATCCAGCTGAAGACGTTGAAAAAATCCATCACCAGAGTCGTGAAGGAAATGGCGCACATAAACAGCGCTACACGTTCAAAATACCAATCGCGTAGGTAGCTCAACAGATAAATGCCGCTGGCGAGCAAGATGAAGATTCCTTGGTATTGGAAGTAAGTCCGCAGGTCGCGCACATCGGTATAAAGGTTCAGATTGAGCTGGGCCTGTGCCGGGAAAAAAAGCAGCTGTGTGGTGAAAAAAAGTACCGTCACCAGCAGAAATCGATGACGCAGCTTGAAGCCCCGGTCAGCACCTTTGAGCCCCGTTCTTTCTTGCGGCGTGAGCAATTGCGCCATTTCCGCATCGCTGATCAAAGGTTCGTGCATATCTTGGTCAGCGGAAGGCGGGCGTGGCCGATCAGTGCAGCGCTTTCGACAAGGCCAGGGGCAGCCAGCGATTGATGAAAAACTGCACAGCACCGGTGGGTTTTTCAACCGGTGATAAATCGCTTACCGATTGGGCCAGTTTGCGGAAATCTTTGGCCGCCTGGCTGGTCGGGGCAAACGTCATCAGAGGCTGCAAATGCTTGTGTGCATCTTGAACCAGCGGATCCATCTCGAGTGAGCCTGCATAGTGGATGCTTCGGCTCAAAAATTGAGCACAGACCCGGTTGATTCTTTGAAAGAGTTCTTCTCCATCGAGCTGATTTGAGATGGCGTTGGGGATCAGGTATATCTCGTCCAGCATCTCGTCTTCCATCAGCACCTTGATGGTTCCGTAGGCGTCGGCGATAGAGGAAGGGTCATTGCGCACCACGACAAAGCGGCGATGGCAAGCGGCCATGAGTGTCATAACCGCAGGTGAAATACCGGCCGACATGTCGACAATCAGATAGTCAAGTTCTTCTCGCAGGTCACTGAAGGCCTGTACCAAATGACCAACCTGTACCGCTGTCAAGCCTGCCAAGGTCTGATTGCCCGAGGCACCAGAGATTAAGCGCAAATTCTGCGGTGTGGTGACGACGACCTCGGCCAGCGTTTTTTCACCGCTCAGGACATGGCTGATATTGAAAGGGCAGCGAGTGCCTAGCAAAATAGGCGCGTTGGCCAAGCCCAAGTCTGCGTCGAACAGCATGACGCGAAAGCCTTTTGCTTGCAACGCCAGTGCCAGATTGACGGACACAGTCGTCTTGCCCGCGCCACCTTTGCCGCTGGCGATGCCAATCGTTTCTGTGTATTTTTGTAAATTTAAGGGGCTTAAAAATTGCAGATTTGAAGGGTAATTCGTGAAATGTATTAATACCCTGAAAAATCATCGTAAATATCAATTGATAGTACTAGCTTCTAATATTACACAAAGTTTAAAAACAACAAGTGCTCTAATATAACTGATAAATATGACGAAGTCTGCGCATTTTTGCCCCCTGAAACTCGAGAATCAACCCAGCAAATCGTGCAAGCTTCTGGCCACGACTTTGGTGGCGCGGCGCAGGTCTTCAAGGTCGAGCCGTTCGTCGGCCCGCTTGGCATGCGACTCCAGTACGGTGCGTGGCCCGGCCCCGTAAAGCACGCCGGGAATGCCGGCCTCGCCGAAGATGCGCACGTCGGTGTAGAGCGGGGTGCCGCAAGCCGGAATCGGCTCCTTGAAAATGGCACTGGCGTTGCGCTGCAAAGCCTCGGCCAGCGGCTTGTGGCCTGGTAGCGGAATCAAGGCCTTCGACAACAAGATGCGTTTAACGTCGACGTGAATCCCTTCGTCATTGCGGCCTTGGTTGAAGTCTGCCACGGCAGCGGCCATGACGGCGCGGATGCTGGCTTCCACGGCCACCGGGTCTTCCTCAGGAATCATGCGGCGGTCTAGCTTGAGGACGACCTTTCCCGGCACCACGTTGGTGTTGGTGCCGCCAGAAATAAAGCCGACATTGAGGTAGGGGTGCGTGATGCCCTCAACCTTGGATGTGATGCTTTGGTAGAGCGTGTTTTGTGCGTAGAGTGCCGTCAAAATGCGGTTGGCACCTTGCAGCGCGTCAATGCCGGTGTGCGGCACGGCGGCATGCGCCATCTTGCCGTGCACCGTCAATTCCATTTGCAGGCAGCCGTTGTGTGCGGTGATCACTTGGTAGCTGAAGCCGGCGGCAATCACCAGGTCGGGCTTAATGATTTTGTGTTGAAGCAACCAAGCCGGGCCGACTTCGCCGCCGAACTCTTCGTCATAGGTGAAGATCAATTCAATGCCGCCTTGCGACGGTTTGGCCACAGCCTCAAGCGCACGCACGGCAAAAGTGAAGGTTGAAAAATCGCACTTGCTCACGGCCGACGCCCGGCCATAAATCTTGCCGTTGTCAATCTCGCCGCCGTACGGTTTTTTGGTCCAACCTTCGCCCGGTGGCACCACATCACCGTGCGCGTTCAAGGCGATGGTGCGGCCACCGTCACCGTAGTGCCGACGTGCCACCAGATTGGTGATGCTTTCAAGTCCGGCGGCTTCAACTTCGGCTTGCGGGACTTCATGCTTTTCAACCGGCAAGCCCATGGCTTCAATCAGCTCAGCTGCGCGCAGCGCGTGCGGCGTGTTGTTGCCAGGCGGGGTGTCGGTCGGCACTTGAATCAAGGCTTGCAGAAAACGCGTTTGCTCTTCAAAGTGGGCGTCAACCCAGGCGTCTATTTTTTCGTAGGTGGTGGTCATGGTGTATCGCGTTTTCAGTTGGATTCGAGATGGGTCAGCAGATGCATGAAAGCATCAACCGCCAGTTGCATGTCGTCGCTGGTGCTGGACTCCAGCGGGTTGTGGCTGATGCCTGAGTTCTGGCCGCGCACAAACAGCATGGCTTGCGGCATCACTTCGTGCAGCTTCATGGCGTCATGGCCAGCGCCGCTGGGCATGCGGTACAGCGGTGCGCCGAGTGCCATGACCGCCGCTTCCCAACGCGCTTGCCAGGCCGGTGCGCTGGGCGCAGCTGCCGCGCGCATGGTTTCTTCGGCTGTGTGATGCACACTGCGGCGCTCGCAAATTCGCTTCAGCTCGCTCAGAATGTCGGCCACCAGCGCGTCGCGTTGGGCGTTGTTGGGCGCCCGCATGTCGAGCGAAAAAAGGCAGCGACCGGGCACCACATTGACCGAGCCGTTCGGTACTTGCAGCATGCCGATGGTGGCCACAGAGTCGCCATCTTTCAGCGCGCGCTGCTCAACATACAAAGCCAGTTCGGCCATGGCAACGGCGGCATCGGCGCGGCGGTTCATGGGCGTGGTGCCAGCGTGGCTGGCGGTGCCGGTGATCTCGCATTGCATGCGAACACCGCCATTGATGGAAGTGACGATGCCCAGCGGCAAGTCGAGTTCATTCAGCACCGGCCCTTGCTCAATGTGGACCTCGACAAAGCCCAGGTAATCGGCCGGGTTGCGCTGGAGTTTCGGGATGTCTTCAATTCTCAATCCGGCGTGCGCCATGGCGTCCCGCATCTTGATGCCGTCAGCGTCTTGCTGGTCCAGCCACTCCGGTTTGAAGTCGCCGATCAGCGCACCCGAACCCAAGAAGGTGGCTTTGTAGCGCTGGCCTTCTTCTTCTGCAAAGGCGATGACTTCAAAGTGAAAGGGCAGACGTTTTTGTTGGCGATGCAACTCACGCACGCAAGCCATCGGCGTAAAAATACCGAGCCGTCCGTCGTACTTGCCGCCGTTGCGCACGGTGTCGTAGTGCGAACCGGTCATCAAAGTTTTGGCTGTGGGTGTGGCTGCCAAGTAGCGCCCGACCACATTGCCCAAGGCGTCAATCCGCACGTCGTCAAAGCCGCAGTCTTGCATGTGCTGAACGATGAAATTCGCGCAGGCGCGGTGTGCATCAGTCAGGTAGGTGACGGTGAGCTGGCCTTGTTCGGCGTAGCCGGGGTCGCTGAAAGCGCTCAGCTTTTCTTGCCAGTCCCAGACTAAATGGCCCAACACGGGTTCGTAGCCAAACTTGTCGTTGAGCCGAATTTCAGCGATGCGGTTGATGTTGCGCAGGCACTCTTGCCGTTCAAACTCCGGGTGGCCGAGCAGCCGTCGTGCAAAGGTCTCGATGATTTGCTGCTTGTTCAGGCCCAAGCCGCGTGGCCCGCGCACCGCCAAGATGAAGGGGAAACCAAAGCGTGCGTTGTAGTCGCTGTTGAGTTGCTGGATGATCGCGAACTCTTGCGGCGTGCATTGCGTCAGGCCAGCTTTGTTTTGTTCGTTGCTGGACTCTGCCGTCAGGCTTTGGCTGACCATCGCTTTTCCCGCCAGTTCGGGGTGGGCCTGAATCAATTGAAGCTGCGCTTTTTTGCTGGCGCTTTGCAGCGCACAGGCTAATTTGTATTTCAGGTCGGTCAGCGACTTGAAGGGCCGCGCTGCCAGCGCTTGCTCAGCCACCCACGGCGAGTGTTCATACAGGCCGTCCAGCAGTTGCAGCGCATCGGCTTGCGTGGCGTTGTTGAGGTGGTCCAGCGTCAAGGTTGCATTGGTCATGCTGTGTTCACAGGGTTGGAGTGAAAGGGTGCTTGGCTTGCCAATGGTTGGCGATCTCAATGCGGCGGCAAACCCAGACCTTGTCGTGCTGTTGCACGTGGTCCAGAAAACGCTGCAAGGCCACCAACCGGCCGGGTCGGCCCAGCAGGCGGCAATGCATGCCGATGCTCAGCATCTTCGGTGCGTTCAAGCCGTTGGCATCACCTTCTGCGTACAACACGTCAAAGCTGTCACGCAGGTAGATGAAGAAGTCTTCAGCTTGGGAAAAACCTTGCGGCAAAGAAAAGCGCATGTCGTTGGTGTCCATCGCGTAGGGCACCACTAGGCGCGGTACCACCTGGCCGTCGGTCCGCTTCACCGTCATCCAAAAGGGCAGGTCGTCACCGTAGTAGTCACTGTCGTAAGTCAGTCCGCCGTCATCAGCCACCAGACGCCGCGTTTGCGGGCTGTCACGTCCGGTGTACCAACCCAGTGGCCGGTTGCCGGTGAGTTTTTCAATGGCGTCCAAGCCTAAGCGCATGTGTTCGCGCTCGGTGGCTTCATCTATGTTTTGGTAGTTGATCCAGCGCCAGCCGTGGCAAGCGATTTCGTGGCCGAGTTCAACGAAGGCGGCAGTCAGGTCCGGGTGGCGCTGCAAAGCCATGCCGACACCAAACACCGTCAGCGGCAAGCCGCGTTTTTCGAACTCGCGCAAGATGCGCCAGACGCCCGCCCGCGAGCCGTATTCGTAAATGCCTTCCATGCTCAGATGGCGCTCTGGAAAACTCGGCGGGTTGAACATCTCTGACAAGAACTGCTCTGAGCCAGCGTCGCCGTGCAGCACAGCGTTCTCGCCGCCCTCTTCGTAGTTCAAGACAAATTGCACCGCAATGCGGGCTTGGCCCGGCCATTCAGGATGGGGTGGGTTTTGGCCGTAGCCAACGAGGTCGCGGGGGTAGGAGGCGGTGGTGTCGTAGGTCATGCTTTGATTTCCGCAGCGGGGTTGTCAGGACAGCGCCATCGAAATATCATTCGACGGCACTTTGCGGTCGAAGGTCAGGTTTTCTTCGACGTGCAACAGGTGGTCGTGCATCAGTTGCACTGCCTTGTCGACATCGCGCGCGGCCAGCGCCTTGACGATCAAAGCGTGTTCTTCATGCGAATGAGCGGCAGCCGCGCTGGACTGGTACATGAGCGTGATCAGGGCGCAGCGCGAGATCAGGTCACCGAGCACTTGCGCTAACACTTGGTTGCCCATGAGCTCAGCCATGCGCACATGAAAGTCTCCCAGCAACTCATTGCGGCTGGGCGCATCGGCGCGGTCGACTGCGGCTTGCTCACGCGCCACATGGTCTTTGAGTGACTTGATGCGGGCTGGCGTGCTGTCCCGCACAAAGGCCCGCGTCATTTCGGCTTCCAGCATGCGCCGCACGGCAAACACCTGCTTGGCTTCGGCGACAGACGGTGCGGCCACAAAGGCGCCGCGTGCAGGTTCCAGCCGTATCAAGCGGTTTTGCGACAACTGAAACAGCGCTTGCCGCACCAAGGTTCTAGACACGCCAAAGTGGTCGGCCAACTTTTGCTCAGCCAGCTTGGTGCCGGGGTGCAAGCGGTGCTCGACGATGGCTTTGGTCAGGGCCTCAACAATCGCATAAGTGGTGGATGATTCCATTGGTCGATAATAGCTGAAAGGCAAAACTTGTATACACTTTTGGTGAACCAAATAAGCCAAATGCTGGCAGTCCAGCACCCACCGCACCGCTTTTAGGAAACACCATGGGCTTGAGCACACACGTACTGGACACCATGCACGGCACGCCCGCTGCTGGCATGACGGTTGAACTTCACACCACGCAAGGCGACCAGGCAACGCTGGTTAAGCGCTTCGTCCTCAACGCCGATGGACGCAACCCGGATGGCATGCTGTACGACCATGCCAGCCTCAAGACCGGCACTTATCGGCTGGTATTTGACGTCGCCGGCTACTTCAAGTCACGCGGCGTAGAGCTGCCCGAGCCGCCGTTTTTGAACAAAGTGAGCCTTGACTTCGGCGTGGCAGACGCCACTGCCCACTACCACGTGCCGCTGCTGGCCAGCCCGTGGAGCTACTCGACTTACCGGGGAAGTTAGTCTTTTTCCTGCTGCTAGAATACCGACTCAAATATGAGGAAGAGTGGCAGAGTGGCCGAATGTACCTGACTCGAAAT
>CANFXC010000052.1 GCA_947450765.1 Comamonadaceae bacterium | reverse complement strand
CATTTACATGTACGCCGGGCTGTCCGACATGGATTTGAACCGGGACTATCTGGGGCTGGTGCGTAAGAAGCTGCTGATCGTGATGTGTCACGAGTTCAGGCACACGTTCGTCAAGGCGTCTGATGCATTACCGGCCATTTCTGCGCGTGAGATCGAGTTGCTCTGGACGCTGCACGGCGGCATGTTTTACTGGGCGGTACGCCACAATATTTTCAATATGAAGTCGGCTACACCGTTCGAGACGCGCACCACGGACGCTATCGATATTTTCCTGGCGGGTGCCAAGACGCTTTACCCTCAAATTGTGGCGAAGGCGCCGCGCACAAAGAGCAAAGGCGCGACGGGTTCAGACTCGTAGCGCAACACACGCGCCAGAATAATCTGGTGGTCGCCCGCGGGCACCACCGATTCGGTCACGCAATAAAAACGTGCCGAACAGCCCCCAATCAGCGGTGCGCCGAACTCACCGGGTGCTTGATGGTCAACACCCGAGAATTTATCTGCCTGCGGTGTGGCGAAATGCCTGGCCAGTGCTTCCTGGTCTTTGGACAGCACATGAATGGCCTGCTGCCGTCCGACTGAGAAATGCGGCACGCTGGTCGACTGGTTTGAAATAGACCACAACACCAGTGGCGGGTCCAGCGAGACCGAACTGAAACTGTTCACTGTCAGCCCGATCAGGGACTGACCTTGCTCATCATGCGTGGTGATGACCGTCACGCCAGTTGAAAAAGAACCGAGCGCATCGCGCAGCGCCCGTTTGTCTTGCGCGGTGGCGGCTTGCATCAGGATTCCCCGGCGAATTTTTCGAGCACCGCGTAAACCGCGGCTGTGTCGTCCATCGCGTGACCTTGCGCCATCGCGGCCAGGTAGACCGGAATGCAGGCGGTGAACAGGGGCGCCGGTACCGACAGCGCACGCAGTGCTTCATAGATGATGGCCATGTCTTTTTGCCAGACATTGACCTTCATGGTGGCCTCGTCCCATGTGCGTGTCACCATCATGGGGCCGCGCACCTGGAACATGCGTGAACCACCGGCACCGTCGGCCACCACATCGACAATCATTTTCGGGTCCAGCCCCATTTGTTTGCCAAAAAGAATGGCTTCCGCAGTGGATACATTGTGAATGGCCACCAGCAGGTTGGCGACGAGCTTCATCTTCATGCCGTTGCCGAACTCACCGACCGTGAATTGGGACCGTGAGAAGCCTTTGAAAACCTCCGTCATGTGGCGAATCGGACCCGCTTCGCCACTGGCGTAAACCGTCAGGTCGCGCGTCTTGGCTTGGGCGCCGGTGCCGGACAGCGGCGTGTCAATCATCTTGATACCGGCTTTGGCCAACACTTTGCGTGCGGCCAGTTTGTCTTCAATCGGCAGCGTGCTGGTTTCTGCGACCACCAACGAACCTTTAGGCAAGCCTTGCTTGACGGCTTGGTTGGCGAGTTCTTCGCACACCGATATCAAGGCGGCCACCGAAGGCAGTGAGCAGATGATGTGATTGGTTTTACCCACCAGTATGCCGGGCGCTGTTCCGACTTTGGACAACTTGGGCGTCAATTTTTTACGGGCTGCAGGGTTGACATCAATGCCGGTGACGGCAAAGCCTGCGTCTTGCAGATTGGCCGCCATGGCAGACCCCATGATGCCGAGACCGATGACGCCGACAGTGATTCCAGTGGCTTGTTTTTTCATGCTTTTTCCAGTTGCAAGGGAGAACCCTGAGATTGTCTTGTTTATCCATTGATAAACTAACTATACAAGAATTTTTGTTTCAAAACACTTTTTTCAGGACGGGCCACCCCATGAAACTCGGCACATTCATGATGCCTTTGCATCCTCCGTCACGTATCCCCAGCGAAACGCTGCGTGAAGATCGCGAGGCCATCATCCTGGCGGACAGGCTGGGTTACACCGAGGCCTATGTGGGTGAGCACGTCACCGACTTGGCAGAAAACGTCACCTCTTGTTTGATGTTTTTGAGCAGCCTGGCGTTTGAGACCAAGCAGATCAAACTAGGCTCGGGCACCATCAACATGCCCAACGGTCATCCGGCTGCCATTGCCGCCAACGTCGCCATGCTCGACCACATGCTGCAAGGCCGTTTCATCATGGGCATCAGCCCCGGTGGTCTGGCGTCAGACGCTGAAGTCTTTGGCAACTTTGGCAAAGACCGTTTGGAGATGTTCGTTGAATGCATTGACATGGTGCAAGCGATCTGGAGCGGCACGGCGCCCTACGACTTGAGCGGCAAGTACTTCAACGTCAGCACAGCCAAGACCATGATTCCTGAAATCGGTCAAGGCATCATCCTCAAGCCGTTTCAGCTGCCGTTTCCGCCCGTCGTGGTGACGGCTGTAGCGCCTTTTTCCAAAGGCATCACCGCCGCTGCCGCGCGGGGCTGGGACCCGATTTCAGCCAACTTTTTGTTGCCTGAATGGGTCAAGAGCCACTGGCCCAGTTATGTCGAAGGTTGCAAGCAGGCAGGGCGCACGGCAGACGCAGCCAATTGGCGTGTTGCCAAAAGTATTTTTGTCACTGACAAAGATGACACAGTCGCCCGCCGCTATGGTCATTCAGCCGAGGGCCCATACCACTTCTACTTCAAGCAACTGATCCGCAAGCTGGTGGGCTTTGGCGGACGCTCTAATTTGTTCAAGCTTGACCAGAGCGAGCCTGACGAAGCCATCAACGCTGACACCATGACCTCGCGTCTGGTGCTGGCCGGTTCGGTCAACAGCGTGGTCGACCAGTTGCTGGCCTTCCGCGAAAAAACCGGCGACTTCGGAACCCTGCTGTATGCCTGCCACGACTGGATCGACCCTGCGCTTGGCCGACGCTCGATGGAGCTGATGGCTGAGAAGGTCATGCCCCAAGTCAATGCGGCTATCGCTAAATCAGCTTGAAGGAGCGGCTATGCAAGCCATGAAAATAGGGATCGCTGGCACCGGCAAAATGGGCAGCGCCATGGCGCTGCGGCTGTTGTCTCAAGGCCATCAAGTCACGGTCTGGAACCGCACGGCTGCGCGGACCCAGCCCTTGCTCGCCGCGGGAGCCACAGGGGCCGCCACACCGCGTGAGCTGGTCGCGCAGACCGACGCAGTGATCAGCATGGTCACCGACGAGCAGGCCTTGCAAGAGGTTTACTTTTCGGCCGACGGTTTGATGTCAGGTGCCCCCCAAGGCAAGCTGCTGATTGACATGAGCACCATGAGTTCTGCCCGTCAGGCAGAGATGGGGAAACGCGTCACCGCCGGAGGTGCCGTCTATGTCGAGTGCCCGGTGGGCGGCAGCATCGGTCCCGCCAAAGAGGGCAAGTTGCTCGGCTTTGCTGGCGGTGCCGACGCCGACATCAGCCGGGCTTTGCCGATTCTCAATGTCTTGTGCCGGCGGGTCGAACACGTCGGTCCGCATGGTGCGGGCGCCATGATGAAACTTGCTATTAATTTGCCGCTCATGGTCTATTGGCAAACGCTGGGCGAAGCCCTCTCGTTGATCGAACCGCTGGGGCTTGACTCAAGCCGCGTGATTGATATTTTTTCAGAGTCGTCGGGCGGTCCCAACATGCTCAAAGTACGCGGCGGCATGATCGCGCAGGCTATGGCAGGGGAGAAAAATGACACCGTGACGGTCAACCTCGGCACCATGCGCAAGGACGTGCGCTCGATGCTGGCGCAAGGTACACAGCTGCAGCGAAAAATGCCCTTGACTGCCGCCACGCTGGCGAATTTTGACGCGGCTGCAGCCAGCGGTTTGGACGCGGCTGACTGCACTCAATTATTGGTCTGGTGGTTGGGCCAGGGCAGCAAGTTACCCGGATGAATTGCATCAGGGTAACAGCGGTGGTCATGTCTATCGTGAAGCTATAGACTGATTCGATCAGAGCGGAAGTTGTTGATTCAAGTGAAATAAAAATACAAGGAGACAAGATGAAAAACGGTCACAAGTATTCATTGACCCTGCGTTATTTGATGGCGTCAGCGCTGTGTCTTTCGGTCTGGACGGGCGCGCAGGCGCAAGCCCAACCCTTCCCCTCTAAACCCGTTAAATTGGTGGTGACGTATCCCGCCGGCGGCAGCTCTGATTTGATGGCCAGGATCATGGGTCAAAAGCTCAGCGAAGCCTGGGGTCAACCGGTGATCGTCGAAAGCAAACCCGGCGCGGCCGGTTCCATCGGCATGGAATACACCGCTAGACAGGCCCCCGATGGCTACACCTTTGTGGTGGGCAACCTTGGCCCCGCTGCCGTCAACCCGCTGATTTCCAAAGTCCCCTATGTCATGGACAAAGACTTCATTGCCGTCTCGCTCACAGCGGTCGGTCCGAACGTGTTGGTGGTACCTGCCAACTCACCCTTTAAGACGCTGGGAGACTTGCTGGCGGCCGCCAAAGCCAATCCCGCGGCCATTAACTTCGGCACCAGCGGCCCTGGCAGCATGGCGCATTTGGCCGGTGAATTGATCATGCGACAAGCCAAGGTCAAGATGACGCAGATTCCTTACAAAGGCGGAGGTCTGGCCGTGACCGATCTGATCGCAGGGCAGATCAACATGATGGTGTCTGATGCGTTGCCAGTCTCTCAACACATCAAGACCGGCCGGCTGCGCGCACTGGCTGTGACCAGCGCCACCCGTATGAGCATGCTGCCCGATGTGCCGACCTTCGCTGAAGCTGGCCTGCAGGGCTTGGTGGCCAACAACTGGTGGGGCGTTTTCCTGCCTGCCAAAACGCCCAAGGCGGTGGTCGACAGTTACCTGGTCGTCCTGAAAAAAGTCATGGCTGACCCCGATTTAAAAGATCGCTTTGCTGGTTTAGGCGTGGACGCCATGGCCAGTTCGCAAGAAGAGTTCGTCGCTTTTCTGGCCGCCGAGCATGCCCGGTATGCCAAACTGGTAGCCGACAACAATATCAAAGCTGAATAAGCCAACCAAGAGACCACCACGATGCTGTACACCTGCCAACCCGGCTGCGCCAACCCGCTGCACAAACACTCCGCTGCAGCGACCAAAACATCCGTCGCCAAAAAGCTTTCGGTACCGATCAAAAAACCTGCGGGGAAAACCAAGCAGCAGCTTCGCATCGACATGCATTGCCATTACTTCAACCCTGAAGTGGGTAAAAAAGCCGCCGTACTGAACCCCGGTGAGCAGGAGATGCCGTTCATCTTTGCCAACCAGTTGACGCGCGACGTCAACACCAAACAAATGAAAGACCGTGCCCCGAAGCTGTCGGACATCGCCGTCCGACTGGCTGACATGGACACCATGGGCATCGACATTCAGGCGGTCTCACCCGCGCCCTTTCAGTACTACTACTTTGCAGATCCGAGCTTTGGTGCTGAGTTGGCGCGTGAGGTCAACGACGGCATCGCGCATCTGGCCGGGCAGTGGCCGGACCGCTTTGTCGGCATCGGCACGGTGCCCCTGCAAAACGCTGACATGGCGGTGATCGAGCTGGAGCGGGCGGTCAACAAGTTGGGTCTGCGCGGCATCGAGATCAACACCCATGTCAACGGCAAGAACCTGACTGATCCGTCACTTGGTTTGGAGAAGTTTTTCCGCCGGGTCGACGAATTGGGCGTGGCGCTTTTCATGCACCCGAATGGTTTCACGTCGGCCGAACGGTTGACGGAACATTATTTGAACAACGTCATCGGCAATCCGCTCGACACGACCATCGCCGTCAGCCACCTGATTTTTGATGGCGTGATGGAGCGCAATCCGGGTCTGAAAATTCTTCTGGCCCACGCCGGCGGCTACTTGGCGCACTACTGGGCGCGCATGGACCACGCGCACCGTGCCCGGCCTGATTGCCGGACCGTCATCAGCCAACCGCCGTCGAGCTATCTCGAGAAGTTTTACTTCGACACCATCACCTTTGACCCGGTCATGTTGGGTAACTTGATTGACCGCTACGGCGCAGACCATGTGCTGCTCGGCACCGACTACCCCTACGACATGGGCGAAGAAGACCCGATCGGGCTGATCGAATCGGTCAAGCGCCTGAAGCGCTCGGACAAAGACATGATCATGGGCGGCAATGCAGCGCGCCTCTTGAACATTCCAGCCAAGCGCTGAACCCCAGGGGGCTGTTCAGCCCGCTTCGACCTGCTCAATGCTGGCGTTGCGGGTTGACTTGACCACGGCTTCTAGCGCGCAAATATTGGCCAGCATCTGCGCTTGCGGTACCGGGTAGGGCTTGCGGCCTTGGGCTGCATCTGCAAAGGCCTCGAGGTTGGCGAGCACGGCGGGGTACGGCTCAAAGACGATGCTCTGCTCCGCCTCTCCGCGCTTGCAATAAGTCAGCACCCAACCGGTGGACGCCTCGGGGTGACTTTTGTCGCGGACTTCGACCCAACCCTGGCTGCAATACACCGCAAACCGGCCGACAAAAGGCGTGGCCAAAATGGCGCTGATCAAGGCATGACCACCGCTTTTGTAAGTGGCCAGAATGGCCAGTGTGTCGCCGTTGACGAGTGCGCTGCCAAGTTGCTTGACACTGGCGTAGACCGTCTCTGCCGGGCCAAAGACACCAATCGACAAGTCCAGCAAGTGAATGCCGGTCGCCGTCATCGGGCCGGCGGGGGCCTCGGCGGCAGACAGTCGCCAGTTCTCGGGCGGCAAGCTCAAAAACTTGTCTTGGCTGAAGTTGGCCTCCATCTGCAGTGGTCGACCCAGCTCACCGGAATGAATCATCTCCATGGCCCGGATGATGGGTGGCTCGAAGCGCCGCTCATGCCCAACGGCCAGCGTCAAACCGCGCTGGTTGATGGCGGCCATGGCGGCCACCACGTCAGCGCGTTGCAGCGCCAGCGGTTTTTCACAAAAAATATGTTTGCCGGCTTGTGCCGCCAGCAACATCTGCGCGCCATGCTGGGTGTGCGGTGTGCACAAGATCACGCCCTCGACGCGCGGGTCAGCCAGCGCAGCGTCCAGGTCGTTCAGAAAATCAACGCCGATCTCTTGGGTGAAGGCGCGTCCGGTGGTCTGGTTCAGATCGCTGCCAGCGACCAGTTCTAAAACGTCAGAGGTTTTGATCAGCCGCGAGATGGTTTGGCCCCACCAACCCAGACCGATGACGGCGACTCGAAATTTGCTGTTGTGGCTCATACGGATAACTTGAGGAGTGGGTGAATAGACTCTTCAATTTATCAGCCTATCAACAAAACAGCAAGCAGGAAGATACCGATCCCATGCAGAAGCAGTTAGCCCGGGCGGCTCAAATCGTGCACCAGTTGCCGTAATTCGGCGCGCTCAACGTCAGGGTTGAACAACGGGGCGCGCAGGGCACATTGCGCTTGTAACTGCGCCAGCCATTCGTCGCCGATTGTCTCCTCCGGTGCCGATCCGGATGTCGAGCCCGCGCCACGACAGCGCCGCAGCAGCTGCGCCAAGCCTGCCGCATCGCCGGCTTCGAAATAGCCCGCGTAGTCATCACCCAGCAGGCCGATATTGCCCGGAATGCGCGAAGCCAACACCGGCGTTCCGCTCAAGATGGCTTCCATGACGACATGCGCACCGCCCTCGATCAGGCTGGCGTGGACCAGCACATGGGCGCGCTGAATATGCCGGCGCGTGGCGTTGTACGGCTGGCCCCCCAACCAGCGGTAATTCGGGCAGACCGCGGCAGTCGCTTGCGCCGCCTCGCCCAAAGCCGGGTCCAGCGCTTCGCCAAGGTGGTCGATGAATAGATTCGGCTCGCCTTGCAGCAGACGGGCGGCTGCAAAGAGTGTTTGTGGCGATTTTTCGTCACGCAGATGACCGACCATGACGGCACGCAGTGCTGCCTGCGCTTGGGTTGACGGCTTGGAGACCGCTGGCAATGCCGTGCTGGACTGAAAGATCACGCGCGTTTTGGCGCGTAGCTCAGCCGGCAAAGCCTCAGGCCCGCAGGCTTGAAGCACCACCAGTTGTGAGGCCAACGCGAGCGATTGCTGGGAGGCTGGATCGGACTGGATGTCGCGGTACAAATCAGTGCCGGTGAGCACCACCGCCAAGCCGCCGGCGGGCTGCCGCTGAGCCCAAGCGGCCACGGAAGCCGCCGAGCGACGCGCGTGCAGCGCCAGCATCACCTGGTCTGGCTGGTCAGGGTGTTTGTGGGCCTCAGCGTCAGGCCATTGCTGGACGATGCGCACGCGGTGCGAAGCCAGCAGAGCACGCCAGCGTTGGGCGGTTTGCCAGTTGCCATTGTTAGCGTCTGCCAGCGCCGGACTGACGATGACAATGCGCAAAGCTTGGGTGTGTAGCGTCGATGGGTTCATGGCTGTGTTGAAGGTTGTCTGGAATTAACCCGCAGCCCAGAAGACCGCAAACCAGCCGCGTTCATCGGTCCAGGCCTGTGTGCGGGCAAAGCCTGCCGTCAGCAGCAACTGCTCAAAATCAGCCGTCCGCCATTTGTACGAGCTCTCGGTGTGAATCCGTTCGTCTTGGGCAAACTCCCGCTCGCCGCCGGGCCAACGCACTTGCACGTTGCGCACGGCCTGCAAATGCATTTCCACGCGCGACTCTGCCGCGTTGAACAAGGCCACATGCTGCCAGTCGGCCAACTGAAAGTCGCTGCCGACCAATGTGTTCAGGTGCGGCAGCAAGTTACGGTTGAAGGCCGAGGTGACGCCGAGCGCGTCGTCATAGGCTGGCTCCAGCAGCTCGCGCGGTTTGAGCAAGTCGACACCGATCAACAGTCCACCGCCAACACACGCGCTGTGGGCTTGCTGTAAAAAAACCAGCGCTTGGGCCGGTGTGAAGTTGCCAATGCTGGAGCCGGGATAAAACAACACGTTCGGGCCGCTGCCGGCTTGCGGCGGCAGTTGCAGCGAGCTTGAAAAATCCATGCCGATGCCCAGCATGGGCAAGCGTGGATGCTGCGCTTGCAGGCTGCCCAAGGCTTGTCGCAAAAACTCAACCGAAATGTCCACCGCCACATAACGCGCCGGCGTAAAAGCCGCAAACAAGCTGGCCGCCTTGGCACAGTTGCCGGCACCCAGATCGACCAGCGTGGCGTTGGCTGGTTGCAGCGCAGCCATGGCGGCGGCATGCGCTTTGAAAATGCCGGCCTCGGTGCGCGTCGGGTAGTACTCGGGCAACTCGGTGATGGCTTCAAACAGCCGCGAACCGAGGGCGTCGTACAGGTATTTCGGTGAGGTGAAGGCTTGCGGCGCCATCAGGCCCGCCACCAATTCAGCGCGCACGGCGTCCCTGTCTTCATGGTGCAGTTGAATGAAATCAGCTTGCATCAGGACGGCTGTGAGGCTGGGGGACAGAACGGGAGAAACCACAGAAAAATCAAGCATCGCGAGACTGTAGCAGGCGGCTCTTGCAGCGGCCCTTCAAAGGCTTTTCAAGCGACGCTGAGTCTGCTGGCCGTGCAGTAGGCCAAGAACTTGTCCAGTTCGTGGGTTTTGTCGAACACCGCATCAGCGCCCAAGGCGAGTGCACGACGGCGAATATCTGAGGTGGCGTAGTTGGTCAATACAACCACTTTTTGGCTGGGTTTGCGGTTGGCGCAACTGTTCAAGACGCCCAAGCCGCTGCCTTGCAACAAAAACAGGTCGACCACGGCCATTTGCCATTCATCGGGGTGCCCGAGCAGCCATTCAGTCGCTTCAAGCTCTGTGTCTGCCACGCCAGCCACTGTCACGTTGGCAATGTCTTTCAGCATGTCGGCAAGACTGTCGCGCACGACGTCGTTGTCTTCGACCAAGTAAATCATGGGTTTCCAAACAGCTTTGTGCAGACGGTCTGCAAAGCATCATCCCTTTGATTTTCACCAACGGATCTACCTTGGTGGTCTCATTTGGCCTCAAAAGAGTTGCCGTCCTACACAAGCCCTGCAAAAGCTGGTCAATAGTCACATGGTGGACAAAACCGTTGTCACGGCGAGTCCTTTTTATTTATGCAAAACCTCTCTGACAAATTCATCCAAGCAGGCGCGGCCATAGACGACATTGCAAAGGCAGAGGCCGCCCGATATGCCTTGCTGCGGCGTCTTGCACCGACCATCCGCCACCATCTGGTCGGGGAGTTTCAGCCGATCGGGATGATCGCCACCATGCTCGACCGGCGCCTGCAAACCGACACGCCAAACCTGACTCACTTGCGTGACAACAGCGCCGCGCTCGGCAAGCTGTCACGCACCGCTGCCAGCACCTGCATGAACCTCATGTCTTGGCTGGTGCCCAAAAACGACGCAGTGACGCGCCTTGACAGTGGTGTCCTGGACTGCCTGAGCCTGCTCACCACAGAGTCCCGATTCAGGGGGTTCGACTTCATCAATGAAATAACTGACATACCGTTAGAAGTGAGCACGACAGCCTTGCGCAGCGTCTTGCCAGCAGCGCTGCTGGCCATGACCGATCAGCAGTCCGGCCCGGCTGATTTTGTGTTGCGGGCTGACCAGTTGCCGCTGGGCGTGGCCTTGACTATCGCTAGGCGAGCTGCCGTGCGCAGCGCTGACAACAACCCCAGCGCCGAGTACCGCGAGTTGACTTGGCAAGATGTGGCGGCACTCGCCAAAGCCGAGTCGGTTGTTTTTTCGCAGTCTGCTGACACCGTCCAGCTGACGTTTGCGCAGGCCAGTCCAGCCTCACATCTGGCAGGCTGAGGGCAGGCTGAGCGTCACCTTCGTCAGGCGGTGATGTACGGTGAACGGCAGAGCTTTTAAAATCATGCCAAGTCGCATTGACCATGCTCCCCGAAAACCATTCAACGCTCATACCGCCGCCCATGCACACCACCGCTCTTGTTTTGTTCTCAGGGGGCCAAGACTCCACCACTTGTTTAGCTCAGGCGCTGACGCGCTACCAGCGGGTTGAAACCATTGCTTTTGATTACCGCCAGCGCCACAGCGTTGAGCTGGATGCGCGGCTGGTGGTGTTGCAACAGCTGCGTGAGCAGTTTCCCGAATGGGCCGGCAAGCTCGGCGAAGACCACTTGCTGGACTTGGGCGTGCTGGGCCAGGTCAGCGAAACGTCGCTGACGCGTGACACCGCCTTCAAGATGGAAAGCTCGGGCCTGCCGAACACTTTTGTGCCAGGCCGCAATTTGCTCTTTTTGACGCTGGCCGCCGCGTTGGCGTATCGGCGCGGGCTAGAGGTGCTGGTGACTGGCGTGTGCGAAACCGATTTTTCAGGCTATCCCGACTGCCGCGACGACACCATGAAAGCCATGCAACTGGCCTTGTCGCTGGGCATGGACAAACGTTTTTTGATTGAGACGCCCTTGATGTGGATCGACAAAGCCGACACCTGGCGCTTGGCCAATTCACTGGGCGGTCGCAAGCTGGTGGAATTGATCGTCGAGCACACCCACACCTGTTATCTGGGCGACCGGGAGCACCGACAAGCGTGGGGTTACGGCTGCGGTGCGTGCCCAGCCTGCGAGCTAAGGGCGCGGGGTTATGCGGGATTTGTCGGCAACGCTTCCGTCCGCTAGGTCACCGCACCGTCAACGCGTACTGCGCCGCAGCCCCTTCAGGCGCTTTCTCTAACTCCCAGCGCTGGCTGTGAAACGCCGCCACCGTGGGCCGGTGCGCGATCGACACCAGCGCACCACCGGCTTGCTGTGTTTGCGCCAGCAGCTTGGCGTAGAGTGTTTTTTCAGCGGCTTCGTCGAGCGCGCTGGTGGCTTCGTCGGCAAAAATCCATTGCGGTTTTTTCAGCAGCACGCGGGCGATAGCGAGCCGTTGTTGCTCGCCGCCAGAGAGTTTTTGGCTCCAGGCGTCGCGGTCATCCAAGCGCTCGGTGAGTTGCGGCAGCAGGGCGTCTCTCAAGGCTTGTTTCAACTCGGCGTCGCTGTAACTCTCGACCGGTTGCGGATAGGCCAACGCATCGCGCAAGCTGCCGTCCGGGAAGTACGGCCGCTGCGGAATGAACATGGTGCTGTGCGGCACCATGGCGCGGCCGTGCGCAAACGGCCAGATGCCGGCCAGCGCGCGGAACAGCGTCGACTTGCCGCTGCCCGACGGCCCGTTCAGCAGCACGCTGTCGCCGGGCTGAGCCTGTAGCGCCAAGCCGCTGAGCAAGACTTCACCCGTCGGCAAGCTGAGGGACAAATCGACAGTTTGCAACTGGTCTGCACCGACGATGACAGTGACCGCAGCCGTATCCGTAGTTGCATCCGAAGTGCCCGCATTGACAGCCGCACGTGCCTGGCCTTCCCGCGTGTGTGTGGCAATATGCTCTTCAAAACTCGTCAGCCGGTCGGTGGTGGCACGCCAAGCGGCCAGCGTGCTGTAGTTGTCCACAAACCAGCTGAGGGAGTCTTGCACCCGACCAAAAGCCGAGGCGATTTGCATCAACTCACCCAGCTGAATAGCGCCGCTGAAAAACCGCGGAGCCGAGATGATGAACGGAAAAACCGTCGCCGCTTGGCCAAAAAAGTTGGTGAACCAGACCAGGCTTTTTTGCTTTTTAATCAGCGCCAAGTAGTTGCCGAGCAGCGTCGAAAAACGCGTGTCGAGATGGCCACGCTCAACCGCTTCACCCTTGTCGAGCGCAATCGCTTCGCTGAATTCACGCACGCGCACCATGTGGTGCCGAAAGTCAGCTTCGTAGCGTTGTTGCAAAAAATTCAGCTGTATTTGTGGCCGGCCGATGTAGTGCGTGATGACGCTGCCCGCCACGCAATACAGCACCGCCATCCAGACCATGAAGCCGGGAATGCTGTAGGCCGTGCCCCCCAGTGTGAAGGCAAAAGCCCCCGACAGGCTCCACAAAATACCAACAAAACTCAGCAGCGTCACCACCGCGTTCAACAAGCCCATGCTGAGTGACACGGTGTAGCTGGTGAACAGGTTCAAGTCTTCTTGAATGCGCTGGTCCGGGTTGTCGGGCATGGTCTGCGGCACGCCCGGCTGGCCCTCTTGCGCGGTCGCTGGCTGCGTGTAGCGCGCTAACTCCAGCCGGTAAAACGCATGGTTGGACAGCCAGCGTTTCAGGTAGTGGCCGGTCATCCAAGCGCGCCAGCGAATCTCCAGCAGTTGCGTCAAATAAAACCGGTACACCGCAATCAAGATGAAGGCAAAAGCCAGGTAGGTGAAGCGCCCCAGCTCACGCCAAAAAACCGCTTCGTCCTTGTTTTGCAGGGCGTCGTAAAACAACCGGTTCCAGTCATTCAACAAGACCAGCATGTAGACCGCCGCCAGATTCAGGGCAACGATAGCCACCAGCAAACCGCGCGCTTTCCATTTGTCTTCGGACTGAAAATACGGCAAAGACAATGCCCAGACTTTGCGGGCGAACAGTTTGAAGCTGCCAAGCTTGTCTTGAACAACGCCGAGCGGCGACGGTGAAACAGCAGTCATGAGCGCTCTCTTCAGTGGGGGTTGGAAACGCCGCTCGCCACATGCCCTGAAGGCACGTGCTGGGAGGCCGAATTAACATGGCCTGTTTGATCGTCAAAGAAAAAATCCGGCTCAAACTCACGCAGAAATTCGCCCTTGGCCAGGCCGCCCAAAAACATCGCTTCATCGACTTCAATGTTCCAGTCCATCAGCGTTCGGATGGCGCGCTCATGCGCCGGTGCGCTGCGGGCGGTGACCAGCGCCGTGCGAATGCGCATGCGCGAGGTCCCGGCTTCTTGCAGCCTGTGCAGGGCTTCCAGCAGCGGTTTGAACGGTCCTGCCAGCAGCGGCTGCGCTGCGTTGGCGCGCTCGTGTGCCTGAAAAGCACTCAGCCCTTGCGACTGAAAAACGCGCTCCGCTTCGTCTGAAAAAAGCACCGCGTCGCCGTCAAAGGCAATCCGCACTTCGTGCGGATGCGCATCGCTGGCGTGCGCCGACTGCGGGTAGACCTGCGCCGCCGGCACACCGGCCAGCAGCGCGGCCCGCACATCGCTCAAGTGCGTCGACAAAAAGAGGTTGGCGTGCAGCGGTTTCAAGTAGCGCCACGGCGCTTCACCACGGTTGAAGGTGCCGCGTTCGATCTTCAATCCGTAGTGCTGGGCTGATCTGAAAACGCGCATGCCAGAGACCGGGTCATTGCGCGACAGAATCACCACTTCGACAAGTTGCGGCGGCTTGACCTGACTCGCTGTTTCGTCCTGGCTTTCTGGCGCGTCATTGAAGGCGAGGAGTTTTTTCACCAAAGAAAATGCCACACCGGGTTTAGCCGGCACGTCCAAGCGCTCCAGTTGCAGCTGCATGTAGGCCGCGTCGCGCTTGCTGCCGGCCTGCGCTTGCTGCGCCATGCCGTCTTCAAAAACGCGGTTTTCTTCTTCAAAGTCAAACAGCGCACGCGACGAAATCGCCACCACCAGTTGCCCGTCAAGATTGGTCGCCATGGTGAATTCCTTTCAGTTTTTGATCAAGGCAGGCCGGGCACAGACAACTCGCGGCGGCAGCGGTATCGGCATCTTCGGCGGCAGCATCCGCAGAAATTTCAACAGCAGGAACCGCCATCACATGCGGCAGCTCAAAACACCAGCAAGTGGCGTCGGCGCCGACCATGCCGCAGCGGAACGCCGCGCCGCAGGCGGCGCACACGGAGTTGGCTGCAGGTGGAGTCGATGAAGGCGCAGTCAGCGTGGTCATGAATTGATCGGGTGACCGTGTGAACGCTTGGCGCCCGCTCAGCTCTTCAAAAAGAGCTTGTAAACCGGATTCTCGGTTTCTTCAACGCACGGATAACCGAGCGTGGCGAGGAAGGCTTTGAACGCTGCGTTGTCGGCTTTCGGCACCTGCAAGCCGATCAAAATGCGGCCGTAATCTGCGCCCTGATTGCGGTAATGAAACAGGCTGATGTTCCAGCCCGGCCGCATGGTCGACAAGAACTTCAGCAGCGCGCCCGGCCGTTCCGGGAAGACAAAGCGCAGCAGGCGTTCGTCCTTGGCCAAGACGCTGTGACCGCCGACCATGTGGCGCACATGCTCCTTGGCCAACTCGTCGTGCGTCAGGTCCAGCGCCTTGAAACCTTGGCGCGTGAAGGTGTTGACGATCTTGCTGCTCTCGCCTTTGCCCTGCGTGGTCAGGCCGACAAAAACATGTGCTTCGGCCGCGTCATTGATGCGGTAATTGAACTCTGTCACGCTGCGCGGGCCGCCCGGCAAATCGCCAATCAATTCACAAAAGCGCTTGAAGCTGCCACGCTCTTCGGGGATGGTCACGGCAAACAAGGCTTCGCTCTCTTCGCCAACCCCAGCGCGCTCGGCCACAAAACGCAGCCGGTCAAAGTTCATGTTGGCGCCACACAAAATCGCGGCGTAAGTCTCGCCCTTGGTCTTATGCAAAGCCACGTATTGTTTGATGGCAGCCACCGCCAGCGCGCCCGCCGGTTCCACAATGCCGCGCGTGTCGACGAACACGTCTTTGATGGCGGCGCACACCGCGTCGGTGTCGACTGTCATGAATTCGTCCACCAGCTCGCGGGTGATGCGGAAGGTTTCTTCACCCACCAACTTAACCGCCGTGCCGTCTGAAAACAAGCCGACGTCTTGCAGCATGACGCGCTTGTTCGCGTTGACCGAACGGATCATGGCGTCTGAGTCGTTCATCTGCACGCCAATGACTTTGATCTCGGGCCGCACCGCCTTGATGTAATTGGCCACGCCAGAGATCAAACCACCGCCGCCAATGGCGACAAACACCGCGTCAAGTCGGCCGTGGCCAATGCGCTGAATTTGCCGCAACATTTCCATGGCAATCGTGCCTTGGCCAGCGATCACGTCCGGGTCGTCAAACGGGTGCACAAATGTCAGGCCGTTTTTCTTTTCCAGCGCTGCTGCATGGTCGTAGGCGTCTGAATAGCTTTCGCCATGCAGCACCACTTCACCACCGAGCGCGCGAACAGCATCTATTTTGAGCTGCGGCGTGGTCGACGGCATGACGATCACAGCGCGCGTGCCGAGTTTGTTGGCGCTCAGCGCAACGCCCTGTGCGTGGTTGCCGGCTGAGGCGCAAATGACACCTTTTTTGAGTTGCGCCGGGCTCAGATTCGCCATCTTGTTGTAAGCGCCGCGCAGCTTGAAGCTGAACACGGGTTGCTGGTCTTCGCGTTTGAGCAGCACCGTGTTGTTCAGCCGCTGGCTGAGTGTTTTGGCCGGCTCCAGCGCTGTCTCGACAGCCACGTCATAGACGCGTGCGGTGAGAATTTTCTTCAGGTAATCGGCTGGTGTCAGTTGGGTCGCGCTGCCTTTCAGGGGCTTAGGCGGCTTAGGCAGGGAGGCAGATCGGGTTTTGGGGGGCAGCATGGGAATTTCTCGGTTCTCTCTAGAGCGCTCATTATGATGGGCGAAAAAAAAGGTCCAGATCACGAAGATCTGGACCTGTTAATCCACTCTTTGAGGAGTGGAGGAGACAACCAGTGCAACAATAAAGGGCTGCTAAACAGCTTATTGTTGCTATGTAATGATTCTAGCGGCTTTATGTTGCAATGCAACATCCCGCAAGGGACGATAGTCACTATTTTCAAATAGAAAGAGCGTCATTCATGGAATGCATAGTCAGCTGGGCGGGACCCCAAGTCGTCCCAGGGGAAGGTTCTTCCATGTCGTTTGTGGCCAAAACCGCCAGCGGCCACACCTTGGTGATGGACGGTGCGCCTGACGCTGTCAAACCTGAAAATGGTGGTGCCAATTTAGCCCCGCGGCCCATGGAAACTGTGCTGGCTGGCGCGGGTGGTTGCACGGCTTATGACGTGGTACTGATCCTCAAGCGTGGCCGCCACGATGTACGCGGCTGCTCTGTCAAGCTCACCTCAGAGCGCGCTGAGACTGACCCCAAAGTCTTCACCAAAATCCACATGCACTTTGTGGTCACGGGCAAGGGTTTGGTGCCGGGCGCCATTGAACGCGCGATTGCCATGAGTCATGACAAATATTGCTCAGCCACCATCATGTTGGGCAAAACCGCTGAAATCACCACCAGCTTTGAGGTCGTTGAAGGCTAAAAACACCTTCTATATATAGCGCGCCGTCGTCGTCATCAGCTTGGCGGAGGCACGCATCAGCGCTTTGACCGGCATCGGCAACTCTTGCGCACCGGCATTCGCGGCATCTTTGGCATGACGCGCTTCGTCGTCTTTCATTTGCGCCACGATGGCGCGAGACGCGTGGTCAGCCGCAGGCAGGCGCTCCAAGTGGCTGGCCAGGTGAGATTCCACTTGCCGCTCGGTTTCCATCACAAAGCCCAAGCTCAGCCGGTCGCCCAAGCGGCCCGCCAGCAAACCCAAGCCAAAAGCACCCGCGTACCACAGCGGGTTCAGTAACGAAGGCCGCGCGCCCAGCTCGACCAGACGCTCATGCGTCCAGGCCAAGTGGTCGCCTTCTTCGCGGCTGGCGTCTGTGAATTGTTGACGCAAGACCGGGTCGCGCGTGCTCAGCGCCTGCGCCGCATACAGCGCCTGTGCGCAGACCTCGCCCACGTGGTTGACCCGCATCAAGGCACCGGCGTTGGCTTTTTGGTCAGCGTCGAGTTCTGTCGGCTCGGCGGGCAAAGTCGGGCAACTGCGGCTGGCGCGCGGTTTGGCAAACAAGGTGCGCAAAGCGTTGTCGACGGAAATGATCGCGGTGTTCAGCAGGGTGTCCATGCAGGCTCTTTTCGGGTTGAAGCTTGCCAGTTTACCCACGCTGCTCTGGCCTGAGGGTGACCCATGGCATTCAATGGCTGTTGCATTGATGCAACGAAAAATCATTTTTGCTAGAGATTTCTTTGCCATGGCTGGGTTCGTCTGGTGCAATAGCGACAACTTCCGAAAGGAGGTTGGCCCGGGGATCCTAATCCTGGAGCCCTATGTTCAACTTTGGAGAAACTCTCAAATGAAAAAATCCCTGATTGCCCTGGCTGCTCTGGCCGTCGTCTCTGCAGCTTCTGCTCAAACCTCT
>CANFXC010000051.1 GCA_947450765.1 Comamonadaceae bacterium | reverse complement strand
CGCATGACCTTGGCACAAGTCATGAATTTGTTGGAGGGCCAGCAACTGCGGGTTGGCGTTCATTTGATCTGTATTCCTGTGGCGTGTGCAATGCCTACGATGGGGCGCGTGTCGCTGACGGCTTCGACGACGAGGTCAATTTTGCGTTCACCCAGCAAGCGCTCAAGCCGAGTCAACATGCGAATTTTCCTTGAAAAAGGCTGGTCTGTGGCGTCATGGGACGGGCGCACCAAGAGATCTATGTCTCCGCCTTTTTTGTGGTCGTCCACGCGGGAGCCAAACAGCCACACGGTCGAGTCGGGGCCAAAGGCTTCTGTTGCAGCGGTTCGAATGGCTGACTGCTGGTCTTGGGTTAGGCGCATGCGGTGATTTTCATACTGGATACCGGGCGATCATTTGTTCAGCGTAAGTGACAACTTTCGGTACGGCGGCTAACAAGGTTGGCGACATGGCGGCTACAGCGGCATAAATTTCGGGCATTTTTTCAGTCGCGTACTCGTGCGCAATCATTAATAGATCGATTTTTTCCCACGTCATAACCGGAGTCCTGCCTTGATGGCGATTCTGGCGAATGGCGGGCTAAACGCATATTTTTACCCAGGGCCACTTTCTTTCAACAAACGCAGCATGTACTGCCCGTAACCGTTTTTAGACAAGGGCTGGGCCAGCTTTTCGAATTGCTCGGCGGTGATGAAGCCGTTGCGCCAAGCGATTTCTTCGAGGCAGGCGATCTTCAACCCTTGACGGCGCTCCAACGTGGCAATGAACTGGCCAGCATCCAGCAGACTATCGTGGGTGCCAGTATCTAGCCAGGCGTAGCCGCGTTGCATGATCTGCACATTGAGTAGATTCAGGTCTAAATACGCTTGGTTGACTGCAGTAATCTCCAGCTCGCCGCGAGCACTTGGCTTCACAGCCTTGGCGATGTCGACCACTTGCTCGTCATAGAAATACAGGCCCGTGACGGCATAGTTGCTCTGTGGTTTGAGCGGCTTTTCTTCGATGCTGCTGGCTTGGCCTTGCGCGTTGAAGGCGACCACGCCGTAGCGCTCCGGGTCTTGCACATGGTAGGCAAACACGGTGGCGCCTGTGGTCTGCGCGTCTGCCCCGGCCAGCAAAGTCGTGAAGTCGTGGCCATGAAAGATGTTGTCGCCCAAAACCAGCGCGCTGGGGGCGCCGTTCAGAAAATTTTCACCAATCAAAAACGCTTGTGCCAAACCGTCTGGGCTGGGCTGTACGGCGTATTGCAGGTTCATGCCCCACTGGCTGCCGTCGCCCAGCAGCTGCTCAAAACGCGGCGTGTCTTGCGGCGTGCTGATGATCAACACGTCTTGAATCCCGCCCAGCATCAAGGTGCTGAGCGGGTAATAAATCATCGGCTTGTCGTACACCGGCAGCAGCTGCTTGCTCATGGCCAGTGTGGCCGGATGCAGCCGACTGCCGGAGCCGCCTGCGAGGATGATGCCTTTACGTTGGGTCATGTGTTTTTGTTGATCAAAATTTCGGCCAGCATGCTGTCGACGCCTTGCTGCCAGTCGGGCAAGCTGATGCCGAATGCGGCCTGCAGCTTGTGCGTGTTGAGTCGGGAATTATGCGGGCGCTGGGCGGCAGTGACAAAGGCGCTGGACGGCACGGGCGCGATGTCTTGCACGGCCCACGGCATGTCGGGCCGCAGCGCTTTGGCTTGGCGGATGACATGGCTGGCGTACGCGTGCCAGTTGGTTTCGCCGGCGGCGACCAAGTGGTAAATGCCGGCTATTTTTTTTAAATTAGCGTCTTGATTGCCGCCTTCTTTTGCAGTGACTTTCTGGATGGCCACCGCTGTCACGCTAGCAATCAACTCGGCACCAGTAGGCGCACCCCATTGGTCGTTGATCACCGTTAGGCGCTCTCGTTCTTGGGCCAGCTTGAGCATGGTCTTGGCGAAGTTGCTGCCGTGCGCGGCATACACCCAGCTGGTCCTGAAAATCAAATGCCGGGTGCAGGCGGCCTGCACACGCAACTCGCCTTCAAGCTTGGTTTGACCGTACACATTGAGCGGCGCGGTGGCATCGGTCTCTTGCCAGGGCTCGGTGCCGCTGCCGTTGAACACGTAGTCGGTGCTGTAGTGAACCAGCCAAGCGCCCAAAGCGTCGGCCTCGCGGGCCAGTACCTCAGGCGCGTGCGCGTTGATGCGCCGGGCTTGCTCGGGTTCGCTCTCCGCTTTATCGACCGCGGTGTAGGCGGCCGCGTTGACGATGACGTCGGGGCGCAGCTGGCGAATCGTTGCCGCCAGCGCTTCCGGTTGACCGAGGTCGCCACACAGACCGTCGCTGCCTTGAGCGCGCTCAAGCGCCACCAGTTCACCCAAAGGCGCCAGCGTGCGTTGCAGCGCTTGGCCGACTTGGCCGTTTTTACCGAGCAGGAGGATCTTCATGCCTCAGGTGTTTCGGCGTACTGCGTTTGCACCCACTGCCGATAGGCGCCGCTTTGCACGTGGGCGACCCATTCCGGGTTGTCCAGGTACCAGGCGATGGTTTTTTGAATGCCGGTTTCAAAGGTTTCGGCGGGCTTCCAGCCGAGTTCGCGCTGGAGCTTGCTGGCGTCTATGGCGTAGCGCCGGTCGTGGCCGGGGCGGTCTTTGACGTAGGTGATTTGCGTGCTGTAGCTTTGGCCGTCGGCTTTGGGACGCATCTCGTCTAACAAGTTGCAGACCGTGTTGACAATGTCGATGTTGGGCTTCTCATTCCAGCCACCCACGTTGTAGACCTCACCCAAGCGGCCGTGTGCCAGCACTTCACGGATGGCGCTGCAGTGGTCTTTGACGTACAGCCAGTCGCGCACTTGCATGCCGTCGCCGTACACCGGTAGCGCCTTGCCAGCCAAGGCGTTGACGATCATCAGCGGGATCAGCTTTTCGGGGAAGTGATAAGGGCCGTAGTTGTTGGAGCAGTTGGTGGTCAGCACCGGCAGGCCGTAGGTGTGGTGCCAAGAGCGCACCAAGTGGTCGCTGGCGGCCTTGCTCGCGCTGTACGGGCTGTTGGGCTCGTAGCGGTGCTCTTCGGTGAAGGCCGGCGCGTCTTTGCTCAAAGAGCCATAAACCTCGTCGGTTGAAACATGCAGGAAGCGAAACGCGGCCTTGGCGTCTGCCGGGAGCTCGGCCCAATAAGCCCGTACAGATTCGAGTAACCGAAAGGTGCCGACGATGTTGGTCTGGATAAAGTCTTCAGGCCCGTGGATGGAACGGTCTACATGCGACTCAGCCGCAAAGTTAAGCACCGCACGCGGCTGGTGCTGGGCCAACAAACTGGCGACCAAGGCGCTGTCTGCGATGTCGCCCTGCACCAAGGTGTGGCGCAAGTCACCCTGCAGACTGGCCAGGGTTTCTGGGTTACCGGCGTAGGTGAGTTTGTCGAGGTTGATGACCGGTTCGTCCGACTGGGCCAGCCAGTCCAGCACGAAGTTGCCGCCAATGAAGCCGGCGCCGCCGGTGATGAGAAGGGTCACGGTGTTTCAATCATAGTTAGCTCAACGCGAACTATAAGGGGCCCGACCCGCACTTAAGACTTAAAGCTGTGTTTTTGCGGTCGCATTAGTCCGAACAGACAGCGCGCGACGAATGCGTTCCAGTTTGGCGGCGCTGATCGGGTCGGCCGCTGAACTTCTCAACCCGTTGCGAATGAACACAAATAGCAGCAGCAAGAACCCGGTGGCCAGCGTGGCGCCGACGGCGATCATGCCCTTCTTTGGGCTGACGGCTTTTTCGGGCAGGGTGGGCGCTTGGACGAGCTGGGAGTCGGTCAGGCCATCGAGCTGAGCTTGAATAACCAAGGCCTGAGACTGCGCAGCGCTCACGGTGTTGAGCAACTCCGTGTAACTCTTTACCAACTCGGCGCCCCTCGCATCTGGCAAGACCTGTCGGCCGTTGATACTCTCGATAACGGGCAGCAAGATGTCACCTGCTTTGATGGCTTTTTCTTGGCGAATCTTGGTGTCTACCAACTGAGTCTCCAGCCTCAACTTACTTCCACCTGTAGGCCGGCTTTGCGCTTTTACCGCCGCAAGCAGTGCGGTTGCTGCGGCCTGCGCCTGCTGAGGCGTGGCACCGGCAACAGTGATGGTCAACAATTTGTCGGTGCGGCCTGACGCTGTCTTGATGCGTCCGAGCAGCGCTTTGCGCGTATCTTCAACGCTTTGGCCTGGCTCTAGGCCGAGGCTGGCGACGGCGGGGTCTAGCACGGCCGCCGTGGTGATCAGGCTGGCCGTGGCGGGCTCAGCCTGCAAAATAGCCACACTTTCAAACGTCTGAGGCCATGCAAAAGCAATCGCCAAGGCCACCAATCCAACAGTCAACGGGCCCAAAATGAGCAGCTTGGCGTTTTCGGCCAATGTGACCAACAGGTCGAGCAAGCTGATCTCCGCGTCAGGGTTTGCTGGCTGCTGGGTGCTTTCCATGGAGGCGCTTTCTGCTTTCTAATAGTCAGGGCTAAAAATAGGCCCCTGAAATTCAAATTAAAAAGTCATTTTAACCGCATGAATTTTACAAATATTTTGCGAATATCCTAGTTTTCATGACGCCAAATAGGCCAAGGCGAAATGACGGATTCAGGGAAGCCCTCAGGCGACTTGTGCTTCGTTCAGGCACTTGCCCAGCTGCGCAAAGTAGCGGTTGGCGACCGGCGTGGGCATGACGTACTTGATGCGGGTGTCGATCTCGTCGGAGACCAGGGTGATGACGCCTTTTTTGCGCAAGGACTTGAGCCGGCGGTGGGCCGTGGTGGAGGACACGTCGTCATAAATGGCCATGGCCTGCAGCACCGTGATCTTTTGCTCGGCATGCCAGATGGTGGCAAACAGGTGCAAGAGACGCTCTTCAACGGGGTCCAGCTTGGGAAAATCCGGCAGTGTGTGCACAGCTTTCACGAGATTTAAGAACCGGAGGTAGGTCTGAGAGTGCTGGCTGGTCAGTGAGGTCATCCTCTAATGATAGGCTTAAACCTGCGGGCACCCACAAGTAGTTTCACGGATGGCAATAGTTCATCAGGGCTTTTTAGACAGCACTGTCTACACAATGGCGGCCTTGGCGTACTAGTATTGAAATTATTTCTTCACGATTCAGGCTAGGAGCCCGAGCTATGTCCACCAAAAAACCTGCCACTTCCGGCCCAACACCCAACCCCGCCAGCGGGCTGGTTCAGGAGTCCGCACAACAAATCTGGCTGGCCGGCTTGGGAGCTTTCGCCAAAGCGCAAGAAGAAGGCAGCAAGGTGTTTCAGGGTTTGGTGAAGGAGGGCCTGGACCTGCAGCGCCAAACCAAGGTGGCCGCTGAAGAAAAACTGGCAGAGGCGACGAGCAAGCTGCGCAGCTTGGCCGAGGCATCGAACCTGAGCGTGTCGACCTTGAGCGCCAAAGCGGCCCAACCGTGGGACAAGCTGGAAACCATTTTTGAAGAGCGCGTAGACAAGGCGCTGAAGCATTTGGGTGTGCCGGCCCTGCAGGAGTTTGAGGCGCTGAAGGCGGAAGTCGCCGCGCTGAAGAAAAAAGTGGCGACGCTGGAAGGTGGCGCCAAGTCGGTAAAACCAGTCAGGACAGTTAAAAAAACGCCCACCACCTGACCCGCTACTGGCCTTCCCTACTTACCCAGCGCCGGCACCTGAGGTAGAGTGGCTCCAAATAAAAGAGACAAAAGAGACAAGAGGGCAAGCAGATGGCGAAAAAAGCGCCGCGCCGCACTGCGGAGCGCATTCTGGAGGTGACGCTGGAGCTGTTCAACCGCTTTGGCGAACCCAACGTCTCGACCACCCTGATTTCGGCGGAGCTCGGCATCAGCCCGGGCAACCTTTACTACCACTACCCCGCCAAAGATGAGCTGATCAACTCGCTGCTAGAGCGTTACGAAGTGGCTCTGAATGAGTTGCTGGGCGCTGGCGAAGGTGTGCGCGATGTGGAAGACGCCTGGTTCTTCATGCACTCGCTGTTTGAATTGATTTGGCAGTACCGGTTTTTATACCGTGACCTGAATGACTTGCTGAGCAAGAACCGCAAGCTGGAGACCCATTTCCAGCGGGTCATCGAGCATAAAACCCGCTCCGTCAAGGCGCTGCTGAACAGCATGGTGCGGCACCAGGCGATGACCATGGACGCGCATGAGGCCGAACCCACAGCCACCAGCATGGTGGTGGTGCTGACCTACTGGCTGAGCTTTGAGTATGTGCGCGACCCGCGCCACGCGCTTGAACCCGAGCACGCACAACTGGCCTTGTTGCGCGGTGCGCACCACGTGTTGAACCTGCTGATTCCTTACCTTGAGCCAAGCCAGCGGCTGCATTTGCAGGCGCTGGTGACGGCGTACAGCAGCGCTGCGCCGACAGCGATAAACGTGACACACTCAGGGCTGAAAATATAAGAAGTGATTGCAGGAGACAAACCCATGGCCACTTGGAGCCCGTTTTTGAGTGCCGATAGCGTGCAATTTGACGCGGCCAGCCTGCAAAAAAACTGGCCGCGGCTGCACCGCTGTGATGCCGAGCCGATGCCCGCCAATGAAGACGTTCTGCAGGCCTGGGTGCTGTTTCACAACGGTGACTTTCAACAAGCCGCTGAGGCGGGCCTGAAGGCCGGAACCGATGGCGTGACCGTCGCCAACAAGGCCACCAGCGTGTACGCGCGCTTTCTCGAAAAGCGCGAAAAAACCAAGCTCGATTTGTTTTTGGAAGTCGCCGACAGGGCGCAGGTTCAGCAGGCGCTTGTGCCCGGCAACCCAAATGCCTATTTTTGGCAGGCCTACGCGCTGAGCCAATATGGCCAGGCCATCAGCGTGACAAAAAGCATGGCGCAGGGATTGGGCAACAAGGTCAAAGAGGCCTTGAATCGCACGATAGAACTCTGCCCCGCGCACGCCGATGCGCACTTGGCGTTGGCGACTTTTCATGCGGAGGTGATTGACAAAGTCGGCGCGCTGATTGCTGGCATGGCCTACGGCGCAAAAAAAGAAACCGGCCTGGCGCTGTTCAAGCAGGCACTGCAACTCAACCCCGACTCACCCGTAGGCTTGATCGACTACGCCAACGGGCTGGTCATGCTTGAAGGCGAAAAGAAAATCAAAGAGGCGACGAAGCTTTACCAACAAGCCGTGGCCAGCAAGCCCCAAGACTCACTGGACCGGCTGGCCGTGGCGCTGGCGCGGGTGGAACTGCAGAACTGAGGGATTCGGGGAGTGGGGATGGACTGCCGCGCTTCGCTCGCAGTGACGGGGGTTTTAACTCGCAGCGTCGGGGCTTTTTAGCGAACAGCGACCGAGTTCGTCATTTCAACGCTTTAAGATCGTCATTGCGAGTGCTTTTTAAAATCGTCATTGCGAGCGCAGCGTGGCAATCAATCTGCGAACGGCTTGCCGCGATACCAAGCCTGTTGCGCTATGCGCAGCATCGGTTTGTCGCCCGATGTGTCGCCGTAGGCGTAAAGCGTCATGCCGGCCAATGCCGCAGTCTCATAGCGCTCGGCCAGCCAGGCTTGCAAGCGAATGACTTTTTGTTCGCCGTAGCAGTTGGGGGTTTTCATGCGGCCGGTGAGCAGTTCTGCAACCTGCAAGCCCTGCTCCTTCCGTTCGAGATGTTTAAGTTCAATGTCCATCTGCGTGCAGACCAAGCCATCAAAGCCTAAAACCGCTGCCGCACGCTCAAGGTAAATATCAGGTGAGGCGCTGACCATGACGCAGCAGTGTCCCGCCGCCCGATGCCAGGCGAGCCGGGCCATCGTCGGGTCTTCAGCGCCCCGCAACTGCCGTGGCAATTGTTCGCGGGACCAGCGGTCGGCCCAACGCTGCACATCAACCATGAGCACGCCTTGCAGCGCCGCCTTGAACAAGTGCGCTTTGGCGATGTCGTTGCGCACCAGCCGCAGCGCATGGCCGACCAACCACGGACTACTGCGCAGCAGCGCCCACGCAAAACGCGGCCAGCCCAGCGCCGTCGCTAAAAAAGGCAGCAAAGTGTCGCCGTGCGTGAGCGTGCCGTCGAAGTCAAACGCCGCCACACAAAGATCGTGATGGTCTTGCTGGTCGGGCGTGTCTAGCGTGGGCATCGAACCTGGCCGCAATAGCGCTCGCAGAACGGACAACCGGTCATCGGAAGCCATGTGGGAATGTTGTAGTAACGCTTGAAGATCGTCGCCAGAACGCCGTCGCGGTAGGCCGGGAAGTTAAAGCCCTGCCCTTCAACGACGTAAAACGTCACACCGCTTTGTTCGATCGGGCGGACATCAACCGAGTCAAAGTAGGGCCGGTAGTTGGCCAAGTCCGGCGGGCCAGCGTGGATGATGCGAACAGTCTTGCCTTGGTACAACGAGAAGTCGACTAGCATGTCGTCTTGCCGAGCATGAAAGCGGCCCGGGCCAAACACCGGCACGTAGCGACGCAGCTCAAACCCATAAATAGAGGCCGGCGTGTAGGCGTCGGCCATGATCACAACGCCCGGCGCGTCCACTTGTTTCAAGATCTCTTGCGCATCAAAGCTGCGCACGATGCTGGGGTAGAGCGCGGTTTTTTTCCAGTCAGCGGGGGAGCTCATGCCGATGCCGGTGACCACCAGCACATGCAAACCGGCGAACAGAGCCAAACCGAGGGCGCAGGCTTTGAGTCGTTCAGCTGGCAGGGCCAGCGCCAGCAGCGCAAAACCGAAGGGGTAAAACGACAGCACCCAATGCAGGCCGATGACTTTCTTGAACGACAGCAGTGCAAAAAAGGCCAGTGGCACCAGCACCAGACAAGTCAGCAGCCGGTGCTGCACGGCGGTGCTGCGCAGCGCTTGCCGGTGCTTCCAACCAAGCCAGACCGCCGCCGGGCTGGCGAGGTACAGCATCATGCCGAGGTACATAAAGGGTTTGCGCAGCTCAAAGTGATCGTCTTCGTTGCGGTTGAAGACGTTGAACATGATGTTCGACCAGCCGTGGTCCATATTCCAGGCGATGTTGATGGCGGGGCCGGGCAAGGCGCACAGCACCACCAGCAACAAGCCCTGCCAGCGCTCGCGCCGATAGAACGCGAAGTAGACCAAATACGTCAACCCGAGCACCACGGAAAAATACTTGGACAAAAACGCGCAACCCAGAAAAACACCCGACAGCGCGTAAAGGCCGCGCGCAGCTGCGTCCAGCCGCGGCCGGAGTTCCGCGCGCAGCATGACGGCCACCGACAGCATCGACCAGAACATCAAAGGCGTGTCGGTGGTGATGAGCACGTTGAGCCAGTTGATGGGGGCCAGCCAGAAGAACAGCACAGCCCAGCCAGCGCGTTGCCCGGCCACCGGCTGCAACGCCCAACCCAACACGGCACCCAAAGCCAGCGGCAGCAACACCACCGGCAGGCGAATGGCCCAGAGCGAGTCGCCAAAGACATCGCGCATGAGGCCGATCAGCCAGCCGACCATCGGCGGGTGGTCGTAGTAGCCCCAGTCTTTGTAGACGCCCCACCAATAGAAAAAAGCCTCGTCCCCGGTGATGGGGAAAACCACCGAAATCCACAGCCGTAAAGCCAGCGAAGCCAGCCCGACGGCGAGCAGCCAGCGCATCAAGCCGCCGTTCAATTCTTCTTGGGCTGGGAGTAGAAGGCCGGACGGCGCGGCAACAGGAGTGGAGTTCATGACTGGAAGTTAAAAGCGGATGTCTTTGCGAATGGCCACACTGTAAAGCAGAGCCAACAAGCCCAACGCCACGGCCAGCCAAAGTGTCAGCAAGCGCACCAACACGGTCAGCGCCACGGCCGTGCCGACGGCTGCGCCCTGCCCGACCAGCAAGGCCACCAACACGGCTTCGGTACCACCCAGCCCGGCGGGCAAGGCGGACAGCGCGCCGCCGACCATGGCCAACGCATAAAAACCGGCGGCCAGCCACGCTGAGAGGTCCAGACCAGCAGCCCGGCAGAGCAACACCACCGCCAAGCCTTGTGCGGTCCAAGCCGCCAGCGTCAGTGCCAGCCAGCGCCAGGGCTGATGGGCTAGGCAATGCCAGGCCTCACGCAGCCACGATAGGCGAGCAGCCACAAAAACCGCCAGCACGCCCACCACAGCCACGGCCAGCAAGCCCGCGCTCCAGCCCCAAAAGCCAAGCCCCAAAGCTGTCACACCCTGAGTGCTGTGCCACCACAGCCAGCCCAGCGCGGGCAAGGCCATGAGCAAGAGGCAGAGTAAATCGGCCAAGCGTTCAGCGCCAAAAATCGCCAGACTTTGCGCCGTGCCCAGCGGTTGGTGCACCAGCCACAGACCGCGCACTGCCTCGCCCACATTGCCGGGCGTTGGCGTGAGGGCGTAACCGGCAACATACAGACGCAAACCCTCCAGCACGCCTAGCGGGCGCTGATAACGCGCCATCCAGCCCCGCCAGCGCAAGCCGCGCAGCAGGTAGTTCAGCAGACACAGCGCGGCGGCGGCCAGCCCGGTGAAGGACAACAAGCCTGTCAGCGCAGCGGCAGGCGACGCCTCGCCCAAAAAAGCCAGTGCAGCGGCGTAGGCGGTGGCAACCAGCCCCAGCACCAGCAAGAGTTTTTTGATGGACAGGCGCGGTGCCGGCTGTTCAGCCCGCGATGGGCTCACCAGATAAATCCAAAAAACACCAACAACCAAGCCACGCCGGCAGCCAAGGTCCACGGGTCGCGCATCAAATCACGCGCCACGTCTTCGCCCTTGCCGCGGTGCACTTGGTAGGCGTAGCGCAGCAAACCGAAGATGACAAAGGGCACGGTGTAAATCAGGCGTTCACCGTGCAGGCCCTGTGCCTCGGGGCTGGTGGCAAACAAACTGTAGGTGATGATGGTGGCGGTCATGGTCACGGCCATGAAGCTGTCGAGTAGCGCCGGCGGGTAATCTGCCAGTACGGCGCGCTGACTGGCCACATCATGAAAAGTCTCAGCCTTGCGTTTGGAAAAGCCCAAAAACAGCGCCACAAACAAGCCCGTGAGCAGCAACCAGCGCGACGGCGCAATGCCCACCGCCAGCGTGCCGGCCAGCAAGCGGATCATGAAGCCCGAGGCAATCACGCCAACGTCGACCACCGGGACGCGTTTGAGCCGCAAGGAGTAAGCCACATTGAGCCCGATGTACAGGGCCAGCAGTATCAGCAACACCTTGTTGCCAACAGCCAGCCAGACGCCGGCTGCCAGCAAAACCAGCCCCAGCACGGCAGCTTGCGGCAGCGTCACCTGCCCACTGGCGAGCGGTCGAAAACGCTTGCTGGGGTGCTCGGCATCGGCATGGCGATCGAGCCAGTCATTGACGATATAAACCATGCTGGACACGCAACAAAACGCCGCAAAGGCGAACAGCACTTGATAGATGAGCGCAGGATTTCGCCAGTTTTCACTGAACAGCAGGCCGGCAAAAACAAAAACGTTTTTGAGCCACTGGTGCGGGCGCATTAACTTGAAAAGGCCGGGCATGGGCAACATGTGTGTAAGTCGGGCAGATGAGATTTTGAAGAGCATAACTGACGAGTTAGAACAGAGCGCAGCGCGGCCATCCATCCACGGCCTCGTCATGGCGAGCGCAGCGCGGCCATCCATCTAGGCGGTGCTCGGTGATGGACTGCCGCGCTTCGCTCGCAGTGACGGGCGCATGTGAAGGCCGCGTGCGGTATAAAACCGGATTCTCAAAAATCTCAACCCACAACTTGTCCACATGATTGACCACCTCGACCACTTGGTTCTGACCACCAGCAACGAAACCACCTGCCTGGACTTTTACACACGGGTACTGGGCATGACGCTGGAAAGTTTCATCGGCGGGACACCGCCTGTGACACGTCAAGCCTTCAAGTTCGGGCAGCAAAAGATCAACCTGCATGTCAAAGGCTCGGCGTTTGAACCAAAAGCGCCCTGGCCGGTCATCGAAGGGCCGGTGCTGCGCACGGGCGCTACCGGCAAAATTCGTTCGGTGTATGTGCGCGACCCGGACTTGAACCTGATCGAAATTTCTGAGCGGGTCTGACAAAATACCGCTTTCACCCGCACTCCGCACTCCCGGAGACACAGACCGAGCGACAGGAACATAAATCAATGGCCGATATTCATATTGAACGCGAGCACCGCATGGACTTGGCCGACGCGCGCAAGACAGCAGCCCTGTGGGTACAGCAGGCCGAGGAAAAGTTCGACATGCGCTGCACTTATGACAATGGCGTGGAAAGCGATCAAGTCAGCTTCACGCGCTCAGGCGTGAGTGGCACGCTGAAGGTCAGCCCAGACAAGTTTGAAATTGATGCGCGCCTGGGTTTTTTACTGGGCGCCTTCAAAGACCGCATTGAAAGCGAGATTCTGAAGAACCTCGACACGCTGCTGGCACAACCGGTCCAACTGGCTGAGCCGACGCACTCAGGTGGTAGCGAAACGCTGTGAGGCGATCTCCAGCAGGCCGTCAAAAATAAGGCTGTCGACCAACTCAAAATGCCCGGTCATGCTGGGTGCCATTTTCCAGCCTGCGCCACCGGTCATCATGCAAACAGGCGCTTCGCCGCAATGGCGCGTCAAGTTGTCGACCATGCGTTGAACGGCCCCTGCAATGGCGAAAGTGCCGCCACTGGTGAGTGCGTCGCTGGTGTTGACAGGAAAATCAATGACGTCCCCGGTGGGCACATGCAAACCGGCCGTGCCGGACTCCAGTGCGCGCAACATGATACCGTGGCCAGGCAAAATAATGCCGCCCAAAAAATTACCCTGACCGTCGATCGCTTCGACCGTGACAGCGGTGCCGACCATGACCACGATGCAAGGCTTTTTCAGGCCGCGCGCCAGCAGCCGGTGGCGCGCGCCTATCATGGCGACCCAGCGGTCGGCACCCAGCCGGGCCGGATGGTCGTAACCGTTGCTGACGCCGCATTCTTGCGCGGTTGAGACGACCCAGCGCGGCAACGCGTCCCACTGCTCCAGCTGTTCGGCGACGCGGCGTTTGACGGCGTCCCCAGCCACGATGCAACCCAATATGTGGTCTGGCGCCGGCAAATTCCTAAACTCCTCGTCGGCGAGTTTGTCGATATTTTCTAAAAAAACTGCCCCGTGCGCCAACAAGCGCGCGCCCGACACGGGAGCCTCGTAGCAAGCCCATTTAAGGCGGGTATTCCCCACGTCAAGCGCTAAAAAAGTCATTGGGCTGGATTATGAACACTTTCATGCCGCCGACCAGAACTTGCGACGTGTCTCAGTTTTGCCGCCAAGGTAAACCACGTTGACGCCAGCCCGCCAGCAGACCTCGGTGACCCTCCGGGTCGGCGTCACCTTCAAAGCCTTCCAGAATGTTGTACGCCTGCAGCCCGAGTTCGGTCGCGCGCTTGGCGGCGGCGATGGAGCGAACGCCGCTGCGACACAGCAAAACCGCTTTTTTTCCAGTCGGCACGGCCGCTTGAATGGCCGCGTCGAAACCAGTATTCAGGGCCATGCCAGGCCATTGCTTCCAAGCCAGCGAAACGGCACCCGGCACAAAGCCGACCCACTCACGCTCGGCGTCGCTGCGCACGTCGACCAAGACCGCCTCACCCGATTGAACCCATTGCCAAGCGAGTTCGGGCGAGACGTCGCCAGCGTAGCCAGTGGCCGGAATTGCTGCAAAGGTGTTTCGATGGTTCATGACGACGTATTTTGCCGAATCGGTGAGCGGACGACACCTTGGCCTCAAATAAATCGAATCAATTTAAATCCATCGGTAAAAACCCTCTTTCTTCCTACTTCGCAACAAGAGACTATTCGTTAATAACTACAAAATAAAACCAAATAGCTATTATTAAACTGGAGATAACTGAATGATTGAATACAAAAGATCTCGCCGCCGCGGCCTCCTCAAGGGTGCGGCCATCGCCGCAGGTGCGGGCGCCATGGCGGCCCCGATGCTGGCCACAGCACAAACCACCGCCACGCTGCGCTTTCAGAGCACTTGGCCGGCCAAAGACATTTTTCACGAGTATGCGACCGACTTCGCCGGCAAAGTCAACGCCATGGCCAGCGGCAAACTCAAAATTGAAGTGCTGCCCGCCGGTGCCGTTGTGCCGGCCTTCCAGCTGCTGGACGCGGTCAGCAAAGGCACCCTGGATGGCGGCCATGGCGTGATCGCTTACTGGTATGGCAAGAACACGGCTTTGGCGTTGTGGGGCTCCGGTCCGGCCTACGGCATGGACGCCAACATGGTGCTGGCTTGGCACAACTATGGTGGCGGCAAGGCGCTGGTCGACGAAATCTACAAAAGCCTGAATCTTGACGTGGTGTCTTACCTTTACGGTCCGATGCCAACGCAGCCGCTGGGCTGGTTCAAAAAACCGGTGGCCCGCGTCGAAGACATGAAAGGCCTGAAGTTCCGAACCGTCGGCTTGGCGGTCGACATCTTCACGGAGATGGGCACCGCCGTGAACCCGCTGCCCGGCGGCGAAATTGTCCCTGCACTGGATCGCGGCCTGATTGATGCAGCCGAGTTCAACAACGCTTCCAGCGACCGGATTCTGGGCTTCCCGGACGTCGCCAAAAACTGCATGCTGCAAAGCTTTCACCAAAGCGGCGAGCAATTCGAAATTTTGTTCAACCGGACCAAGCTCGCCGGCTTGCCGACTGAATTGAAATCCATCATTGACTACGCGGTGCAAGCAGCCAGCGCAGACATGAGCTGGAAAGCGATTCAGCGCAACTCTGAAGACTACCTTGCGCTAAAAAAACAAGGGATCAACTTTTACAAAACACCCGACGCCGTGCTGCGCGCGCAGCTTGTCGCTTGGGACAAAACAATTACCAAAAAATCGGCAGAAAACCCCATGTTCAAAAAAGTGCTGGACTCGCAAAAAGCCTTTGCACAACGTGCCGGCCAATGGCAGAACGATTACTCGGTGGACTTCAAGATGGCGTTCAACCATTACTTCGGTAAAAACGCCAAAAAAACCTGAGTGAATTTTTGAACCCACAGTGAACTGAAAGGGGGCACCGGTCTGGTGCTCCCTTGTTTTTTGTCCGTCGCCAGTGCGCCATGTCAGGAGTTTCAATGCAGTCATTTTTACTGAGCGTGGACCGTTTTTCCACCTGGATTGGCAAGGCTTTTGCCTGGAGCGTGGTCGTTTTGACGCTACTCATTGCGTGGGAAGTTTTTTGTCGCTATGCGTTGAACCGACCACACGCCTGGGTGCTCGACGCCCAGATCATGCTGTACGGGACACTTTTCATGACCGCCGGGGCTTACACCTTGAGCAAAAACGGGCACGTCCGGGGCGATGTGCTTTACGGCTTCTTACAACCCCGCACGCAAGCGGTGATTGACTTGACGCTGTACCTTGTGTTTTTTCTACCTGGCGTCTTTGCGCTAACTTGGGCCGGCTGGGTTTACTTTCATGAGTCGCTGGCTATCAACGAGCAGACTTTTTCTGCCGATGCACTGCCGCTCTACCCCTTCAAATTCATCATCCCGTTGTCTGGCGCCCTGCTGCTGCTGCAAGGCGTGGTTGAAATCATCCGCTGTATTTTGTGCATACGAACGGGCGCTTGGGCCGCCCGCGATGGTGATGTCGAAGAAGTTGACGTTGAAAAACTAAAAGCCATGGTGCATGTGAAAGACGAAGACATGGCCGCGCTTGAGCGCGAACTGGAACTTCAAGGAGAGCGCAAATGAAGATCCGCAAAGAACTCTGGTTTGGCTTGGTCTTCATGTCACTGGTGGTGATGGGCGCACTTTACATGTTGCTCAGTGTTGAAAAAATCACCAACGGCCACCTCGGTCTGTTGATGCTGTCACTGGTGGTGACTGCCATCATGCTGGGCTTTCCGACAGCGTTCACGCTGATGGGCATGGGCATGATTTTTTCGTGGATGGCCTACGACCAAAGCGTCATCAAAACGCTGGATTTGATGGTTCAGTCGGCCTACAAGACCATGGCCAGCGATGTGCTGATCGCCATTCCCTTGTTTGTCTTCATGGGCTATCTGGTCGAGCGTGCCAACCTGATCGAAAAGCTGTTCAAAAGTTTGCATCTGGCGATGGCCAGGATTCCGGGTTCACTGGCGGTTGCCACCTTGGTGACATGCGCGATTTTCGCGACGGCCACCGGCATCGTAGGTGCCGTGGTCACACTGATGGGCCTGCTGGCGTTGCCGGCCATGCTGCGTGCTGGTTACAGCGTGCCACTGGCTGCTGGCGCCATCACGGCGGGTGGTTGTCTGGGTATTTTGATTCCACCCTCAGTGCTGCTGATTGTCTATGGCGCTACCGCCGGCGTTTCGGTGGTGCAGTTATATGCGGGGGCTTTTTTTCCCGGCCTGATGCTGACCGGTATGTACATTGTGTACGTGGTGATCATCGCCAAGCTCAAACCTGCTTGGGCGCCACCTTTGTCGGCTGCAGACCGGATTGTTCCGCTACCACCGCTGACGCAACAACTGACGACAGACACGGCCAGCCACGCCTTGACGCAGCTGGTGGGGGCGCTCAAAGGCAGGCGCAATGCCGCAGTGCCTGTGAGCCACATCTTGCGCCAACTCAGCGTGGTGGTGCTGCCCGGCCTGATTTTCTTGATCATTGCCGTCAGCAGCTTTCGTGCCGTTACCACGGTGGACGCGATCCCCGTGTATGACATTCAACCCATAGGTTCGTCCAGTTATGAGCCAAGTACCGAGGAAGACAGCGGTGGCTTGCAGGCGCCCCCAACCGACGACGGCGGACTGCCAGAACCGACAGCATCCGGACTGCAAGACCCACCCGGCGCAGAGCAGTCCATTGCGCCACCTGCTGCAGCCAGTGTTGCCAGCCCGGAGCCCGCTGAGGCAGAGGCCGCCACCACGCGCGCCGCACCCACTTGGTGGTGGGTCTGTTTTGCCATTTTGGGTGCGCTGGTTTCGCTGTTTTATTTGTTCTTGAGTTTTGCACGACTTGAGATTTTCAAGATGCTCCTGTCGTCATTTTTCCCGCTGATGATTCTGATCATTTCGGTGCTGGGCTCGATCGTGATGGGACTGGCGACGCCGACTGAAGCCGCCGCCATGGGTGCCTTAGGTGGCTTCGTACTGGCCGTGGCCTACAGGCGGCTGACCATGCGGGTCTTGCAAGAAGCGGTGTTTTTGACCGCTAAAACCTCAGCCATGGTCTGTTGGTTGTTCGTGGGCTCGGCGATCTTTTCAGCGGCGTTTGCACTGCTCGGCGGACAGAATCTGGTGGAAGAATGGGTGCTCAGCATGGACTTGAGCACCACGCAGTTTCTGATCATGAGCCAAGTGATTATTTTCCTGCTGGGCTGGCCGCTGGAATGGACAGAGATCATCGTGATTTTCATGCCGATTTTCATTCCGCTGCTGGACAATTTTGGGGTTGATCCACTGTTTTTCGGCTTGCTGGTGGCACTCAACCTGCAAACAGCCTTCCTGAGCCCGCCGGTAGCCATGGCCGCGTTCTACCTGAAAGGGGTGGCCCCGAAGCACGTGACCTTGAACCAGATTTTTCTGGGCATGCTGCCGTTCATGGGCATCCAGGTGCTGGCCATCGTCATGCTGTACCAGTTCCCGGCCATCGGCATGTGGCTGCCTGAAACGCTTTACAAATAAAGCGCTGCGTCCACAACATACTTTTTACGGGGCGCGCAAGCGCCCCTTTTTCATTTGGGGCGAGAAAGCCGCTAATATCGCGGTTGACGTTGACGTTAACGTCAACTGAGCCCGCCTGAACCATCCTTGCGGGCTTCACACGACGACCTTCCCGGAGACAGCGAGATGACCGATCTTTACGCCGACTACCAAGCCCTAGCCAGTTACCGCCCCACGCACAAAGTGCGCTTTGTCACCGCAGCCTCGCTGTTTGACGGGCATGACGCGGCCATCAACATCATGCGGCGCATCTTGCAAGGCATGGGCGCCGAAGTGATCCACCTGGGCCACAACCGCAGCGTGGACGAAGTCGTCACCGCAGCCCTGCAAGAAGACGCGCAAGGCATCGCCATCAGCTCTTACCAAGGCGGCCATGTCGAGTACTTCAAGTACATGGTCGACT
>CANFXC010000050.1 GCA_947450765.1 Comamonadaceae bacterium | reverse complement strand
TGTTTACCCCGGCATCTGCTCGAACCTGAACACCGACCACGCGCCCTTGATCAAGATGTACCGCCGGGCCCGCGCGCTCAAGGGCATCAAGAAAATTCTCATCAGCTCCGGCCTGCGCTATGACCTCGCGGTGCAAAGCCCTGAGTACGTCAAAGAACTGGTGACGCACCACGTCGGTGGTTACCTGAAGATCGCGCCCGAGCACACCGAGCAGGGCCCGCTCACCAAGATGATGAAACCCGGCATTGGCAGCTATGACAAGTTCAAGCAGATGTTCGAGAAGTACTCGCTTGAAGCCGGTAAGAAGCAGTTTTTGATTCCTTACTTCATCGCCGCCCATCCGGGCACCAGCGACGAAGACATGATGAACTTGGCCATCTGGCTGAAGAAAAGCGGTTTCAGGGCCGACCAGGTGCAGACTTTTTATCCATCGCCCATGGCCACGGCGACGACGATGTACCACACCAACCGCAATCCGCTGCGCAAGATCACGCGCGACAGCGAGACCGTGGACATCGTGCGCGGCGACAAACGCCGCCGCTTGCACAAAGCCTTCTTGCGCTACCACGACGCCAACAACTGGCCGTTGCTGCGCGAAGCGCTCAAGACCATGGGTCGGTCTGACATGATCGGCAATGGCAAGCACCATTTGATTCCGACCTACCAGCCGCTGACCGATGGCGGCTACACAAGCGCACGCAAGAAAAACTCGACCACTGTCGCGTTGAAATCTGCCGCGCCAGTCAAAGGCCGCCTGCTGACCCAGCACACCGGTTTGCCGCCGCGTGACAACGGCTCGGCCAAGCCCGCGGGCCTCAAGCCCTCTCGTAAACCGCGCTAATTCAAGCAAACCAGCCGGTTTGCACCACCAACATGGCGATCTATGAACATCACTGTCAGCGAAGAACTGCGCGCGTATATTGACCCCTTGACCCCTCACGAGCACGAGGCACTTGAACGCAGCCTGCTGGCTGAAGGCTGCCGCGACGCCTTGGTGTTGTGGGGCGACGTGCTGGTGGACGGTCACAATCGCTACGGCATTTGCAGCCGTCTCGGCATTGCTTTCAATACCGTGCAAAACACCCAGTTCAAGTCCATGGACGACGTTCACCTGTGGATGATTGACCAACACTTGGGCCGGCGCAGCCTGTCTGATTTCCAACGTGGCGTGCTGGCCCTGCGCAGAAAAGACATCTTGACTGACAGCGTACCGTCAGCGGCGGAGGCGTCAACGTCTGAGTCAGCTGCCGCCGCGACCAGTTCCAGTGCTGCCAGCAATCATGTTGAAGCCATGACCACCAGCGACGCCACAGCCAAAGCTGCCCGCCTCAGCAGCAGCACCTTGAGTCATATTAAAAAGATTCAGCAGACAGCCGCACCCGAGCTGGTGGCCGCTGTCAAGTCGGGTTCCATTTCAATCACCGCTGCTGCCAACGTGGCGTCGCTGCCCGTTGCAGAGCAAGTGGCTGCTGCGGCAGGCGGTAAAAAAGAGCTGCAGCAAGCCGCCCGCCAAGTCCGCGAAAGCCGGGCCGTTGAGCGCAGCGAACCCGATTCGCCTGCGGGCGTGATTGCGCGTTTGAAGCAAACCATCACCACGCTCAGCGCAGAAAATGCGGCCTTGAAAGCGCAGCTGGCAGAATTGACCGGCTGACCGACAAACTAGCCAGGCCTGTTCAGGCCATCGTGTGTAGCGGAATGTCTTTTTCTGCCGCCAGCGCATCCAGTTGTTGGCGCGTCTGCTTCTTCAAAAACCGGGCTATGCCGTCGCGCGCGCCCTGAGTTTGCAGACTCGCCACATCGGACGCGGGCAAGCCCGCTGCTGCACACAGCGCCGCGGCAAAATGCGGCTCCAAGGCCGCCACCGCCACACGGCCATCCTTGCACGCATACACGCGGTAACCGGCATGTGCGCCACCCACAAAACCACTGGGCTGCGTCAACCCCCATTGCCGGGGCAGCGCGATGTATTGTGCGGCGCTAGACAGCGCGATTTCCAAGCGAATGCCTTTGCCGCTAGCGCGTTGCGCCAGAACCGCTTGCAACACCGCCTCGCTGGCTGTCAAGGAACCGCCCATGTCGGCGTACAGCGTCGCGGGTAACTCAAGCCCCGTGACCAAGCCGCTGTCAGCCACGTAAGTCAGGTCGTGGCCGGGTTCTTCGGCGCGTGCCCCGGGGCTGCCGACGATGGCCACCTGCGACAGGGCAGGGTAAAGACGGTGCAAACTCTTCCAGCCCAAGCCGAGTTTTTCGATTGCAGACGGCCGGAACGAGGTGATCAGCACATCGGTTTTGGCAAGTTCGCGGTGCAGGGTTTTTTGTCCTGCCTCAGTCTTCAAATCGGCCTTGATAACCTTGATGCCGCTCTGCAATTGCGCATAAGCGGTCGGGCTGTAACGCTGCATCGGGTCGCCACTCGGCGGCTCCAACTTGACACAGCGTGCGCCCATCTGCTGGCAGCGCATCAACGCTGCGGGGCCGGGTAAATTCAAGGCCAAGCTGAGCAGTCGAACGCCCTTCAGGACTTGTGGAATTTTCAGGGCAGGGGCTTGAACTGGCGATTGGCGTTTGGCTTGTGTCATAGCCCGCAATTTACAGCAAGCCGCGCACTATTAACAGCTATTCACTGCTCCCCAAAATTCAGCGGCAGTCCCACGTAGTTTTCAGCCACCGACAAGGCGCCGGCTTCGGAGTTCACGATGTAGTCGAGTTCGGCTTCTTGCAGCTTTTGGCCGATCTCACCGTTCTCCGGAAAGCGATGCATCAAGCTGGTGAACCACCACGAAAAACGCTCCGCACGCCAAACTCTGCGCAGACAGCGCTCTGAATAACTGTCGATGCCAGCATTGCTTTTCTCTTGGTAAAACTCGATCAAGGCGCTCGATAAATACTTCACGTCAGTGGCCGCCAAGTTCAATCCTTTAGCGCCAGTCGGCGGCACGATGTGAGCGGCGTCGCCGGCTAAAAACATCCGGCCAAAGCGCATCGGCTCGGTCACAAAACTGCGCAGCGGCGCTATGCTTTTTTCAATCGAAGGCCCGGTCACCAGTTGCTCGCGCGCCTGCGGGTCAAGTCGCAGTCGCAGCTCATCCCAAAAGGCGTCGTCTGACCAGTCTTCTACCTTGTCGGTCAGCGGCACTTGCAGGTAATAGCGGCTGCGCGTGTGGCTGCGCTGAGAGCACAGCGCAAAGCCGCGTGGGCTGTTCACATAAATTAGTTCGTGGTGCACCGGCGGCGTATCGGCCAATACGCCCAACCAGCCAAAGGGATAAATTTTTTCGTATTCGCGGATGGCACTGCGTGGCGCGCTGGCCCGGCACACACCATGAAAGCCGTCACAGCCAGCGATGAAGTCGCAGGCGATCTCGTGTTGCTCCGGGCCGTTGGCGCCCATTTTTTCAAATCGCACGCGGGGCTTGTCGGTGTCAAAGTCATGCACGCTCACCTTGCTGGCGTTGTAAATTGTGCTCAAGCCCGCCGCTTGGCGCGCATCCATCAGGTCGCGGGTGACTTCTGTCTGCCCATAGACCATGACGTTCTTACCGCCGGTTAGCCGGTTCATGTCAATGCGGTGACGCTGGCCCTTGAACAGCATGTCAAAACCACCATGCAGCAAACCTTCAGCGTGCATGCGCTGGCCAACACCGGCTTCGTCCAGCAAGTCCATGCTGACTTGCTCCAGCACACCCGCGCGAATCCGGCTCAGCACATGCTCGGCGCTTTGGCGTTCGATGATCACGGCGTCAATGCCCGCCTTGTACAGCAATTGCCCCAGCAAATGCCCGGCCGGTCCGCCGCCAATGATCGCTACTTGCACCCGTTGTGTTTTCATGTTTGTCTCCGAAGTCAGCTTAGAGCGTAAATCTCTGACGACCCATCCACCAGCAGTTGACCGCAACTTTGTACGTTTATCGGCTAGATTGTGCGATCATCGCGCAATGGCTGAATCCCCCAAACCGCGCACCACAAGCTCAATACCGGGCACTTTCCCGATAGCCAAGGCAGACCTGATCGAAGGCATGGCCAAAGGCATGGCCGTGCTGGAAGCGTTTGACCCGCAGCGGCAACGCCTGAACGCCACGTTGGCGGCAGAGCGGGCGGGCATCACCCGCGCGGCGGCGCGTCGGCATCTGCTGACGCTCACGCATCTGGGTTACCTTGAAACTGATGGTGGTTATTTCTGGCTGGCTGCCAAGGTGCTGCGCTTTTCAGGCAGCTACCTTGCCACGGCGCGTTTGCCGCGTGCCGTGCAGCCGACTTTGAACCGCTTGGCCGCGCAGTCGCAAGCCTCGTTTTCAGTCGCCGTGCTGGACGGCGATGAAGTCGTCATCATTGGTCGCAGCGGCCTAGAGTGGAAAAGCACCGAGTCAAAGTCTGTGCAGGCGAGGGTGCTGGCCTACGGCTTGCACTTGGGTGCACGCTTACCGGCACACGCGACCTCCACCGGGCGCGTGCTGCTGGCTGCCAAAGGCTGGGGCGAATTCAGCGCCTGGCTGAAACCCCGTCTGGCCACCGGCTTGGCCCGGCTCACGGTACACACCACGACAGATGCGCGCGCCCTCAAAGTGCTGGTCGACAAAGCCCGTGCCGACGATTACTGCCAAGCCAGCGAAGAGCACGAACTCGGCGTACACGCACTGGCCGTGCCGCTGCGCGATATGCAAGGCCACACCGTCGCCGCCATCAACGTGGTGAGTTCATCGCTGGCGGGGGCCGGGCACTTGGTCATGTTGCCGCTGCTGCTCGACGCCGCGCGTGAATTACGGCCCTTGCTTTAGTTGTTTTTCGTCAGCCACGGCAGGCTCCGACACCAGCCCTTTGTTATATTGGTTGAATACGATTGACTGACCAAGGATGCCTGTGCAACGACGTGATTTTTTACGGGCCTCTGCGGCCTTGGGTGCGGCTGGTTTCCCGGCGGCCCCTTTGTTTGCTGCGGCTGCCGCGCTCAGTCCCCTTAAATTTTTAGGTCAGCCGCAGGCTTTTGACTACGCTAGCCTCAAAGGCGCTGCCAGAGCGCTGGCCGCACAACCGTACCGTGTCCCAGTCAGTCATCTGCCTGCCGAGGTCAACCAACTGGACTGGGACCAATACCAAGCCATTAACTTTCGTTCAGATCATGCGCTGTGGGCCGGTGACGCTTTGCGCTTTCAGGCTAAGTTCTTTCACTTGGGTTTGTTCTTCAAGTCGCCGGTCAAAATTTTTGAATTAAAAAATGGCCAAGCTCAGGAGATTGCCTACGACCCAGAGATGTTCGACTACGGCAAAAGCGGCTTAAAGGGAATGCCCAGCGACTTGGGATTTGCCGGATTCCGGCTTAATTTTCATACCGATCTGGGCCGCGATGTCTCCGCGTTTTTGGGGGCGAGTTATTTTCGCGCCGTGGGTTCTGACTGGCAATATGGCTTGTCGGCGCGCGGTCTGGCGATTGATTGCGGTATGGAAAGACCTGAAGAGTTCCCAAATTTTGTCAGTTACTGGCTGGAAAGGCCAGCCAAAGACAGCAGCAGGCTGGTGGTCTACGCCTTGTTGGATTCTCCCAGTGTGACCGGTGCTTACCGCTTTGAAATTGAGCCGGCGGCGACCCAGGTGATGGACGTAGAGGTCGCGCTGTACCCGCGTAAGACGATTGAGCGCATGGGCATTGCGCCGCTGACCAGCATGTTTCAGTACGGTGAAAACGACCGCCGAATGCCGGCAGCCAACGACTGGCGCCCTGAGATTCATGACTCCGATGGCTTGTCGATGTTGCGCGGCAATGGCGAATGGATTTGGCGCCCGTTGACGAACCCGGAAAACCTGCGCTTCAACGCCTATGCCGATGAAAACCCGCGTGGCTTTGGTTTGCTGCAACGCGATCGTAACTTTGACCACTACCAAGACGACGGTGTGTTTTATGAGCGCCGGCCCAGTGTTTGGGTTCAACCCAAGTCCGACTGGGGCAAAGGATCAATTCAGTTGGTGGAAATCCCGACGCTGGACGAGACCTTTGACAATATCGTCTGCTTTTGGAATCCGGCTGAGAAACCGCAAGCCGGACAGGAGCATTTGTTCAGCTACCGCTTGCACTGGGGCCGCAAGATGCCACTGGTGCCACCGCAGGCCACGGTGGTCGCAACGCGCTCTGGTGTGGGTGGAGTGGTGGGGAAAAAGCGCAGCTACTATTCCAAGCGCTTTGTGGTTGACTTTGTCGGCGGCGACCTGCAGTTGCTGGGCCCTGACGCCAAGGTGACGCCGGTGATCAGCGTCTCTAGTGGCGAAGTGGAAGTGACTTCGGCGCGGACGTTGGCGGATGTCAAGGGCTATAGAGTGATGTTCGACCTGAAGCCAACTGTAGCCGGCACGGCACCGATTGACTTGCGGGTTTTTCTAACGATTGAGGGTCAAACCTTGAGTGAGACTTGGCTTTACCAGTGGACGCCGCCGGCGGTGGCGGATCGGGTTTTTTAAAGTTTGGATCGAGGGCTAGGGTGGCCAGCCAGGAGGGACTCGAACCCCCTACCCCGAACTTAGAAGGTTCGTGCTCTATCCGGATGAGCTACTGGCTGCCTTGAAAACAAGACTTTGAATTTAACAGCACATACAAAAAAAGCCCACAAAGTGAGCTTTTTTTGTTGAAAAAATGGTCGGAGTACAAGGATTCGAACCTTGGACCCCCTGGTCCCAAACCAGGTGCGCTACCAGACTGCGCCACACTCCGACAAGTCTCATATTATAGCGCGCTAAAAGCGGCTCTATTGAGCTTGGTCTGAATTATTTCTCAGCGACGTACTTGCTGAGCTTTGCCGAACAAGACTTCATGCTCTGCGGCGGTCCTGGTGGCCGGGCGCAGGTCGGCCATGACTTGCACGCCGCGTTGCACAGCAGGGCGCGCAGCGATGAGGTCGAACCAGCGTTTGAGGTGCGGATAGTCTGCCCAGTCAATGCCTTGGTTGGCCCAGTTGCGGAGCCACGGGAAAATCGCGATGTCGGCAATGGTGTATTGGTTGCAGGCGATGAACTTGCTGGTGGAAAGTTGCTTGTCCATCACGCCATAAAGGCGCTTGGCTTCGTTGGTGTAGCGGTTGATGGCGTAGTCGACTTTTTCGGGCGCGTAAATCCGAAAGTGATGGTTCTGGCCGAGCATGGGACCGACGCCGCCCATCTGGAACATCAACCATTGCAGCACTTGGTATTTCAGGCGGTCGCTCTTGGGCAAAAACTTGCCGGTTTTGGCGGCCAAGTACAGCAAGATGGCGCCCGACTCGAACAGCGAAATAGGTTTGCCGTCCGGGCCATTCGGGTCAACGATGGCGGGGATGCGGTTGTTCGGGCTGATGGCCAAGAATTCAGGCTTGAACTGATCACCCTTGCCGATGTTGACCGGAATAGCTTCCCAGTCACGGCCTAGGCGCAAGCCGCACTCTTCAAGCATGACGTGGACTTTGTGGCCGTTGGGCGTGGCCCATGAATAAACTTGGATCATCGGATTCCTTTTGGCCTCAAGGGTAGTTGGCTTTACGTTTTTGCAGGAAGGCTTCAATGCCTTCGCCGGCGTTGCGGTGGCGCAGGTTCTTCACAAAATGATGGCGCTCACTGGTGAGTTGTTCGCTCAGTGTGCTGGTCTGCGCTTCGTTGATGAGTTCTTTGACGCTGGCCATGACGTTGGGCGCACGTTGGTTCAGTTGCTCGGCCAGTTGCAGCGCTGCGGCAAATGCACCACCCGCCGGAGCTAATTCGTTGACGAGTCCCATGGCGTGTAGGCTGGCGGCTGGAATGCGCTCGCCGAGCATCAACATGCGGGCGACCAGCGTGCGGGGCAGGGCGCGTGTCAAGGCCCAACTGCCGCCGCCATCGGGCGACAGCGCCACGCTGCTGTGGGCCATGAGGAAGATAGCGTTGTCAGCGGCAACGACGAAGTCACTGGCCAAGGCCAACGAAAACCCGGCACCGGCAGCGGCACCTTCAACCGCGGCAATCACCGGCTTGGGAAAGGTGCGAATCGAGTCAATCCAGCTGTGCAGGGCGTCGATGCTTTGGGTCTGTACCTCGAGCTCTTTTTGCCGATTGGCCAGCAGCCGCTGCAGGTCACCCCCAGCGCAAAAAGTACTGCCCTCACCGGTGATGATGACGCTGCGAATCTCCGGGTTGTTTTCTGCCGCGTTGAGGGCTTCGACACCGGCCGTGTACATGTCGGGGTTGAGCGCGTTGCGGTGTTCCGGGTTGCTCAGCGTCAAAACCAGCGTGCGGCCTTCGCTGGTGCTTTTAAGGGAGCCAGCCATGTCAGTTTTCTTCCTGCAGCAGGCTCAGACCGATCGCACCACGGCGACGCAACCAAGGCGAAGGGCGGTAGCGCGTGTCGCCATAAACGGTCTGCATGTTGAAGAGGACTTCCAGAATGTTGGTCGGGCCGCAAAGGTTGCCCAACGCCAGCGGACCTTGCGGGTAACCGAGCCCGAGGGTGACGGCGGTTTCCAAGTCTTGAGGGCTGCAAATGCCTTGCTGGCAGATGTCAGAGGCGATGTTGACGATGTGGGCGATGACGCGCTGTGTCACAAAACCGCCGCTGTCGCGGATCACGCTGACGGCCTTGCCGTCGCGGGCAAACAGGGCGTGTGCGGCGTCACGCATGTCGGCGCGGGTGGCGGGGTTGGTGGCCAGCACGCGGCGTTTGGTGTGGGCGTCGTCCAGCAGCATGTCGATGCCGATGGTGCGGGCCGGGTCGAGCCGCTCCACCACGGCGACGGTGGTGATGTCAAAACCCAGCGGTGCGACCAGCGTCAAAGCGTTCATGGACGGCGATGCGCCGGTCTCGATGGTGGCGCCCAATGTTTTCAGCAGGCTCAGCAGTTCAGCCCGACGCGAGGCACGCGGCGAGACCCAGACCGGCGGCATGTCGTCAACCACGGGTGTTGGTGCTTCAGCCGGCCACTCGGCCACGCCGTTGGCGTAGCGGTAAAAACCTTCGCCCGTTTTCTTACCTAACAAGCCGCCAGCCAAACGTTGCGCCGTGATGACGCTTGGGCGGTAGCGTGGCTCTTGGTAGTACTGGTTGTAAATCGACTCCATGACTGGGTGGGAGACATCGAGTGCGGTCAGGTCCATCAATTCAAAAGGCCCGAGTTTGAAGCCGGCCTGGTCTTTCAAGATGCGGTCAATGGTGGCGAAGTCTGCAATGCCTTCGCCCACAATGCGCAGCGCCTCCGTGCCGTAGCCGCGCCCCGCGTGGTTGACGATGAAGCCGGGTGTGTCTTGCGCTTGCACGGGTGTGTGGCCCATTTGCTTGGCGTAGGTCGTCAGCGCGGTGCAAGTGGCAGCGCTGGTTTTCAGGCCGCTGATGACCTCAACCACTTTCATGAGCGGGACCGGGTTGAAGAAGTGGTAGCCGGCCATGCGCTCAGGGTGCTTGAGACCAGCCGCAATCGCGGTGACCGACAGCGACGACGTGTTGGTGGCGAGCAGAGCTTGCGGTGAGACGATGGATTCGAGCTCGGCAAACAGCGCTTGTTTGATGTCGAGCCGCTCAACAATGGCTTCAATCACCAGCTCACACGGGCTCAATTCGCTGAGTGCTGTGGGGACGGACAAGCAGGCTTTGTAGCTCTCAGCCAGCGCGGCGTCGATGCGGCCTTTGGCCACCAGCTTGTCCCATTGCGCGGCAATGTCGTTGATGGCGCGGCTGCTGGCTGCTTGGTCTTTGTCGAACAGCATGACCTGGCTACCGGCCTGCGCTGCAATTTGGGCAATACCGCGGCCCATGGCGCCAGCGCCGATGACGCCAATGGTGTTGAAAGTTGTTGTCATATTGAAGTTACCTGCGAACCTGAAGTGCACCTGGGTTCACGATGTTGGTTGGCGTGCCCTTGATGAAGTTGACGATGTTGTCGAAAGCGGCCCCGAAGTACAGCTCATAGCTGTCTTGCTCGACATAGCCGATGTGCGGTGTGCAAATGCAGTTTTCGAGACGCAGCAAGGCATGGCCTTGCAAGATGGGTTCGGACTCAAAAACGTCGACGGCAGCCAGCCCGGGCCGACCGCGATTGAGGGCTGCCACCAGTGCGTCTGGTTGGATCAACTCGGCGCGTGAGGTGTTGACGATCAGGGCTGTGGGTTTCATCATCGACAAGTCGTCTAAGGTGACATTACCGCGCGTGGCTTCGTTCAGCCGCAGATGCAGAGTCAAGACGTCGGATTGTTCGAAAAATTCAGCTTTACTGGCAGCGACCTCAAAGCCGTCGGCCTGAGCTTGCTCGCGTGATGCGTCTCGGCCCCAGACCAGCACGCGCATGCCAAAAGCACGCCCATAACCGGCAATGAGTTTGCCGATTTTTCCATAGCTCCAGATACCGAGGGTTTTACCTTTGAGTACCGAACCGATGCCGAAGTTAGTCGGCATGGAGCTTGTTTTCAGTCCGGACTGCTGCCAGGCACCGTGCTTGAGATTGGCGACGTATTGAGGAATGCGGCGCATCGCCGTCATGATCAGCGCCCAAGTCAGCTCGGCTGCGGCAGTCGGTGAGCCGACCCCTTCCGCGACAGCGATGCCGCGCTCCGTACAGGCTGCGACGTCGATGTGCTCGCCTACTTTGCCCGTCTGTGCAATGAGTTTGAGCTTGGGTAGTTTTTCAATCAGTTGCCGCGGCAGATGCGTGCGTTCGCGGATCAGTACGATCACGTCTGCATCTTTGAGACGCACGGAAAGCTGCCCAATCCCTCTCACCGTGTTGGTGTAGACCTTGGCCGGATAAGCATCGAGTTTTGACGCGCATTCAAGCTTGCGAACTGCGTCTTGGTAGTCGTCTAGGATCACAATATTCATCCCGATATTGTGCCTGCAAGAAAGGCCATAAAGCGCTGACCCTTCAGGCGTCAATGCCCTGCGGGAGCTAGATGCGTTGGAGTTTCTTCAGCTCAAGACGGTGTTGCGTATCAGACCAACAGCCAGCCCTTCGATTTCGAAGGCGTCACCGGGTTTGACAATGATGGGTTCGAAGTCCGAGTTTTCGGGCAAGAGCTCAATCAGGTTTTGAGTCCGCCGAAAGCGCTTGACGGTGACTTCATCGCCCAGCCGGGCGACCACGATTTGACCGTTACGCGCTTCTTTGGTTTGCTGAACAGCGAGCAGGTCACCGTCGATGATGCCGATATCTCGCATGCTCATGCCGCGCACTTTGAGCAGGTAGTCGGGTTGGCTCTTGAACAGGCTGGGCTCGACGCTGTAGGTTTGCTCGATGTGTTCCTGCGCGAGAATCGGGCTGCCGGCGGCCACCCGTCCAACCAGCGGCAAGACGAGTTGGGCCAGGCTTTGCAAAGGCAGGGAAAATTGTTTGTTGCGCGATTCATTGAGGGAACGCAAGGTATCACTGCGCAGGCGAATGCCGCGGGAAGTACCGCTGACCAGCTCAATGACACCTTTGCGCGCCAAGGCTTGCAGATGTTCTTCGGCGGCGTTGGCTGATTTGAAGCCCAGTTCAGCGGCTATCTCCGCGCGTGTTGGCGGGGCACCCGTGCGGGAGATGGCGTTTTGGATGAGTTCGAGAATTTGTTGCTGGCGGGCCGTCAGCTTGGGGCCGTCTGGTAAGCGTGAAATGTCGTCGAGAATGGTCATGGCGTGGCTCCTGGCTAAATCAACAGTGGCTGTATTTTTATCCAGTTCTTCAGGGATTTCAAGTGAGCGATCAAAAAATTGTGGTTTTGGGCACTGGCGGCACCATCGCCGGCACCGGTTCGAATGCACATGACCACACGGCTTACACCTCTGCTCAAGTCGGTGTGCATGACTTATTGGCTGCTTTGCCTACATTGACGGAGGGGCTTGGTGCCGAGCGGTATGTGGTGGAGCAGGTGGCTCAGCTCGACAGCAAGGACATGGGCTTTGACGTCTGGGCCAAACTCGCACTTCGGGTGGCGCACTTTCTAGCGCAGGATGACGTGCAGGGTATCGTCATCACCCACGGTACCGACACGCTGGAAGAAACCGCGTATTTTTTGCAGGCATTGCTGGCACCCAATAAACCAGTGGTGCTGACCTGCGCCATGCGTCCCTCGACGGCTTTGGTGCCAGATGGCCCCCAAAACTTACTTGACGCGCTGGCGGTGGCCGCAAGCACTGGCGCCAGTGGCGTCACAGTCGTTTGTGCCGGCACGATTTACGGCGCTGAAGAGGTGCAAAAAATCCATCCTTATCGGTTGAATGCTTTCAGCGCGGGTGACGCGGGGCCGATTGGTTTTGTGGAGCAAGGCCGTTTGCGCTTGCTGCGCGACTGGCCGCGTGGGCAAGCGCTACCCTTGGTGTCCGCGTTGGCCGACACCGCTTGGCCGCGGGTTGAGATCGTGATGAGTTACGCCGGTGCTGATGGCACGGTCGTCAGAGCCTTGCTGAAAGCAGGCGTCACGGGTTTGGTGGTGGCCGCGACCGGCAATGGTTCGGTGCATCAAGACCTTGAAGCCGCCTTGGTGCTGGCCATGCAGCAAGGCGTGAAGGTGGTGCGGGCGACGCGTTGCGCAGAAGGCCGCTTGCTGCCCGGTGCCAACGATGCGCTGCCGGCTGCGCCGGGCTTAACGCCGGTCAAGGCCCGCATCGCGTTGATGTTGGCCTTGATGCGGGCTGCTTAAATCGGTCGTTGGCGTTGAAGCTTAGACGGCGACAGCGTTCAGGGCGCCCATGGCGCGGCTGGTGATTTCGTCGACGCTGCCCATGCCGCTGATGGCGCGGTATTGCGGCGCATTGGCAGAGTCGTCTCTGGCCCACTGCGAGTAGTAGTCAACCAATGGACGGGTCTGGGCGCTGTAGACCTCCAGCCGCTTGCGAACTGTTTCTTCCTTGTCGTCGTCGCGCTGGATCAGCGCTTCACCTGTCACGTCGTCTTTGCCTTCCACTTTCGGTGGGTTGTATTTGACGTGGTAAGTGCGGCCTGAAGCCGCGTGTGAGCGGCGACCGCTCATGCGTTCGATGATGGCTTCAAACGGCACGTCAATCTCCAGCACAAAGTCCAGCTTGACGCCGGCTGCCTTCATGGCGTCGGCTTGCGGAATGGTGCGTGGGAAGCCGTCGAACAAAAAGCCATGTGCGCAATCGGGTTGAGCGATGCGTTCTTTCACCAAATTGATGATCAGGTCATCGCTGACGAGACCGCCCGAGTCCATGACTTTCTTGGCTTCTATGCCCAATTGAGTTCCGGCTTTGACGGCAGCGCGCAGCATGTCGCCAGTCGAGATTTGCGGAATGCTGTATTTTTGGCAGATGAAGGTGGCTTGTGTCCCTTTGCCAGCGCCGGGGGCGCCCAACAATATCAGTCTCATGGATGTCCTCGATTTATTATGAATAGCGGCTCTGGCGCGCTTGTACCAGGCGCACTTGAATTGAGTCCAAGGATAGCATGCAGACTATTGACTGCAGCTTACAAACCAGCTGCTGAAACGACTATGAAGCAGGGGCCAGCAGGGCTCGAACGCGCTCTAGGTCTTCCGGCGTGTCAACGCCTATGCCTGGCGGGCGCAGCGTGATGTGCACGGCAATGCGATGGCCATGCCACAGGGCGCGCAGTTGTTCGAGTGATTCGAGCTGTTCCAGCGGTGCTTGCGGCAAGCTGGGAAAGGTTTGCAAAAACCCCACGCGGTAACCGTAAATACCAACGTGCCGCAAGGGCTTGGGCAGGCTGGAGCTTTCCCACCAGGCTTGACCGTCGAAGTCACGGCCGACGGGAATCGGTGCACGGCTGAAGTACAGCGCGGTGTTCTGGGCGTCGAGCACGACCTTGACCACATGCGGACTCAGGAAGTCGGCGAGTTGGTCGATGGCATGGGCAGCGGTGCTCATGGCGCAGTCGGCCCTGCTTCCCAGCAGGCTGGCGACGGCGTCAATCAGGGCGGGGTCGATCAGTGGCTCGTCGCCTTGAACGTTGACCACGATGTCTTGCGGGTCGAGGCCGAGCAGGCTGCAGGCTTCTGCCAACCGGTCGCTGCCGCTGGGGTGGTCGGTGCGGGTGAGTAGCGCGGCAACACCGTGCGCTTCGCAAGCGCTGACGATCTCAGGGCTGTCGGCGGCAACGACCACGCGCGCGGCCTGGCTCAAGCTGGCGCGCTGCGCCACGCGCACGACCATCGGTACGTTGTGAATGTCGGCGAGTGGTTTGTTGGGCAGGCGCGAGGAGGCCAGTCGCGCGGGGATGAGGACGGTGAAAGTCATGCGCGCGTCAGGCAAGTATCAAAGACAGAGCTCTTCGTCGGTCAAGGCGCGGGCTTCGTTTTCGAGCATCACGGGCAAGCCGTCGCGCACCGGGTAAGCCAAGCGTGCGCTGCGCGAGATGAGCTCTTGCTTGTCGCGGTTGTAGGTGAGTGGGCCTTTGGTCACAGGGCAGACCAGCAGTTCAAGAAGTTTGGTGTCCATGTGTCGATGGTAATTGAGAAGTCAATGGGAAAGCGGGGGAAGCAGGGCGTTCAGCCGCGCGTCGAAGGCCTGCATGAAGCCGGGTTCAGGCGTGAACACCAGCGGTACCGCCAGCAGCTGTTGGCCTGCATCGGGGTAGCGTGCAAAGAGTTTCACGGCGTCTTTTTCGGTGCACAACACGCGCATACCTTGTTGACCTGCCTGCCACAGCGGCGCTGCGTCAAGGTTGTCGTGGTCGGGCAGCGGGATGCAATGCGCCAGCGTGAGGCCGCGTTGGTGCAGCATTGAAAAGAAAGCCTCCGGGCTGGCAATCGCCGCCACAGCCACCAGTGCTTCGCCCTTTAAGATGTCGAGCGGAACCAATGTGCCGTCGGCCGCAATGGCGTTGTCGGCCAGTGCCCGACGCGACTGAAATCCGGCGAAGGCGGCGGTCTGTCCGGTGTGCAGCAGCAGGTCGATGGAGGCCACAGATTGCGGCCCTGAGCGCTGCTTGGGGCTGTCTGTGGGCGGCCAAGCCTCGCGCAACGGCCCGGCGGGAAGCAACCAGCCGTTGCCGACACCGCGTTCGTCAAAGACCGCGATGTTGAGGTCGCGCTGTAAGGCATGGTGCTGCAGTCCGTCGTCGCAAATGATGAGGTCGGTTTGCGGGTGCGCTGCCAGCAAGGCGCGCACGGCGTCAATTCTGCGGCGGGCCACAAACACGGGTGCACCCGTGCGTTGCCGTATCAGCAGCGGCTCATCGCCGCACAGACTGGCGGGCAGTTGCGGCAAGACTTCAAGGCAGCTGTCGGTGTTGTCGCCCTGTCGGCCATAGCCGCGCGAGACCACGCCGGGTTGCCTGCCAGTCGCCTGCAGATGCTTGACCAGCGCCATCACCAGCGGGGTTTTCCCCGCGCCGCCGGCGACCACATTGCCAATGACGATGACCGGCACGTCAGCGCGCCACGATTTCAAAATACCTTGCTGATACAGCCAGCGCCGCAGCACGACGGCACCAGCGTGCAGCTGCGCCAGTGGCCACAGCAGGCAAGCCAGTGGGCCGCGCCGCGTCCAGGCGTTTTGCAATGTTGTTTCTAAGGTTGTTTGAACGGTCATCAGCGCTTGCTGCTCATGGCTTGCCGCTGGCGCTTTGGGTCGCAAACGTGATGTGCGACAAGCCGGCGCGACGGGCCGCTTCCATGACGAGGATGACGGATTGGTGACTGGTCGTGGCATCGGCGCTGATGATCAGCACCATGTCTTTGCTGTTTTTGCTGGGCGGGTTGGCGGCCAGCAAGGCCGTGGCCACAGCATCTAAGCTGCGACTTTGAATCACGTTTTTATTGATGGAGTAGCGACCGTCACTGCTGACCGCCACGATGATCTCTTTCGGGTAGTCGCGGGCGGCCTCGGTGTTGGCCACTGGCAGGTTGACTTGCAGCTCAGTGAACTTGCTGTAGGTGGTCGACAGCATCAAAAAAATCACGACCACCAACAGCACGTCGATGAACGGGATGAGGTTGATCTCCGGCTCGTCGCGCGTACGGTTGCGAAAGTTCATGCGCTGGCCTTGCGTTGGTTTGCAGTGTGCTTCACGAAGGTTTGCGCAGCGTGTTGAGGTGCCGCAAAAAGCGCTCGGAGGCGAGCTCCATGTGCAACAGATAAGCGTCGACCTGACCACGGAAGTAGCGCCAAAAAATCAGCGCAGGGATCGCCACGATCAGCCCGAAAGCGGTGTTGTACAGCGCGATGGCAATGCCTTGCGCGAGCTGCGCCGGGTTGCCTGCGCCCGTGACGCTGCCAGTGCTTGCGCCTTGCGATCCAAAAATCTCGATCATGCCGATCACCGTGCCGAGCAGCCCAAGCAGGGGCGCCGCTGAAGCGATGGTGGCCAGTGCTGACAAATAGCGTTCAAGTTCGTGAGCTGCTTCGCGGCCCGCGCCTTCGAGTGTGGCGCGCAGGTCATCTTCGCTCAGGCGTGGATTGAGCGTCAGTGCGCGCAGGCCGCGTGCCAAGACCCGGCCCAGAATGGAGTTTTGTTCTAGCTGCAAGACGATGGCTGCAGGCGGCACGCTGAGGCGTGAGACGGTGATGGCTTCGTCGGTCAATTTGGGGGGCGCGACTTTGTTGTCGCGCAAGCTGACAAAGCGTTCGATCACCAAGGCTACGCCCAAGACCGAGCAGGCAATCAGCGGCCAAATAGGCCAACCTGCGGCTTGTATGATTGAGAACAAAACAATAACTCCAGCGTCATAAGGGTGTTGAATTATGGCTTAGAGTGCTGAAGCTTCCGGGGTGCTCATACTGTACTGAACCCACAGAATCTGTGGATAACTTTGTGTGCAACTGATCAGCTTGCTCTGCCAGGCCCCGCCAGCGTGCGATCCTGACAGAACGATCAATTTTTAACCAACGACGCACCTTTCAATAGTGATGAGCCACGACCCGAATCATTCTCCGCAGCCAGCTGGAGCCTGTCTTGTTTGAATCCCTCCAAGATGCGGGTCGATCGGCACCTAGCGTGCGAGTTTGGCCGGTCGGTTCGCTGCTCAGGGCCATTGCCGACAGCCTAGAGGCGCGCTTCAACCCGGTGGCCGTCAAGGGCGAAATCGCCGGATTTTCTCGGGCCACCAGCGGCCACTGCTACTTCAATTTGAAGGACGAGCAAGGCCAAGTGCGTTGCGCGATGTTCCGGCGTGCGGCCTCGATGCTGGACTTCTCACCGCGCGATGGCATGTTGGTCGAGGTGCGTGGTCGCTTGGGTGTGTATGAGCCGCGCGGCGAGTTGCAGCTGGTGGTGGAGTCCTTGCGCGAAGCGGGTCAGGGCAACTGGTTTGAGCAGTTCACGCGGCTCAAAGCCAAGCTCGAAGCCGAAGGTTTGTTTGACACCGCTCGCAAGCGCAGCTTGCCGCTGTTGCCGCGTGCCATCGGCATCATCACCTCCTTAGGGGCGGCGGCTTTGCACGACGTCGTCAGCACCTTGACGCGCCGCGCACCGCATGTCTCGGTGGTGATTTACCCGGCCAGCGTGCAAGGCACGCAAGCGGCGGGCGAGCTGCTGCAAGCCCTGAACAAGGCGGTGAAACGCGCCGAAGTCGACGTGCTGTTGCTGGTGCGCGGCGGCGGCGCGATGGAGGATCTCTGGGCCTTCAACGATGAGCTCTTGGCACGCGCCATCGTCGCATCACCGATCCCAATCGTCTGCGGTGTTGGCCATGAGACTGATTTCACCATCGCTGATTTTTGCGCCGATGTGCGCGCACCGACGCCAACTGCCGCCGCAGAACTCTGCGCGCAACCGCAGGGCGTGTGGCTGCGGGCTTTGGAGCTGACACTTGATCGACTGCAAAGCGCCGTCGACCGGCAACTGCAGTCCAGCAACCAGCGTCTCGATTGGGCGGCTTCCAGAGTGGTTCAGCCCTCGCATGGGGTGGCCCGTGAAAAGGCCGGTCTGGTGCTGCAGGCGCAACGCCTTCGCCACGCCGCGCGTTTTGCGTTGCAGCGTCAATCGAGCCAGCTCAGCGCTTTTGACAAAGATTTGCCGAAGGCCGTGGCAGTTTCTGCAGCGAGCCAGCGCTTGCGTCTGGAGCGAGCCCAAACACGGCTCGAATTGCTCGACCCGCAGCTTGTTTTGCAGCGCGGCTACGCTTGGCTGGCAGATGTGCAGGGTCATGCGCTGACAAGCACCCAGCAGCTCAGCGTCGGCCAGCCGGTGCGGGCTACTTTGGCTGATGGCGAGGTTAATTTGACGGTGTCACAGCGTCATCTCATTTAGTTTTTACAATCACCTAGCCTTTATTTAAACGACCCTCAAGGAAAACACAATGGAACACACCCTCCCGTCATTGCCGTACGCCATCGATGCCCTGGCTCCGCATTACAGCCAAGAGACTTTTGAATACCACCACGGCAAGCACCACAACGCG
>CANFXC010000049.1 GCA_947450765.1 Comamonadaceae bacterium | reverse complement strand
TGTCGCATGTGCGTGTGTTGGACCTCAGCCGAATTTTGGCCGCGCCGTGGGCTGGCCAGATTCTGGCTGACCTGGGCGCCGAAGTCATCAAGGTCGAAAAACCCGGGGCCGGCGATGACACCCGCTCTTGGGGGCCGCCGTTCCTGAAGGATGCGCAGGGTCGTGACACCCGCGAAGCCGGTTACTACTTGGCCGTGAACCGCGGCAAGCGCTCCATCACGCTGAGCCTAGACAAGCCCGAAGGCCAGCGCATCGTGCGCGAGTTGGCGATGCGCGCAGACATCGTGCTGGAGAACTACAAGGCCGGCACACTTGAGCGTTACGGCCTGGATGCCGCATCACTGCGAAAGATCAATCCCCGCCTGATTTACTGCTCGGTGACGGGTTTCGGGCAGACCGGTCCCCGCCGTGACCAGCCGGCTTATGACTTTCTGATTCAGGCCATGGGTGGGCTGATGAGTGTCACCGGTGAGCGCGACGACTTGCCCGGCGGTGGCCCGCAAAAAGTCGGCGTTCCCATCGTCGATCTGATGACCGGCATGTATGCGGCGGTCTCGGTGTTGGCGGCTTTGGCGCGTCGCAACGAGACGGGCTTGGGTGACAACATCGACATCGGCATGCTGGACGTGCAAGTCGCTTCGCTGGCCAATCAGGCGATGAACTATTTGGTCTCGGACACTTTGCCCAAACGCAATGGCAACGCACACCCGAACATCCAGCCGCAAGATGTTTATGGCTGCAGCAACGGGCAGGTGATTTTGGTGGTCGGCAACGATGGCCAATTTTCAAAGCTCTGCGCGGTCCTGAAGAAGGATGAATGGGCGACAGACCCACGCTTCTCGGTGAATGCCCAACGAGTTCGCAACATCGCCACTTTGTCGGCCCTGTTGCGCGCTGAATTTCAAGCATGGGAGCGCGATGCCTTGATCGCCGCATTGGACACCGTCGGCGTGCCCTGCGGGCCGATCAACTCGGTCGCTGATGTCTTCAAAGATCCGCAGGTCATCGCCCGCGGCATGCTCAAGCATGTGCCGCATCCGAGTGGTGTTGATTTGCCCCAGGTGAGCAGCCCGATGCGCTTCGAGCAGGCTGCCCTGCAAACCTGCGCCGCACCGCCACTGTTGGGCCAGCACACCAGCGACATCTTGCAAGAACTCGGCTACGGCCTCACCGATATAGCGGCCCTTCAGACCGCAGGAGCGATCTAAACATGCTGCAACTTCATTGGTCGCCCAAGTCGCCGTTTGTGCGCAAAGTGATGGTCTGTATCCACGAACTCGGCCTGGACATCGAGGTCGAAAAAATTCGGTCAGTGGCCGCCATGCTCAAGCCCAACGCCGCCTTGATGAAAGACAACCCCTTGTCCAAAATCCCGACGCTGCGGCTCAGCGATGGCAGCACCCTGTTTGATTCAGTGGTCATCTGTGAGTACCTGAACGAGCGCGCCAATGGCCCGCTGTTTCCTGCCAGCGGCCCCGAAAAATGGCAAGCGCTGCGTTGGCATGCCCTGGGCAATGGCTTGCTCGACGCTTTGATTCTCTGGCGCAATGAGCGTGAGCGGGAGTATCCCTTGCAGACGCTGATGGACGCCTTTGACCTGAAGACCAAGGCGGTGCTTTCACAGCTTGAAGCCGAAGTGAACGCCTTGGCTGCAGCCCCCTTGAGCATTGGCACTGTGACTATCGGCTGCGCACTGGGCTACCTGGATTACCGCTTTGAAGACCTCGGCTGGCGCGACCATGCCCCTGCGCTGGCGGCATGGTTTGCGGTTTGGCGGCAGCGCCCTTCCTTTGTGTTGACCGAACCAGCTGAAGGCTGAATTGCCATGACCTGTTTGACCGGTGTGCGAGTGCTCGATTTGAGCCGCGTTTTTTCAGGCCCGTGGGCCGGCCAAATGCTGGCGGACTTTGGTGCCGAGGTGATCAAGGTGGAGCGTCCCGGTCGCGGCGACGATGTCCGGCAGCAGGGCTTTCGCGCCAAGGATGCCACTGGCGCAGACACCAGTGAGACCACTTCTTTTCTCGCCATGAACCGTGGCAAACGGTCGATCACCGTGGACATGTCGCAAGCCGAAGGCCAAGCCTTGATCCGTCGGTTGGCGGCCGAGAGCGACATCTTGATTGAAAACTTCAAAGCCGGCGATTTGGCGCGCTACGGCCTTGACTATGCAAGCCTTCAAGCAACGCATCCGAAGCTGGTGTATTGCTCGATCAGCGGATTCGGGCAGACTGGCCCGTACAGTCACCAGCCCGGTTATGACCCGATTTTTCAAGCCATGAGTGGCCTCATGAGCATCACCGGTCATGCTGACGGCGAGCCAGGTGGCGGACCGATGCGCACCGGTTTTGCGGTGGGCGACATCACGGCGGGTTTTTACGCCGTGAGCGCGGTGCTGGCGGCACTGCGGCACCGCGACATGGTCTCCGGTCAAGGTCAGCACATTGACTTGGCGCTCTTTGATGCGCAGGTGGCGGCGCTGTCGCATCTGGCGATGATTTACTTGGTGACGGGCCAGCAGCCGGCGCGTTTGGGCACGGCCTCGCCGATCACGTGTCCTTATCAAGCTTTTGAATGTGCGGATGCGCCCATCATGATCGCCGTCGGCAACGACACGCAGTTCGTGAAACTTTGCAAGTGCCTCGGATTGCCCGAGCTGGCCGCAGACAGCCGCTTTAAGACCAATCCTGATCGCGCTAAGCACCGCTTGATCTTGGTGCCCTTGCTGGCCGAGGTGTTGAAGACTCGTCGGGTGGCGCAGTGGTATGCCGACTTCGATGCCGCCGGTGTGCCAAGTGGCCCGATCAACAATTTCGCCGAGGTCTTTGCCGACCCGCAAATCGTGCACCGTGAAATGTTGCAGCACATGCCGCATCCCACTATTGGCGAGATTCCGCAAGTCGCCAACCCCGTGCGTTTTTCTGCCTCGCCGGTTCACTACCAACGGCCGCCGCCGCTGCTCGGTGAGCACACGTCTGAGGTGCTGCGCGACGTGCTGCAGATGGACGAACAGGGCATCACCGAACTACGCCAGCGCAAGGTCATTTGATGACAACACAGACCGGCGGCATGGACACCGAGTCCATCACCATGTTTCGCGACAGCGCCAGTGCCTTCCTAGGTGCGGTCGACCAACGTCAACGTGTGCGCGCGCTCGAAGCGGGTGGCGGCGGCTTTGACCGTGATGTGTGGCAACAGATCGCCGACATGGGCTGGTTGTCGATTTTGGTTCCAGAGTCGCTCGATGGGCTCGGTCTGGGCTTGGCCGAAGTGGCCGCCATCGCGCAGGAATGTGGCCGTCATTTGTTGCCCGAGCCGCTGGTGGATGCCGGTGTGCATCCGCTGGCCTTGCTGTGCGCGTTACCGGCCAGTTCCGCGCGCGACGAGTTGCTGACACAACTCTCAAGCGGCCATTCCGTGGCGGGCGTTGCTTGGCAAGAAAAAGCCGGCGAACTGGAGGCTTCCAACCAGCTCACACGTGCCACCTTGATCAATGGCCAATGGGTCTTAGAGGGGCAAAAACGTTTTGTCCGACCGGGTCTAGGCTCCGACGGCTGGATTGTCAGTTGCCAGGTGGACGCGCAGCCCGCCTTGGTCTGGGTGTCAGCCGGACAAGCCGGGGTGCAGCTGAGCTCGGAGCAAGCGGTGGACGGCAGCTTGTTGTGCAGCCTGAGCTTCATGCAAGTCGAAGTCGCCCCTGCGCAGGTGCTGGCTGTGGGGTCATCAGCGTCAGCCGCGTTGAGCCGCGCCAATGAGGTCGCCCGCATCATCCAGTCTGCTGAGTTGGTCGGCATTGCCGAACGCGCGCTGTCGTTGACGCGGGACTACCTCTGCACGCGCACGCAGTTTGGCAAGCCGATTGGCAGTTTTCAGGCCTTGCAGCACCGCTTGGTGGACGGCCTGATTCAGGTTGAGCTGGGCGCGGCCTGCTTGCGTGAAGGTCTGGCGGTGGTGAGTTCACCGGACGCTGGCGCGCAGCTCTGGGCCAGCACGGCAAGCCGACTCAAGTCACGCTGCGCATTTGCGGCTTGCGAGATGACGCGCATGGCGATTCAGCTGCATGGGGCCATCGGCACGACCAATGAATATGACATCGGGCTTTATTTCAAGCGCGCCATGACGCTGTCGAGCCGATGGGGTAACCCCGCCAGCCATCGCCGTCGTTACGCACACATCGTGGGCGCCAGTCGTGCTGCTTTGCCCGTCACGACCGGCCCGGCTGAGTACACCGAGTTTCCGCCCGATGCCCCATGGGACGAGATGCCGGAAGTCGAGTTTCGCCGGTTGGTGCGCGCCTTCTTTGCCAAGCACTACCCGGCCGAGCGGCGCTACCGTCCGTACCGTCAGACCTGGGCTGAGTCTAAGGATTGGTACATGACGCTGTCACGGCTGGGTTGGTTGGCACCCGCCTGGCCGAAAGCGCACGGCGGCATGGGTCTGCCAGCCGACAAGTTGATTGCTTACATCGAAGAAAGCGAAGCTTGGGGCGTTGCGCGTCCGCCGGATCAAGGCTTGGTGATGGTCGGACCGATCTTGATGCGCTTTGGCACGGACGAACAACGCGCTCGGTTTTTACCCAAAATCTTGGCCGGTGAGCAGGTCTGGACACAAGGCTATTCCGAGCCCAATGCGGGTTCGGACTTGGCCGCAGTGCGCACCGAGGCCGTGATTGAGGGCGATGAATTCGTCGTCAACGGCCAAAAAACCTGGACCACCTGGGGTATGGATGGCACCCACATGTTCATGCTGGTCCGCACTGACAAAACCGTCAAGAAGCAGGCCGGCATCAGTTTTTTACTGGTTGATTTGAAGACCCCTGGGGTGACGGTTCGACCAATCCAAAATCTGGCGGCAGAGCGTGAATTTTGCGAGGTCTTTTTCGACAACGTGCGCGTGCCGCTGGCGAACCTCGTGGGTGAGCTGAACCAGGGCTGGACGGTCGCCAAGGCACTGCTGGGTTTTGAGCGGCTCTTCACCGGCAGCCCGAAACATTCGCAGCACACGCTGCATCAGGTTGAAAAACTGGCGCGCCAGCGTGGCCTGCTGGAAGACCCGGTCTTTCTGGCGCGCTTGACCGAGCTTCAACTCGACACGGCTGACTTGGGGGCGGCTTACAACGGCTTTGCCGCCATCGCCAAACGTGGCGAGAGCATTCCCCCCAGCATCTCTATGTTGAAGATCTGGTCGACAGAAACCTATGAGCGGCTGGCCTTGCTGCTGATTGAATCGGCTGACGACTACGGCGGCCTGCGCGACCACTGCCAGACCGACGAGATTGACCTGCATGTGGTGGCGCCATTGTTCAATGCACTGGGGGCCAAAATCTTCGCGGGCAGCAACGAAATACAACGCAACATCCTGGCCAAAGCCGTGCTGGATTTACCGAGCTGAACGATGCTGTTACTTCAAACCCCTGCCGACCTGTTGACGCATGTCGGCCAAAAACTCGGCGTGAGTGATTGGTTCACGGTAGAGCAACACCACATTGACACGTATGCGCAAGTCACCGGCGATGACTTCTGGATTCATGTCGACGTGGCCCGTGCCCAGCGCAACATGCCTGGCGGCAAGACCATCGCCCACGGCCTCTTCATTTTGTCACTCGTGCCGCGTTTGCAGCGCGACATCTTTCGCATCGAACACCGGGGTCAGGGCCTGAATTACGGTTCAGACCGCGTCCGTTACACCGCTCAGGTGCCGGTGCTGTCGCGGCTGCGGTTGCACCAGACCTTGCTGAAGGCGGCGCGCCTAGACGGTGCCACCCGCATCACCACGCAATGCGAGTTCGAGATTGAAGGGCAGACGCGGCCCGCGCTGGTTGCCGAGTTCATCTTGCTGATTCGCGACGCTTGAAACAACCCTTATCACTTGCTACTCACTAAAACCATAACCGGAGATCACTGTGCTCAAAAGAAACGTCCTGCTCCTCTGCATGACAGCATTCGCTGCCCTGACTGTCAGCGCGCAAACAGCTTGGCCGTCGAAGCCTATTCGCCTCATCGTGCCGTACCCTGCGGGCGGTCCAGTGGATCAACTGGCACGAACCATTGCCCCCAAACTGGGCGAGACCCTGGGACAGAACATCATCATTGACAACAAGGCGGGTGCCAGTGGCACCATTGGCATGGATGCGGCCATCAAGGCCGAGCCGGATGGCTACACCTTTGGCTTTGGCGTTCCTGGCGGCATCACGGTGCTGCCGCATTTGCAAAAACTGCCTTACGCGGTAGACAGCATCAACTACATCTCGCTGGTCGCCCGCGTGCCGCAGGTCATCACCGTGGGTCCGCAAGTGCCGGTCAAGACGCTGCAGGAACTGATTGCCTTGGTAAAAAAAGAGCCCGGCAAGATCAACTATGGCTCAGCCGGCAACGCCACCACGCCGCATCTGGGCGCAGAGTTGTTCGCACAAGAAGCCGGCATCAAGATGGCGCACATTCCCTACAAGGGCGCCGCGCCCGCAGTCACCGCATTGCTGGGCGGTGAGATTCAAGTGTTGGCGGCTGACTTGCCTGCGGTACTTCAGTTCACTTCCCGTGGCGTCAAGATTCTGGCGGTCTCGGGGCCGCGTCGCTCAGAGGCGCTGCCGAACGTGCCAACGACTACCGAGTTAGGCTTGCCTGCAGTGTATTCGGAGTCCAACTACGGCATCATCGCGCCGACGGCTTTGCCAGCCGCTATTCAGCAAAAAATGCGCGATGCACTGATCGCTGTGCTGAACACGCCTTCCGTGAAAACTCAGATCGCGGCCTTGGGTGCCGTCGCCACCAGCACCACGCCTGACGAATACCGCAAGCTCATGCAACAGGAGTCGAGCAAGTGGGCTGCGGTGATCAAGAAGGGCCAGATCACGCTGGAATAAAACCCATGCCCAAGCGCATTGCGATCCTAGACGACTACCAGGGCCAGGCTCTCACTTTGGCTGACTGGAGCATCCTCGGTGATGCGGTGTCCGTGCAGGTTTTTACCGAGCCGGCCAGCAGTGAGGCCGCACTGATTGAGCGCCTGCAAGACTTCGATGTCATCGTGGCCATGCGTGAGCGAACGCCATTTCCGGCCTCAGTGATTGAGCGTCTTCCGCGGCTGAAATTGCTGGCCAGCACGGGGCTTCGCAATGCGGCGATTGACCTAGAGGCCTGCCGCCGTCAAGGCATCACGGTCTGCGGTGCACGGGGTGCCCGCAACGGCTTGGCCGCCACAGCAGAAACCGCGTGGGCCTTGATCCTTGCATTGCACAAGCGATTGGTGTTGTCGCACACAGCTCTGTGCGCGGGTCATTGGCAACCCCAGTTGGCGCAGGCGCTGGAGGGCAAGGTGCTTGGCATCGCCGGTCTGGGTCACATCGGCAAACGCATGGCCCGCATCGGCCAAGCCTTTGGCATGGACGTCATCGCCTGGAGTCCGAATTTGACGATCGAACGCGCGGCGCAAGTGGGCGTGCGCAAGGTTGAAAAAGCCGAGCTTTTTGAGACAGCGAGCGTCGTGACTTTGCACCTCGTCCTGTCATCGACGACCGCTTCGGTGGTTTCGCGTGCTGAGTTAGCCGCCATGCAGTCGGATGCTTTTTTGGTCAATACAGCACGCGCAGGTCTGGTGGATGAAGACGCGCTGGTCGATGCGTTGCGTCTGCGCCGGATTGGTGGTGCCGGGCTTGATGTCTTTTGGCAGGAACCCTTAGCGCCAACACACCACTTGCTCTCGTTAGACAACGTCGTTTTGACGCCTCATCTAGGCTACGCAACGGATGAAAACATAGCGGCGTTTTACACCCACGTGATACGCAATATTCTGACGTGGTTGGCGGGCGAAACGCCAACGCCGCTGGTAGGCTGATGCTGCGTCATCGCGCTGATTTTCAGCCGTACAGCGCTTTCGGGTTGCTCACCAGAATTTGCCGCGTGATGTCATCGTTCGCTGTCCAGCGTTTCATCATGTCCAGCAGTTGCAGCGCATCCGGCGCCGGCGCCACATTCAGATGGGGCCAGTCGCTGCCCCAGACGAGTTGCGCCGGGTTAGCGGCCACCAGCGCTTGGTGAAACGGCAGTCCCTGCTCCATGCTGGCGACTTTCAACAGGTTGCGGTAAGCGCACAGTTTGACCCAGACTTTGCCGCTTTCCACCAGCGACAAGAGAACGCGAAAGTTCGGATCGTCAATGCCGGCCTCCACATCAAAGCCGCCCATGTGGTCAATCACCACTGGAAACGGCAGCGTCCTCAACTGCGGCGCGATGTCGGGCAAGACCTTGCAGTCGGTCCAGAGCTCGGCGTGCAGTCCGGCGGCAGCCATGGCGGGTGCCAGCGCCAACAAATCCTCAAAGGAGGCGCTGCCCTGAAAGTTGCTTCCGGCGCCGCTGCGGTGGCTAAAGCGCAGTGCGCGCACACCGGCACGGTGCAGCCCGTTCAGCGTTGGCAGGTCGCCCGGCCGCGCGACGATGACGCCGCGCAGGCGCGGCTGCGCGGCCAGCACATCCAGCAGCAGCGTCAGGTCGCCGCCGTAGGCGCTGGGGTGGACCAGAACGCCGTGTGACAAGCCGAGACGCGCCAGTCGGGACAGGTAGTCGGGCAGCAGCGCTTCAGGCGGGGTGTAGCTGCGCCCGGCAGCCAGCGGATACCGGTCGTACGGCCCAAAGACGTGGCCGTGGCAATCCCAGCCCTCGGTCACGATTGGCCTGCGTGTTGGGGCAAAGGAAAGGCCGGCGCAACGCCTTCGGGCAGCGGAATTTCGTGGGTGTTGAGCGTCAACGCCACCATCGTGTAGTAGCCCACCAAGGCGGTCAGTTCAACCAGCGTTCGTTCACCCAGAAGGCCAAGCGCTGTTTGATAGGTGGCGTCTGAGACAGAGCGCGACTGGTTCAGCTCCACCGCCACCTGGTGCACGATGGCTTCTTCGGCTGTTAGATCCGTCGGTGTTTGCTGAGCCAGCAGGGCCTCAATCAGATTTTGCGATAACCCGATTTTTTCAGCTTCGATGCGGTGGGCGTACCACTCAAACGGTGACTGGCAAGCACGGCCGGTGACGAGGATGGCGATTTCGGACAGGCGCGGTGTCAAGGTGGTGTTGTAGCGCAGCAATTCACCCAGCGCCTGCCAGCGGTCAGCGAGTTCAGCGTTGTAAAGGGCGACCCGCAATGGGCCCTGAATCCGGCCGCGCCGGCCCGAAATAATTTTGGTGTAGACCCGCAGTTGGTCTGCGTCCATGGTGTCGGGCGTTGGAAATGAAATACGTGCCATGTTGAACTCTCCTGATGCCCTTGAGCTTAACCAGCATGCGCCGTCGCCGTGGCTTGCCATGCGCATGGCTGCTATGACTGAGCAGGCAGTTCTGCTGCAAAAGGTCGCCAGTCAGTCAGCCGAAGCAAGACGTTGACCAGCCGCGTGGCACATCAATCCATTTTGAGACCAGCGCGCTTGATCACTGAGCCCCATTTGAGGATGTCGTCTCGAATCAGCTTGGAAAACTCTTGCGGCGAACTGAGCCGGATGTCAATACCGGCGTCGGCCATTTGACGCACCAAGTCCGGTGCTTTCAGAGCCAGGCTTATCTCTCGATTCAGCAGCGCGATCACGTCCTTGGCGGTCCCCGCTGGCGCCAGCAGGCCCAGCCAGAGTGACATTTCGTAATCTTCCATCCCCGGGGTTTCTGAAATGCTGGGAACCCCTGGCATGGCCGGTGAGCGTTTGGTACCCGTCAGCCCCAAGGCGCGCAGCTTGCCGGTTTTAACGTGCTCGACAAAATTGGAGGCGGTGTCGAACATCATGGAAATCCGACCACCCAGAAAGTCGACCATGGCCGGTGCGCTTCCCTTGTACGGAACGTGGATCAAATCGACTTTGGCCAAGCTCTTGAAAAGCTCGCCCGACAGGTGGCTGGTGGTGCCGTTGCCGGCCGACGCGAAGCTCAAGCTGCCGGGTTCTTTTTTGGCCAGTGCAATCAATTCAGCCACCGTGTTGGCTTTGATGGCGGGATTCACCACCAACAGGTTGGAGGTGCTGTGTGTGAGGCTGATCGGCTCGAAATTTTTGACCGGGTCGTAGCGCAAATTTTTGTATAAATTCGGGTTGATGGTGAGCGATCCCATGGTCGCGAACAGCAGCGTGTAGCCGTCTGCGCTTGCGTTGGCGACGGCTTCAGCGCCGATACCGCCGCCAGCGCCGGCGCGGTTATCGATCACCACGGCAACGCCTAGACGTTCGGCCAGTTTTTGTCCTAGGCTGCGCGCCATGACGTCGGTTGCCCCGCCGGCAGGAAAGGGCACCACCATGCGAATCGGTTTGTCGGGGTAATTTGCCGCGTGGGTCGTGCCGACCAGGCTGGCCATGCCCATCGATAAGCCTGCGCGCAACACAATACGCCGCGTGGGTGGCTGTGCAGGTTTGTAAATTCGTACGAAAGTGGGCTGGTCGCTCATCAAATTTCCCCAAGTTTCAGCCCTTCACAGCGAAGGCTTTGAAGGCCAATGGACTATAGCCAAGCGCGCCTTCGGTGGCAGGTCTGAAACAGCAGAGCTGCTATGCACTCCGGGAACTCAGGCCATCGGCCCCAAGCGCCACATGCCGTGACGGGCCATCTCGTCGACGATTTGCTGAATCTGCTGTGCGACAGCTGAAACAGCTTTGGCGGGGCCTTTGGTTTTGCTGAAGACCATGGCGACGGAGCGCTGCAGACTTGGCGAAACGATGCGCGACGCTTGGACCGTACCGGCGTTGATCTCGGCCCAAACCGCATGTAACGGCAGTACGGTGTACAGGTGCTCGCTGGCGACCAATGATTTTTGCAGGGGCAATGAATCGGCCTCAATGACCGGGTTCAGTGCGATATGTTCTTGGCGAGCCAGACTGTCGAGTGCGGTGCGCAGCCCATTCGGTGCGCTCGGCAGTATGAACGGCAGACCTTGTAATTCTTTGAAGGCGATCTCAGGCGCGGCCGTCAGCCGGTCACCCTTGTGGCCGATGAGGTAGCTCTCGACCGTGGCCAGCGATTGGTCTTGCGGCATCGACGCGGAGCCGTAGCGGTACATGATGGCGATGTCTACGCGTGCGTTGGCCAGCCACTCATCAACTTGTCCGCTGGAGCCTTCAAGAATTTTCAACTGAATGTCGGGGTAGCGCTCTCGCAATGAGACAAAGAGGCGTCCGACAATCGTCGATCCAATCGACGGCAGCATGCCAACGGTGACCCGTCCGGCTGGCTCGTGCACCTCGCTGCGGATGTCGTGCTCAAGCCTTTCCGCGTCTTCAAGCAAGGCCTTGACTTGGGGAAATATGCGCTTGCCCATGTCGGACATTTCGACACCGCGCCCGGTGCGAATGAAGAGGCGGTTTTTGCATTCACGCTCAAGGGCGTTCAGCTGGCGACTCAGCAAGGATTGGTTGCTGTCGAGAAACAAGGCGGCACGGGTCAGGCTACCGAGTTCGGCAATGGCCAGAAACACCCGCCACTTTTGTAAGTCGGCGGTGAGGTTGATGTCAAGGGTTGTCGTTTTGGCTGAGCACATCGTCCTAATTTTAGAGTCCCGGGGTCATGGGCAGTGATAGGGCTTATCCGGTGTCGGAGACGCCGGTATGACAAAAGTAGCAGGTCTGCTTTGTCTGGTCATGCGTCGTTGATTACCTTAGGATCAGCCGCTACTGAAGAGGCACCATGAAAAAATTTGCATTTGTTGACGCTCTTGGCTTGGACACCGCCGAGGCCTACCGGCTGCTCGTCGGTTGTGTCGTCCCCAGGCCGATCGCTTGGATCACCACCGTTGATGCAGACGGTCGCGTGAACGCCGCGCCGTTCAGCTCTTACAACTACGTCGCCACCGACCCGCCGATGCTGGCGGTGAACATCACGTCGAAGGGCGATGTTCTCAAAGACACGGCGCGGAACATCCGCGAATCGCGGGAGTTTGTCGTCAACGTGGCTGACGTTGCGACGATGGAGGCGATGCACGCCAGCGCGTCCGAATATCCGCCGGACGTCAGCGAAACCGACGCGCTGAACATTGAGTTGCTGCCGAGCACGCACGTCAGGCCACCGCGTATCGCCGCGTCTCCAGTGCAGATGGAGTGCCGGCTCGACCAGTTCATCGTGCTCGGCAAGGGTCGCAACACGCTGTACATCGGTGAAGTGGTGGCCTTTCATTTGGCGACTGATATTTACGACGGACAACGGGTGGATTCAGTGGCGCTGAATCCCATCGCGCGCTTGGGCGGTCCGTACTACTCGGCACTCGGTGAGATTTTCAACCGGCCCATGCTGCAGCGCCCACCGGGTGGCGAGGGCTGGATTCACCAAGCCAACGCGCCCATCATCAAGAAGGACTGACCCCATGTACCCATTAGCGACAAAAAAACGTATTTTGGCTTTGGTTTGTTTGAGCGTGGCGAGCGTGTTCTCGCAAGCGCAAACCTGGCCCGACAAAGTGATCCGCATCATCAATCCGTACGCCGCAGGCGGACCGTCGGACACCATCGTGCGCATGCTCGCTGACGGGCTGACGACGGAGTTGGGACAACGCGTGATCGTTGAGAACAAACCCGGCGCAGGCACATTGATCGGTGCCAATGTTGTGGCTAAGGCACCGCCTGATGGCTACACCTTGTTGCTGGCAACGGTCGCTCCCTTGGTGGTTCAACCCACCATCAATCCAAACATGCCGTATGACGCGCACAAAGACTTCGCCATGGTCGGTATGTTTGCCACGGTTCCAAACCTGATCACCGTGCATCCCTCGGTCCCGGTCAACAGCATCGCTGAATTGATCGCCTACGCCAGCAAGAACCCCGGCAAACTCAACTATGCCACGGCAGGGGCTGGCACCGGCCCGCATCTGGGCGGTGAATTGTTCAGCCGCATGACCGGCGTCAAGCTGACGCATGTTCCGTACGCTGGCGCAGCACCCGCTGTGTTGGGCGTGTTGAGTGGTCAGGTCGAAGTTTCTTTTGTCAACATCACGCCGCAAATCCAGCACGTGAAGGTCGGTAAGCTGCGCCCATTGGCGATCGGTAGCAGCCGCCGGTCGAGTATCTTTCCGGAGGTGCCAACCGTTGCCGAAGCCGGTTTGCCAGGCTACGTGTCAGAGTCCTGGAATGGCCTCGTCGCGCCAGCGGGCACACCGAAGGCCATCATCAACCGGCTTGAAAAGGCGATGACCAAGGTCATGAACAGCCCCAAGTCCCTGGCACTGCTGGCATCGCTAGGCGCAGAGCCGACGGTGATGGGGCCGGATGAGTTCGCCGCGTACGTGAAGAGCGATGAAAAGCAACTCGCACCGGTTATCAAGTCGCTGGGTTTGCTGAACAACTGAGCGGGCTGGCTCAGCCCCGCATCAAGGCTTCAATTTCATCCGCATCCACCGGCACGCCGCGGGTCAGCAGCTCGCAGCCTTTGGCGGTTACCAACGCATCGTCCTCAATCCGGATGCCGATGTTCCAGAACTCTTTGGGCACGCCTTTGGCGGGGCGCACATACAGGCCAGGTTCGATGGTCAGGACCATGCCGGGCTGCAAGATGCGGGAGGGTTTGCGCCGCACTTCTTGGCCGAGCGCGTCGGTTTGTCGCGTCGGCTTGCCCGTGGGTTCGGTGTAGTCGCCGCAGTCGTGCACGTCCATGCCCATCCAGTGGCTGGTGCGGTGCATGTAGAACTGCCGGTACGCGCCGGAGGCTAGCACGTCGTCCACCTTGCCGTGCTTGGCCTTGGGCAACAAGCCGGTCTCCAGCATGCCTTCAATCAGCACGCGCGTCGCCGCATCATGCGGGTCGGTGAAGCGCTTGCCGGGTTTGGTAGCCGCGACCGCAGCGTATTGCGCCGCCAACACGATGTCGTACAGCTGGCGCTGGGCCGGCGTGAACTTGCCATTGGCCGGAAAGGTGCGGGTGATGTCGCTGGCGTAGCCGCCGAGTTCGCAGCCGGCGTCAATCAGGCACAAATCGCCGGCCTTGAGCTCAGCGTCGCCAGCGCGGTAATGCAGCACGCAGGCATTGGCACCGGCAGCGACGATGCTGGTGTACGCCGGGAATTCTGAGCCGTGACGGCGGAACTCGTGCAGCAGTTCGGCTTCCAGGTGGTATTCACGCGGGCCGCCTTTGAAGCCGCTGCGCAACATCGCAGCCGAGGTTTGCATGGCGCGCACATGGGCGCCGGCTGAAATCTGCCCGGCGCGGCGCAGGATGTCGATCTCATGCTTGTCTTTGACGAGCCGCATCTCGTCCAGCACTTTGCACAAATCGTGTTGGCTGCCGGGGGATTCAGCGCCCAAGCGCACTTTGGCGCGAACCTGATTCAGCCAGCCGTCGACTTGCGTTTCTAGCCCTTTGTGCGTGGCAAACGGAAACCACACAGCGCGCTGGTTCGCCAGCAATTGCGGCATGATTTTGTCGATCGTCTCAACGCTGAAAGCTTGGGTCACACCAAGTGCCGCCGGTGCGGCTTTGGGGCCGAGGCGAATGCCGTCCCAGATTTCGCGTTCCAAGTCTTTCGGCCGACAAAACAGCGTGCTTTTGCCCGACGCGTCAATCGTCAGCCAAGCACCTGGCTCGCTGAAGCCGGTGAGGTAATAAAAGTAGCTGTCGTGCCGGTACGGAAAGTCGCTGTCGCGGTTGCGTGCCACTTCGGGCGCCGTCGGCAAGAGAGCGATGCCGCCGCCAGCGGCTTTGAGGGCGCGTGCCACGGCGGCACGGCGTTTTTCATACATGCGGGAGTTGATCACGGGGGTGTCCTGTTGCGGGTCATATCGGGTGAGCAAGTGCTTAACAGGGACTTAGCAACGGGTTCTAGCGTCAGGCCGGCAGCGCATTCAGGGCGGCCAGCCGTTCGGGTGTTCCCACGTCAGTCCATGCGCCTGAATATAGCGCCGCGCTGACGCGCCCGCTCTGCATGGCCGTGCGAAGCAGTGGCGCCAGTGCGGCTTTATGGCCGACGGGCGTGCCGGCCAATAGCGCGGCTCGGTACAAACCGACCGTGCTGTAGGTGTACTGCTCGGGCGCTTTGTTCAGCGCCATGCCGCCGGGCGACAAGCCGAAGTCGCCACTTGGGTTGTGCTCCGGGTTCGGGACTAAGTAGATATGCGCCAGCGCTTTGGACGCTGCAAAGCGCGTGCCGTCGGCTGTCGGGAAATGAAAGTCCGGCATATAAACGTCGCCGGCCAAGACCCAAAACGGTGAGTTTTCCGGCAAGTCCAGCAGCGGCAAGGCGGTGGCCATGCCGCCGGCCGTTTCCAGCGCGCCGCCAAATTGAGTGCCCTCAGGTGAATAGCGAATCGACAAACCCCAAGTGCTGCCGTCGCCGAGAAGCGCCGGGAATTGTTCTTCAAGCCAGGCGGTGTTGATGACGACGTGCTTAACGCCGGCGCGTGCCAGCTTTTCAAGATGCCAGACGATCAAGGGCTTGCCCTGCACCTCGAGCAGGGGCTTGGGGCAGGTGTCGGTCAGCGGGCGCATACGTTCGCCGCGACCGGCGGCGAGTATCAGTGCGTGTTGGATGGGGGCGGTGCTCATGGTGGCGAATTATCGCGCTGCCGATTCATGGCGCAGTTGGCGCCTGGTCTGGCCCGGCAAATGGCGCGCCAACGCCACCCCTGTAAAATGAGCGGTTTTGCAGCGCACAGACTTGGTTAAAAGTCTCTCCAAAGACCCATGCTGCGCCACTGCAATTTCACCTTTCATTCCCGCGAACTTCACTCTGGACTCTCCGCAAATGGCTGACAACAACTCCCCCCTCATGGCCAACGCCATCCGTGCTTTGGCCATGGACGCCGTGCAGCAAGCCAACTCTGGTCACCCCGGCGCCCCGATGGGCATGGCCGACATGGCGGTTGCGCTCTGGGCCCGGCATCTGAAGCACAGTCCACAAAACCCACATTGGTTTGACCGCGACCGTTTCGTGCTGTCCAACGGCCACGGCTCAATGCTGATTTACGCGCTGCTCCACCTGACGGGTTATGCGCTGCCGATGAAAGAGTTGAAAAACTTCCGTCAGCTGCACAGCAAGACACCGGGTCACCCGGAAGTCGGCTACACCCCCGGCATTGAAACCACCACCGGCCCGCTCGGTCAAGGCGTCACCAACGCGGTCGGCATGGCACTGGCTGAAAAACTGCTGGCCCAAGAATTCAACCGCCCCGGCCACGACGTCGTCAACCACCACACCTACGTTTTCATGGGCGATGGCTGCCTGATGGAAGGCATCAGCCACGAAGCCGCCGCTCTCGCCGGCGCCTGGAAGCTGAGCAAACTGATTGCGCTGTACGACGACAACGGCATCTCGATTGACGGCCAAGTCGCGCCTTGGTTCATCGACAACACCGCCCAGCGCTTTGGCGCTTACGGCTGGAACGTCATCGGCCCGATTGACGGCCACGATGCCGAGGTCGTCGCCAAGGCGATTGCCAAGGCCAAAGACGGCAGCGACAAGCCGACCTTGATCATCTGCAAAACCCACATTGGCAAAGGCTCACCGAACCGCGCCAACACCGCCAAAGCCCACGGCGAGCCGCTGGGCGCTGAAGAAATCAAGCTCACGCGCGAAGTCCTCAACTGGCCGCATGCCCCGTTCGAAATGCCACCAGAAGTCTATGCCGCTTGGGATGCCAAGGCCGCAGGTCAAGCCATTGAAAGCGCATGGGACGTCAAGTTCGCTGCCTACAAAGCCGCCTTCCCGGCCCTGGCCGACGAACTCACCCGCCGCATGAAAGGCGAGTTGCCAAAATCGTTCTCGCAACTGGCGGTGGACACCGTCGTTAGCGCACACACCAAAGCCGAAACCGTCGCGTCCCGCAAAGCCTCGCAGCTGGCGCTCGAAGCCTTCACCGCTGGCTTGCCTGAGTTGCTCGGCGGCTCTGCCGACCTGACCGGCTCCAACCTCACCAACACCAAGAGCACGCCGAATTTGCGCTTTGACGCCAAGGGCGCCGTGGTGCTGACCGACACCGCTGACGGCCAGAAAATCGGCGGCCGCCACATCAACTACGGCGTGCGCGAATTCGGCATGGCCGCCATCATGAACGGCATCGCGCTGCACGGCGGCTACATCCCTTACGGCGGCACTTTCCTGACCTTCAGCGACTACAGCCGCAACGCCATTCGCATGGCCGCGCTGATGAAACTGCGCGTGGTGCATGTCTTCACGCACGACTCGATTGGCTTGGGTGAAGACGGCCCAACGCACCAATCGATCGAGCACGCCGCCAGCCTGCGTTTGATCCCCAACCTCGACGTCTGGCGTCCGGGTGACACCGCTGAAACCGCCGTGGCCTGGGCCGTGGCTTTGCAAAACAAAAACAAGCCAACCGCCTTGCTGCTGAGCCGCCAAAACCTGCCTTATGCACCGAAGGACGATGTCGGTCAGATCAGCAAAGGCGCTTACGTGCTGGCTGAACCCGAAGAAGTCGGCTTGAAGAAAAAGGCCCAAGCCATCATCATCGCCACCGGGTCTGAAGTGCAGCTGGCCCTGAAGGCGCAAGAGCTGTTGGCCAAAGAATTCAAGATCGCTGTGCGCGTGGTGTCGATGCCCAGCACCACGACCTTTGACAAGCAAAAAGCCGCCTACAAATCAGACGTGTTGCCTGAAGGCATTCCGCGCATCGCGGTCGAGATGGGCGTGACCGACGGCTGGTGGAAATACGGCTGCGCGGCCGTCGTCGGTATCGACACTTACGGCGAATCAGCACCCGCTCCGGTGCTGTTCAAACACTTCGGCTTCACCCCTGAAAACGTCGCTAACACCGTGCGCAAGGTGCTGTTCAAAAAATAAGACAGCAGGCGATACGTGCGAAGAATTTAAAGAATCTTTAACCTTAGGAGCTCTAGGACATGACTATCAAGATTGGCATCAACGGCTTTGGTCGCATCGGCCGCAATGTGTTGCGCGCCGCTGTGCAAAACTTTAGCGACATCCAGATCGTCGGCATCAACGACTTGCTCGAACCCGAGTACCTCGCCTACATGCTGCAGTACGACTCGGTGCACGGCCGCTTCAAAGGCGAGATTTCGGTCGAAGGCAACACGCTGATCGTCAATGGCAACAAAATTCGCCTGACGCAAGAGCGTGACCCGTCTGTCCTGAAATGGAACGAGATTGGCGCCGACATCGTGCTCGAATCGACGGGCCTTTTTCTGGACAAAGCCACCGCTGAAAAGCACTTGGCTGCAGGCGCCAAAAAAGTCATCTTGTCGGCCCCCAGCAAAGACGACACACCGATGTTTGTCTACGGCGTCAACGACAAAACATACGCCGGTCAAGCCATCATTTCCAACGCCTCATGCACCACCAATTGCTTGGCACCGATCGCTAAAGTGTTGAACGACAAGTGGGGCATCAAGCGCGGCCTGATGACC
>CANFXC010000048.1 GCA_947450765.1 Comamonadaceae bacterium | reverse complement strand
CATGGACGCTGAGTACAACCAGTACGAAGTCGAAGCCGAAAACATGGGCGACGCCCTGCACTACCTGCAAGACGGCATGGAACTCGAAGTCGTGTTCTATGACGGCAAGGCCATTTCTGTTGAAGTGCCGACCAGCGTGCAGCGCGAAATCACCTGGACTGAGCCAGCCGTCAAAGGCGACACCTCCGGCAAGGTGCTGAAGCCCGCCAAGATCGCCACCGGTTTTGACCTCGGCGTGCCCATCTTCGTCGCGCAAGGTGACGTGGTCGAGATCGACACCCGCACTGGCGAATACCGCAAGCGCGTTTAAGGTTTGATATCAACTGGCGGCGCAACGCCGCCAGTGTTCAGCTTCGGCGAGGCCGGTTAGCTGGCCGACAATAGGGTCATGAAATCCACTCAAGACCTTTCCAAAAGTCCACTCGCCGACGCTTGGGCCGAACTTCAAGCGCATTCCAACCAAGGCTATGCGCTGAACCCAGATGCTTACCGGCTGGCATTTGCCGACCCTGAGTTTTTGTTGCGCCGCGAAACCCGTGGTTTGCGCATGCAACTTGAAATGCTCAAGCCCGAGTCGGAGCAGCAGGCGCAAGGCATTGAAAACACCATCGTCGTCTTTGGCAGTGCACGCTTCCAGGCGCCAGAACAAGCCAACGCAGCACTCGCCTCCGCCAAAAAATCAGGCGATGCCGACGCCATCGTGCTGGCTGAGCGACACGTTCGAAATTCAAGATATTACGATCAAGCCCGCCTCTTCAGCCGGCTGGTAGCGGTCCACAGCAAAGCCAGTTCACCCAAAGAGCAATTGTTCATCTGCACCGGCGGCGGCCCCGGCATCATGGAAGCGGCGAATCGCGGCGCACACGAGCTGGGCATGTTGAACGTTGGCTTGAACATCGCCTTGCCGCATGAACAAAATGCCAACCCGTATGTGTCGCCGTCGCTGAACTTCAAGTTCCATTACTTTGCCATGCGCAAGATGCATTTCATGATGCGCGCCAAAGCCCTGGTGGCTTTTCCGGGTGGCTTCGGCACTCTCGACGAGTTGTTTGAAGTCATCACGCTGGTGCAAACCAAAAAAGCCAAGCCGGTGCCGATTGTTTTGTTTGGCAGCAGCTACTGGAAGCGGCTGTTCAACTTCGATGTGCTCATTGAAGAAGGCGCCATCTCGCCGGAAGACTTGGATCTGTTGACCTACGTCGACGACCCGCAAGACGCGTGGGACGCCATCAAGAGTTTTTACGAGCTGTGAATTCAAGGGGCGTGGGGCAAACTGTCCTTCAGTAACCACGCTGCGCGCGCGCCAGCCCCGACCACCGTCCCGGTGATCCAGAACACGCCAGCCACGCCAATGATGGCCCCAGCCGTGCCAAACAGCAAAGGCATGATCACGCTGGAGGCGTTGATCGCCATCAGGCGCAAACCCAGCGCTTCCCCATGGCGCGCCTCGGGCGTGAGTTGATGCAGCATGCTCATCACCATCGGCTGCACCATGCCAAGCGTCAAGCCCAGCATGACCGAGCAGACACCCATGGCCAGCGCGGTACTTGTCAGCGGATAAACACCGAACAGCAGCGCCGTGATCAGCATCGCCGTGCACAGCACTGCCCATTCTCGAACGCGGTTGGCGATCAACGGCAAGAGCATGCGCACGGCCGCTGCCGAGATAGCGAAGGCACCCAGAATCGTGCCGATCACGGAAGCCGGAATACCACGCTCAAAGCCCAGCACCGGCACCACAAAGGTGTGCACATCCCAGCACGACGACAAGAACCAGTTGACCAACATGAGTTGCCTGAATTTCGGATCGTGCAGCAGGTCCCAGGTCTTTGTCGGTGCACTGCCCGGCACGGCAATGATGGGTGGCAATTCCTGCACGCGCCTGAGCAACCACCAACTGGCCAACGGCAGTATCGCCATCATCAAAAAAGCCGCCCTGTAGCCCGACAAACTCCCCGGGTCGGCGCCCACATGGTCAATCAACAAGCCAGCAGAAAACGGTCCGATGAAATTTGAAATCGCCGGCCCGATCGCCAGCCAGCTGAACACTTGGCGCAGCTGCAAAGGACCGTGGGCAGCACGGCCGACATGGCGCTGCAGCGCAATCACCGCCGAGCCCGTCGCGCCGCCCGTCAACAAGGCGGCCAAGCACAGCACCGGAAACACCGGGAACACCACGGCAGCACCGGCACCCGTCATGGCTGCCAGCATGCTGAAGATCATCGGCTTGCGCAGACCGTGGCGGTCGGCATAACGACCCGCCGGCAGCGCCAGAAACACCTGCGTCAAGGCGAACAAGGCCAACAGCACACCCACCGCCGCCGGACTGTAGCCCTCGCGCAAAGCCAGCAACGGTGCCGCCATGCGCGTGCCCGCCATGCAGGCGTGCAGGCAGATCTGCGCCAAGATGATGCGGGCCAGTTCGCGGTTCATCAGCAACGGCTCATAGAGAGCGGTTATTCCGCATCACGATCCAAGGGGTCCATTGGCATCAGTCGGGCGGATTCAGATTCAGGCAAAGCCTCCACCTGCCGCAGAGCCTTGCCCATGACACGGCTGCGTTGCTCGGCACTGTTCAAGGTATTCAACACCGTCTCAGTCTGCGACTTGACCTTGGCCAGCACGTCACCGAATTTACCAAACTCAGTTTTAACCGCGCCTAGCACTTGCCAGACCTCGCTGGAGCGTTTCTCCAGCGCCAAAGTTCTGAAACCCATTTGCAGCGAATTGAGCATGGCCAACAAGGTGGTCGGGCCAGCCAACACAACGCGGTGATCACGTTGCAGCGACTCCATCAAACCTGGGCGCCGCAGCACTTCTGCGTACAGCCCTTCGGTAGGCAAAAACAAAATTGCAAAGTCCGTCGTGTACGGCGGCTCGATGTATTTGTCGCTGATGGATTTGGCTTCTAGGCGAATGCGCAATTCCAGCGCCTTGCCCGCCACCTCGGCGCCCGTGGCGTCCGCGCGTTGCTGGGCGTCCAGCAGGCGTTCGTAATCTTCGTTCGGAAATTTCGCGTCAATCGGCAACCACAGCGGCTCGCCGGAGTCACTGCGGCCGGGCAGCTTGATGGCGAAGTCCACCGTGTTTTTGCCGCCGGGACGGGTGGCAATTTGGGCTGCGTACTGGTCGACAGTGAAGACCTGTTCGAGCAAGGCGGCGAGCTGCGCTTCGCCAAAAATACCGCGCGTTTTGACGTTGGTCAGCAGGTGCTTGAGGTCACCCACGCCCTGCGCCAGACTTTGCATTTCACCCAGGCCCTTGTGCACTTGCTCCAGCCGGTCAGCGACTTGCTTGAAGCTTTCGCCGAGTCGAGTTTCGAGCGTCGCCTGGAGTTTTTCGTCTACCGTCGCCCGCATCTGGTCGAGCTTTTTCTCGTTACCTTCTTGCAAGGCGGTGAGCCGCTGCTCGACCACCAAACGCACTTCGCCGAGCTTGCGCTCATTGCCTTCCGACACCAGTCGCAATTGCTCGTTCAACCCATCGGACGAGCGCTGCAGCGCCTCAGACACATGCTGCTGCATGGCGCTCAGTTGCATTCGAAAAGAATCGATCTGCTCATTTTGAGTGCGCGCCACATCGCCCGACTGCGCCAGCAACGCTTGCTGAAACAGCGACAAGCCCTGCGTCAGTTCAGCGCGGGTGCCGCGCGCGCTGGTCTGCACCTCCGTGCGCAGCTCACGCTCTAGGCGTTCGTTGGCGGAAGCCAGACTCGCCAGCTGGTTCAACACTTTTTGCGGGTCTTCAGAGCGCCCGCGAAGCTGAGCAACAAACAAAGCCAACAGCAACAACACACTGACAACAGCCAAGACCAACAACAACCACGCAAACACATCTGACATGAAGACCTTTTTGAACCGGTGAACCCATGAAAACGACGAAGGCACTCGCCTCAAGCTGACAACGACTTACTTGCCCTCAAGCGCAGCCAGATTGAGTGGCGTGAGCGCAGGCTTGCCGCTCAAAAATGCAATCAGGTTGTCAGCCGCCAACGCCGCCATGGCGAGCCGCGTCGGTATCGTCGAACTGGCGATGTGCGGGGTCAGCACCACGTTGGGCACTGTCAACAAATCAGGGTGCACTTTCGGCTCGCCTTCAAACACATCCAGGCCCGCGGCTGCGATGACTTTGTTTTTAAGCGCTTGAGCCAAAGCCGCATCGTCAACAATGCCGCCGCGCGCGATGTTCACCAGCGTCGCCGTGGGCTTCATCATGGCCAGTTCAGCCGCGCCGATGGTGTGGTGCGAGGCAGCAGAATAAGGCAACACCAAAACCACATGGTCGGCGGTTTTCAGCAGCTCTTCTTTGCTGACGTAGCTCGCCTTGCAGTCCGCTTCAAGCGTTGCATCCAAGCGTGAACGGTTGTGGTAAATAACCTTCATGCCAAAGCCGTGCGCGCCGCGCTTGGCAATCCCTTGGCCGATGCGGCCCATGCCCAAAATGCCGAGCGTCGAGCCATGAATGTCAGAGCCGGCAAACATGTCAAAGCTCCACTTGGTCCACTGGCCTGCACGCAAATAATGCTCGCTTTCGGTGATCCGACGGGCGGTTGCCATCAGCAGCGCAAAGCCAAAGTCAGCAGTGGTTTCAGTCAGCACATCGGGTGCGTTGGTGCCCAAGACGCCTGCGGCTGTCATGGCATCGATGTCAAAGTTGTTGTAGCCCACAGCCATGTTGGCGCATATTTTGAGGTCGGGACAAGCAGCCAGCACCTCGGCGTCAATCCGTTCGCCTCCCGTTGTGAAAACGCCGTGCTTGCCTTTCAGGTGTTGAATCAGTTCGGCTTTCGACCAGAGCACATCCGTCTGATTCGATTCCACCTCGAAATGCTGCGACAAGCGCTCGATGATTTCAGGAAAAACGGCGCGTGCGACCAGGATTTTGGGTTGGCTCATGAGGGTGTCCAGGTTGATAAATTGACAAATGAAATGAAACAGCAAGATCGGTCAGCGAAACCAGATGATGCTCATGATGATGAACAGCGGCACCAGAACGGCACATGACCAAGCCATGTACCCAAAGAAACTGGGCATGCGGATGCCGCGGTCTTCAGCAATCGCTTTGACCATGAGGTTGGGTGCATTGCCAATATACGTGTTGGCACCCATGAAAACAGCGCCAGCCGAGATCGCCGCCAGCGTCGGGGCCAGCGTCGTCATCAAGACAGCCGGGTCACCGCCAGCGGTGTTGAAAAAAACCAGGTACGTAGGCGCATTGTCAAGGAAAGAGCTCAGCAGCCCAGTGGCCCAAAAATACATCATCGGATCAGGCTGGCCATCGGCGCGCGTCACGGCCGACACCACCGCGCCAAACGGTCCGTTGACACCGGCCTTGAGCATGGCAATCACAGGAATGATGGTGAGGAAAATACCCGCAAACAACTTGGCCACCTCGAGCATCGGCCCCCACGAAAACTGGTTGTCTGCGTGCACACTGTTGGTGGTGACCTTCAGGGACAACAAGGTCACCACCACCAAGCCAAGGTCACGTACCAGTCCGGGCAAACCAACGTCCGTGCCCATGACATCAAAGACCACCGGCGACTTCCAGAATCCACTGAGCAAGACCAGCGCCACCACCGCGCCTAGCAAGCCAAAATTAGCGGCACCGTCAAAACCAAAGCGCCGCGTATCGGGCGTCGGATCGACGGGCATGACACCTTCCCGCTTGTAAAACCAAGTGTCGAGCATGAAAAAAATAGTCAACAAGCTCAGGACTAAAAACAGCGCCTCGGGCAAGATGTGTTTGACCGTCCAGAAGAAATCCACGCCCTTCAGGAAGCCCAGAAAAAGCGGCGGATCGCCGAGCGGTGTCAACGAACCACCGGCGTTAGAGACGATGAAGATGAAAAACACAATCACGTGCGCCCGGTGCTGGCGGTTGTCGTTAGCGCGGATCAGCGGGCGCAACATGAGCATGGACGCCCCAGTTGTCCCCATGAAACTGGCCAACACGGCGCCAATGGCCAAGATGCCCGCGTTCAGCCCTGGACTGCCGTGCAGGTTGCCGCGGATATGAATACCGCCAGCGACCGTGAACAAGGCGGTCAATAAAACAATGAAGGGAATGTATTCGGCGAGCAGCGCGTGCGCCAAGCTGCTGCCGGCGACATGGGTGCCGAAGCTGAGCCCAAACGGCACAAAAAATGCCAACGCCCAAGCCGCTGAAATCTTGCCGTAGTGGTGATGCCAGACCCGAGGCAACAGCAAGGGCAGGATGGCAATCGACAACAAAATACCGGCAAAGGGCAGCGCCCACCAGACCGATAACTGACGCCCGTCAAAGTCAGCAGCCCATGACAAACCCGGCGACACTCCCAAAAATGCCAACATGGCAAGGCGCTGAAATGCTTTCACGAAGGTCTCCCTCTTTTTGTTATGTTTTGCCGCTACATTGCAGGCCTGCGAACAGGCCTTGGGGCTGAAACCCGAACGCCGTCACTCGATCTCAAAAACTTGCCGCAAATACGCCAGGTATTTCACGTCATCGCACATGTTTTTGGACGGCGTGTCTGACACCTTGGCCACCGGCTGTCCGTTGCACTGAACCATCTTGATGACAATCTGCAGCGGCTCATAGCCGAGGTCATTGGTCAGGTTGGTGCCTATGCCGAAAGCCAGCTGGCAGCGCCCTTTGAACTGGCGGTACAGCTCAATGGTTTTAGGCACGGTCAGGCCGTCGCTGAAGATCAACGTCTTGGTGCGCGGGTCGACCCGGTTGATACGGTAATGCTGGATCAAGCGCTCGCCCCAGGCGAACGGGTCGCCACTGTCATGCCGGGCGCCGTCAAAGAGCTTACAGAAGTACATGTCGAAGTCGCGCAAAAATGCACTCATGCCGTAGACGTCGCTCAGCGCGATGCCGAGGTCACCGCGGTATTCGCGAGCCCACGACTCAAAGGCGAACACTTGGCTGTCGCGCAAGCGCGGACCCAGCGCTTGACAGGCCTGCAAAAACTCGTGCGCCATGGTTCCCAGCGGAGTCAAACCCAGCTTCATGGCAAACAGCACGTTGCTGGTGCCGGCAATCTGCCCGGCCGTGCCAGCGCCAAGCCGCGCAATCAGCGTGCGCAACACCTCTTCGTGCCAAGCCCGACTGAAGCGCCTTCGGGTGCCGTAGTCGGCGATCTTCAGCGCACTCAGACCTTCGCCTTTGAGTTGCTCGATCTTCTCGTCCAAGCGGCGTCGGCCTTCCATGACGTCGGGCAGTTTCTGGGTATTCCGAAAGTACACCTCATTGATGATGGCCAGTATCGGGATTTCAAACGGGATGGTGTGCAGCCACGGGCCTTTGATCGCCACATCAATCTCGCCCGACGGCAAAGCCGTGACGGTGACGTATTTTTCGTTCAGCCGAAACAGTCCCAAAAAATCCACAAAGTCGCTCTTGATGAAGCGCATGGATTGCAGATAGGCCAGCTCGGCATCTTGAAAGCGCAAGCTGCACAGCGCACGGATTTCCTCACGGATTTCATTCACCATCGGTCCCAGTGGACTGACGCCTGGGCTGTCGGCATTGCGACACTTAAAACGGTATTCGACCTGTGCACCCGGGAATTGATGCAGCACCACCTGCATCATGGTGAACTTGTACAGATCGGTGTCGAGCAGGCTGGTGATGATCATGTCTGTGGCAGTGCCGCGCGTGGGCACAGCTTTGTCTGCAAAAGTGGGCCTTGAATCGGTGACGCGGTGAAACGATCAGCCGAGGAAGTCGACTTCGAACAGCAAGGTGGCGTTCGGAGGAATCACACCACCCGCACCGCGTGCGCCGTAGCCCAATTCAGCCGGGATGACGAGGCGGCGCGTGCCACCGACCGACATGCCCTGCACGCCTTCGTCCCAACCGCGAATGACTTGACCGGCACCGAGCGAAAAACCAAATGGCTGGCCACGGTCTTTGCTGGAGTCGAACTTGGCACCTTGCACGCCGTCGTTGAACAACCAGCCGGTGTAATGAACGCTAACGTCTTGGCCCGCCTTGGCAATGGCGCCGGTGCCGAGCACCGTGTCTTCATACTGGAGGCCTGATGGTGTGGTGGTCATGGTCATGAAAAAACGCTTTCAAAAAAAATAAAAAAGGCAGCCCCTGACTTTACCCGTAACCAGTGCCAATTCTCGTTCTTGGCGCACAGCGGGGCGGGTTGGCACCTCGCTTATTTGACCCACATGGTGAATTCTTCAGCGCTGACGCGGGGCGTGTGAAAGGTGTTGACCAAGGCCGACTCTTCGGCATAGCCCAGCGCCATCCCGCAGACCAGCATTTCATCAGTGCCTGCACCAATATGCGGCAGGATGATCTTGGAAAAACCGTTCCAAGCGGCTTGCGGGCAGGTGTGCAAACCATGGCCGCGGGCGGCCACCATGATGCTTTGCAGAAACATGCCGTAGTCAACCAGACTGCCGCGGTTCAAAACGCGGTCAATCGTGAACATGAGACCGACCGGCGCATCAAAAAAACGGTAGTTGCGCTGGTGTTGGGCATGCATCTTGTCCTTGTCGCCTTTACCGATGCCGAGCAAGCCATACAAGCCCCAGCCGTTTTCGCGCCGCCGCTCAATATAGGGCGACACCCATTTTTCCGGGTAGTACGCGTACTCTTCTTTGTACTCTGCGCCAAGTTCCGGATTGGCACGGATCGCATCATGCGCATGGCAGACCTTGTCAACCAACGTGTCACGGCTGGCGCCCTGCAACACATACACCTTCCAAGGCTGTGTGTTAGTGCCCGACGGCGCGCGGCTCGCAACCTCCAACAAATGCATGAGGATGGACCGGTCAACGGCTTGGGGCAAAAATGCCCGCGCCGACATGCGACTGGTGATGGCTTGGTCGACAGGGTTCACGACAATCTCCGTATTTGCAGGGCTCATATTTATCGTCATCACTTGAGGCGGTCCAATCTTGATGGTTTGATTCAACGCGAAATTCAACACAAACTTCAGCGCAGACGGATTTCCATAATTTCAAACTCCAATGCGTCGCGGTAGGTCCGCAGTTCTCGTTGCGCTAGAAAAAGCAGAATTTTTGGCGCATGGGCTTTGACCACACGGGGTAACAGGAAGCCAATGGCAATCAGCGGCAAGCCGGCCCACGTATAGCCAGACCAACTCAAGGCGGTACCCAGGCCGATGACAGGCAGCGCAATACCAACGATGAAAAGCCGGTGCTTGATGTATTTCTGCGCCTTCTCGGGGTTCACGATCAGATGAAAACGACCGGCAGGCAGGCCCGCACAAAACGCCTGATGCGACACATCCACCTGTTGACCCGATTCAGAGGCGGTTTTATTCGAAATATCGGGCATGTTTGTGTTTGTCTCGCTGGCTAATGGATTGTCAGGCGTCTATCGCGCACTTTTGAATTTGTTCTCATCTTATGCGGTGCTGCCTTGCCACTTTTCCCAATACGCTAAAGCAACCCGATAAGTGTTGATTTGAACCTGCACGGTTTCGTCGATGTGGACCCCATAGCCCCCCGCCATCGCCATGGCCAAAGGGATGCGACGCTGCCAGGCCCAGTCAAAAACCCGCCTGTCCCGCGCCTCGAGACCATCGAAGCTCAAACTCAAACGGCCCAACCGATCACCCTCGAACGGATCGGCCCCCGCCAGATAAATCACCAGCCCGGGCTGAAAGCGCCGGTCCAACTCGTCAAGAGCGAGTTCCAGTGCGTGCAGGTAATCGGCATCCTGGCAGCCGTCCGGCAAGTCCACGTCGAGATCACTGGCTTCCTTGCGAAAAGGAAAGTTGTGTTTCCCGTGTATCGAAAGCGTGAAAACACTGACATCCTCACGAAAGATGCTGGCCGTGCCGTTGCCTTGGTGCACATCCAAATCAATGATCACCACATCAAGGGGCTGACGCTGCCGGCCATGCCGTCTTGCCCATTCGGTCTGCATCAGCCGGGCCGCGACCGCGGCGTCATTGAAGACGCAAAAACCGCCACCGTTGCCCGCGCTCGCGTGGTGTGTGCCGCCGGCCATATTCGCTGCCACGCCCTCAGGTTTGCTTGATTCAATGGTTGTCCGGGCTTGCAGGCCCAGCGCCGCCCGGGCTGCTGCAATGGTGGCACCGGCCGACCGGCGTGAGCGTTCGACCATGTCCAGGCTCCACGGAAAGCCTATCTCGCGTATGGCGGCAGCCGGTAATTCGCCGTTGGCCACCGAACTGATGTAGCGAGGGTCGTGTACCAATGCCAGCTCACCATCGGTGGCACGGGGTGCTTCCCGCATAGACACTGCGGGCATCTCGGCACCGATACGCTGGCGCAGGCGAGCGTACTTAGCCATGGGGAAGCGATGCCCTTCAGGCAATGGCAATACAAAGTGATCAGAGTAAAAAGCTTGCAAGGTAAAACGTCAATAACTTGTCAAAACGACTTGGAGGATTCCGCCAGGCAAATGTTATCCACAACAGCTCAACATTGTGGCCCGAAGCCATCAAAACGACGCGCCCGTGCGGCCTAGAGGTGCGCATCTAAAATGGTGCAGCGCAGCAAAATTGGCTTGCAATCGTCATGCGACGCTCTATACTTTGTTTCATGTTGCAGTGCAGCAATTGGTGACATTGAGAGTCAACTGATTCGGCAACGCAACTATCTTTTAACTCACAGGAGATTTGAATATGTTGACAGCTGAACAAGTGATGACGTCCCAAAAAGCCACGATGGAGACCCTTTTTGGATTGACCAACAAGGCTTTCGAAGGCGTTGAAAAATTGGTCGAATTGAATCTGCAGGCGTCGAAAGCCGCTTTGGCTGAAACGGCCAACCAGACTCAAGCTCTGATGAGCGTGAAAGACGCGCAAGAACTACTCGCCATGCAAGCCGGCCTGATGCAGCCATTGGCTGAGAAGTCTGCCGCTTACAGCCGTCACCTCTACGATATCGCTACCAGCACCAGCGCAGAAATCAGCAAAGCCTTTGAAGGTCAAGCAACAGAAGCCCAAGCCAAATTCATGGGCTTGGTTGACGGTGCCGCAAAAAATGCACCTGCCGGTTCTGAAACAGCCATGGCGGTGATGAAAAGCGCTGTCTCTGCTGCTAACAATGCATTTGAGTCGGTACAAAAAGCCGTTAAACAAGCCACCGACATGGCCGAAGCCAACTTCACAGCCGTCAGCAACACCGCTGTCAACGCCGTTAAAGCACCCGTTGCTAAGAAGCGTTCATAATTTTTGAGTTGTCTCCTCGGGTCTTCGTCAAACCTCGCGTTTCCAGACCCGTTCAAAGCCCGCCTTGTGCGGGCTTTTTTTGTGATTCTGAATAAGCTAGCGTAGCGCCACAGAAGCGGCATCCAGTTTCAACCTGAGTGCTGGCAGCGCTGCAAGCATGGCGGCCCTGCCCGCCTCAATGGCTTTAAGACGGGCCGAAAAGTCAGCGCTTTTAAGTCCGACCAGCGAAGGCCGAATGATGATGTCAGCGTCTTTGAGTTCGTGCTGGTTGATGCTTCTGCCCATGATCGAAAAGGTCTGCAGCAAAATCTGCAAGGTGTCGTTGGCGGTGTTCTCTTCGGGCACCGTTGAGATGTCGACGGCAATCACCAGCTCAGCCCCCATTTGCCGGGTAAACCGAACCGGCACGGGTGCCACCAAGCCGCCATCCACGTAGTCGCGACCGCTGATCCTCACCGGCACAAAGACACCCGGCACGGCACTCGACGCACGCACCGCCGTGCCTGTGTCACCGCGCCGAAACAGCATGGCTTGGCCGTTGCCAAGATCCGTCGCCACCACCCCCAGCGGAATACTCATTTGGTCAAGCAAGCGCCCGCCCACCGCCTCATTCACATAGCGGCCCAGCGCGTCGCCGCGAAACATGCCGCGCCCCACCAGAGGCAGCATCCAGTCGGTGATGGCAACTTCTTCAATGGCCAAGGCGGCTTTCTGCAACTCTGCACTGGACTTGCCGCTGGCATACAGCGCCGCCACCAAGCTCCCTGCCGACGTGCCAACCACGTAGGAAGGACGCAGACCAGCTTCCTCCAGCACAGCAATCACACCGACGTGCGCAAAGCCTTTGGCCGCGCCTCCGCCCAGTGCCAAGCCAATGCGCGGTAGGCGTTTGGCTGCCACAGGTGCAGCTTCTGGCGCTACGGGTACCCCGACCGTACCGGCACAACCCGCCAGCAACAACATGGCGCCAACCACCGCACCGCCAAACAAGCTGCGCAGCAAGCCGTTGACAAGCTGGGAGTTGCTGGGAACAAACGCTTCAGGACGTACACGCTCTGCCACGATGACCCGCCTTAGCGCCCAAAGTGAGCGCAATATCCCTGCATCAGGCCCGGAGGTATTGAGAATTATTCGCGTTTGCATTAAACTAAATTCCATCGAAACTTTCACTCACAACATTCATGCTTACAAAACCAATTCTTGGGAGCCTGCTGACTGCCGCCCTGCTGAGCGCCGCGGGCAGTGTTTTAGCTCAAGAGCAGACGCTCAACCTGTATTCTGCCCGTCACTACCAAACAGATGAGGCGCTTTACGGGAATTTCACCAAAGCCACCGGCATCAAAATCAACCGTGTGGACGCCGATGACGCTGGGATTTTGGCCCGCCTGAAAGCAGAAGGCGCAGCCTCACCAGCCGATGTGATCTTGCTGGTCGACGCGGCCCGCCTCGGCAAAGCCGACATGGACGGTCTGTTCCTGCCCATCAAGTCAGCCAAGTTAGAGGCGGCGATTCCAGCCCAACTGCGTGCCAAGCCCAGCGCCGAGGGCACCACTTGGTTCGGTTTCTCCACCCGTGCCCGCATCGTCGTGTACAACAAAATGCGGGTCAAAAAGTCCGACGTGGACACCTATGAAGCGCTGGCCGACCCGAAAAACAAAGGCCTGCTGTGCACCCGCTCTGGCGCGCACCCGTACAACCTGTCACTGTTCGGTGCTGTCACCGAGCACCTCGGGGACGTCAAAACTGAAGCTTGGCTGAAAGGCTTGGTCGCCAACATGGCACGTGCGCCCAAAGGCGGCGACACCGACCAAATCAAGGGTGTGGCCAGCGGCGAGTGCGGCGTGGCGTTGACCAACAGCTATTACTTGGCGCGCATGATGCGCTCGACAGACCCTGAAGACAAGGCTGCCGTTGAGAAAATCGGCGTGGTCTTTCCGAACCAGCAAACTTGGGGCACGCACGTGAACGTGGCTGGTGCAGCCGTCGCCAAAAACGTCAAAAATCTGCCCAATGCCGTGAAGTTCATGGAATACCTCGCCAGCCCAGCCGCTCAGAATTACTTTGCCGACGGCAACAACGAGTGGCCAGTCGTGGCCAACGCGAAGGTCAACAACCCAGCCTTGCAAGCCATGACCGGCGGCAGCTTCAAGTCGGAAACCATCCCGATCAGCGCCGTGGCCAACAACCAGACCAAGGTGCAGCAAATGCTGGACCGCGTCGGCTACAAATAGGGAATCGGGCTCAGCCGATGCGTGATAATTGACCTTACGTTAACGTCAACCAAAGGATCACCCATGGACATCGCAGGCAAGGTTTTCATCGTCACAGGCGGCGCATCAGGACTCGGCGAAGGGACAGCGCGCATGCTGGCCGCCAACGGCGCCACCGTGGTGATTGCCGACATGCAAACTGAAAAAGGCGAAGCCATCGCCAAAGACATTGGCGGTGCATTTGTCCGCTGTGATGTGAGCCAAGAAGCCGATGGCCAAGCCGTCGTTGCCAAAGCCGTGTCGCTCGGCAAGTTGATGGGCCTGATCAATTGCGCGGGCATTGCACCAGCAGAAAAAACCGTGGGTAAAAACGGCGCGCACTCGCTGGCCTTGTTCAGCAAAACCATCACGGTCAATCTGATCGGCAGCTTCAATATGATCCGCTTAGCGGCTGAGGCCATGAGCCAGAACGAACCAGAGTCAACCGGTGAGCGCGGTGTGATGATCTCGACTGCATCGGTCGCAGCCTACGACGGCCAGATTGGCCAGGCCGCCTACAGCGCGTCCAAAGGCGGTGTGGTCGGCATGACCTTGCCGATTGCCCGTGACTTGGCGCGCAACGGCATCCGCAACATGACGATTGCACCCGGCATTTTCGGCACGCCCATGATGTTCGGTATGCCGCAAGAAGTGCAAGACTCGTTGGCCGCCAGCGTGCCCTTTCCGTCACGTTTAGGCACACCACAAGACTACGCAAAACTGGCCCGCCACATCATTGAAAACGAGATGCTCAACGGCGAAGTGATTCGTCTGGACGGCGCCATCCGCTTGGCACCGCGTTAAGCGGTTCTGTAGCTACTGAACCATTTGACACAAGCTGTGAGGTTTCTGGTCGCAGCAGGGCTCACTGCCCTGCTGGCGGCTTGTGCGGCATCACCGGCAGCGCAAGGCGAGCTTCAAACCGCGCCGCTGCAGCCTGAAGAGGCATCGGGCTACACCGAAAAACCCGGCTGGGCGACTAGGCACTTTGCTGTGGCTGCGGCCCATCCGCTGGCCACCGATGCGGGTTACATGATTCTCAAAGCTGGTGGCTCGGCAGTCGACGCCGCCATCGCTGTGCAAATGGTGCTGGGTCTGGTCGAGCCGCAATCCAGCGGCATTGGCGGTGGTTCTTTCTTGTTGCACCACGATGGCCAACGCAACATGACCGAAGCTTTTGACGGCCGCGAGACCGCCCCGGCTGCGGCCAATGAAAAGCTTTTTTTGAACGCTGACGGCAAGCCGGTGGGCTTTTATGAAGGCGTTGTTGGTGGCCGCGCAGTCGGCGTGCCCGGCACCGTGCAGATGCTGGAAGCGGCTCACCGCCAGCACGGCAAACTGGCATGGGCCCAACTTTTCGCCCCCGCCATTCAGCTCGCTGAGCAAGGCTTCAAGGTGAGCGAGCGCCTGCACAGATTGCTGGTCAGCGACGTTTACCTGCGCAAAGACCCAGCCGCTGCCGCCTATTTTTATGACGCTGCCGGTCAGCCCTGGCCAGTCGGTCATCTGTTGAAAAACCCGGAACTGGCGAGCGTTTTCAAGCGCATTTCCCAAGAGGGATCAAAAGCGTTGATGACCGGCGACATCGCCCAAGCCATCGTCGACAAAGTCCGGCAGCACCCGACCAACCCCGGGCAACTGGCGCTGTCAGACTTGGCTAACTACCAAGCGATTCAACGTCAACCGCTGTGCCACGACTACCGGGTAGCTCCCCGCGATTACCGCATCTGCGGTATGCCACCGCCCGGCTCCGGCGCAATTGCCATCGGCCAGATGTTGGGCCTTCTGGCCCACACGCCAGCCGCAGCCATGCCGTTGATGGACGGCCTGCCAGACGCGCGCTGGCTGCACCTGTACAACGAAGTATCGCGACTGGCCTTCGCCGATCGCGACCAATACATCGCCGACCCGGACTTTGTGCGGCCGCCCGGTGGTCGTTGGATGAGCCTGCTCGAGCCCCGCTACTTGGCGGAGCGGGCCCGGCTGATCGGCCCGGTGCGCATGACAACGGCGGTGGCCGGGACACCCGGCGCGGTCAAAACAAGTTACGCGCCCATGCCCGAGCAGCCCGAACACGGCACCAGCCACATCAGCATCGTCGACGCGGATGGCAACGCGCTGGCGATGACCAGCACCATCGAAAACGCGTTTGGCTCGCGCCAGATGGTCAAAGGCTTTTTACTCAACAACGAGCTCACCGACTTCAGCTTTACACCCAGTGACGCCCAAGGCCGCCCGATTGCCAACCGGGTCGAACCCGGCAAGCGGCCGCGCTCCTCAATGGCGCCCACACTGGTGTTTGACAAGGCCAGCGGCCAGCTCCTCATGAGCGGCGGCAGTCCGGGCGGCGCGCTCATCATTCATTACACCGCCAAGCTGCTGTACGGCACGCTCAACTGGGAACTCGATGCGCAAAAAGCCATCAACCTGCCGAACTTTGGCAGCCTCAACGGCATGACGCTGTTGGAAGTCCAGCGCTTCCCGGACGCCACCGTTCAATCGCTGCGGCAGCCGGGTGCGCAAGTCCGCGAAGTGCACCTGACCAGCGGCTTGCAAGCGATTCAAAAAACACCGTCAGGCTGGTTTGGCGGTGCCGATCCGCGCCGTGAAGGCGTCGTTCGCGGCGACTGACCAAGCGCACGGCAACCGCAGTTTCAAGGGTTGTGATTAAATCAGCCCTCGACTTTTGCACCCATGGCCATCCCACAATCATTCATCCAGGAACTCCTGTCGCGCACGGACGTGGTGGACATCGTTGGGCGCTACGTTCAGCTGAAAAAGGGCGGCGCCAACTTCATGGGGCTATGCCCTTTCCACGGCGAAAAGTCGCCCTCCTTCTCCGTCAGCCCGGCCAAACAGTTCTATCACTGCTTTGGTTGCGGTAAAAATGGCAACGCCATCAGCTTCCTGATGGAGCATGCCGGCATGACCTTCGTCGAAGCGGTCAAAGACCTGGCTCAGCAATACGGCCTGCAAGTCCCTGAAGACGACGTCAGCCCGCAAGACCGAGCCCGCGCTGCACAGGTGCGCGAGCAGCAAGCCACACTCACCAGCGTGTTAGAGAAAGCCGCCGTGGCTTACGCCAAACAATTGAAAATCTCACCGCGCGCCGTCGATTACTTCAAAGGACGCGGTTTGTCGGGCGACATCGCTAAAACCTTTGGCCTCGGCTACGCCCCCGAAGGCTGGCGCAGTTTGGCGAGTATTTTTGCCGACTACAACGACCCGCTGCTGGTCGACAGTGGCCTCGTCATCACGGGTGAGCCGGGCGAAGAAAACCAGGCCGGCGAAGCCAAGCGCTACGACCGTTTTCGCGATCGTGTCATGTTCCCGATCCGCAATGTCAAAGGCGAATGCATTGGCTTTGGCGGTCGCGTACTGGGTGACGACAAACCCAAATACCTGAACTCACCAGAGACGCCGGTGTTCAGTAAAGGGCGTGAGCTCTACGGCCTGTTTGAAGCCCGCACCGCCCTGCGCGAACACGGCTACGCCTTGGTGACCGAAGGCTACATGGATGTCGTGGCACTGGCTCAACTCGGCTTTGCCAACACCGTGGCCACGCTGGGCACCGCCTGCACCGCCGACCACATTCAAAAATTGTTTCGCTTCACCGACGCCGTGGTGTTCAGCTTTGACGGCGACAGCGCCGGACGGCGCGCAGCCCGCAAAGCGCTAGAGGCCGCTCTGCCGTTTGCCAGCGATGTGCGCAGCGTGAAGTTCCTGTTTTTGCCAGCCGAACACGATCCCGACAGCTACATTCGTGAGCATGGCCAAGAAGGCTTTGCCAGCATGGTCAAGCAAGCCGTGCCGCTCAGCCGCTTCATGATCGAAGCCGCCAGCGACGCCTGCGACATGAGCACTGCCGAAGGGCGCGCCCACATGGCCAGCAATGCGCGCGTGCTGTGGAGCCTGCTGCCCGACGGCGCACTGAAGCGCCAGTTGTTGGCCGAGATCGCCGACCAGGTGCAAATCGACAGCCGCGAATTGCTGCAACTGTGGCAACCTGCTGCCCCCTACAAAAGCGGCCAGCGCAACCCCAATGCCATTGGTAAAAGCTTTAAAGCGGGCGCGAAAAACGCAACCCCAGCCGACAGGACGCCGCAACCCGAAGCGCCAGACTACAGCTATGCCTACGGCCCTGCCGGCGATGACGCCGACTACAACAGCTCCGAGCCGGACGCTTATGAGGGCTCGGCTGGCTACAGCGGTTCAAGCATTTCCAACAGTTACGGTAGCTCGACATTCAAGCCCTCTGACGGCCAATTTTCTGGTCGCTTCTCCGGCAAAAAAGGCAGCTCATCAGGCGCCTACAGCAGCTACGGCGACAGGGCTTCAGCAGCCCGCCCACGCCGGATCGCCGGCCGTATTTTGTCGGCCAGCCGCGAAGACCGCGTGCTGCGCGCCTTGCTGACCGAGTCCCAGGCTTGGGACAAGCTCAACCACGACGAGCACGCTTTGCTTTCGGGCTTACCCGCGCCACACGGCCCGCTCTTCATCTGGCTTGAAAGCCAGCTCCACGAGCACGGCCCCCAGCCTTGGGCGGCCCTGCGTGAAGGTCTGCGCGAACATGCGCATGAGAATTACGCGCTCAACCAACTGGCGCAAATTCCGGAAGGTATTGAGTCCGACTGGAGCGAGGTGCGCAGCATTCTCGACCAGCTGAGCCGACTGGCGCGGCAAGTTGAAATGCAGGACTTGGCCCTGCGCGCGAATACAGACCCGGCCGCCTTGGCGCGTTACCGGGAACTGGCAGCCTTACAAAAACCCGGCTGAAATCGTGGTTTGGCAGGTCTTGAAATTGCCTCAAAAATAAGCATCTGGGTATAATCCAAATCTAACGCTACGGCAAGCGCGACAGCAGCACCTCCGGCACCGGCTCCCCGCACAACGGGACCTCTTTGGTACAGAGCCATTTTTCCCGCAAGGACTGCATCCCAAATGTTCGCCCAAACAACTTGCCACCATGCCCAGCCATCCGGTTTGGGCATTTTTT
>CANFXC010000047.1 GCA_947450765.1 Comamonadaceae bacterium | reverse complement strand
GCGCCTCAGCCACTGGCAAAAACGCTGGCAACTACAACGTCGTTGCAGTTGGCACCGACGCGAACTACAACCTGACTTTGAACAACGGCACCTTGGCCATTGCTAAAGCCAACGCCGTCGTCACCGCCAACAGCGCTTCGACAACTTACTCCGGCGCAACGCAAAGCGTCAGTGGCTTCACAGCGACCGGCTTGGTTGGTGGTGAAACCGCTGCGGTGCTGACCGGCGTGAGCGCCTCAGCCACCGCCAAAAACGCCGGCAACTACAGCGTCATCGCCGCCGGCTCGGACGCAAACTACAACTTAACGCTGAACAACGGCAGCTTGGCGATTGCCAAAGCCGCACTGACTTTGAACGCAAGCAACGACAGCAAGGTTTACGACGGCAACACCAGCTCAAGCAGTACCGTGACCACATTGGGTCTCGTCGGTAGCGACACAGTCACAAGCTCCAGCCAGGCTTATGCCAGCAAGAACGTTTTGGGCACGGCTGGCAGCACGCTGCAAGTCAACACCGGCTACGTCGTCAACGACGGCAACAACGGTGGCAACTACACCGTGACCACCAACTCGGCCACCGGCTCCATCAGCCGTCTGAACTCAGTGGCATGGATCGGCGGCGCTACGGGCAACTGGTTCGATGCGTCCAACTGGCAAGGCGGCGCTGTGCCTGACTTGTCAAATGTGGCGAATGTGTCCATCCCCGCTGGCGTCAGCGTGAATTTCAACAACGCGAATGCTAGCTCGGTGCTGCAAGGCGGCTTGGTTCAGGTCAACAGCGTCGGCAACTTGGGCGCACTGAACATGGCCCAAGGCAGCCTGAACGTGGCGAACAATTTGACATTGGCAACGTTGACGCAATCTGGCGGTGCACTCGGCGGCACGGGCAATGTGAGCGTGAACAGTTTCAATCAGTCGGGCGGCTCTGTACTCAATACCGGCAATTTCAGCGTTACCAACGCCTTCACACAGACCGGCACTGGCATCGTGGCCGTGGGTGGAAATATAGCGATCGCACAGCTTTCCGGCGACTTGAATACGAGCAGTCTGAGTGGCAACAACATCAACCTCACGGCTAACAACGGCGCAGCCATTCTGGGCGCAGTTACCGCCAGAGGCGTGCTGTCGGTCAACGCCGCAGGCAACATCACACAAACCAGCAGCAGTGTTGTTACCAGCGGAAGCGGCAGCACGCTGGCATCACGCAACGGTGATATTGTGCTGCCCAACACCGGCAACGACCAAGGTGGCGTTATCGCGGTCTCTGCTGTCAACATCACATTGACGGATGCATCGAACCCCGTCTTCGCACTGAGTGCAACGGGCAACAGCACCCTCGTTTCCGGCGGTAACTTGGTGGTGAGCGGAAGCAGCAACAACCTGACCACGACCAGCCTCAACGGAACCACCAGTTTTGGCGCGACGACGATCTATGGCAACCTGACGACGACCAGTTCAGCGTCTGTCAATCAAACCAGCCCAGTGACAGTGAGCGGGTCGGCCAGCATCAACACCAACGGTGTTGATCTGACAACCATAATGAGCGACAAAGCAGCTTTAGCTACAGCGGCTAAAGCTGCCGCAGATGGAACGGGGCTTTCAGACGCAGCAAATCAAAAGGTTACTGCGGATGCCGTGGCCTACTCGACTGCTATCGCCGATATCAGAAGTATCGGATTAACTGTCACAGCCAATGCAACTGCTGCTTTTTCAGCGGCATCAAGCGGCGCCAGCCTAACAGCAACAAACGTCAAAGATTTATCAATAGTTCAGACTGCACGCAACACCGAAGAAAATTTTGACGCTGTCGACAACTAGTCGCATTGAAACAGCTGTATTTTGAAGTAGCGGATGATGAAAGAATTTCTAGTGGCGTTGCTAATCGCAAGCAACCTGATCACTACAGCGACGGCACAAGCAGCCGGCACAGGTTTTCCGGATGCGGGAGCAATCTTGCAGCAGGTTCAGCCTTCTCCAGCTCCCACCTTCCCACCCAATAGCCCCTGGTTATTGTTTGACAAATCCGATGACAAAGAAAAGCGACTGCTTTCGAGCGAGACCTTTTTGCTGCGCGGCATCAACATCACGCACAACACTATTTTTGACACGGCAACCTTGTCTGCTTTGGTTGCCGATGCACTGGGGAAAAACCAGAGTCTGTCGCAACTCTCTGACTTAGCCGCCCGCATCACGGGCTACTACCGCAGTCACGGCTACCCGTTGGCGCGCACCATCATTCCAGCGCAAACCATCGAGGCTGGCGTGCTGCGCCTGCAAGTGATCGAGCCGCGCTACGGACACATAACACTCGACAATCAAAGCCGAATCCGCGACCCTTTATTGAGCGCCACGCTGGGGGCGCTGAAAAGTGGTGGCTTCGTTGAAGAGTCCACTTTAGACCGCAGCTTGCTTTTGTTGTCAGACCTGCCGGGCATCATTGTGGTGCCGAGTCTGAAGCGCGGGTCTGAAAACGGCACCTCAGACCTACTGGTGAACACCCGCTCTGGCCCCAGCGTCAGCGGTAATTTTGGCCTGAACAACCACGGCAACAAATACACCGGAGAGGCGAATCTGAGCGGCTCCATGGTGGTCAACAACCCGTTTCACCGCGGCGACACTTTGGCCTTGAGTGTGCTGACGTCGGGCCCGGGCGTGAACTACGGCAACATCGCCTACGACACACTGGTGAACGGTGATGGACTGCATCTGGGCGGCTCAACATCGATGCTGCGCTATAGCTTCAAAACCAGCGCAGCTCCTGCGGGGGCCACAGCCGCCAGCGCTTTGACCGGATCGGGCACAGCGCAAGTGACGAGTCTGTGGGTCAAGCAAGCCCTGGTTCGTAGCAGAGAGGCCAACGTCTACGGGCAGCTTAAATATGACCACCTGGTGCTGCGAGACCATCTTGACGCTGGTGGCAGCATCGTGGCCACAGACCGTCATCTTGACAACATGACGGCGAGTCTGTCGGGTGATTTTCGCGACACTTGGCTGACCGCAGGCATGACCTCCTGGAGCCTAGACGCCAGCTTGGGACAGCTGATTTTTGACGACGCCACGGCGCAGGCAGTGAACGCCGCAAGCACCAACACCAGCGGCCAGTTTTCAAAGCTGAATGCCAGCCTGTTGCACATCAAAAATCTGGGCGGCCAACGGGAATGGATGCTTGCCATCAAAGGTCAGTTAGCCGGGACCAATCTGGATTCGTCGCAAAAAATGGTGGCGGGCGGACCTTACTCCGTTCGAGCTTATGCAGCGGGTGCTGTTTCGGGTGACACGGGCTACTTGTTCACCACTGAGTTGCGTCAGCCCCTCGGCTTTGCGCTGAACGGTCAGGTGACAGCCACCGCCTTCATCGACACCGCGACCATGACGATCAACCAGAAGTCCTACCCGGGCGCTGGACTCAACATGGCGACGTTGAGCGGTACAGGCCTGGGGCTCAACTGGGCAGGACAAAACCAATACACTGGGACGGCTTACGTAGCCACGCCCATAGGCACCAAATCGCCGCTGGTCGGCAGCGTGAAATCGACACAATTTTCAATTGAAGTTCAAAAAAGATTTTGAAGACCTCTTGAACAGATTCTGAGAAGATGCCGAGCGTGTCAGCTTTAGAAACATCACCACCCGTCTTTCAAGTCCAGCTCGATGCGCAGCAAGCGTCCTTCGCTGCCAGCGCAGATCAAACCGTGCTGCTGTCTGCGCTGGCAGCCGGGCACGAGCTGCCGAGTTCTTGCCGCAATGGTGTTTGCCGCAGCTGCATCTGTCGCCTGCAGAGCGGCCACGTGACGTACCGCATGGAATGGCCGGGCTTGAGCGCTGAAGAAAAAGCCGAGGGCTTGTTTCTGCCGTGTGTGGCTTACCCAGCGTCTGACTTGGTGATGGCGGGCTAACCGGTCCGTCATGGCAAGCGAAGCGCGGCCATCCATCGCTGAGGTGCACGGTGATGGACTGCCGCGCTGCGCTCGCAGTGACAAAAAACCCGGCTCAAAACGGTTGTTCAGTTAGTTTCATAATGAAAACCTGATCTCGCACACCCACTAGGTAATGCCTTCGTCTGGAAAAGTTGTCCATCGTGTCATTTTTGAATATTCGCTCCTTTCTTTTAATACCTTTGCGGTCTGTTTTATGGCGCACCGTGACTGCGCTTGGCCTCACGGCTGCGCTCACCAGCCCGGCTTGGTCCGCGCCGTTTGAAGACACCATTGCCCAGCGCACACAAGCGTGTACCGCCTGCCACGGCTCACAGGGCCGTGCAGCACCCGACGGCTACTACCCGCGACTGGCCGGCAAGCCCGCCGCCTACCTGTACAACCAGTTGCTGCACTTCCGTGAGGGCCGGCGTCATTACGGACTGATGACGCAAATGGTCGAGCCGCTGACCGACGCTTACCTGCTCGAAATTGCACAGTACTTTGCCGATCTGAAAGTGCCTTACCCGCCACCCCAAACGGCCACGGCGTCGGCTGCCTTGCTGGAGCAAGGTCGGCAGTTGGTGCTGAACGGCGACCCCGCACGGCAGCTGCCGGCCTGCGTGCAATGCCACGGCATGGCCATGACCGGTGTGCTGCCACAAGTGCCAGGTTTGTTGGGTCTGCCGCGTGACTATGTGAATGCGCAACTTGGCGCTTGGAAGACCGGCAAGCGCCGCGCCCACGCCCCTGACTGCATGGCCCACGTGGCCGAGCGGCTGAGTCTGGCCGACATCAACGCCGCGTCGACTTGGCTGGCCGCACAAGCTGTGCCCGCCCACAGCGCGCCGGCGCTCACCGCCGCCAGCCTGCGCACGAACGTCGCCGTACCGACTTGCGGGCAAGTGCCCTTGCCGCAACCCACTGGAGCCTTGAAATGAAACGCTCCCCATGGCTTAAAAACTTGGCTTGGCTGGTCTTGGCCATCGCCACTTTTATCTTGGCCTTGCTGTGGTTTCTCAACACCCGAGATGAGACCCGCATCGTTCCCAAATCCACGGGCAGCGTCGCCGCGCCGGCCAGCCCAACGCTGTTGGCGCGCGGCGAATACCTGACCCGCGCCGGCAACTGCATGAGCTGCCACACGGCGCGTGGCGGCACGCCCTTTGCCGGTGGCCGTGGCATTGAAACGCCCTTCGGCACGGTCTTTTCAAGCAACCTCACGCCCGACGCAAAAACCGGTTTAGGGACCTGGACCTCGGACGAATTTTGGCGTGCGCTGCACAACGGACGCTCGCAAAGCGGACGCCTGCTGTACCCGGCTTTTCCGTACACCAGCTACACCGAAGTCAACCGTACCGACGCTGACGCGATGCACGCTTATTTGCAAAGTTTGCAGCCGGTGTCTGCGCCTGCAGAGCCCCACACGTTGCGCTGGCCTTTTAACACGCAAATCGCATTGGCGGTCTGGCGTGCCCTGTACTTCAGCCCTGGCACCTTTGAGCCCGAACCCCTGCAAAGCGCCGACTGGAACCGTGGTGCTTATCTGGTGCGCGGTCTCGGGCATTGCGCCGCTTGCCATTCCGCACGGGATGCGCTGGGCGGCAGCAACCCGCTCAACATGGCGGGTGGCTTGATCCCGATGCAAAATTGGTACGCCCCGGCGCTGACTGAAAACGCTGAAGCGGGCTTGTCTAAATGGCCTGTGCAAGACGTGGTGACGTTGCTGAAGACGGGTGTCGCACCTGGCGCATCAGTGTTGGGCCCGATGGCCGAAGTGGTGCGAAACAGCACCCAACACATGAGCGATGACGATCTGCGCTCGATGGCAGTGTTTTTAAAATCACTGCCGCCCACACTGCATGAAGAAGCCGGCTTACCAACAGCAGCACGCGGCCCTAAAGCCAAAGCTGTGGCGACGTCAGGTTCGGCTCGGGCTGGCGCCAAGTTGTATGAAAACAATTGCGCCCAATGCCACGGTGACAGCGGACAAGGTGTGGCGGGCGCTTACCCCGCGCTGGCTGGTAACCGCGCGGTGACGATGGCGTCGACCGACAACCTGGTACAAATCATCTTGAACGGCGGTTACGCGCCGGCCACGGCCGGCAACCCGCGACCCTTCGGCATGCCACCGTTCATGCTGGTCTTGAATGACACCGAAGTGGCCAGCTTGCTGACCTTTCTGCGCAGCGCTTGGGGCAACCAAGCCAGTCAGGTCTCCTCGTTTGATGTGAACCGCTCCCGCACAGGCAACCAGCGCTAAGCGTTTTTCAGAGTTGGTCGCGCTTGGCCAACTCCGGGAAATAGCGCAACCACGCAGCCGCCACCAGCAGCGTGCCAACGCCGCCCAGCACGACAGAACCGACCGGGCCCAGCACGGCCGCCGTCGCGCCGGACTCGAATTCGCCAAGCTGGTTAGACGCACCGATGAAGACCGAGTTGATGGCGCTGACACGGCCGCGCATCTCATCCGGTGTTTCCATTTGCACCAGCGTCATCCGCACCACCACGCTGACCATGTCGGCCGCGCCGGAGATCGCCAGGACAATCAGCGAGAGCACGAAGCTGGTCGACAGACCAAAGACCACCATGCACACGCCATACAGCGCCACGGCCGCCAGCATGCGATAGCCAACACGACGGGCGAGCGGCCAACGTGTCAGCAACGCTGACATGACCAGCGCACCAACCGCAGGCGCGGCGCGCAACAGGCCAAGCCCCCAAGGGCCAACGTGCAAAATATCTTTGGCAAAGAGCGGCAGCAAGGCGACGGCACCGCCCAGCAGCACCGCAAACAAATCCAGTGACACCGCGCCCAGCAAGGCCTTGCGTTGCCACACAAACACCGCGCCCGCCAGCAAGACCGCCATCGTCACCGGCTCACGCAGCGGTGCCACGTGCGTGTACTTCACGCGCAGCACCAAATAGCAGCCGATCAAAAACAACACGGCGCAAGTGCAGTAAACAGCGGTGGCCCCCGCCACAAAAATAACGCCGCCCAAGGCCGGTCCGCCAATCACCGACGCCTGCATGCCCGCCGAACTGAAAGCCATGGCTCGCGGCAACATAGCAGGCGGCACCAACATCGGTGTGAGCGCCTGCTGCGCCGGCATCTGAAAGGCCCGTGCTGCGCCCAGCACCACAGACAGCCCCAACAACCAGTCACGCGAGACCCACGGCAACCCAGCACCCAAACCTTGGGTACCGGCCACAAGCATCAGCGCCACCAACCCTTGGGCCAGCAAACACAGCGCCACAATGCAGCCACGGTGAACGCGGTCCGCCACATGGCCGGCCACCAAGGTCAAGAGCAGCGCGGGCACAAACTGGAACAAACCCACCAGCCCCAAATCCCAAGCGCTGCCGGTGAGCTCATACATCTGCCAGCCAACCGCCACCATCAACATCTGATTGCCGGTGGTGCCCGCAAGGCGTGCAAACCACATGCGCATGAAGGAGCGTTGCCGCGTCAAGTCTAAAAAAGTATGTGAAGCCATCGGGAGGGGAGCTTAACAGCGTCTTCTTGGACAGATAATCAACACAAGCGGCCATCAGGCTTGCTGCCTCAAATTAATCAGGAGTTACACCATGGCAAAAGGTCAACAAGGCCAAAAAATGGTCAAAAAACCAAAAAAAGACACGTCGCCTCCCAAGACGGTTTCCCCCGACGCTGTGCGTCCGACTGTGGTGACCGTCGTGCCGGTGCGCGGCAAACTTAAAAACAAGTGACCGATCCGACCGGGGACCAGCCAGAGGGCGCGCCCCCGGCGCCCTCTGCTCAGGCTGGCAATCCTCTGCACGGGCTGACGCTTGAAGCCATCGTGACGGCGCTGTCCAGCCATTACGGCTGGGAAGAGCTCGGCCAGCGCATCCACATTCGCTGCTTTGTCCTCGACCCCAGCGTCGCGTCCAGCCTGAAGTTTTTGCGCAAGACGCCTTGGGCACGCGAGAAAGTTGAGAGCCTTTACCTCTTCATGCTGCGTGAACAGCGCAGAGCAGCACACGGTCAAAGTCAAGGTCAAACTCAACGGCCGTGATCCCTCCCCTGCAGTTTCATCACCGTGACGACGACCTGTTGGTCGTCGACAAGCCAGCCGGTCTGTTGGCCGTGCCCGGTCGTGGTGAAGACAAGCAAGATTGCCTTAGCGCACGCGTTCAACAAATTTACCCCGACGCACTGGTGGTGCATCGGCTGGACATGGCCACCTCGGGTCTGATGCTGATGGCCCGAAACCCCAGCGCACAACGGGTCTTGAGCTTGGCCTTTGCCGAACGCCGCGTGCACAAGCGCTATGTGGCGGTGGTGCATGGGCTCATGACCGCGCATTTAAATACCTTGGCTGATGCAGACGGTTGGCGCCTGATCGACCTGCCGATTGCGGTTGACTGGCCGAACCGCCCACTGCGCGTGATCAACCACGACAGCGGTAAGCCAAGCCAGACCCGCTGGCGTATCGAGGGCCATGACGCGCAAACCCAAACCACGCGGCTGCTGCTAGAACCGCTGACCGGCCGCTCACACCAGCTACGCGTGCATTTGCTGGCGCTGGGGCATCCGATCGTGGGTGATGCGCTGTACGGCCCGTCATTGCGAGCGCAGCGCGGCAATCCATCACCGAGCACCGCCGACATGGATTGCCGCGCTACGCTCGCAATGACGGAAAACGCTACGCTCGCGATGACGGAAAACGCTACGCTCGCAATGACGGAGAACCCTAACCTCGCGATGACGGAGGGGTTTGAACATCGGCTCCGGCTGCATGCGTCGGCGCTGGCTTTCGATCATCCCGTCACGGGCGTGACACTGCGTTTTGAGAGCCTTGCCCCTTTTTAAGGTCGGTAGGAAAAGCAACAACGCGCAGAGCCCAGCCCAACTCTCTATGATGATTCGCATGACCGACAAACACCTCACCATCCTGACCGGCGCTTCGCGCGGCATGGGCCTCGCCATGGCAGAACAACTGCTCGAGCCAGATCAAACGCTGTTGTGCATTTCACGCAACACCAATCCATCGCTGACCACACTGGCCCAAGCCAAGGGCGCGACCTTGATTCAATGGACTGAAGACTTGGCCCAAGGCGCTGCCGTCAGCCGAAAACTCGAGGCATGGTTGCGCACTCAAGCAGCTGCCGGTTTTGCCAGCGCGACCTTGATCAACAACGCGGGGGTCATCCCACGCATCACGCCGCTGAGTCAGAGCGATGCCGATGATTTGGCGCAGGCTCTGCGCGTGGGCTTAGAAGCGCCTATGCAATTGAGCGCTGCGTTTTTGCGGGCAACTGAGAGCTGGCCCGGCATTCGCAAGGTGCTGAATATTTCATCGGGATTGGGGCGTCGGCCAATGGCCTCGCAGGCCGCGTACTGCGCAGCCAAAGCAGGCATGGACCATTTCACACGCTGTCTCGCGCTGGACGAAGCACTCAAGCCCAACGGCGCCAAGGTCTGTGCACTGGCGCCCGGCGTCATTGACACGGACATGCAAGTGCAATTGCGCAGCGCAGACGACGCGCTGTTTCCGGACCGCAAAGGATTCGCCGGGCTGCACCAAGGGGGTCAGCTCAGCTCGCCGGCCGATGCCGCCAAGAATGTGCTGGCGGTTTTGGCACGGGCTGACTTTGGTCAGCATCCCGTGACGGATGTGCGGGACTGACGTCAAGGGATGGACTGCCGCGCTACGCTCGCAGTGACGAGTTAATCGCGCACGACCAACACGGGCAAATGGGCGTGCGACAAAACCTGCGACGTGACGCTGCCGAGGATCAGTTTCTCTAGACCTTTGCGGCCGTGCGAGCCCATCACGATCAGGTCAACACCCATGTCGTTGGCCGTCTCAAGAATCGCTTTGTGGGTACTGTGGCCCTCCACTGCGGTCGTGGAGATGTCAATACCGACCACCTGAAAAGCGTCACGGGCGACTTGCAATGCTTGCTGGCCTTCGGCGGTGGCAGCGCTCAGATATTCGGCTTGACCGTATGAAAAATCAGCCCCTACGCCGGTGAAAGCGTACGGATCAATCACGTAAATGGCTGTGACTTGGCTCTTGAAAGCCTGCGCGAGAACGATGGCTTGATCGATCGCCCGCTGAGCGTTGTCGGAACCATCGACTGGAATGAGAATGTGCTTGAACATCCTAAGCCTCGATCTTCACGCCCTTCCAAAAGGCCACGCGGTCTTTGATGGAGTCGGCTTCGTTTTTGGGCTCGGGGTAGTACCAAGCCGCGTCGGTGTTCATTTCGCCATTGACCAGCAGCGAGTAATAACTCGCCTGCCCTTTCCAGGCGCACATGGTGTGGTGGTTGCTGAAGGTGATGCAGTCGCGGTTGAGCGAGCTGATCGGGAAATAGTGGTTGCCTTCGAGCGTGACAATGTCGTCACTCTCTGCAATCACGGTGTCTTGCCAAATCGCTTTCATAGGAATCCTTTTGATACTTTGAATCAGGAGCTTACACGCCGCCCTGCGGATGAGTCGGATCGATCCACAAAACGGACTCTGGTTTTTCGGCGGGTTCGATGTCGAGATTCACGGCAACGGCTTCGCCATCGCTGCGGCACAACACGCACTCCAGTAGCTCGGTAGCACTGGCGTTGATCTCTTGGTGCGGCACATAGGGCGGCACGTAAATGAAGTCGCCGGGGCCGGCCTCGGCGGTGAACTCCAGGTGCTCACCCCAGCGCATGCGTGCCCGCCCACGGATGACATAAATCACGCTTTCAAGCGGGCCGTGGTGGTGGGCGCCGGTCTTGGCATCAGCATGGATGGTGACCGTTCCTGCCCACAGTTTTTGCGCACCAACGCGGGCAAAGTTGATCGCGGCGCTGCGGTCCATGCCGGGTGTTTGCGCCGTGTTGCTGTCCAGCTGACCAGCTCCAATCACGCGCACGCCGTCGTGTTTCCACAGCGGTTCATGGCTGTGAGAATGCGGGTGGGAATGCGAATGCGGGGAGTCGGTACTCATGTCGGGGCCTTTGCGTATTTTGTTTTACTGATATCGCTCACGGGCCAGCGCGGCACCCTTGGCGAGAGCTTCAAGTTTCTTGAGCGCGACGTCACGGCTCATAGGCGCCAAGCCACAGTTGGTGCAGGGCAGCAGCCGGTTTTTAGGCACGTACTGCAAGGCTTTGCCAATGGTGTCCGCTACCTGCTCCGGGGTTTCAATCACATCACTGGCGACGTCGATGACGCCGACCATCACATCCTTGCCTTCGAGCAGCGCCATCAAATGCGGCGGTACATGCGAGTGATAGCACTCAAGGCTGACTTGCTGAATGCTGCTTTTGGCCAGTGCGGGCAACACCTGCTCGTACTGCCGCCACTCGTCACCCAGCGTTTCTTTCCAGTCGTCATTGGCCTTGATGCCGTAGCCGTAGCAAATGTGCACGGCAGTCGTGCAGGTGAGGCCCTGCGCGGCGCGCTCCAGCGCTTTGACGCCCCAGTCAGCGGCTTCTTTCATGTAGACGTTGAAGGCCGGTTCGTCAAACTGAATCACGTCAACCCCGTCAGCTTGCAAGGCCAAGGCCTCCTGGTTCAGCAGGTCGGCAAAGGCCATCGCCAGCTTGATCTTGTCACCGTAAAACTGGTCGGCCACGGTGTCGACAATCGTCATCGGGCCGGGCAGCGTGAATTTGATTTTCTTTGTCGTGTGGGCGCGCAGAAATCGGGCTTCGGCGGCATGCACGCGGCCTTTGAGTTTGAGCGCCGAGACCACCTGCGGCACCATGGCGTCGTAGCGGTTGTCGCGAATGCCCATCTTCACCTTGTGTTCGAAGTCAATGCCTTCGACCTGCTCCAAAAAGCCGTGCACAAAATGCTGGCGCGACTGCTCGCCGTCACCAATCACGTCGAGGCCAGCGTCTTCTTGTGCCTTGATCCACAACAAGGTGGCATCCAGCTTGGCCTGCGCCAGCTCTGCGCCTTCAGCCTTCCATTGCGGCCAAAGTTTTTGTGTTTCCGACAACCAAGCCGGCTTGGGCAAGCTACCGGCGATGGTGGCGCTGAAAAGGGATCGGGTCATGTGTGATTTTCTCCGTGAGGGCTGCCGTATGAAGCCGCTTTAATTGTTGTCAATTGACGAAGTGACACTATAGCGAAAGAACGTGAGCACAAGCCCCTGTCAAAAGGCTGTTCCAATAGCTCTCTTTCCTGCACCTGACCCGAGAACTGTTCATGGCACTCAAAGCCACCATCTACAAAGCCCAATTGCAAATTGCCGACATGGACCGCAACGTCTATGCCGACCACACGGTGGTCATCGCGCGCCACCCGTCAGAGGCCGACGAACGCATGATGATCCGCCTGCTGGCCTTTGCGCTGAACGTCACAGCCGACGACCACAAAGGCAAGCTCGAATTCGCCAAAGATCTTTGGGATGTGGACGAAGCCGCGCTCTGGCACAAGGACTACACCGAGCAGATCCTGCACTGGATCGATGTTGGCCAGCCCGATGACAAGCGCTTGATGCGCGCCGCCGGCCGGGCTGACCGGGTGACGGTGCTGAGCTTTTCCAGCAGCACGCCGGTCTGGTGGAAAGCCATTGAAACCAAGCTCACCCGCGCCAGCAATTTGGTGGTTTGGCAAATTGACGCGGCTGAAAGTCAGGCGCTGGCCAAACTCGCGGCCCGCACCATGCAGCTGCAGGTGACGGTGCAAGACGGCACGGTGTGGATGAGCACCACCACCGACTCCGTCGAGATCACACCGCGCCGTTTGACGCCGCGCCCGGATTAACCCTTGGCCGCCACTTCATCGTGCTGATAGACCGGTAGTTCGGCACCGCAGCTGAAGCAGAATTTGGCAGACTCCGTTTGGCCTTCTGTTAGACACACTTGGCAAGTACGGGTGGTCGGCACCGCCTGCCTACGCCCCATGCGTTGCGCAGCCATTTCCGCCGTGACAATACCAGTCGGCACCGCCAGCGTGCCCCAGCCCATGAGCATCATGAAAGAGGCAATCAAGCGGCCAAAATCAGTCTTAGGCACGATGTCGCCAAAGCCGACCGTGGTCAGGGTGCTGATGGCCCAGTACACCGACGTCGGGATGCTGGTGAAACCATTGCCTGGCCCTTCGACAACGTACATGATCGTGCCAAAAATAAGCACCAACATCAGCACGGCTGACAAGAAAACCAAAATCTTACGGCGACTGGCCGCCAGCGCCATCGCCAGCGACTGGTATTCGGTCACATAAGCTGCCAGCTTGAAGATACGAAACACGCGCAGCAAACGCAGCACGCGCACATCAATCAGCGCGTACAACTCCGGAAAAAACAGCGCCAGATAGGTTGGCAACACAGCCAGCAAATCGATCACGCCAAAAAAACTGGTGGCGTAACGCAGAGGACGCCGCACACAGACCAAACGCGCGATGTATTCGAGCGTGAAAAAGACCGTGAAGAACCACTCCACCCAATTAAACATGGCGTCAAAGCGGCCACTCAAGGACTGCACGCTGTCCGCCATGACGACGCCTACGCTGACCAGAATGGCCAAAATCAGCAAAACATCAAAACGCCGGCCGGCCACAGTGTCGGCCTCAAAAATCACGGTGTAAACCTTCAAGCGCCAACCAGCCAGCGGCTTACCCAAGGTATCGTCGTGTGCACGGGAATGATGCAACACGCTTACTCGAAGGTTGGCAAGCTAGGCTTGGCAACCGCCTTGCCAGCGGCGACCCAGGCGTCGTAACCACCGCTGATTGAAGTCACAGACAAGTAGCCCATGTCATGCAGAGAACGCGCGGCCAAGGCGGCCCTGCCGCTGGTTTTGCAATACAAAACAATTTTTAAATCGCGTGAGCTGAGCTCGGGCGTGCTGCTGAGTTTGAACTCCAGCATCCCGCGCGATGCATGCACCGCACCGGGGATATGCCCGGCTGCGAACTCTTCTGTCTCGCGCACATCAATCAACACATCGGCGTTGCGGATGACTTCTTCAGCCTGCGTCACCGGCACTTCCCGAATCAGCGCTTTGGCAGAGGTCACTAGGTCGTGGGCAGTTTTCATGGAGACTCCTGAAATGTTGAAGAAAAGGGAATGCTGCTTTCAGCCGGGCGTGCCGGTGAACACAGCTCGGCTGGCGGCTGAGCGCTGCAATTGCCGCGCAATGTTGCCGCACACCAAGTCGCACAGCGCATAAATAGATTCGTCAGCCATGCGGTAATAAACACTGGTGCCCCGGCTTTCGCGCACCACCAAGCCGCTCTTGGACATCAACGCCAAATGGCGCGAGATATTGGCGGCTGAGAAGCCGCACAGCTGGGCCAGTTCGCCCACATTGCGCTCGCCGCTGCGCAGTAAATTCAATATTTTCAGCCGTGTCGGCTCAGACAAGACCTGGAAATAGGCGGCCACTTCGCTCAAGGCCTCGTCGGGCATTTGCTCCATCGCGAAACTCCTTTTGCTTTAACTTGATGATGTTGACGCGATAAATGGATGTTGCGCCAAGAAGGTTTCATTGTATCATTGCGAAATTAGCCAATCAACTAAATAAGCAAGTAAGCAAACGAACTCCAGCCGAGGAACACCGCATGACGCGACTCAATTCAGCCACCCTTGCCGCTCTTCAGGCTTTCGCCACATTGGGCGTGTTGTCGACAGCGCCCATGGCCATGACGGCTATGGCTGCCGAAAAAACACCGCCAGCTCAAGTCGCAGCAACCAAAATAGCCACCGTCGCAGTGCAAGGCACGGCAGGTTCGGCCACCGAAAGCAGCCTTGATGCGGCGGTCGAAGCCGTCCGCCAGACCACCTTGTCGGCGCAGGTTCCGGGGGCCATCGTCTCGCTTTTGGTGCAAGCCGGTGACCGTGTCCGATCAGGGCAGCCTCTGGTGCGAATCGACGCACGCGCCGCACAGCAAAACGTCGCTGGCAGCGCGGCCCAAGTTGAAGCCGCGCAGGCTACTCTCAACGTCGCCAGCAAAGATCTGGAGCGTCAAAAGCAATTGCTGGCAAAGCAATACATCAGCCAAGCCGCGCTTGAGCGCACACAAGCCCAATGGCTGGCGGCGCAAGCTCAAGTCAAGGCGCTGCAAGCGCAAACCCGCGTGGCCGAAGCGCAGTCCGGCTTTTTTGTGCTCAGCGCGCCTTATGACGGCATCGTCAGCGAGGTCACGGCGACCGTCGGCGACATGGCCATGCCCGGCCGCCCGCTGCTGGTGTTGCATGACCCGTCGGCACTGCGCGTGGTGGCGTCGGTACCGCAATCGATGTTGGCCGGTTTGAACGACAAACTCAAATCCGTGCGCTACGAAATCCCCGGCCAAGCTGGCCAGACCGGCCCACGCACACCGACCCAAACGCAGCTGCTGCCGACGATTGACGCAGCCACTCACACAGCCCAGATTCGCTTGATCTTGCCGGCTGGCAACAATGCAGAAACGACAGGTTTAAAGCCCGGCATGTTCGCCCGCGTCTGGCTACCGGCCACTGGCAGCAGCGCTCAGGCAGATGCTGAAAAGCTGTATTTGCCCGCCACGGCCATCTTGCGCCGCGCTGAAATGACTGGCGTCTACGTGCTGGATGCGCAAGGCCAACACCGCCTGCGCCAAGTGCGCTTAGGCCGGGCTGCGGGTGAGCTGGTGGAAGTGCTGAGCGGCGTGCGCAAGGGCGAGCAAGTCGCGGCTGATCCTAAAACCGTCAACGCGCTCTGAGGTCACAGCACATGAACAACGTGAAACCTCTAGGCATCTCGGGCCGCATCGCCGCTCTCTTTCAAAGCGCGCCCATCACCCCGCTGCTGGCTGTGATGGCGCTGCTGTTGGGCGGCTTCGCCGTGCTGGTGACACCGCGCGAGGAAGAGCCACAAATCGACGTCACCATGGCCAATGTGCTGATCCCGTTTCCGGGTGCGTCGGTGCGCGACGTAGAACAAATGGTCGCCACACCGGGCGAGCAAGTGCTGTCCAAAATGGCCGGCGTTGAGCACGTGATGTCTGTCTCGCGCCCCGGCGTGGCTGTGCTGACGGTGCAGTTCAAGGTCGGCGTGCCCAACACCGAAGCGCTGGTGCGCTTGCACGACACGCTGCGCACCAACGCCGACTGGCTACCCAAAGGCTTGGGCGTGATGGAGCCGATCATCAAGCCCAAGGGCATTGACGATGTGCCCATCGTCACGCTCACGCTGCACGGCAAGAGCCCGGAGACCAGCGCTTATGAACTGGAGCGCGTGGCGCACAGCATTGAGGCCGACATCAAGCGCGTGCCTGGCACCCGCGATGTGCAAACGCTGGGCGGACCAAACCGCGCCGTGCTGGTGCAGATGGACCCGCAGCGCATGGCCGGCACGGGCGTCACGGTGAATGACTTGCGCGCCGCCTTGCAGTCAGCCAACTTGGGCCTGCCCGTGGGCGAGCTGCTCAGCGGCAACAAAAGCATCAGCATCGAAGCCGGCCCCTACTTGTCACACGCCAGCGAAGTGGCTGACCTGATGGTCGGTGTGCGAGATGCCAAACCGGTGTTTCTGAAAGACGTTGCTGACGTCAAAGACGGCCCGCTACCGGCCAGCCGCTACGTCTGGCACGGTAATGGACAAGCCAACGGAGGCAGCGGCGGCGAATACCCAGCTGTGACGCTGGCCATCACCAAAAAGCCCGGCCAAAACGCCATCGACGTGGCCAACGGCGTCATCAACCGCGTTGCACAACTGCACGGCAGCGTGATCCCTGACGAAGTGCAGGTGGTTGAAACCCGCAACTACGGCACGACGGCCAACGACAAAGCCCAAAAACTCATCCAGAAGCTGCTGTTCGCCACGGCGGCAGTCGTGGCGCTGGTCTTCATCGCGTTGGGCCGGCGTGAAGCCGCCATCGTCGGCGCGGCCGTTATATTGACCTTGACCGTGACGCTGTTTGCCTCATGGGCCTGGGGTTTCACGCTGAACCGCGTGTCGCTGTTTGCCTTGATTTTCTCGATCGGCATCTTGGTCGACGACGCCATCGTGGTGGTTGAAAACATCCACCGGCACCAAAAGTTATTCCCCGGCAAAACGCTGACCGAGATCATTCCCGGCGCGGTCGACGAGGTCGGCAGCCCGACAATTTTGGCCACCTTCACCGTGATAGCGGCCTTGCTGCCGATGGCTTTTGTCAGCGGCCTGATGGGGCCGTACATGAGCCCGATCCCAATCAACGCCAGCATGGGCATGTTGCTGTCGCTGGCGATTGCCTTCATCGTCACGCCGTGGCTGGCTCGGTTGTGGATGAAAGCCAGCCACCCGGGTGACAGCCATGCGGCACCGACCGGCTTGGCCGCCAAAATAGGCCCGCTCTTTGAGCGTATCTTCAAACCGTTGCTGGACAGCCAGCGCGGCGCACGCAACCGCAACTTGCTGGGCCTCGGCATCGGCGGGTTGATCGCCTTGTCACTGGTGTTGCCGGCCACCGGACTGGTGCTGCTGAAGATGCTGCCCTTCGACAACAAGTCCGAATTTCAGGTGGTGGTTGACATGCCTGCGGGCACGCCGCTGGAGCAAACCGCCGCCGTGCTGCGCGAGCTGGGTGCGTACTTGGCCACCGTCCCTGAAGTCACCCACTACCAAGCCTACGCCGGCACCGCAGCACCCATCAACTTCAATGGCTTGGTACGCCAGTACTATCTGCGCGCCGGCGGTGAGGTCGGCGACATTCAGGTCAACTTGGTGGACAAAGCCCAGCGCAAAGACAAGAGCCACGCCATAGCGACCCGGGTCCGCCCTGAGTTGCAGAAGATTGGCCTGCGCTTTGGGGCCAACGTCAAAGTGGTGGAAGTGCCACCTGGCCCGCCCGTGATCTCACCCATCGTGGCGGAAATTTATGGGCCGGACGCAGAAGGTCGCCGCCAAGTGGCCAAAGCCGTGCGCGCGATTTTTGAGAAGACCGACAACGTGGTCGATGTAGACGACAGCAGCATCGCCAGCGCACCGCGCAAGCTGTTGCTGGTCGACCGCCGCAAAGCCTCTAACTTGGGTGTGTCGCAGCAAGACATCGTCAGCACGCTGCGCGCTGGTTTGGCGGGTGAGGCCGCCACCTACCTGCACGATGGCAGCAAATACCCGACAGCCGTCACGCTGCAATTGCCCGCCGAACGACACGGCGACTTGAATGCTTTGCTGCAACTGAGCGTGCGCGGTGCGTCAGGCAAGCTGGTGCCGATCCGTGAGCTGGTCACCATCAGCGACACCGAGCGCGAGCAACCCATCATCCACAAAGACTTGCTGCCAGTGAACTTCGTCACAGCCGACATGGCGGGCAAAGTCGACAGCCCCTTGTACGGCATGTTCAAGATGCGCTCAGAGATCGCCAACATCAAAACCCCGGACGGCGGCCAGCTCACCGAATACTTCATCCACCAGCCGACCGACGCTTGGCGCGGCTACGCCATCAAGTGGGATGGCGAATGGCAGATCACCTACGAAACCTTCCGCGACATGGGTGCAGCTTACGCCGTCGGCCTGGTCTTGATTTATCTGTTGGTGGTGGCGCAATTCGCCTCTTACCTGACGCCGCTGATCATCATGGCGCCGATCCCGCTGACCATCATCGGCGTCATGCCCGGCCATGCGTTGATGGGCGCGCAATACACAGCGACCAGCATGATCGGCATGATCGCGCTGGCCGGCATCATCGTGCGCAATTCGATTTTGCTGGTCGACTTCATCAACCTGCAAGTGCGTGAAGGCGTGCCCTTCAAAGAGGCGATTGTTCACTCGGCCATCACGCGGGCGCAGCCCATCATGTTGACCGGCGGTGCGGCCATGCTGGGGGCCTTCTTCATTCTGGACGACCCGATCTTCAACGGCTTGGCGATCTCGCTGATCTTTGGCATTTTT
>CANFXC010000046.1 GCA_947450765.1 Comamonadaceae bacterium | reverse complement strand
GTGTTTTGTCGGCTGCGCGTTGGGCACCGCCATTGGCGTGTTGCCGGGCATTGGCCCTGCGGTGGCGGTGGCGATGCTGCTGCCGATCACGGCCAAGGTCGAAGCCACGGCGTCGATGATCTTTTTTGCCGGCATCTATTACGGTGCCATGTATGGCGGCTCGACCACCTCGATCTTGCTCAACACGCCGGGAGAAACCGCCAGCATGGTGACGGCGATGGAGGGCAACAAGATGGCCAAGAGCGGGCGCGCGGGCGCGGCGCTGGCCACGGCCGCCGTCGGCTCGTTTGTTGCCGGCACCATCGCCACCGTGCTGGTGACGCTGTTCGCGCCCGTGGTGGCCGAATACGCCGTCAAACTCGGCCCGCCTGAGTACTTCATGCTGATGCTGCTGGCCTTCACCACCGTCAGCGCGGTGCTCGGCAAAAGCACGGTGCGCGGCATGACGGCGTTGTTCGTTGGGCTGGGTGCAGGACTGATTGGCATGGACCAAATTTCTGGGCAAGCGCGCTACACCGGCGGTGTGCCGGAACTGCTCGACGGCATTGAAATCGTGTTGGTGGCGGTCGGGCTGTTTGCGGTGGCTGAAGCACTCTACGCCGTGCTCTACGAAGGCCGCGTGGTGGAGGAACAAAACAAGTTGAGCAGGGTCCATATGACGGCTAGAGACTGGCGCCGTTCTTGGCCGGCGTGGCTGCGTGGCACCGCCATTGGCGCGCCGTTTGGTTGCATCCCGGCGGGGGGCACCGAGATCCCGACTTTCTTGAGTTACGCCACAGAAAAGAAGCTGGCCAAGGCCGACGTGAAGGACGAGTTTGGCAACCAAGGTGCGATTGAAGGCGTGGCTGGCCCTGAAGCGGCCAACAATGCCACCGTCACCGCCGCCATGATCCCGCTGCTCACGCTGGGCATTCCCACCTCCAACACCACAGCCATTTTGCTGGGTGCGTTTCAAAACTACGGCATTCAACCCGGCCCGCAGCTGTTCACTTCATCATCGTCCTTGGTGTGGGCCTTGATCGCCTCGCTGTACATCGGTAACGTGATGCTGCTGGTGCTCAACTTGCCCATGGTCGGGCTCTGGGTCAAGCTGCTCAAAATCCCCAAGCCTTACCTGTACGCTGGCATTTTGATTTTTGCGACGGTTGGTGTTTACGGCATGCGGCAAAGCGCGTTTGATCTCTTCTTGCTTTACGCTATTGGCCTGCTGGGTGTGGTGATGCGGCGCTTTGACTTTCCGACCGCACCCGTGGTGGTCGGCATGATCCTCGGCCCACTGGCCGAAGCCCAACTGCGCAACGCCATGTCGATCGGCGAGGGCAGTGCCATGGTCTTTCTTCAGCGCCCGATGTCGCTGACGCTGGTGGGCGTGGTGTTGGCCGTGTTGGTGTTGCCTCGTTTGGCTAAGCGTTTGACGGCGCCTAAGTTGGTTTGATGGATTCACTGTAGAAGCGAAGCCAAACTAACCATCCCGCAGGAACACCCTCATCCAACTCAGCCGAGCAGCCGCATGAAATTCTTGTACAGACTTCGTCTTGCGAAATTTTGCCTTCTCGCTTTCACGTGGACGGGCGCATTTGTGCCGGTTCAAGCCGAGGTCATCGCAGTTGAGCAAGTCGACAAAGGGTTCTTCATCAACGCAGCTCCAACACTGACGATGTATTGGCAAGGTCAAGACGCCAAAGCGGTTTTGATTTTCATTCCAGGTGGCGAGGGCTATATCGGTTTAAAGCCGGGCCAGACAGACCATCGTTACCAGTTCCACCAAATGCTCAAACGACTCACGAATCCTGCACTCACCAGTGGGAAGTTCGATGTGGTCTTGTTGGACAGCCCCGCTGAGTTGTCCCCCAGGCAACCGTATCCGACGGCCCGGGCTGGGTCAGACCACATGGTGCGGATCGAGTCTGTGGTTCGGTTTTACAAAGAGAAAACGGGTCTGCCGGTTTGGTTGTTGGGCCACAGCAATGGCGGGATTAGCCTGACCGAGTTTGTGCAGTACTTGCAAAAAGCCGACAAAATGAGCCTCGTCGCAGGGATTATTCCGAGCGGTGCGCGTTCTGAGACTTATTTCAAACCGCCGCTGAACCTGCCTGTATTGGTCTTGCATCATCAGCAAGACGGTTGCTCGCACACGCTCACCAAAGCAGCGGCTGACAACTTCTCGCAAGTCAAAGCCTTCAACAAAGCCAGTACCGAGCTGGTCTGGCTGACCTCGGGTGAGGCCGAGCCGAAAGACTCTTGCCGGAGTGGTTTTCACATGTACCACGGTGCCAGTGAAGAGGCCGCCAAAGCCATCGACACCTACATGTCGAAGTTTCACAATTAAGGCCGACCTGTCGCTAGGGCGACTTGAGCGACTTCAGACTTTCGCGCCCAGCCCAATAGCCTCAGCCCGGCTTTGGGCCAGCGATGTCACATCGGGGGCTTCCTGCGTTGGCCAGCCGCTCAGTTGCTCTTCGCAAATGCTGGTTAAGGCGTCTGCCCATTCAGGGCTGTCGTTCAGGCAGCTAATGTAGTGAAAGGTTTCGCCGCCTGCGTGCATGAAAGCTTCGCGGGCTTCATCGTTCATTTCTTCCAGTGTTTCCAGGCAGTCGCCGGTGAAGCCGGGGCACATCACGTCGACCCGTTTGACGCCTGACTGAGCCATGGCGATCAGCGTGGGTTCGGTGTAGGGTTGCAGCCATTTGGCTTTGCCAAAGCGCGACTGAAACGTCACTTTGTAGTGGTCTTTGGTGATGCCCAAAGCCTCGCCCAGCAGACGCGCGGTTTTGTAGCATTCGCAGTGGTACGGGTCACCGAGTTCAAGCGTACGTTGCGGCACGCCATGAAAACTGAAGACCAATTGGTCGGCTTGACCGTGCGCGTCCCAGTGCGCCCGCACCTTGCTGGCGAGCGCTGCAATGTAGCCTGCGTTGTCGTGGTAATGGTTCAAAAAACGGAACTCGGGCAAGCGGCGCACCTTGGCGGCCCAGGTGTAGACCGCGTCAAACACGCTGGCTGTGGTGGTGGCGCTGTATTGCGGATACGCCGGCACGATCAGCACCCGTGTGATGCCGAGGCCTTTGAGTTCTTCAAGTTGCGAGGCAATCGACGGGTTGCCGTAGCGCATGGCGTAGCGCACCGCCACGTGGTGGCCGCGTGCTTTCAGGGCCGCGCCTAGCAATTGGGCTTGCTTGTCAGTCCAGATTTTCAGAGGCGATCCTTCTGCAGTCCAGATGCTGGCGTATTTGGCCGCAGATTTTTTGGGCCGAATGCGCAAGATGATGCCGTGCAAGATCAGCCACCAAATGGGTTTCGGGATTTCGACCACGCGTTGGTCACTCAAAAATTCGGCGAGGTAGCGCCTCACGGCGGGTGCGGTGGGCGCGTCGGGTGTGCCGAGATTGCAATACAACACGGCTGTGGTGGCACCGAGGGCCGGCACAGTGCCGTGGCTGAAGGAGGGTTCGTTTGAAAAGCGCATGTAGGATATTCTCCCCTACCTATGCTCGACATCTCCAAAATCAGGGCGATCACCCTGGACCTCGACGACACCTTGTGGCCGATCTGGCCGACCATTGCCCGCGCTGAAACGGCGCTGCAAGACTGGCTGCGGGGTCACGCGCCGCGCACGTCGGCCCTGTTCGCCGACCCCGCTGCGCGTCTTGCCTTGCGGCATGAGGTGATGGCGGCCCGGCCTGATCTGCACCATCAACTCAGCTCGCTGCGGCTCGAACAGATCCGTCTGGCGCTGGGCCGTTCCGATGAAAACACGGCGCTGGCCGAGCCCGCTTTTGAGGTGTTTTTCGACGCGCGTCAGCAGGTCACCATGTTTGACGACACCCACGCAGGGCTGGCGTTTTTGTCGGCGCGCTTTCCGCTGGTGGCATTGTCGAACGGCAATGCCGACTTGGCCCGTGTCGGGCTGAGCGCCTATTTCAAAGACGGCATCAGTGCGCAGGGTTTTGGCGTTGGCAAGCCTGACCCACGGATTTTTAAGGCTGCAGCGGCTGCAGCCGGTGTTTTGCCAGAAGAAGTCCTGCACATTGGTGACGATGCTGCGTTGGACGTGCTGGGTGCCTTGGCCTGCGGCATGCAAACCGTGTGGGTCAACCGCGAAGACCACGTTTGGACGCATGACGCCGAGCCGCATGAAACGGTGACCACGTTGACCGAACTAACGGCACTGTTTTGATGATTATTTTGAATTCTGTTTGATTTACTAAAAGCGAGACAACATGACCTTGAAGATCTACGGCATTGCCGCCTCACGCGCTTCGCGCCCGCTCTGGGTGGCCCATGAGCTGGGTTTGGACTACGAACACGTGCCGGTGCCTTACCAAGGTGGTGGTACACGCACGCCTGAATTTTTGGCCATCAACCCGAATGGTCATATTCCGGCGATTGACGATAACGGCGTGCTGGTTTGGGAGTCCATGGCCTGCACGCTGTATCTGGCGGAACGTTTCAAGGCTGTAGATGGCAGCAGCTTGGCGGCTCAAAATGCTGCCGAGTTAGCCGAGATTTTGCGTTGGACTTTTTGGTCGGTGACTGAGTGTGAAAAAGATGCGTTGACGATGTTGATGCACACCGTGGCCATGCCCGCAGACAAGCGCAAGCCACTGCTGGCTGAAGAAGCGACACGCCGGATGATGGTGCCGCTGGCGGTACTGGAACAGCATTTGCGCGGCACGGGTCCTGAGCCTCTTGCTTATTTGGCCGGTGAGCGTTTCACCGTGGCAGACATTGCCGTGGCGTCGATCCTGGCTTGGGTCCGCTCAGCGCGCGACTTGTTGGCCGACTACCCCTGCACGGTGGCTTGGTTGGAGCGTTGTCTGAAGCGCCCGGCGCAGCAGCAGGTGCGTGCCTTGGCTCGGACCGTGACCACTGGCTGAACCGAGCTTCAGCCGAGCAGTTTTGCCGCCTGCAGGCCCGAGCGCACGGCGCCTTCCAGCGTCGCCGGGTAAGGCCCGGCAATGTAGTCGCCGCAGGCCAGCAAGCCCGGGGCAATCTGCGGCTCCGGGCGTTGCAAGTTGGGCGTGCAGGCAAAGGTGGCGCGTTTTTCGATGATGGTTTGCACCAGTTCAAGCTGCAGACCTAACTGGCGCTGACCTTGCGCCAGCACCTGCGCGCTGATCTGCGCCGTGTCGCCTTGGCTGGCACTCACCACAAAGGCCAGCAGCCCCGTCGGGCCGCCCAGTTGGCCACGGTCAAAGACAAACTGGGCGGGCGCTTCGGGGGCGCTTGGTAAGGCCAACATCGGCTGAGACAAGCAGGCTGTTTTTGCGCTGCTGGCTGCGTGAATCACTTGCGCGTAGACCGTCGCCAGCGCTTCGTACTGCAGGCTGTTGGCGAGTGCGATCCAGCGGATGCTTTCAGCTTTTGATGTGGCGTTGATGTGGACGTTCAAGGTCGCAGGCGACAACAGCGTTTCCACCAACCTTGCCGCCTCTGTCGGTGGACAGGCGAGTACCACTGCATCAAATCTTTCGTCGCTGCTGCTGGAGTCGCCGCCTCGGACGCCGATGCGCCAACCTTCAGAGCCGAGCGTCAGTGCGTCGACGCGCACGCCAAGCCGCGGTGCAGGGCCGCGTTGTGTGAGCCACGTCAAGGCCGCGTCGGGCAGCAGGGCGCTGAGGTCGGTGCGCGGCAGCAGCAGGTCTGAGCCGCCGGCATGGCTGAACAGGGCGTCTTGCATGATGCGCAAAAAAACCTGCGCACTGGCGCGCTCGGCCGGGGTGTTCAGGGCCGACACGCAGAGCGGCTCAATCAGCCCCGCCATGGCACGCGGTGACAGGCCGCCACACAGCGTTGCAACCGTCATATCGGCCGTGCATTTAAAACCGCAAGCCTGCCAACGCCGCGCAACCCGCAGCAGCGACCATTTGTCTTGCCAGTTCCAGCCGCGCGCACCCAACATGCCGATGAGCGCTTGCACTGCTGCAGGAACCCGCCAATCCGGAAAATTCAGACCCTCGCCATTGGGGAATTGCAAACGCAACGGTATGCGCAACAAGCTGGTGGTGGTATCAACGCCCACTGTGTTCATCAGGCGCAAGGTCTCGGCATAAGCGCCGATCAAAATGTGCTGGCCGTTGTCGATCTGTAAGGGCTGACCGGCAGCCGTGGTTTCAACGCGTCGGGCTCTGCCGCCGGCGATGCGCGCACTTTCAAACAGCGTGACTTGGTGTCCGCGTTGGGTGGCTTCGACGGCTGCTGCGCAACCCGCCCAGCCAGCGCCCACCACAGCGACTTTCATGCCATGGTGCCAAAGGCTTGTGTTTTCCAGGCCAGCCACAACTTGCGCAGTGGCGTCAGGCTGACGCGTTGGTGCAGCACTTGGTAGCCGTCGGCCTGTATTTCGCGCAGCAAGGTGCGGTAAATGCTGGCCATCATGAGGCCGGGTTTCTGGGCGCGCCGGTCTGCGGCGGGCAGCAGGGCCAGCGCCTCGTCATAAAGGGCCAGGGCGCGATCGGTCTGGAACGCCATCAGCGCGGTGAAGCGCTCGGAATATTGGCGGTTGAGGATTTCATGGGCTTTGACATCGAACTGCTGCAACTCACTCATGGGCAGGTAAATGCGGCCGCGCAGGGCGTCTTCGCCGACATCACGAATGATGTTGGTGAGCTGAAAGGCCAGCCCGAGCTTGTGCGCATAGGCCGTGGTGCTGGCCTGAGTTTGGCCAAAAATTCGGGCTGCGACTTCGCCGACCTCACCGGCGACCAAGTGGCAATACTGCTTCAGGGCGGTGTAGTCGAGGAAGCGGTTTTGCACCAAATCCATCTGGCAGCCTTCGATGACGGCGAGCAAGTGCCGCGCTTCAATGCCGTACTGGGCGGCGCAGGGCATCAAAGCTTTCATGACCGGGTGTGTCGGGTTGCCCGCAAAGGCTTTGGCGACTTCGGATTGCCACCAGGCGAGTTTGCTGCCGGCCACGCCGGGGTCGGTGACTTCGTCAACCACGTCATCGACTTCGCGGCAAAACGCATAAAAGGCGGTGATGGCCGCACGCCTTTCTTTGGGCAAAAAGAGGAAGGCGTAATAAAAGCTGCTGCCCGAGGCGGCGGCTTTTTGCTGGACGTACTGCTCTGGATTCATGCTGAGATTGTCGCTGCAAGCGCGGGCCGTTTTGCAGCTAGCTGTGGGCTACATCCAGAGCGTGCGCCAACCCATCATCAGCGCATCGCGTTTGCCAATGACGGGCCGCTGCTGCAGCGTGCCAAAGTCCAGCTGTTCAATGCGCTCTGCTATGCGCAGGCCGCCTTGTACCACCAGCCGCAACTCCCAACCGGCCCGGCCTGGCACTTGTTTGACCAGCGGCGCGCCTTGGTGCATGAGTTGGCGGGCCCAGTCGACGCTGCCCGCCACCAAGGCGCGCGTGTTGTCTGTGAGTTGCTGGATCAGCAACGCGGCTTCGGTCACGCCATGTTTGGCTTGCATGTCTGCGGGCAGGTAAATGCGGCCGCGTGGAATGTCCTCGCTCAGGTCTTGCCAAAAATTGACCAGTTGCAGCGCCGTGCAAATGCAGTCGCTTTGCGCCAAGGCTCTAGCGTCGTTCACCCCGTAAAGGTGTAGCAACAGACGTCCAATCGGGTTGGCCGAGCGGCGGCAATAGTCCAGCAACTCGGCTTGATCGGCGTAGCGTGTTTTAACGATGTCTTGCTCAAACGCGCTGAGCAAATCGGTGAGTAGCGGCAGCGGTAATTGCCACTGTTTCAGCATCGGCCCGAGGGCGTTAAAAACGGCCGGCCAGCGGTTGGAGACGGCTTGCCCTTGACTGGCTGCGCTCAGATCGGCCCGGTACGCGGCCAACGCGGCCAGTCGTTCTGCCGCAGTGGCCTTGCCTTCGTCGGCGATGTCGTCTGCGGTACGTGCAAAGTGGTAAATCGCGGCAATTGGCGGGCGAAAGCGCGCAGGACACAGCAGCGTCGCCACCGGAAAATTCTCGTAATGTTCAACACCGTTCATGGCGCGATTCTCGCTTGATAATATTGGCGGTTTCTTTTAGATGGCCAGCCGCTCGCTCAGTCACCAGAGTTTCAGCTATTTTGCACATCCCGTTTTCAGCGCTTTCCCACATGAAAAAATTGATCTTTGTCGCCGTTCTTGCGACTGTTTTGGGTGCTTGCAGCAAACCACCGCCGGCCGAAGAGCCGGTTCGCGCTGTCAAGGTGTTGACCGTGGGCTTGGACGCTTTCCAGGCTGAAACTGAATTTGCTGGCGAGGTCAGGGCGCGTATTGAGGCCCGATTGTCCTTTCGCGTCGGCGGCAAGATCATTTCGCGGCAGGCAGAACTGGGCCAGCACGTGAAACCGGGGCAAGTGTTGGCACAGCTCGATCCGCAAGACTACAAACTCGCGGCAGATGCCGCCCGATCTCAAGCCTCAGCTGCGTTGATCAATCGCGATTTGGCGGCGGCCGATTTCAAACGCTACAAAGATTTGCGTGATCAAAACTTCATCAGCGCTGCCGATTTGGAGCGACGTGAAGCAACGCTCAAAGGCGCTCAGGCGCAACTGGATCAGGCGCAGTCGCAATTGGCTGCGCAAAGCAATCAAGCCAGCTATGCCGTTTTGCTGGCCAATGTGGCCGGTGTCGTCACCGCCGTTGAAGCGGAAGTGGGGCAAGTGGTTGCCGCCGGAACGCCGGTTTTTCGGATTGCTGCTGATGGTGATCGGGATGCGGTTTTTTCCGTGCCAGAAGATCGCTTGGCGGCGATGCAACCGGGCATCAAGATGCGCGTGAAAGTTTGGCCAAAAAACACCGAGCTGAGTGGTGTGGTCCGTGAGGTGTCAGCCAGTGCCGACCCGGTGACGCGGACTTTTCAGGTGAAAGTGGCATTGATTGGGCGCCAGGCGGCACCGGCTCTCGGTACCACGGTGAAGGTGTTTGGCACCGCTTTGTCCGGCCCTGGTTTGTCGGGAAAACAAGTCATCAAGCTGCCAACGTCGGCTTTGCGTCAAGAAGGGCAGGGCTCTGCCGTATGGGTGTTAGACAGCCGCAGCATGACGTTGCGCTCACAAACCGTGCAAATTGCCACAGCCGACGGCAACGAGGCTGTGGTGGCTACCGGTCTTGAACCGGGCATGCAGGTGGTCAGCGCAGGGGTGCACGTGTTGTCTGCCGGGCAGAAGGTCACTTTGTACCAGCCACCACACGCAGCCAAGTGAGCCGGGCATGACATCTTTTAATTTGTCGCGCTGGGCGCTAGAGCACCCGGCGCTCACGCGCTACTTGATGGTGGTGTTGATGGTCTTTGGGCTGGCCTCCTATTTTCAGTTGGGCCAGGATGAAGACCCGCCTTTCACCTTTCGGGCGATGGTGGTGCGCAGCTACTGGCCGGGGGCGACCGCGCAGCAGATGGCTGAGCAGGTCACCGACAAAATCGAGCGCACGCTGCAAGAAGTGCCGTATGCCGACAAGATACGAAGTTACTCCAAGCCGGGTGAGTCGCAGATTATTTTTCAAATCAAAGATTCGTCGAAAGCCAGTGAGGTGGCCGGCGTTTGGTATGCGGTTCGCAAAAAAATTGGCGACATGCGCAGCACACTGCCTGGTGGTGTTCAGGGGCCGTTCTTCAATGACGATTTTGGTGACGTTTATGGCGTTATTTACGCGTTGGAGTCCGACGGTTTTAGCTATGCTGAAGTCAAGACCGTTGCCGATGACGTGCGTCAGCAATTACTTCGCGTGCCAAATGTAGCAAAGGTAGAACTGTTTGGCGTTCAAGACGAAAAAATATACGTTGAGTTGTCGCGCAGGCAAACCCAGCTGGGCTTAGACCTGAACCAAGTGCTGGCGCAGATGAATCAGCAAAATTCAGTGGAGTCTGCTGGTACGGTGCAAACACCGCTTGACGCCTTGCCTGTGCGTGTCGGTGGGCAGTTTGAAGCGGTCGACCAACTCAAGGCGATGCCTATTCGGGGTAGTTCGGGCAACCAGCTTCGGCTCGGCGACATCGCTGAGATTCAGCGCGGATACATCGACCCGCCAGCCATTAAGGTGCGGCATCAAGGGAAAGAAGTCATTGCCCTGGGCGTGTCAATGACCAAGGGCGGTGACATTATTGCGCTGGGGAAGTCACTCCAACAATTGCGCAGCCGTCTTGACGTTAGCCTGCCGGCTGGCGTCAAGTTGGTGCAAATTCAAGATCAGCCCAAGGCGGTGATCAGCTCCGTCAATGAGTTCGTGGGCGTGCTGATTGAAGCGGTGTTGATCGTGTTGGCGGTCAGCTTCGTCAGCCTGGGTTTGCACAAGCGCCCAGATGCGGCCGTGTTACCGCTCTGGCGGCGCTACTACATCGACATGCGGCCCGGTCTGGTGGTCGGCATCACGATTCCGCTGGTCCTGGCGGTCACGTTTTTGGCCATGAATTACTGGGATATCGGGCTGCACAAAATATCGCTGGGCTCGCTGATCATCGCGCTGGGTTTGCTGGTGGACGACGCCATCATTGCGGTTGAAATGATGGTCCGGAAAATGGAAGAGGGCTACGACAAAGTGCGCGCCGCCACTTTCGCGTACGACGTCACGGCCATGCCGATGTTGACCGGAACGTTGATCACCGCCGTCGGCTTCTTACCGATTGGACTGGCCAAGTCTGTCACGGGGGAATACACCTTTGCGATTTTTGCGGTGACCGTGATCGCGCTGGTGTTGAGCTGGATTGTGTCGGTTTATTTTGTGCCTTATCTGGGCACCTTGCTGCTCAAATCTAGGCCGGTGGTCGGTCAAGTGGCTCAGCATGAGCATTTTGATACGCCGTTTTACAACACCTTTCGCCGTGCTGTGAACTGGTGCGTTGAATATCGCTGGCTGACCATTGGGGCCACGGTGCTGACCTTTGCGCTGGGCATCGTTGGCATGGGTCAGGTGCAGCAACAGTTCTTTCCAGACTCCAGCCGGCCTGAGATTTTGGTCGACATCTGGTTCCCTGAAGGCACCTCGTTTGCGGCCAATGAATTGACGGCCAAGCGGGTCGAGCAGCGCTTGATGCAAGAGGCCGGCGTGAGCACGGTGAGCGCCTGGGTGGGCTCGGGCGTGCCGCGTTTTTATCTGCCGCTGGACCAGGTTTTTCCGCAAACCAATGTGACGCAGTTCATTGTGGTGCCTGAAGATTTGAAGTTGCGCGAGTCCTTGCGTGTCAAGTTACCGGCTTTGCTAGCGACGGAGTTTCCGGAAGTGCGTGGCCGCGTCAAGCTGTTGCCGAACGGTCCGCCTGTGCCGTACCCGGTGCAGTTTCGCGTGATCGGCCTAGACCCGTTGCTGTTGCGTGCCCGCGCTGATGAAGTCAAGGCCGTGATGCGCGACAACAGCCATACACGTGGCGTCAATGACAACTGGAATGAGTCGGTCAAAGTGGTGCGACTGGAGGTGGACCAAGCCAAGGCGCGTGCACTCGGGGTCAGCAGCCAGTCGATCGCGCAGGCTTCGCGTATGGTGTTGAGCGGCACGGCTGTCGGGCAGTTCAGAGACGGCGACAAGCTCATTGACATTGTGGTGCGCCAGCCCCTGGCTGAGCGCAGCGCTATCAGCGACATGGGCAACGCTTACGTGCCGACGGCCTCTGGTACGTCTATTCCCTTGACGCAAATCGCCAAGCCGGTATTGGCCTGGGAGCCGGGTGTGATGTGGCGTGAAAACCGCGACTACGCCATCACCGTGCAGGGTGACGTGGTGGAAGGTTTGCAGGGCGCCACCGTCACCGCAGAGTTGCTGCCAGCGCTGAAGGTCTTGGAGCGCCAGTGGCAGAACCAAGGTTTTGGCGGCTACCGCATTGAAGTGGCTGGTGCCGTGGAAGAAAGCAGCAAGGGTTCGGCCTCGATCGCTGCAGGCATTCCGGTCATGCTGTTTTTGACCTTCACTTTGTTGATGCTGCAGTTGCACAGCTTCAGCCGCGCCTTGCTGGTCTTCATCACCGGGCCGCTGGGTATTGCCGGGGTGGCGGGCGCTTTGCTGCTGCTGGGACGGCCTTTTGGTTTTGTGGCCTTGCTGGGCGTCATTGCGCTGATGGGCATGATTCAGCGTAACTCGGTTATTTTGATTGACCAGATCGAGCAAGATCGTGCGCGTGGGGTGCCGGCTTGGGATGCGATTGTCGAGTCTGCCGTGCGGCGTTTGCGCCCCATCGTGCTGACTGCCGCCGCTGCCGTGCTGGCGATGATCCCGTTGTCACGCAGTGTCTTCTGGGGTCCGATGGCGGTCGCCATCATGGGGGGGCTGATCGTTGCCACGGTGCTGACGCTGCTGGCGTTACCAGCCATGTATGCCGCATGCTTTCGCGTCCAGCGCGAAACTCAGGCATCTGTTTAAGGCGTCGGCAGGAAGTCCTCCGGTTACAGGCTAAAATAGAAAGTTAGCCGATTTAAAACGGGAATTTGCCAGCTCAATATGCAAACGATATGGGTTGTTGATTCCCGTTTTTAGTTCAGGCGCGGGGATGGCGAAATTGGTAGACGCACCAGGTTTAGGTCCTGACGTCCGCAAGGATGTGCCGGTTCGAGTCCGGCTCTCCGCACCACACTTTTACGGGCAGCACCGTCTTTTTTCAAGGCGCTGACTGTTCATTACCAAGCTGCATATTAGGAGAAGATCATGGCCGTGACTGTCGAAACGCTTGAAAAGCTGGAACGCAAAATGACGTTGACGCTGCCCGTCAACACGATCCAGTCTGAAGTTGATGTGCGCCTGAAACGATTGGCTCGCACCGTCAAGATGGATGGTTTCCGTCCAGGCAAAGTGCCCATGAATGTCGTGGCCCAACGCTACGGTTACTCGGTTCACTACGAGGTCATGAACGACAAGGTCGGCGAGGCTTTCTCCGTTGCTGCCAATGAAGCCAAGCTGCGCGTGGCGGGTCAGCCGCGTATCAGCGAAAAAGAAGGCGCGCCCGAGGGTGACTTGCTGTTTGACGCTGTTTTTGAAGTCTACCCAGACGTCAAAATCGCCGACTTGGCTGGTGCCGAAGTGTCCAAGGTCAGCGCTGAAGTTGGCGACGCCGCGATCGACAAGACGCTCGACATCTTGCGCAAGCAGCGCCGTACCTTTGCTCAGCGCGCAATGGACGTCGCCGCGCAAGACAACGACCGCGTGACGATTGATTTCGAAGGCAAGATTGATGGCGAAACCTTCCCCGGCGGCAAAGCCGAAGCCTTCCAGTTCCTGGTTGGCGAAGGCCAGATGCTGAAAGAATTTGAAGATGCTGTGCGCGGCATGAAGTCTGGCGAAAGCAAGACTTTCCCGCTGAGCTTCCCGGCCGATTACCACGGTAAAGACGTGGCAGGTAAGCAGGCTGACTTCATGGTCACGGTCAAGAAGATCGAAGCCGCCCACCTGCCAGAGATCAATGAGGCCTTGGCGAAGTCACTCGGTATCGCTGATGAAACGGTTGAAGGTCTTCGCGTCGACATTCGCAAAAACCTCGAGCGTGAAGTCAAGTTCCGCTTATTGGCACGTAACAAGAACGCCGTCATGGACGCTTTGCTGGCCAACGCCGAACTTGACTTGCCCAAGTCCAGCGTTCAGGCTGAACTCGATCGCATGATCGAAGCTGCCCGTGCCGACCTCAAGCAACGCGGTATCAAAGACGCTGACAAAGCACCGATTCCAGATGACATCTTCCGCCCGCAAGCTGAAAAGCGCGTGCGTTTGGGGCTGGTCGTAGCTGAGTTGGTGCGTACCAACGAGTTGCAGGCCAAGCCTGAGCAGCTCAAGGCGCACATTGAAGAACTGGCGGGCAGCTACGAAAAACCACAAGATGTGGTGCGTTGGTATCTGAGCGATAACAGCCGCATGGCTGAAGTCGAAGCCGTTGTCATTGAAAACAATGTCACTGACTTCGTGCTGGCCAAGGCCAAGATCAATGAAAAAGCCATTTCGTTCGACGAGTTGATGGCTCAAAACTGACCCAAGGCGCAAGTCTTTATCGATTCTGGGGCTTGTGCTTGACGGCGCAAGCCCCAGATTGATTTTAGGTACAGTACAAATATCTTTGGAGAAAAACACAATGGTTGCAAACTACAGCTACGGCGGTTCTTACACGGGCGCGCAAGGCCTCGGCATGGTGCCGATGGTCATTGAGCAATCAGGCCGCGGCGAACGCTCTTACGATATTTACTCACGTCTGCTCAAGGAGCGCGTGATTTTTCTGGTTGGCCCGGTGAATGACCAGACGGCCAACTTGGTGGTAGCGCAGTTGCTGTTTCTGGAAAGCGAAAATCCAGACAAAGACATCTCCTTCTACATCAACTCGCCTGGTGGCTCTGTCACTGCCGGCATGGCGATTTACGACACCATGCAGTTCATCAAACCGGATGTGTCGACGCTGTGCGTTGGCATGGCGGCCAGCATGGGTGCATTTTTGTTGTCGGCGGGTACCAAGGGCAAGCGCTTTTCTTTGCCGAACTCACGCGTCATGATTCACCAGCCTTCGGGCGGTGCGCAAGGCCAGGCGACTGACATCGAAATTCACGCCCGCGACATCCTGAAAACACGCGACCAGCTGAATCGTATTTTGGCGGGCAACACCGGCCAGACGGTTGAGCGCATCGAGCGCGACACCGAGCGTGACTATTTCATGTTCGCAGATGACGCCAAAGAGTACGGTTTGATCGACGAAGTCATCGCTAAGCGCCCTTGAAAAGCAGCTTGCGCTAGGCTCTGCTACGGCGTTTTCTGTAACAGAAAACGCCGTTTTTGTTTGGTTATCATTGGATAACATTTCTTTAGATACAGTCCCACTCAGGACACGCGAAAAGGCAACAGCAATGGCCGAGAAAAAAGGCTCCTCCAGCGAAAAAACGCTCTACTGCTCGTTCTGTGGCAAAAGCCAGCACGAGGTGAAGAAGCTCATCGCCGGTCCGTCTGTATTTGTCTGTGACGAATGCATTGACCTCTGCAATGAAATCATCCGTGACGAGTTGCCCGCCGGCACTGAGTCAGGCGATGCCCGGAGCGATTTGCCGACACCCTCTGAAATCAAGGCGACGCTGGACGGTTACGTCATCGGTCAAGAGCCGGCCAAGCGCATCTTGGCGGTGGCGGTTTACAACCACTACAAGCGGCTGCGTCACAAAGACAAAGCCAAGAAGGACGATGTCGAGCTGACCAAGAGCAACATCCTGCTCGTTGGCCCCACAGGCTCTGGCAAAACCTTGCTGGCACAAACATTGGCGCGAACCCTCAACGTTCCGTTTGTGATGGCTGATGCCACCACCTTGACGGAAGCTGGCTATGTCGGCGAAGACGTTGAGAACATCATTCAAAAGCTGCTGCAAAGCTGCAACTATGAAGTGGAGCGTGCTCAGCAGGGCATTGTTTACATCGATGAGATCGACAAGATCACGCGCAAGTCTGACAACCCGTCCATCACCCGTGACGTATCGGGCGAGGGCGTTCAGCAGGCATTGCTCAAGCTGATCGAAGGGACGATGGCGTCCGTGCCACCACAAGGCGGTCGCAAGCACCCGAATCAAGATTTTCTGCAGGTGGATACCACCAATATTTTGTTCATTTGCGGTGGTGCTTTTTCGGGGCTTGAGAAAGTCATTGAAAGCCGAACTGAAACATCCGGAATTGGTTTTGGCGCTTCCGTTAAAAGTAAGAAAACCCGCAGCCTGACTGAGGCCTTCAAGGACGTCGAACCCGAAGATCTGATCAAGTTCGGGCTGATTCCTGAATTGGTAGGCCGTATGCCGGTCGTTGCCACGCTGGCTGAGCTGACTGAGGATGCACTGGTGCAGATTCTGACCGAGCCCAAAAACGCTGTCGCCAAGCAGTTCAGCAAGTTGCTGTCGATGGAAGGTGTTGAACTTGAAATACGCCCATCGGCGTTGAAGGCGATTGCTCGCAAGGCGCTGGCCCGAAAGACGGGTGCGCGGGGTCTGCGCTCCATCTTGGAGCAATCGTTGATCGACACCATGTACGAGTTGCCCAACATCAGCAATGTTGAAAAAGTGGTGGTTGACGAGTCGACGATTGATGAGAATAAACCACCTTTGCTGGTTTACCGTGAGGCTGCTAAAAAGGCTTGAAATGTCGGCTTAACGCCCCAAGTCTTTCAGATGTACCCTGCTGCCGGATGAGAGTCTTCTTCGGCGGCTAATGTGAAAGGTTTATATGTCCGGTCAAACTTCATTGCCACCACTCCCGATTGATTTGCCGTTGCTTCCTTTGCGCGACGTGGTGGTTTTTCCGCACATGGTCATTCCGCTGTTTGTCGGTCGGCCAAAAAGTATCAAAGCGCTCGAATCCGCCATGGAATCAGAGCGCCGCATCATGCTGGTGGCACAAAAAGCCGCCGCCAAAGATGAGCCGTCGGCTGAAGACATGTTTGACGTCGGTTGCGTAGCGACCATTCTCCAGATGCTCAAACTGCCAGATGGCACGGTCAAGGTGCTGGTCGAAGGCCAGCAACGCGCCAAGGTCAACTCTATTGTGGATGGCGAGAATCACTTCACCAGCAATGTCACGCCGGTTGAGCCCGAAGTGGCTTTGCCTGGCGACAAGACCAGCGAAGTCGAAGCGCTGCGGCGTGCCGTGATGCAGCAGTTTGACCACTACGTCAAACTCAATAAGAAAATTCCGCCAGAGATCCTGACCTCGATCTCCAGCATTGATGATGCCGGCCGCTTGGCTGACACCATTGCTGCGCACTTGCCGCTCAAGCTGGACGCCAAACAGGTCATTCTTGATCTAAGCAACATCAAAGCGCGCCTCGAAAACCTCTATGAGCAAGTCGAGCGTGAGGTCGACATCCTCAATGTTGACAAGAAAATCCGTGGCCGCGTGAAGCGCCAGATGGAAAAAAATCAGCGCGATTTTTACCTGAACGAGCAAGTCAAGGCGATCCAGAAGGAGCTTGGCGAAGGCGAAGACGGTGCTGACATTGACGAGATCGAAAAGAAGATCAAGTCTGCCAAGATGCCGCAGGAAGCGCGTAAGAAAGCTGAGAGCGAGTTGAAAAAACTTAAGCTCATGTCACCCATGTCGGCAGAAGCGACCGTGGTGCGCAGCTATATTGATGTGCTGACGGGCCTGCCTTGGAGCAAGAAAACCAAGATCAAGCACGACCTGAAAAACGCTGAAGATGTGCTGAATGAAGATCACTTTGGCTTGGAAAAAGTCAAAGACCGCATCGTTGAATACCTCGCAGTGCAGCAACGCGTCGACAAACTGAAAGCGCCGATCTTGTGCCTCGTTGGCCCACCCGGTGTCGGCAAGACATCGCTTGGTCAATCGATTGCCAAAGCCACGGGCCGTAAATACGTGCGCATGGCGCTGGGCGGTATGCGTGACGAAGCTGAGATTCGTGGCCATCGCCGCACCTACATTGGTGCCTTGCCCGGCAAGGTGCTGCAAAGCCTGACCAAGGCTGGTACGCGCAACCCACTCTTCTTGCTCGACGAAATTGACAAGCTCGGGACCGACTTCCGCGGTGACCCTTCAAGTGCCTTGCTTGAAGTGCTCGACCCAGAGCAGAACCACACGTTCGGTGATCACTACGTCGAAGTGGATTTCGACCTGAGTGATGTGATGTTTGTCGCAACCTCTAACTCGATGAATATTCCGTCGGCCTTGTTAGACCGCATGGAAGTGATTCGTCTCTCTGGCTACACAGAAGACGAAAAAACCAGCATCGCCATGCGTTATCTATTGCCCAAGCAATTGAAGAACAACGGCGTCAAAGAAAGCGAGCTCGACATCTCTGAGCCAGCCGTGCGCGACATCGTGCGTTACTACACCCGTGAAGCGGGCGTGCGTTCGCTTGAGCGTGAGTTGTCGAAAATTTGCCGCAAAACCGTCAAGGGGATTCAGCTCAAAACGATGCACCCCAAAGTGCTGGTCACGCCAGACAATCTGAATGATTTTCTGGGCGTGCGCAAGTTCAGCTACGGGCGTGCTGAAGAGCAAAACCAGATTGGCCAAGTCGTCGGCTTGGCTTGGACTGAAGTCGGTGGCGACTTGTTGACAATCGAAGCTGCCATCATGCCGGGCAAGGGCGTTATCACGCGCACTGGCTCCTTGGGTGACGTGATGAAAGAATCTGTTGAGGCTGCACGCACGGTGGTGCGCAGTCGTTCACGCATGCTGGGCATCCGTGACGACATGTTTGAAAAGCGTGACATTCACATTCACGTGCCGGATGGCGCGACACCGAAAGACGGTCCGAGCGCTGGCGCGGCGATGACCACGGCCTTTGTGTCGGCGTTGACGGGCATTCCGGTGCGCGGTGACGTGGCGATGACGGGTGAAATCACGCTGCGTGGTGAAGTGACTGCCATTGGTGGGTTGAAGGAAAAGCTGCTGGCTGCATTGCGCGGTGGCATCAAGACCGTGTTGATCCCCGAAGAAAATGCCAAAGACTTGCAAGAAATTCCAGACAATGTGAAAAGTGGTTTGGAGATCATTCCTGTCAAATGGATTGACCAGGTTTTGGCTGTTGCACTTGAGCGTATGCCGGTGCCTTTGTCCGATGAAGAGGTAGCTTTGGCTGCTGCTGCCATCGCTGCATCTGCGGCAGCCGTGACAGCGCAAGCAGGTGCCATCAAACACTGATCGAATCATTAGAAAGTTTTTTGCTCTGCCCTCAAAGCAGTGAAAAATCCAAGCTATAATTCGATCTGAAACGCGGGAGTAGCTCAGTTGGTAGAGCGCAACCTTGCCAAGGTTGAGGTCGAGAGTTCGAGACTCTTCTCCCGCTCCAAATTAAAAGGGCAGCACTTCAAAATGCTGTC
>CANFXC010000045.1 GCA_947450765.1 Comamonadaceae bacterium | reverse complement strand
TCATCACATCCGGGCGGTCCAGAAAGTAGGTGATGCGCCGGAAACCTTCGGCTTCGCACTGCGTGAAAAACGAATCGTTGCTGACGTAGAGGCCCATCAGCTTGGTGTTTTTGGCGGGGCAGGTGGTGGTGAAAATTTCCAGATCAAAAGGCGCGTTGCCTTCTGGCAGGTTTTCTAGTACCAGCTGGCTGCCTTCGAGCTTGAACGAGGTGCCTTGGCCATTCACCAGCACGCGCGCCAAGTTCAGCTCTTCGCCGTCCAGCTTGAGCGATTGCGCCGGCACATCGGGGTTGCGACGCAGGCGCATCTTGTTGAGCACGCGGGTCTTGACCGGGTCCAAGTCAAAACACAGGTCCACCGTGTCGATCCAGTAAGCGGGCGCTGTGTAGTCGGCGCGGTGAATGGCCGTGGCCTGTGCTTGTCCGTCACGCATGTGAAGTCCTCAAAAAATACTTGTTCATCAGACGCCTTGCTTCAGCGACGCTTCAATAAAGGGATCTAGATCGCCGTCGAGCACTTTTTGCGTGGCCGAGGTTTCATAGTTGGTGCGCAGGTCTTTGATGCGGCTTTGGTCCAGCACGTAACTGCGAATTTGGTGACCCCAGCCGACATCGGTCTTGCTGTCTTCGAGCTTTTGCTGCTCGGCTTGACGCTTGCGCATCTCGAAGTCGTACAGCCGCGAACGCAGGCGTTTCCAGGCGACGTCACGGTTGCCGTGTTGCGAACGGCCGTCTTGACACTGCACCACAATGCCGGTGGGCAGGTGGGTCAGGCGGACCGCAGAGTCGGTCTTGTTGATGTGCTGGCCACCCGCGCCACTGGCACGAAAGGTGTCAACGCGCACATCCGACGGATTGATGTCGATTTCAATCGAATCGTCAATTTCAGGGTACACAAAGACCGAGGCAAATGAGGTGTGGCGACCGCCCGACGAGTCGAACGGTGACTTGCGGACCAGCCGGTGCACGCCGGTTTCGGTGCGCAGCAGACCAAAAGCGTATTCGCCTTCGATCTTGATGGTGGCGCCCTTGATGCCGGCGGTGTCGCCCGCTGATTCGTCTTCAATTTGTGCTTTGAAACCCTTGCGCTCAGCGTAGCGCAGGTACTGGCGCAACAACATGCTGGCCCAGTCGCAGGCTTCGGTGCCGCCAGCGCCGGCTTGAATGTCCAAGAAGGCATTCAGCGGGTCGGCCGGGTTGTTGAACATCCGGCGGAATTCCATCTTTTCGACTTCGCTGGCCATCGTGGCGACTTCACCTTCGATGCCGACCATGCCGGACTCGTCTTCCTCTTCGCGAGACATCTCGAACAACTCAGCGTTGTCAGCAAGTTCTTGTGTCAGGCGGTCAATCACCAGCACCACGTCTTCGAGGGATTTTTTCTCTTTGCCGAGTTCTTGCGCGCGCTTTGGGTTGTCCCAGACCTTCGGGTCTTCCAAGGCGGCGTTGACTTCGCTTAATTTACGTTCTTTGGCAGGGTAGTCAAAGATACCCCCTGAGCTCGTGCACGCGCTCAGTCAGGTCGACCAGTTGGTTGTTGATGAGGTTGATGCGTTCTGCTTCCATGATTCGTTCCAGTGGGTTGTGTTTTATGAATTTTGTGAGGGGGCTGACTTGCCGCAACCGGCTATTTTCTCACGCCAGGAAGTTTTCGATCAACAAGGCCAATTGTTCTGGTTGGTCGTGGTGCAGCATGTGGCCCGCGTCTTGAATGACGGCGGTGCGCACATCGGACACTTTTTGCAGACGTTCGTGGTAATCGGCCAGCGTGTAACTGCCCTTCGACCACTTGGACAGCGAGTCACTAGAGGCTTCAACGGCCAGCAGTGGCGCCGTGATGCGCTGGTAAATTTCCAGCATTTCGTCAAGCCGGTAAATGTGCGCGCTGGTGACTTTGTGCGCGGCATGGCCTTGAATTTTCCATTGACCTGCTGCGTCAGGTCGGGCCCAGCGGCTGGCCAACCAAGCGGCTTTGTCGGCGGGTAGGCGTGGGTTTGTTTTCATCAAACGCTGAGCTACGCCGCCTGCGTCGTCATAACTTTTGAGCGCTTTCTCGCCGCTGTGCAGGTTTTTCAGCTCGGCCATCCACTGGGCGTAACGCCCCGGCGCCTGACTCGGCCTGGAGGCTGCCAGACCAAAACCTTCAAGGTTCACCAAGCGCCGAATGCGTTCCGGGCGCACGCCCGCATACATCATGGCGACATTGCCGCCCATGCTGTGACCGACCAAGTCCACCGGCTGGCCGGGGCAGCAGTGGTCCAGTAAAAAGTCAAGGTCAGCCAAGTAGTCGGGAAACCAAAAACTGTCAGCATCGCCGGCATCCGTCTGACCAAAACCGCGCCAGTCTGGCGCGATCACGCTGCGACCCTCGGCAAAGGCGCTTGAGAAAGCGTCCACCATGAACTGGTATGACGCAGCGACGTCCATCCAGCCGTGCAACAACACCAGCGGTGGTGCGCTGTTGGCAGGCGACAAAGCCGGTCCCCAGTGCTGAACGTGGTAATTCAGGCCGCGTATAGGGACAAACTCGCTGTGGGCTTGGCATTTTTCTTTGTACATTCTGCAGATCATAAGGAGCGGTGTGGTGAAACACAGTCAAGACAAGGATTTGAACGAGAGCGATGCGGGCATAGGCACCGCTGCGCCAGACGACCACGCCGCACTGCACGCTGGTTTTCGCTGGCAAGTGGACACTTATTTCAACATCGCGGATGTCTGCTGCCGTCGCTGGGCCCAAGACATCCCGGCCACGGATGGTCATTCGCCGGCTATCCGCAGAACCGCCATCAGGGCCCACTACCCAGGTTCCGAAAGCATCTTTTATTCTTACGCAGAATTGCAGCAAGCCGCCGATGCGCTGAGCCACGCCTTGCGGGCGCTTGGCGTGCGGCGTGGCGACCGGGTAGCCATTGTCATGCCGCAGCGTTTTGAAACAGCCGTGGCTTACATGGCGGTGCTGCAAATGGGCGCAGTCGCCATGCCGCTGTCGATTTTGTTCGGCCCTGAAGCGCTGGAATACCGCTTGCAGGACAGCGAAACCGTGCTGGCGATTGGCGACGACAGCTCGATGGCCAACTTGCAAATGATCCGCCAGCAATGTCCAGCGCTGCGCACCGTGATGGCCGTCGGCAGCGCCAAAGGGCAGGGCGATGTGGACTACGACAGCGCGCTGGTGGCGCAGCAAAGCGGCTTCACGAGCGTGCGCACCAAAGCCGCGGATGCCGCTATTTTGATTTACACCAGCGGCACCACCGGCCCACCCAAAGGGGCGCTGCTGGCGCACAGTGCCTTGCTCGGCAATTTGCCAGGTTTTGTCTGCAGCCAAAACTGGTTTGGTTTTGACGGTCAAAGCAATGCGAGTTCGCACGCCGTATTTTGGTCGCCGGCCGATTGGGCCTGGACCGGCGGGCTGATGGACGCCTTGCTGCCGACGCTGTATTTCGGTCGGCCCATCGTCGCTTACAACGGCCGTTTCAGCCCCGAGCTGGCCTTCTCGTTGATGCAGGCCCAAGGCGTGACCCACACCTTTTTGTTCCCGACAGCACTCAAAGCCATGATGAAGGCGTACCCGCAACCTCGCGAGCATTTCAGCTTGGAACTAGAAGCCATCATGAGCGCCGGTGAAGCCGTCGGCGACGCCGTGTTTGCCTACGCACGAGACGAAATGGGCGTCAGCATCAACGAGATGTTCGGGCAAACAGAAATCAATTACGTGGTGGGGAATTGTCATCAGCGTTGGCTGGCTAAGCCCGGCAGCATGGGCAAGGCTTATCCGGGGCATCAGGTCCGAGTGATTGATGACGCGGGCCTTGAATGCGCCGTCGGTGTGCCGGGCGATGTGGCGGTGAATCGCTTTGATGTGCACGGCGTCCCCGACCCGATATTCTTCATGGGCTATTGGAAAAATCCAGCCGCGACTGACGCCAAGTTCACAGGCGACTGGTGCCGCACCGGCGACATGGCCAGACGCGACGCAGACGGCTACCTTTGGTATGAAGGTCGGGCTGACGACGTCTTCAAGGCTGCGGGTTACCGCATTGGCCCGGGCGAGATCGAGAACTGTCTGGTCAAACACCCTGCGGTCGCCAACGCGGCGGTGGTACCTAAGCCTGATTTGGAGCGTGGTGCGGTGGTCAAAGCGTATGTGGTGCTGTCGCCAGAATTTAGCCAGCGAAGGGCGAACGCCCAGCGCGGTTTACATAGCGGGAAAGTTGGCGCCACGCTTGATGCTATTGAGGCGTTCGACCGTGACTTGATGGCCATCTTGCAGGCGCACGTCAAAGGCTTGCTAGCGCCTTATGAGTACCCGAAGGAGATCGAGTTCATCGACGCCTTGCCGATGACAACCACCGGCAAGGTGCAGCGCCGCGTGTTGCGCTTGCAGGAAGAGGCGCGATCTAAGCTGATGCGGGCTTAACGCTGCACCGGTTCCGCCACGTAAATCTCGACCCGGCGGTTTTTGGCCCGGGTTTGCGGGTTGCTGTTGTCGGCAATCGGTTCGCGTGAGCCGCGGCCCTCGGTCATGATGCGGTTGCGTGCGACGCCGCGGGACACCAGATAGTCACGCGCAGCGTTGGCGCGGTCGACCGAGAGCGGGTTGTTGATGGCGTCGCTGCCGGTGCTGTCGGTGTGGCCGATGATGCTGACGCTGGTCACTTGATTCTGGTTCAGGCTGGTGGCGAACTGGTTCAGGATGGGCGCGAAGCTGGCGCTGATGTCCGCGCGTCCAGTGGCGAATGAGACATCACTGGGGATGTCGAGCTTGAGCCGGTTGTCTGCGGTTTGACTGACGGCGACGCCGGTGCCCGCGGTGGCACGCTCCATGGCGGCTTTTTGTTCCTGCATTTTTTGCGACCACAAATAGCCGCCGCCAGCGCCCAAAGCGCCGCCGATGACTGCGCCGCGTCTTGCGCCATCAGAGCCGCCGGTGGCAGCGCCCAGCAAGGCCCCGGCGATGGCGCCAATGCCGGCACCTTTGCCCGTGTCTTGCTGGGTTTCGCTCATGTTGGCGCAGCCTGCAAGGACGGCTAATAAGAGGGCGGAGGTCGCAAGTTTGGGGAGGGGCGATGTCATAGGGTGTCCAGATTTTGTTGAGCTAGTCTGCATGCTAGTTCACTGCTGAGATGAAAGATGTCGGACAGTTGCTCTACTTTGAGTCGTCGCCTTGGCGGCGGGCCTGCGGAGCCTGGCTTTAAACTAAGGCCTTGTCGGCTTTTCCGGGCCCAAGACCTCCGCTTATTTCCTGACTAGAACGCACAACGCCCATGAAAAAAATCAAACTCGGCTCCAGTGACCTGTTGGTGACGCCTATCTGCCTGGGCACCATGACTTTTGGTGAGCAAGTCGACGAACCCACAGCGCACGCCATCCTTGACCGTGCTTTGGTTCGCGGCATCAATTTCATGGACACCGCTGAGATGTACTCGGTGCCAACGCGGGCTGAAACCTTCAATCTGACCGAAACCATCATCGGCCACTGGTTCGCTAAAAACCCGGCTGCGCGCCAGCAGATGGTGCTGGCAACCAAGGTGGCCGGCCCGGCGCGCGGCATGGGCTGGGTGCGCAACGGCAGCCCCGATTTGACCGGCGCGGACATCGTGGCTGCGTGTAACGCCAGCCTCCAACGGCTGCAGACCGACGTCATTGATCTCTACCAAATTCACTGGCCTGCGCGCCACGTGCCAGCCTTTGGCGTTCAGTACTTTGACCCGGCCAAGGACTTGCCGGTAAGCTCTATTCATGAGCAGCTTGAAGCGTTAGGCACGCTGGTCAAGGCCGGCAAAGTACGCGCCATTGGCTTGTCGAATGAAACACCGTATGGCGTGCATGAGTTTGTTCGCCTGGCCGAACAGCATGGCTTGCCGCGCGTGGCCACCGTGCAAAACCCGTATTGCCTGATCAACCGCACGGTCGAAAACGCGCTCGACGAAACCATGTACCGTTTGGGCGTGTCTTTGCTGGCTTATTCTCCGCTCGGTTTTGGTCTGCTGACCGGTAAATACGATGCCAGTGGCACCACCGGCGAAGGCGCGCCCAGTGGCCGTATTGCGCTTTATGAATCAGTGCGAAAGCAGCGCTGGGGCCGACTCGATGCGCTGGAAGCAGCGCGCCGCTACAACGCGCTGGCCCGCCAAAACGGACTGACGCCAACGCAGATGGCCTTGGCTTTTTGCTACACCAAATGGCAAGTCGCCAGCACCATCATTGGCGTGACCTCGGTGGCCCAGTTGGACGAAGATGTGGACGCTTTCGGCACCACCTTGTCGGCGGAACTGCTGGCAGAGATTGACGCTGTGCGCTGGCAGATGCGCGACCCAGCGGTCTGAGAACAATAAAACAAGGAGACTTTGTGCAGCCACTTTATTTTGCTGGCGCCGTGCTGGCGGCCTACCTCATCGGCTCTTTGTCATTTGCTGTCATCGTCAGTCGCTTGCTGGGTCTGAACGATCCGCGCAGCTATGGCAGTAAAAACCCGGGCGCGACCAATGTGCTGCGTTCCGGCAACAAAGGGGCAGCCGTTGCCACGCTGCTGCTGGACGCCATCAAAGGCTGGGTGCCGCTGGCGCTCATCCAGTGGAAGGGCGCTGACTACGGCTTGGCCGAGGGCGCCGTGGCAGCCGCGGGCTTGGCCGTTTTTCTAGGGCATCTGTACCCGGTCTTTTTTCAATTCAAGGGCGGCAAGGGCGTGGCCACGGCGGCGGGCCTGCTGTTCGGCGTGCACTGTGTGCTGGGCCTGGCCTGCGTCGGCACCTGGTTGCTGGTGGCGTACTTTTCGCGCTATTCGTCGCTGTCAGCGCTGCTGTGTGCCTTGGCCGTGCCGCTCTACTATTTGCTGGGCGACCGCGCGCTTTGGTACGTCGACAAATACGTGTTGGTGATGCTGGTCGCGACCAGTGCGCTGCTGATCTACCGGCACCGCGAGAACATCGGCAAGTTGCTGCAGGGCAAAGAATCAAAGATCGGGAGCGGGCGCAAAGCCTGAAATCTGTCGGCGCCCGGCTGGCTGTTAATCCCTGAAGTTGTTGAAGCTCAGCGGGAATTCGCTGATTTCAGCCTTGATGAGCGCCATGGCTGCTTGCAGATCGTCGCGCTTGGCGCCGGTCACACGCACCGCGTCGCCCTGAATGGCGCCTTGCACTTTGATCTTGCTGCCTTTGAGGAGCTGCTGGATCTTTTTCGATTGCTCGATTTCAATGCCGTTGCGCACCTTGCTGATTTGCTTGACTTTGTCGCCGCCGATTTTTTCGACTTTGCCAACGTCTAGAAAGCGGGCATCGACGCCGGCCTTGGAGAGTTTGTTGCGCAAAATGTCGTTGATCTGATCGATCTGGAAGTCACTGTCGCCGATCGACGTGATTTCTTTGTCTTTCAGTTCAATTGAGGCGGGCGTGCCTTTGAAATCAAAGCGCGTGCCAATTTCTTTGGCGGAGTTTTCGACGGCATTTTTGACCTTGACCAGGTCAGCTTCAAGCACGGTATCAAATGAGGGCATGGTTTTTTCGGGTTCGTTGAAATCGTGGGTGCGACAATCTTCAGATGTTAGTCGAGAAAAACGTTCCCCTCCAGTCCTACAACACCTTTGGCATTGTTGCCAAGGCCCTCAGCTTGGTGCGCCTCGCCAGCGAGGCTGATGTCAACGCCATGCTGAGCGATCCGGTGCTCAAGGCGGCGCCCAAATTCATCCTAGGGGGCGGTAGCAACATCGTCATCACGGGCGACGTCAAGCCGGTGGTGCTCAAAGTCGAGATCATGGGCAAACGCCTGGTCAGTGAAACCGCCAAGGCTTTTGTGGTTGAGGCCGGTGCCGGTGAAAACTGGCATGAGCTGGTGGCTTGGACGCTAGACAACGGCTTCCCCGGCCTCGAAAACCTGGCGATGATTCCGGGCTCGGTCGGCGCTTCTCCAGTGCAAAACATTGGCGCTTACGGCGTCGAATTGCAAGACCGCTTTGAGTCGCTCGACGCGATTGATTTGCAGACCGGCCAGACCTTCACGCTGAATGCGGCGCAATGCGCTTTTGGCTACCGCGATTCGGTTTTTAAACATGCCAGCAGTTCAGCGACCGATGGCGGACCGGGCTTTGGCTTGGCGGGTCGGGCGTTGATCACCCGCGTGCGCTTTGCCCTGCCCAAGCTTTGGAAGCCGGTCTTGGGCTACGCCGACCTCGACCGCAAAATCGCCCAGATGGGTGAAGTGCCGACCACGCCGCAGCAAATTTTTGAATGGATCTGCGCCATACGCCGCGCTAAATTGCCCGACCCGGCAGTGATTGGCAATGCCGGCAGTTTTTTCAAGAACCCGACGGTCTCGCTGGAGCAATGCGCCGACATCATTGAGCGCGAGCCAAAGATCGTGCACTACCGGATGGCCGATGGCTCGGTCAAACTGGCCGCAGGCTGGCTGATTGACGCTTGCGGCTGGAAGGGCAAAAGCGTCGGCAATGCTGCGGTGTACGACCGGCAGGCACTGGTCTTGGTGAACAAGGGCGGCAGCCAGAATCCGGTGACCGGCGGCGAGGTGATGACCCTCGCCAAAGCCATCCAGACCAGCGTGTATGAACGCTTCGGCATCTTGCTGGAGCCTGAGCCGGTCGTGGTTTGAAACAAAAAAACCGCCTCAAGAGGCGGTTTTTCATGGGCTAGCGACTTTATTTTGGGTCGTTGCTCAAAGATGGCAGCGTGCCGTCTTCACCCAATGACAGCAGGCCGCTGCGGGTGTAGATGCCGAGCTTGTCGCGGGTGTCGATGATGTCCAGATTGCGCATCGTCAGCTGACCGATGCGGTCCAGTGGGGTGAACGAACCGGCCACTTTTTCCATGCTCAGGCGTTCTGGCTTGTAGGTCATGTTTGGCGACTCGGTGTTGAGGATCGAGTAGTCGTTGCCGCGGCGCAGTTCAATCGTGACTTCACCGGTGATGGCGCGTGCCACCCAGCGCTGAGCGGTTTCGCGCAGCATGATGGATTGCGGGTCAAACCAGCGGCCTTGGTACAGCAGGCGGCCGAGCTTCAGGCCGTTCATGCGGTATTGCTCGATGGTGTCTTCGTTGTGAATGCCGGAGATCAGGCGCTCATAAGCGATGAACAGCAGCGCCAAGCCAGGTGCTTCGTAAATACCGCGGCTCTTGGCTTCGATGATGCGGTTTTCAATCTGGTCACTCATGCCCAGGCCGTGACGGCCACCAATGCGGTTCGCTTCCAAAATCAGTTCGGTCAGGCTTTCAAAGCTTTTGCCGTTCAGGGCAACAGGCTGGCCTTCTTCAAAGCGCACCGTGACTTCTTCCCGCTTGACTTCGACTTCGTCCTTCCAGAAGGCTACGCCCATGATCGGGTTGACGATCTTCATGCCGCTGGAGAGGTGCTCGAGGTCTTTGGCTTCGTGGGTCGCGCCCAGCATGTTGGAGTCGGTGGAGTAGGCTTTTTCGGCCGACATCTTGTAGCCAAAACCAGCTTCAGTCATGAAGGCTGACATTTCGGCGCGACCACCCAGCTCGTCAATGAACAACTGGTCCAGCCACGGTTTGTAAATCTTCAGGTCCGGGTTGGTCAGCAGGCCGTAGCGGTAAAAACGCTCGATGTCATTGCCTTTGTAGGTGCTGCCGTCGCCCCAGATGTTGACGTCGTCTTGCTTCATCGCTGCCACCAGCATGGTGCCGGTCACAGCGCGGCCGAGTGGCGTGGTGTTGAAGTACGTCACGCCAGCGGTCGAAATATGAAAAGCGCCACATTGCAGGGCGGCAATGCCTTCGGCGGCGAGTTGGCGGCGGCAATCGATCAGGCGGGCTTTTTCAGCGCCGTACTGCATGGCTTTGCGCGGAATGTCTTCGTAGTCCGGCTCGTCGGGCTGGCCAAGATTGGCGGTGTAGGCGTAGGGAATTGCGCCTTTGAGTTTCATCCAGTGCAGGGCAGCGCTGGTGTCAAGGCCGCCCGAAAAAGCGATGCCGACTTTTTGGCCGATGGGGAGATTTTGAAGAATGGTGCTCATGACGTGCTTGGTTGCTTACTGACTTGCTGTGCGGAGGGTCGAATCAGCCGAAGTGGCAGATGTAGTGGTAGGGCTCGGTCACGCGAATGTCGAATGACGAGTTGCCGGGCACGCTGAATTTGTCGCCAGGGGCCGACTTGACCCAAGCGTCGCTGCCCTTGAGTTTGTACTCGCAGCTGCCAGCGACGCATTCCATGATCTCAGGCGCGCCGGTGTTGAATGTCAGGGTTGCGGGCAGCACCACGCCGACCGATTTTTTGGTGCCGTCAGCGAAGGTGATGCCGTGGCTCACGCACTTGCCGTCGAAATAAACGCTGGCTTGGGTGGTGACACTGATGTTGTCGATTTTGTCGGTGATCATGGGGCGGATGTGTCGAAGTGGGTGTTGAAAGTGGAATTCAGCAGGTTTCGCGGGCTAGGCAGAACCGCGTGCAAAGGTTAGATTTTAGGGCACGCGGCTGGGCTGCTGGCGGGCATGAAAAAAGCCCTCGGAGGAGGGCTTTTAGACGGCTTTCAGGTCATGAAGGACGCCGGTCTTTTTCAGACTTATCGGCGGCTAGGTTTCAACGCCAGTGGCCGTAACCGCCACGATATCCACCACCATAGCCGTAGCCACCGCGGTAGCCAAAGCCCAAAGAGATACCGATAGGCGCGTAGTAAGGCTGCTGATAGTAAGGAGGTGCGTAAACCACCGTGGGTGCAGGCTGCACATAAACGGTTGTCGGCTGGCTGTAGACGACGTCAGGTTGTTGGTACTGCTGGTAAGTCTGAGCTGGCGGTGGCGCGCTGCCAACCGGGTTGATTTGCAAGCGCACGTACTGACCCGGGTCGTTGGGCATCTGAATGTTGTAACGCTTGTCAGAGTATTCATACACCACGTCGTAGCGCAGGGTGCGGTTTTCGTAGCTGGTCTGCGTGCTGCACTGCTGCACGTTTTGCATCTGGCTTCGCGGCCCTTCGACGTTGTTGCCGACCACCGCACCGCCGACCAGCCCGATCATGGTGGCCAGTGCTCGGCCGCTGCCGTTGCCAACCGCATTGCCCATGGCCCCGCCGGCGAGGGCGCCCATGACGGCACCCGCGCCGCTGTTGGGTGCTTCAGTCACGACGGCGGCCGTGTTGCAAACCTGGTGCGGCACAGCCACTTGTTGAATCACTGGGGTGCTGGAGATGACGCGCCCAAGAATGTCTTGCGCTTGGGCGCTGACGCCGCAAAGTGAGCCCAAGACGACGAAAACCGGCAAAGCTATTGATTTGGTCATGGAACTAGCCCGTGTGTTGCGCATGATGAAACTCCTCTGTCAGTTCAATACCGATTGCGGCGCGGCTCACCCGTCGTCGCGGGCGGCAGCGCGCCAACCGGGGTGACGGCCAAATGCACGTACTGTCCCGGGTCGTTGAGCATTTGAATGCTGTAGCGTTTGTCGGCGTATTCGTAGACCACGTCGTAATGCATGGTGCGGTTTTCGTAAGTGGTTTGCGTGCTGCACTGTTGCACGTTTTGCACTTGGCTCTTGCCGCCTTCAACGTTGTTGCCGACCATCGCGCCGCCGACTAAACCAATCATGGTGGCCAAGGTGCGGCCAGTACCATTGCCGACTGCATTGCCCATCGCGCCGCCGGCGATGGCACCCATCACGGCGCCGGCGCCGCTTTTAGGCGCTTCCGATACCACTTCTGCGGTGCTGCAAACCTGGCGCGGAACAGCAACTTGCTGGAGCACCGCGGTGCTGGTGATCACGCGTGCCAAGATTTCTTGAGCTTGGGCGTTGACGCCATAAAGTGCGCCAAAAGTGAGCAAAGCCGGAAATGCCCATGATTTAGCGATTGATTTAGGGAGTGTGTTGCGCATATTGAAATTCCTCTTGCAGGTACCACGCGGTTTGAAATAAGTGCGTGACCTGTCTTAACTGTAACGAAGGAGACGCATTTGGGTGGACAGCCGCCGCGTAAATAAACGGTAAAGACGCGGCGGATCAGTGCTCAGCCGTCCAAGCGACCGGGTCAAAACCGACCGTGATGCGCTGGCCCCACTCCACCACCGGCCGCTTGACCAAGCTCGGTTGGGCCCGCATCAGGGCTTGCGCGCTGGCGGCGTCAACTGCGCCGGCTTGTTCTAGCGGGTCGAGCTTGCGCCAAGTCGTGCCTTGGCGGTTCAGCAGCTTTTCCCAGCCCAGCGCAGATTCCCAGGCCGCCAGCCGGTCAGCGGGTACACCGGCCTTTTTAAAGTCGTGGAATTCATGCGCTAACCCGTGGGCGGTGAGCCAGGCGCGGGCTTTTTTAACGGTGTCGCAGTTGGGAATGCCATAGAGGATGATCATCCGGCTATTTTCGCAGCTTGCGCGACAATGCGGACCACATGGAACATCTCAAGACTCTCGACGACTGGCTGGCTTATTGCGAGCAAATTCACCCTAAGGGCATCGACATGGGGCTGGAGCGCGTGCGCAAGGTGGCGCAGCGCTTAGGTTTGGCTTTCAAGTGCCCGGTCATCATGGTGGCCGGCACCAATGGCAAGGGTTCGACCTGCGCCATGCTGGAAGCGATTTTGTTGGAAGCCGGCTACCGCACCGGCGTTTACAGCTCGCCGCATTTGGTGCATTTTGAAGAACGCGGCCGAATTCGCGGGGATGTTGTCAGTGCGGCTTCTTTGCTGCCGTATTTTGAGGCCGTGGAGCGCGCCCGCATGCAAGCCGATGCGACCGATGGTGCCGGCGTGATTTCGCTGAGCTATTTTGAGTTCACCACCTTGGTCTTTTTGAAGCAGCTGGCCGACGCGCCTCTGGACGTGGCGATCTTGGAAGTCGGCCTGGGCGGCCGGCTCGATGCCATCAATATTCTCGACGCCGATTGCGCCATCATCACCAGCATCGACTTGGACCACATGGAGTTGCTCGGCAATGACCGTGAAAGCATTGGCCGAGAAAAAGCCGGCATCATGCGCGCCGGCAAGCCCGTCGTGGTGAGCGACCCGGTGCCGCCGCAAAGCGTGCTGCAAGCCGCCGCAGACTTGGGCGCAGACCTGTGGCGCTTTGGCCATGATTTCAATTTTTCGGGCGACAAGCTGCAGTGGGGCTGGGCCGGTCGCGGCAGGCGTTATTCGGGGTTGGCTTACCCGGCACTGCGCGGTGCCAACCAGCTGGTCAACGCCGCTGGGGTGCTGGCCGCCCTGACGGCCGTGCGCGACTTGTTGCCGGTGACGGCGCAGGCGGTGCGTGTCGGTTTGTCGATGGTCGAGTTGCCCGGTCGCTTTCAGATCGTGCCCGGCCAGCCGACGCTGGTGTTGGACGTGGCGCACAACCCGCATTCGGTGGCGGCGCTGGCTGAAAACTTGGATGCGATGGGTTTTTACCCCTGCACGCACGCTGTTTTTGGCGCCATGGCCGACAAAGACTTGGCCCCCATGCTGGCCCGGCTCGAACCTCTGGTGGACAAGTGGTACTTCACTGATTTACCAACCCCGCGTGCCGCAACCGGTACAGACTTGGCGGCCCGCTGGCAACCCTTGCAAATGCGTGCTGACGTGACGACGGCCACCTTCAATTCGCCCCGAGAGGCGCTGGATGCGGCTGTTGCTGCGGCCAAGCCCACTGATAGAATCGTCGTCTTCGGTTCTTTCTACACGGTGGGCGGTGTATTGAAAGACGGATTGCCCCGCCTGACAGCGCAGCACATGGCCGGTTAAGTCCGGTTTTAATCCGGAAAACCAGCCAGCTCTGACAACAGATCTCCAACGGACACAACCACGACCATGTCGTTTTTCAACCTCCGCCGGGGCGGTCAATCTTCCAAATCCAACAAGGCCAAGGCCGGCTCTAGCGCACCGGCTGAAAGCGTTGACATTGTTCGCAAGCGAGCCAAACACCGGCTGATTGGCGCTGCTGTGCTGGTCTTGATCGGCGTTGTCGGATTTCCACTGCTGTTCGATTCGCAGCCGCGGCCTGTGCCGGTGGACATCGCCATCGACATTCCTCATAAAAACGCGGTCAGGCAGCTGATCACGCCGCAGCCTGTTCCTGCCTCAACGTCAGTGCAAGATGCGTCGCCGGCAGCGACAGCCGCGGCTGTCGTATCCAGCTCGCCGCCTAAGGACGAGCCTGTCAGTGCAAAGTCTTCCGTCGCCGCTGTCGCGCCAGTCGCCGCCACACCGGCTCCTGTCGCTAAAAAAGAGCCCGAACCTAAACCTGCTGCCGCTCCAAAAGGTGACGACAGCGCGCGCGCTTTAGCCTTGCTTGACGGCAGCACCACGGCGGCGGTGTCGACTGCTGATGTGCGACTGGTGGTTCAGGTTGGAGCTTTCGCTGATGTCGCCAAGGCACGCGAAGCCCGCATCAAGCTTGAAAAAGCCGGCCTTAAAACGTACACCCAAGTCGCGGAGACCAAAGAAGGAAAACGCACCCGCGTGCGTGTCGGTCCTTTTGCCAACCGGGCTGAGGCTGAGAAGGCCGGGGCCAAGATCAAGTCGCTGGGCTTGCCAGTGACCATTCTCACTCTATAAAACGGAGGGCTGCGTTTGTTCGAAGTACCTTCCGTCGCCACCGTGGCCTCTGTCGCAACCATTGACTGGCTCTTGTTGGCCGTGCTCGTGCTGTCGTTGCTGGTCGGCCTTTGGCGCGGCTTGGTCTTCGAAGTGTTGTCGGTGCTGGGTTGGGTCGCCGCGTTTTTTCTAGCGCAATGGTTCGCACCGGATGTGGCGGCCATGTTGCCCATGTCTTCTGCCACGCAGCCCATCCGCTATGCCGCCGCCTTTGTGCTGACCTTCATCGTCGCGGTTTTTGTGGCCGGCTTGCTGGCGTCTATCGTGAGGAAAATGGTGGCGGCTGTAGGCTTGCGGCCTGTCGACCGCTTGCTGGGCGGCGTTTTTGGGCTGGTGCGCGGCGTCGTGTTGTTGCTGGCGGTTGCCGTGGCGATTGGCATGACACCGCTCAAAGACAGTCAATGGTGGCAAGAGTCAAAGGGCGCGCCGGTCTTGTCGGCCGCCTTGAAGGGGCTGAAACCGGCGTTGCCGGAACAGTTTTCCCGCTATCTGAATTAATTTATGAACGGTCCATCATGTGCGGAATAGTTGGTGTTGTCAGTAACGCCCCAGTCAATCAACTGATTTATGACGGTCTTTTGTTGTTGCAGCACCGTGGCCAAGACGCTGCGGGCATCGTCACTCAACAAGGCCATAAGTTCTTCATGCACAAAGCCAAGGGCATGGTGCGTGATGTTTTTCGCACGCGCAATATGCGGGCCTTGCCTGGTAATGTTGGCCTAGGCCAAGTGCGTTATCCGACAGCTGGCAACGCTTTCAGCGAAGACGAAGCACAACCGTTTTACGTCAATGCGCCGTTCGGTCTGGTGCTGTCCCACAACGGCAACTTGACCAACGCCGCTGAGCTCAAGGCCGAGTTGTTCAACACCGACCACCGTCACATCAACACCGACAGTGACTCCGAAGTGCTGTTGAATGTGTTGGCGCACGAGCTCGAAAAAACCACCCGTGGCCTGCCCTTGAAAGCCGCCGATGTGTTCGCGGCCGTGCGCGGGGTGCACAAGCGCGTCAAGGGCTCGTATGCTGTGGTGGCGCTGATCGCCGGCCATGGTTTGCTGGCGTTTCGCGACCCGTACGGGATTCGGCCGCTGTGCTTGGGTCGTGGTCAAAATGAAAACGGCGGCACGGTCATGGTGGCCAGCGAATCCGTCGCATTAGAAGGCACTGCGCATCTGTTTGAACGCGACATCGCGCCCGGCGAAGCCGTCTTTGTGAATATGCAGGGCGAGGTCAGCGCCGAGCAATGCGCCGAGAAAACCCAGCTCAAGCCCTGTATTTTTGAATTCGTTTATCTGGCCCGACCAGACTCTGTGTTGGACGGTATCTCGGTCTACCAAGCGCGTCTGAATCTGGGTGAAACATTGGCCAAGCGCGTGGTCTCCACCGTGCCGCCGAACGAGATCGACGTGATCATCCCGATTCCTGAATCCAGCCGTCCGAGCGCGACGCAACTGGCGCACCTGCTGGGCATTCCATACCGCGAAGGCTTTGTCAAAAATCGCTACGTCGGTCGCACCTTCATCATGCCCGGCCAAGGCGTGCGCAAGAAATCTGTCCGGCAAAAACTCAACGTCATCGCCAGCGAATTCAAGGGCCGCAATGTCTTGCTGGTGGACGACTCCATCGTCCGCGGCACCACCAGCCGTGAAATTGTCCAGATGGCGCGTGACGCGGGTGCCCGCAAGGTGTACTTGGCCAGTGCCGCACCGCCGGTACGCTTTCCGAATGTCTACGGCATCGACATGCCAACATCGACCGAGCTGGTCGCACATGACCGCACCGTCGAAGAAATTCGCGTGGCCATCGGTTGCGACGCATTGATCTATCAAGACATTGAAGGCATGAAGCGCGCCATCGGCGCGCTCAACCCCAAGCTCGACGGCTTCGATGCTTCTTGCTTTGACGGCATTTACATCACCGGCGACATCACCCCTGAGACGATTGCCAAAATGAACGCAGCCCGTGGCGAAAGCAGCAGCGAGGAGGGCGACGTCGATGTGTCGCGCCTGGCGCTGCCCAATCCACAAGAGGCTTGAGAAGTTCGGAAGAAAAGTTGAGGAAGCTATGACACCGAAAAAATTACCAGCGAATTTACACCGCGACACGCTGGCCGTGCGCGTGGCTGAAGACAAAAGCCAGTTCGGTGAAAACTCCGAAGCCTTGTTTCTGACCAGCAGCTTTGTGCAGCCCGACGCCGCCACTGCCATGCGCCGTTTTGCCGGTGAAGAAGAGGGCTATATGTACTCGCGCTTCACCAACCCGACGGTGACCAGCATGGAAAAACGGCTGGCTGCCCTTGAAGGCACCGAAGCCTGCATTGGCACCTCCAGCGGCATGGCCGCCATCATGTTGATGTGCATGGGCTTGTTGAAGGCCGGCGACCACGTGATTTGCTCGCAATCGGTGTTTGGCTCGACCATCAAACTCATTGGCAGCGAGTTCGGCAAGTTCGGTGTTGAAAGCAGCTTTGTCTCGCAGACCGATGTGGCTGAATGGCAAGTCGCCGTCAAGCCCAACACGCGGCTCTTGTTTGCTGAAACGCCGACCAACCCGCTGACCGAAGTGTGTGATATCCGCGCCCTGGCTGACATCGCCCACGCCGCTGGCGCGCTGCTCGCGGTGGACAACTGCTTTTGCTCACCAGCCTTGTCGCAGCCGACCAAAATGGGTGCTGACCTCATCATCCATTCGGGCACCAAATACCTCGACGGCCAAGGTCGGGTGATTGCCGGCGCTATCTGCGCCACTAAAAAACTCATTGACGAAAAATTCGTGCCGGTGATGCGCAGCGCCGGTATGACGCTGTCGGCCTTCAACGCCTGGGTCGTGCTCAAGGGCATGGAGACGCTGTCGATTCGCATGCAGGCGCAAAGCGCCAGCGCGCTGGCGCTGGCAACCTGGCTCGAAGCGCAGCCCGGTGTGGCGCGCGTTTACTACCCAGGTCTGAAGTCGCATCCGCAACATGCGCTGGCCATGCAACAGCAGTCCGGCATGGGCGGCGCGGTGCTGTCGTTTGACGTCAAGGGTGCCGGCCCGGAGGCGACCCGCAAGAACGCATTCCATGTGATTGATTCGACCGAGGTGTGCAGCATCACCGCCAATCTGGGCGACACCAAAACCACCATCACGCACCCGGCTACGACCTCCCACGGACGCCTGAGTGAAGCACAGCGACAAGCCGCCGGCATCTCGCAGGCCTTGATCCGTGTGGCCGTTGGCTTGGAACATATTGACGATTTGAAAGCCGATCTTGAAAAAGGTTTGCGCAGCTTGAACGCATTGGCCTGAGTGCCGAGACACCGAAGACACTGATGACCTCCAAGACAAGAACACGTTTCGCTCCGTCGCCGACCGGCTTCATCCATCTCGGCAATATTCGTTCGGCGCTGTATCCATGGGCTTTTGCGCGCTCCACCGGTGGTGACTTCATCTTGCGCATTGAGGACACCGACCTTGACCGCTCGAACCAAGCGTCGGTCGATGTGATCATTGAAGGTATGCGTTGGCTCGGCCTCGACTATGACGAAGGCCCGTTCTACCAAATGCAGCGCATGGACCGCTACAAGGCCGTGTTGGCTGAGCTACAGGCCGCTGGCCATGTTTACCCTTGCTACATGAGCATCGCTGAACTCGACGCCCTGCGCGAACAGCAAATGGCTGACAAGCAAAAGCCGCGTTACGACGGCACATGGCGTCCTGAGGCGGGCAAGGTGTTGCCACCCGTGCCGGCTGGCGTGCAGCCGGTGCTGCGGTTCAAAAATCCGCAAGGCGGTGCCGTGGTCTGGGACGACAAAGTCAAAGGCCGCATTGAAATCAGCAACGACGAACTCGATGACCTCGTGATCGCTCGGCCGGATGGCACGCCGACCTACAACTTCTGCGTGGTGGTCGACGACATGGACATGGCCATCACGCACGTGATACGCGGTGACGACCATGTCAACAACACGCCGCGGCAGATCAATATTTTTCGGGCGCTGGGTAAAGACGTTCCGGTCTACGCCCATTTGCCGACCGTGCTCAATGAGCAGGGCGAAAAAATGAGCAAGCGCAGCGGTGCCAAAGCGGTCACCCAATACGCCGCTGAGGGCTACTTGCCCGACGCCATGGTGAACTACCTGGCGCGCCTCGGTTGGAGCCATGGTGACGACGAGATTTTCAGCCGTGAACAATTTTTGCAATGGTTCAATCTGGACCATCTGGGCAAGAGTGCAGCGCAGTTTGACGAAGCCAAACTGCGCTGGGTCAACGCGCAACATCTCAAGGCCACAGCGGACAGCACGGTGGCCACGCTGGTGCAGCCTTTCCTCGAGGCGCAAGGCGTTACCGAGCAGACGGCCGACTGGGTTGCGCGAGCTTGCGGACTGTTCAAAGACCGTTGCAGTACGCTGGTTGAGCTGGCGGGCTGGCTTCAATTGTTGGTCACTGGCGGCAAGGCCAGCAGTGAAGACATTGCAACCCACGTGACGGATGCCGTGCGCCCTGCCGTCAGCCAACTCGGTGAAGCGCTGGCAGCCTGCGAATGGAACAAGTCGGCTATTTCCGCCGCGATCAAACAGGTGTTGGTGGACACTGGCTTGAAAATGCCGCAGCTGGCGATGCCGGTGCGCGTGTTGGTCATGGGCACACCTCAAACACCATCACTGGACGCTATCCTAGAATTGATGCGGCGCGAAGATGTGATCGCCCGCTTGAATGCTGCGATCTGAGCGGGATTAAAAAATTTTGGGAATTAGCTACCGCAAGTGGCGCAAGTTAAAAGCCAGCTGATTTCTGGGCTATAATTTGAGGCTCGACAGATGCTTGGCAACTTGCATCACTTGGGGGTATAGCTCAGCTGGGAGAGCGCTTGCATGGCATGCAAGAGGTCAGCGGTTCGATCCCGCTTACCTCCACCATCGAGATAGTTTTAGATTTTTGAGTGCTGATCACAGCGCGTCCCGGTTTTGACCCTATCGTCTAGAGGCCTAGGACACCACCCTTTCACGGTGGCTACAGGGGTTCGAATCCCCTTAGGGTCACCAGTTTCACTTTGGTGAAGTTGGTCAAACAAGTCGTCAGCACTTGGCTTCGCAAGAAGTGAACGTTGTCTACCAGGAGTGGTAGTTCAGTTGGTTAGAATACCGGCCTGTCACGCCGGGGGTCGCGGGTTCGAGTCCCGTCCGCTCCGCCAGTATGCAAAG
>CANFXC010000044.1 GCA_947450765.1 Comamonadaceae bacterium | reverse complement strand
CGACCGCCATGTCGATCACGCCTTGGCGCAGCGCGCTGAACTCACGCGTCTGGTCGCCCTGAATCAGCGACACACCCGGAAACAGCTTGATGTTGATGCGGCCGGCGGTGCGCTCTTTGACCAGGTCAGACCAGATCTTGCCGGCCATGCCCCAAGGTGTCGGCGGGCCCAGCACCAGCGACATTTTGTACTCAGCCTTGTAGCCAGCCTGCGCCATCGCGCCTGTGCCAAAACCAAGGGCGGTAGCAGCCAGGGCCAAGCCCAGCAGAGTGCGGCGGAATTTCATGGAAGTCTCCTTTTAGTATGAATACGGGATGCGACTGACAAACAAAAAATAAGTGATGCGCGGGCTCAGTAGCCCAGCCGGCGCGGCAACCACAGCGCGAGTTCCGGGAAGGCAATCACCAGCACCATCACGATGAACATGGAGAACAGCATCCAGCCGACCCAGCGTACGGTCTCTTCCATCGGCACTTTGGCGATGCGGCAAGAGACCATCAAGTTAACAGCCAGCGGCGGGGTGAACTGCCCCAGCGCTACTTTGAGTGTGAGGATGACGCCAAACCAAACCGGGTCCCATTTGTAGAACTGCATGATGGGCAGCAACAGCGGCACAAAAATCAGGAAGATGGAGACACCATCCAGAAACATGCCGACCGTCACCAGCATCAAAATCAGCAGCGCCAGCACACCGTATTCGCCCAAACCGGAATTCACGATGGCGCGCGCGACAGGGTCAATCACACCCAGTGTCGACAGCGAATACGCAAAGATGCCGGCCAGCGAGACCACCAGCAAGATCACGGCGGACAGCTCACCCGACTCGCGCAGGATGATGAACAAATCGCGGACCTTGATGGTGTTGTAAATCGCCATGCCAACAAACAACCCGTAGAACACGGCCACCACAGCAGCTTCAGTTGGGGTGAACCAACCGGCGCGCATACCGCCCAGAATCAGCACCGGCGCAGCCAAACCCCAAACCGCCTCGCGCAGACTTTTCCAAAATTCAGGGCGCGGCAGCGAGGCTTCGAGCGCGCCCATGTTGTGTTTGCGTGCCAACCAAACGGTTGGGATCATCAGGGCTAAGCCAGCCATCACGCCCGGAATCATGCCGGCCGCAAACAACGCCGGCACCGAAGCGCCAGGCACCAGCACCGAGTAAACAATGAAGGCAATCGACGGCGGGATCAAGATGTCGGTGGCCGCTGCGGCGCCCACCACGCTGGCAGAAAATGCTGGCGGATAACCGGCGCGGCTCATGGCCAAAATCATCACCCCACCGACAGCGGCGGCGTTGGCCGGACCGGAGCCAGAAATACCGCCCAGAAACATCGCCACCGCAATCGCCACCAAAGGCAACATGCCGGGCCCGCGCCCGACGATGGCCACCGCCAGATTCACCAGCCGCAAGGCCACGCCCGAGCGGTCGAAGATCGAGCCGACCAGTACAAACATGGGGATCGCCAGCAGCGGGTATTTGCCCAGCCCCGCATAGAAGTTTTGCGGCACGGCCAGCAGGCCGAACCACTGCGCATCCGCATTCGCCAGTGCGATGCAAGCGGCTCCGGCCAGCCCCAAGGCCGCGCCGATCGGCACGCCCATCAAGAGCATGACGATGAAGGCAACGAAAAGAAGAGTCGGGATCATGCGCGCCGCCCGCGTCGAATGAACAGACCGAGTGCGCGACCGGCGATAGCGACCGACATGACCGGCAGCCAGATCGTGTACCACCACTGCGGCACACCAATGCCCGGCGAGGTCTCACCATAGCGGATGTCGTCGTAGACCATGCGCGTGCTGAGCACGGCGATCAGCGCGAACAACAAAAACACCATGATGGCGCCGAAGCGAGCCAATGCGCGCTGACGTGCCAGCGAGCCGTTGTCGGCAAAGTACTCGATGCGGATTTGCCGGTTGCGCGCCACCGAGGCAGAGCCAGCCACCAGCGCCAGCGCGATCATCAGGAACACCGAGAACTCCTCGGTCCAGGCAAACGACTGGCTGGTGAAGTAACGCACCAACACATTTGCAAAGGTGATGAGCGCCAGCAGGCCCATGACGATGACGGTCAGCCAGTCTTCAATCTTCAGGGGGATGACAGTGACTTCGTCCAGATCGGCAGGATTCGGCACTGGGCCGGGCGGCGTGGTTATTTCAGAGAGCAGTGACATAGTTAGAGCGAGGAGATTAAAGGCGCAACAGCAGCTCGGCAATTAGGGCTTACCTTGAAGCGTGAGACAGCTGCCCCCCACACGCTTTGCCTTTTTGCCGTTTGAAGGTGTCGGCATTGTAGGGGGCCATGCTTTCAATCTAGCCCTGCACTTGGCCTATACGAGGTCTGCCAACGCCCACATGTCGGTGAAGATGGCGGACGCCCCCGCAGCGCGCAAGGCGTTCGGCGCGTCATGCCCCGCCTCGGCCGGGCTGTAGCCAAACACCGTGGCACCCGCCGCCACACCGGCCGCCACACCCGTGACTGTGTCTTCCACCACGGCGCAGCGTTTGGGGTCGACGCCCAAGGCTGCCGCTGCCGCCAGGTAGACATCGGGGGCTGGCTTGGAACGCGGCATCTCGTGGCCGCTGAAGATGAAGCCCTTGAAGTAGGGCATGAGGCCGCACTTCTCCAACTGCAGTTCGACCTTGAAACGGTCCGCACCCGAGGCACAAGCAATCAGGCCACCGTACAGCGCGTGGATTTTGGCCACGGCGTCAACCGCGTTGGGAATCGCTTGCAAGCCAGCCACCAAGCCCAGGTTGCGCCGCTCTCGAAAGCGCAGCATCCAGTCTTCGGTCATGCGCTGGCCGGTGCGCGTCTCGATCAAGACCCGCTCGTCTTTGACGGCCTTGCCAATGAAGATGCGCATGCATTCAGCCGACGTCAGCGTCCAGCCGGACTCTTCCAGCATGTCGCGCAGCACACCGTTGGTGATGGACTCGCTGTCAACCAGCACACCATCGCAATCGAATAAAACAGCTTGGAAATTCATCCGCAGATGATACGGCGCGCGCGTGGCGAGCCGATGGCGTTTTAAGTCGAATCTCCGTCGACATAAAACCAACGCCCGTCTTCACGCACAAAGCGGCTTTTTTCATGCAGCCGCGTGGCCTTGCCGCCCAGCCGGAAGCGCGCTACAAACTCGACTTCAGCGCTGCCCGGGCCAGTGACTTGATGACGCCTGACCTCCAGCCCCAACCAACGCGCATCGGGTTCAAAGTCTAGGATGTCGGGACGTGTGCTGACGTGCCAAGTCGCGCGCAGGTAGTCGGCTTGTTGCAAGACAAAGGCGCTGTAACGGGAACGCATCAGCGCTTCGGCGTCGGGCGCGGGTGATTCAAGCCAATGCTGCAGATAGCGACCGCAGCAAGCGGCCAAGCTCAAGGGCCGGCGTGGGCCGGCTCCTTGACTGGTTTCGCGGCCGCAGGGACACGGGTCATCAACGCCCACGGAACATCAAGCCTTGGCCGGTGGCCGGCTGGCGGCTTTGTGCTCTTCGAGCGACTGCACCGGTGCGCCTTGTTCTGCCCAGTCGGCAAAGCCGCCATCGATGTGCGCAACGTTGGTCATGCCCATGTCTTGCAAGGCCTTTGCGGCCAGCGCACTGCGCCAGCCGGCACCGCAAAACAACACGAACTCGCGCGACTCGTCACCAAACACCGGTTTGAAATACGGCGAATCCGGGTCGACCCAAAACTCCAGCATGCCGCGCGGCGCGAGCAGAGCGCCCGGCAACGTGCCACCACGCTCTAACTCGCGTGGGTCACGGATGTCAACAATCTGCAGTGTCGGGTCGCCCAAACGCTCGCGAATTTGGGCCACGCTGTAGGTGGTGACTTCGGCCATGGCCTCATCGACCAGTACGCGAAATCCTTTGGTGATGGCCATGACGTTCCCTCGGTAATGGGGTTACAGCAGTTCGATGGCGAGGGCCGTGCCTTCGCCACCGCCAATGCACAAAGTCGCCACGCCTTTTTTGAGGCCACGGGCCTTCAAGGCATACAGCAAGGTGACGATGATGCGGGCGCCGCTGGCACCGATCGGGTGACCCAAGGCACACGCACCGCCGTTGACATTGACAATGTCGTGGCTGATGCCGAGCTCTTTCATGGCTGCCATCGGCACCACGGCGAAGGCCTCGTTGATTTCCCACAGGTCGACATCACCCACCTGCCAGCCGATTTTTTTGAGCAGCTTTTGCACAGCGCCCACCGGTGCGGTGGTGAACCACTCGGGCGCTTGGGCAAACGTAGCGTGCCCGACGATGCGGGCGATCGGCGTTGCGCCCAAGGTCTTGGCGGTGGAGGCGCGCGTCAATACCAACGCAGCCGCACCATCATTGATAGACGAGCTGGACGCCGCGGTGATGGTGCCGTCTTTTTTGAAGGCCGGGCGCAGCGAGGACATTTTGTCGAGCTTGACCTTGCCTGGGCCTTCGTCGATAGAAATCACCGTATCGCCAGCGCGGCCCTTCACCGTCACCGGCGTGATCTCGGCTTGAAAAGCGCCAGACTCAATCGCCGTACGCGCGCGTTGCACGCTGGCTGTTGCAAAGGCGTCTTGTGCCTCGCGCGTGAACTGGTATTTGTCGGCGCACTGCTCGCCAAAGGTGCCCATGGCGCGACCGGGTTCGTATGCGTCTTCGAGACCATCGAGCATCATGTGGTCGTAAATACGGTCGTGTCCAATGCGGATGCCGCTGCGGCCTTTCAGCAACAGATGCGGCGCATTGGTCATGCTTTCCATGCCGCCTGTGACCATCACGTCACGGCTGCCGGCGATCAACTGGTCGTTGGCGAGCAGCGTCGCTTCCATGCCCGAACCGCACATCTTGGACAGCGTCACCGCGCCAGCGCTGGCTGGCAAGCCGCCCTTGAAACCGGCTTGCCGCGCAGGCGCCTGCCCTTGACCGGCCATCAGGCAATTACCGAACAGCACTTCGTCGACGAGGGCTGGAGAAATGCCGGCGCGCTCAATCGCCGCCTTGATCGCGGCACCGCCGAGGTCGTGCGCAGCCAGTGAGGAAAAGTCGCCCTGAAAGCCGCCCATTGGCGTGCGGGCAGCACCGAGGATCACGATGGAATCAGACATGTTTGCTCCTTGATTGGTTTTAAAAATTCAGCGCGGCGCTTTGGCCACGCTGTCAATGGCTGCTCGGTACATCGGCTCCAGCCCATTGTTGCCAGTGACCGTGACACGCATGTCTTGCAGCAGGCCGTCATGAATACCGTAGACCCAGCCGTGCAGCGAGACGTTTTGCCCGCGCGACCAAGCGTCTTGCAGCACGGTGCTTTGCGCCACATTGACGACTTGCTCGATCACATTGAGTTGCACCAGCGCGTCGCAGCGAAATTCTTCTGCAATCCCGTTGATCAGCGATTGGTGACGATCGCGCACATCCTGGATGTGGCGCAACCAGTTGTCGGCCAGACCAATCCGCGCGCCCTCCAGCGCCGCACGAACGCCGGAGCAGCCGAAGTGGCCGACCACCATCACATGCTCAACTTTGAGTCGCTCAACGGCAAACTGAATGGTCGAGAGCGCGTTCAGATCTGAATGCACCACCACGTTGGCCACGTTGCGGTGCACAAACACCTCACCCGGCTCCAGCCCGGTCAGCAGGTTGGCCGGCACACGGCTGTCTGAGCAACCGATCCACATGTACTTGGGCGTTTGCTGTTGAACCAGACCTGTGAAAAAGCCGGGGCGCTCCGCTTCCATCTGCGCGGCCCATGCACGGTTGTGTGCGAAAAGATTTTTGATCGATGTAGTCATGGGATCCATCTTAGTCAGTTGCCGTGAAAACCGTATCTCAACAGGTTTCTGCAAACAGCTCGCGGCCGATCAGCATGCGGCGGATTTCGCTGGTGCCAGCACCAATTTCGTAGAGCTTGGCATCGCGCCACAAACGTCCCAGCGGGTAGTCATTGATGTAGCCGTTGCCGCCAAAAATCTGCACGCCTTCGCCGGCCATCCAGGTGGCTTTTTCAGCACACCACAATATGACCGAGGCGCAGTCTTTGCGAACTTGCCGCACATGCTCAATACCCAGCAGGTCCAAGTTTTTGGCCACGGTGTAAGCAAACGAGCGCCCAGCCTGCAGCACGGTGTACATGTCCGCGACCTTGCCTTGAATCAACTGGAACTCACCAATGCTTTGGCCGAACTGCTTGCGGTCATGGATGTAGGGGATGACGCTGTCCATGACGGATTGCATGATGCCCAGAGGCCCGCCGGTGAGCACGGCGCGCTCGTAATCGAGCCCGCTCATCAACACTTTGGCGCCACTGTTCAAGCCGCCCAAAATATTCTGAGCTGGCACTTCGACGTTGTCGAAAACCAGTTCCCCGGTGTGGCTGCCGCGCATGCCGAGTTTGTCGAGCTTTTGCGCGACTGAAAAGCCGGGCATGTTTTTTTCAATCAAAAAGGCTGTGACGCCATGCGCACCCAACTCCGGCTCGGTCTTGGCGTAGACCACCAAGGTGTCGGCGTCCGGTCCGTTGGTGATCCACATTTTGCTGCCGTTGAGCAGGTAGTAACCACCCTTGTCTTCGGCCTTCAGCTTCATGCTGATGACGTCAGATCCGGCACCGGGCTCGCTCATGGCCAAGGCGCCCACATGGTCACCGCTGATGAGGTTGGGCAGGTACCTCTGGCGCTGCTCAGGCGTGCCATTGCGTTTAATTTGGTTCACGCACAAGTTGCTGTGGGCACCGTAGCTCAAACCAACAGAAGCCGAGGCACGCGAGATTTCTTCCATCGCGATCATGTGGGCGAGGTAGCCCATGTTGGCACCACCGAACTCTTCTCCGACGGTGATGCCAAGCACGCCCAGGTCGCCCATCTTGCGCCACAGGTCCATCGGGAATTGGTCGCTGCGGTCGATCTCGGCGGCGCGCGGTGCGATCTCAATTTGCGCAAATTCACGCACGGCATCGCGCAAGGCGTCAATGTCTTCCCCGAGTTGAAAGTTGAGTCCTGGTAGGGTCATGGCGTCTCCTTGAAGTTTGAAAAAATCAGTACATCTGCGGCACGGGCATCAGCGTTTGCTGCATCACGGCGCAGTCGGTGACCTTGCCGTCGGCAGCCACGTGTTTGACTTCAGCGACGGTGATGATGAGGCGTTTTCCGCCCTTGAGTACGCGGCCTACAGCGCGCAACTCACCACCTTGAAACGCTGCCAAGAAGTTGATCTTGTATTCCACGGTAGTGACTTCCATGCCGGGCGGAGCCACGGTGAGGCCTGCGTAGCCCGCAGCAATGTCGGCCAACGCGCCCATGGCCCCGCCATGAAAGCCGCCTTGCTGCTGCGTCACCCGGTCTGTGTACGGCAGCGCCACCTCGCACAGACCATGCTCGACGCGCAACAGGCGTGCGCCCCAGTGTTGCATCAGGCCTTGTCGCACAAAGCTGGCTTCTATGCGCTGGAACAATTCAACTGGGCTAGGATTTTTGGGTGTGTCAGCGACGGTCATTTGCGAGGGCCTTTGCGTTGATGTTGACGTCATCGTCAAGGATGGCTGTAGCGTTTTTCATGCGGCTTTTTTGACCGCTTTGGCCAGCAGGGATCGGGCTTCTTTTTCATGCCCTTTGATCTCTTCCAAATTGGCTTGCAGGTCGGCCATTTGTTCTTCCAGACGTTGTCGATGCCCGGCCAGCACGTCGAGAAATTTTTTCAGCTGCGGCGCGGTGTCACGCGGATTGTCGTAAGAGTCAATGATGTCTTTGGCCTCACTCAGGCTCAGGCCGAGGCGCTTGGCACGCAGCGTCAATTTCAGCCGGGTGCGGTCGCGGGCCGTGTAGATTCTGTTGCGCCCGCCTGGACCTTCGCGCTGCGGTTGCAACAAGCCCATGTCTTCGTAAAAACGCATGGCACGGGTGGTCAGGTCAAACTCTTTGGCAAGGTCGCCGATGGTGTAGGTCGTGGCCATGGTGAAGTAAAAGCCCCTTGTTGGGTGGTGTTGGTTGAGGACGCGCGACTCGCATGGCCATGAATCTCTACAATTCAGCGCATTGACGTTAACGTCAACGTCAAATGTAGCGCACCGTCAGGCCCATCTATGAACCTCCTTGAACAGCAATTGCATTACCCGCTTGGCGAGACCCTGCCGGACAGCGGCCAAGCCATAGATGTCGCGCCCGGCGTCCGCTGGATCCGCATGGGTCTGCCCTTCGCGCTGAACCACATCAACTTGTGGCTGCTGCGTGACGAGATTGACGGCCAAGCCGGCTGGACCATCGTTGACTGTTGCATCGCTCGGGACGAATCCAAAGCGCAGTGGGAAGCCATTTTTGCGAGCCAGCTGGAAGGCCTGCCGGTGCTGCGCGTTGTCGTGACGCACATGCACCCAGACCACATCGGGCTGGCGCACTGGCTGTGCGAACGCTGGAATGTTCGGCTCTGGGTCAGCGCCACAGACTACAACACCGCTCGCTTAGCGAGCACCAGCACAACCGGTTTTGGCGGCGACAGTGCGGCCCTATTTTTTGCCTCGCACGGCTTGACTGACCCTGACTCCATTGAAAAAATACGCGCTCGCACCGGCTACTACTCAGGCATGGTGCCCGACGTTCCGCGCAGCTTTTCCAGGCTCATGGACGGCATGGATCTGCGCATCGGTGGGCGCCGCTGGCGTTGCATCAGCGGCTACGGCCATGCGCCTGAACACATCGCGCTGTATTGTGATGACGCTTCACTTCCTGCACCGGTGTTGATCAGCGGGGACATGATGCTGCCGCGTATTTCAACCAACATCAGCGTCTATGACATCGAGCCTGAGTCAAATCCGCTGGCGCTGTTTTTAGCGTCGATTGACAAGTTCAAGGCCCTCGCGACCGACACCTTGACGTTGCCTTCGCATGGCAAACCGTTTGAAGGCCTGCACACGCGAATTCAGCAATTGCACGACCATCACCGAGACCGTCTTGACGAAGTGATGGAGGCCTGCACGGCCAGTCCCTGTAGCGCAGCAGACATCTTGCCGGTCATGTTCAAACGCACGCTGGACTTACACCAGACCACGTTTGCCATGGGTGAGGCGATCGCGCATTTGCACTTGCTGTGGTTTGAGGGGCGTCTGCAGCGCCGCCTAAGCACTGACGGTATTTACCGTTTCAGCTGCTCAGAACAGCTTCGTTGACACCCAGCCAATAGGCCTTCATGTGGCTGAGGTTTTCGGTGAAGGCCCGAAAGTCAACGGCCTTTTTGACAAAACCATTGGCGCCGCTTCGGTAGCAGGCCACCATGTCTGAGTGTTCGCTGGAGGACGTCATCACGACCACCGGCACAAACTCGGTGAGGGGGTTGTCACGCATACGGCGCAGCACATCAACGCCTGAAATCTTTGGCAACTTCAAATCGAGCATCACCAGATTCGGTTGCTTTTGGGTATTGCGACCTGCAAACGCCCCTTTCCCCCACAAGTAATCAAGTGCATCAGCACCGTCGCGGGCGACAACGATGTCTGCCGTGACGCCTTGCTCCTGCAAGGTCAGCACGGTCAACTCCAGATGGTCAGGGTTATCTTCGACGACGAGGATTTGTTTATCGTTCATGCAATATCAAATGGCGCAAGTCAGATAAAAAGTAAGCTTTGGATGCTTCACTTGGTGAGGCTTCGTTGTACCACGCCCGCGACCTCACCACAGCGCCAAGTTCACCACTTTGGAACCAGCTCATCTTTGAGTTGACCGCGCAACTCTGCGTAGTCGGGCACGATGGCGCGGACGGTGTCCCAAAAGCGCGGGCTGTGGTCCATCACACGCAAATGGCTGAGCTCGTGCACCACGACGTAATCGATCACCGACAACTTGAAGTGAATCAACCGCCAATTCAAGCGGATCGATCCATCGGCACTGGCGCTGCCCCAGCGTGTGCCGGCGCTGCTCAAACTCAGGCGCTGCCAACTGACGCCGAGCTGCGGCGCGTAATGGTTGAGCCGCTCTTCGAACAACTGCTTGGCGTGCCGCATGAGCCAAGCCTGCGCGGCGTCGCGAATCTGCGTGGCTGATGCGTTATGAGCCAAGCCCAACTGGAGCACTTGACGCGACGCCTCAAGCGGAACATCTTGCGCAGCAGCGTCTTGGCTGGGTTGTCGAATCAGCTGCGCAGCCAAGGCCGAACGTTGCTGACGCGGGTCCAGCAACAACACCAGCTCACCGCCCATGAAGGGCACGGCCGCGCCGTCTTGCCAGTCGACCCGGGCCGACTCCATCCGACTGTGCCGCTCCCGCGACTCTTGCAACTTCTTCAATATCCAGCTGGCTTTTTCCTGCACAGAGCGGTCAATCTCGGCCAACGGCACCCATTTCGGCGCGCTCACGGACAAGCCCTCAGGGCCAACGGAAAAACCAATCGTGCGGCGCTTACCGCGCTTCAAGGCAAAACCAACCAACACGCCGGACAAAAGCGCTTCGCGGCTGGCATCCGGATGGCGAAAAGTAGCTGGGGCCAGGGCCTGCGCCAAGGTTTGCGCGGGGAGATGTGGACGGTCCGGCAGTGAAGTCAGCTCTGGCCGGGCGATGGTTGCCGGTTCAGGCTCTGGCGCAAACAAATCAAGTGTTCGCTGGAGAAGCTTTAGCATTTTTTCAGTTTACCGGTCACGAAGCCGCTGTGGCGTCAGGTTTCAGCCCTTGACATGCACTGGCGACTTTTCGTGCGCATAGGCTTCCGGATCAAGCCGGCGCATCTCGGCTTCAATCCAGTCTTGCACCTCGCGCATGAGCTCGTCCGGCTTGCGACCGACGCTGCTGATGGGCTTGCCAATCGAAATATCAACGATGCCCGGCTGCTTGATGAAAGCCTTGCGCGGCCAGCATTTGGCCGATGTCACTGCCACGGGAATCACCGGGGCACCCGTCTCGATGGCCAGCCGGGTGCCGCCACTTTTGTAAACGCCCTGCTGGCCGCGCACAATGCGCGTGCCTTCTGGGAACATGATGACCCAGACGCCTTGTTTCATCAGGCGGCGGCCCTGCTCCACAACTTTCGCAAAAGCTTCGGTGCGTTTGCTGCGGTCAATATGAATCATGTCCATGCGGGCCATGGCCCAGCCGAAGAACGGCACGCGCAATAATTCTTTTTTAAAGACATAAGCCAACGGATGCGGCATCAACGCGACCATTGAAAAAGTCTCCCAAGTGCTTTGGTGTTTGACCAAGAGCACGCAGGCACTGGTGTCGCCCGTGGGCAAGTTTTCCATGCCAGTGACGCGGTTCTGAATGCCCAGCAGTAAAGTGCCGCTGTTGACCGTCAGACGCAACCATCCGGCGCACATTTTGTAGATTTGGGTGCTGTTCAAAAATGGCGCGGCGACCATGACCGCAATAGCCCAAGGAATCACGGTGAGAATCATCCAGAGCAAATGAAGGACGGAGCGAATCAAGGGCATGCTGAGCTTTAGAAAATGAGTGACAGAAACTGCAGCGCGTCTTGTGACGATGCGGCAGACATCGGGGGTAAAGATTCAGGGTGCAGGCTAGGCGGCGAGCGTGTTTCGTTCGAGCAAAAAGTCAGCGAAGGCACCCAAGTCGCGGTGCAGCCGAGTCCCTGCGGGCAGCCCTTCTGGCTGGCCTCCGCCTTGATAACGGGCCGACTTGCCGGTGAGCACCAGATGCGGCTCGCAACCCGCCGCTGCCGCAGCGACGACGTCCCGCAACGAGTCACCGCAGCTGGCCACGCCCTTGAGCGGAACGCCAAAGCGCAGGCTGATTTGCTCAAAAAGTCCGGGCAAGGGCTTGCGGCAGACACAGGCTTCTTCTGAGGTGTGCGGGCAATAAAAAACAGCATCAACGCGGCCACCCACCGCTGCCAGCATTTTGTGCATTTTGGCGTGCATGGCGTTCAGGGCTGCGACATCAAACAAGCCGCGCCCCAAGCCCGACTGGTTGGAAGCGATGACCACATGCCAGCCACCGTGGTTGAGCCGGGCAATCGCCTCCAATGCGCCGGGCAAGGGCGTCCACTCTTCCGGCGACTTGACGAAATCTTCGCTGTCGCTGTTGATGGTGCCGTCGCGGTCAAGGATGACGAGTTTCATGGAGGTCCCCATAGCGATGCTCGGTGGATCAGGTCGCCAAACGCGACAGATCGGCGACGCCGTTCATGGCCACATGCAAGGACTTTAAAAGACCCTGCCGGTTCAGCCGCAAGTCGAGCTCCTCGGCGTTGACCATCACGCCATCAAAGAAGGCGTCGACAGGCTCACGCAGGGCCGCCAGTGTTTGCAGTGAGTCGGTGTAGTCGCCCGATTCAAACTGCGTCTGGGCTTGTGGCAACACCAAGTTCATGGCCGCAAACAGCGCGATTTCAGCCGGCTCTTTCAGCAGCACTTGGCTGACGTGGGCATCGACCTCTTGGGCTTTTTTCAGGATGTTACCGATGCGTTTGTTGGCCGCAGCCAAGGCCGGGGCTTGTGGCAAGGCTGCGAACACCCTGACGGCCACCAGACGGCGCGCCACGTCACCCAGCCGTTGTGGCCGCAAGGCCAGCACGGCGTCAACCTCTTGCGCGCTGTAGCCTTGCTCACGCAAGGAACCGGCGAGTCGGTCGTAGATGAAATCCAGCAAAGCCGCCGAAGCATCTTCAATTTTGTCGCCAAACGCTTGCCCCGCGGTTTGCACCAACACGTCAAGGTCTAAGGGCAGTTCTTTGTCGGCCAGCATGCGCACCACGCCCAAGGCATGACGGCGCAGGGCAAACGGATCTTTGTCACCGGTCGGCAGATTGCCGATGCCGAACATGCCCGCCAGCGTTTCCAGCTTGTCGGCCAGCGCCACCGCCAAGCCCACAGCATTGCGCGGTAGCGCGTCACCGGCAAAGCGCGGTTTGTAATGGTCTTCAATCGCATCGGCGACGTCGCTGCTCAGCCCGTCGTTGAGCGCGTAGTAGCGGCCCATCGTGCCCTGCAACTCAGGGAATTCGCCGACCATGTCGGTGACCAGATCGGTCTTGGCCAGCAGTGCGGCTTGATCCGCCTGCGCGGCCAAAGCATCGCCGCCGAGTTGTTGGCCGATGGCGCGGGCAATCGCCCGCACCCGCGTGACACGCTCGCCTTGGGTGCCGAGCTTGTTGTGATACACCACTTTGTCCAAACCGTCGACGCGGGAAGCCAGCGTTTTTTTGCGGTCTTGGTCAAAGAAGAATTTGGCATCGGCCAGCCGCGGGCGCACCACGCGCTCGTTGCCACCAATGACAGCGGAAGCATCTGCCGGACTGATGTTGCTGACCACCAAAAACTGATGCGTCAGCTTGCCAGCAGCGTCGAGCAGCGGGAAGTATTTTTGATTCGCCTTCATGGTCAGGATCAGGCATTCCTGCGGCACGTCGAGAAACTCTTTTTCAAAGCTGCAAACCAGCACGTTTGGACGTTCGACCAAGGCAGTGACTTCGTCCAGCAAGGCGTCGTCGTCAATCGGAACCACGCCGCCGATTTTTTCAGCAGCAGCGGTCAGCTGACGTGCAATATCGGTCTTGCGTTCGGCAAAACTAGCGATCACAGCGCCGTCTTTTCTCAAGGTGGCAGCGTACTCATCGGCATGCGCGATCACCACCGGCGAGATGGCAGCTTCGAAGCGATGACCTTGCGTGCTGTTGCCGGACGTCAGGCCCAGCGCCTGCAGCGGAATCACCGCCGTGCCGTGCAGTGCCATCAGACCATGCGCCGGGCGCACAAAGCTGACGCTGTTCCAGCCGGGCAACTCGCAGTCGCTTTCCAGCTGGTAGCTCATGACTTTGGGAATGGGCAGCTTGGCGATGGCCTCTAGCAAGGCTTTTTGCAAGCCGTCGGCCAGCGTCGCGCCGGTGACCACGCTGTCGTAAAACAGCGCTTCGGCTTTGCCATCCATGGCCTTTTTCAGACCGGCGACAACAGACGCATCGGCGCCCAGTGCTTGCAGTTTTTTCAGCAGTGCGGGCGTAGCGTTGCCCGCGGCATCTAAGCCAACGCTGACAGGCATGAGCTTTTGCGAGACGACTTTGTCAGCGGCTTGCGTGGCCACGTCGGTGATGTGCGCGGCCAGCCGACGCGGGGAAGCGTAAGCGGTGAGTTGTGATCCGGCGGTTGCCAGCCCTTGCTGTTTGAGTTGCTCGTGCAGCACGCCAGCGAAGGCGTCACCGAGTTTTTTCAGCGCCTTGGGTGGCAGCTCTTCAACAAAGAGTTCGAGCAACAGGTTTTGGGGTTTCGTCGTCATCACGCTCACGCCGCTTTCTTCGTCAAGGTCGGCAAGGCTGCCTGCATCTGCGCAACCCATTCACGGGGAGCCATTGGGAAGCCGAGACGTTCACGGCTCTCGTAATAGCTTTGCGCCACGGCGCGCGCCAAGTTGCGAATGCGGCCGATGTAGGCAGCCCGCTCCGTCACGGAAATAGCACCACGGGCGTCGAGCAGGTTGAAGCTGTGCGCAGCTTTCAAGACTTGCTCATAAGCGGGAAGTGCCAGCTGCACGTCAATCAAATGCTTGGCTTGTTTTTCATGCGCGTTGAAGGCGGTGAACAAGAAGTCAGCATCACTGTGTTCGAAGTTGTAGGTGGATTGCTCGACCTCGTTTTGCTTGTAGACGTCGCCATAAGTCAGGCCTTCGGTCCACGTCAGGTCATAGACGTTGTCGACGCCTTGCAGATACATCGCCAGACGCTCAAGCCCGTAAGTGATCTCACCCGTAATAGGCCGGCAATCAATGCCGCCCACTTGCTGGAAGTAAGTGAACTGCGTGACTTCCATGCCGTTCAGCCAGACTTCCCAGCCCAGACCCCAAGCACCCAAGGTCGGATTTTCCCAATCATCTTCGACAAAGCGGATGTCGTTTTTTTTCAAGTCAAAACCGAGCACTTCGAGCGAGCCGAGGTAGAGCTCCAAAATATTGGCCGGTGCCGGTTTCAACACGACTTGGTATTGGTAGTAGTGCTGCAGGCGGTTTGGGTTTTCACCGTAACGGCCGTCTTTCGGGCGGCGGCTGGGCTGCACGTAAGCGGCTTTCCAGGGCTCAGGGCCAAGCGCTCTTAAAAACGTAGCGGTGTGCGAGGTACCGGCACCGACTTCCATGTCGTAAGGCTGCAGCAGTGCGCAGCCTTTGTCAGCCCAGTAGGACTGCAGCGTGAGAATAATTTGCTGGAAAGTGAGCATAAAACCGTTGTTCTTAGGCTAAGCGAGGCGCGCCATGCGGCGCCGAAAGCAGAGACGCACCGTGACGCGTCAAAGCATACATTTTACGCGGCCCCAAGGTGTTGAGCCGACGCCCTAGGCATCAGGCTAAAGGCCGTGCTTGGCGGCGCTTGCGGGCCAGCAGCGCCAGCAGCACGGTGGCCACGCCCAGCAGCCACCAAGGCGCTAGACCGAAGTGTGAGACCCAACGCGCATGCAGCGTCAGGCCGTCGGCACTTTGCACCTCAGCGACCAGCGCGCCACGGGTGTGACGCTCCAGCGCATGCGTGACGCGGCCCTGCGCGTCGATGACGACGGTTGCGCCGGTGTTGGTGGCTCGCAGCATGGGCCGGGCGAATTCGAGCGCGCGCATGCGCGAGATGTGCAAATGCTGGTCGATCGCCACCGTATTGCCGAACCAGGCGATATTGCTGACGTTGACCAATATCGTCGGTGCGGTTGCGGCGTCTTTGAAGTTGGCGCCCAGTTCTTCGCCAAACAAGTCTTCGTAGCAAATGTTTGGAGCGAGTCGTTCGCCGCGCCATTCAAACGGTGCTTGCGCCAAGGTGCCGCGATTGAAGTCGCCCAGCGGGATGTTCATCATGTCGATAAACCAATGGAAAAACAGCGGTAAAAACTCACCAAAGGGCACCAGGTGATGTTTGTCGTAGCGGTAGTCAGGCGCACCGGGCTTCAGGCCCAGCACCGAGTTGCTGTAACCCTCACGACTGGAGCCCAGTGGAATGCCAATCAACGCCGCCTGCTCGCCACTGGCAAAGCGGTTTTTCACCGACTGCCAATAATCCTTCGGCAGCTGCTCGGGCAACATCGGGAACGCCGTTTCGGGCAAGACCACCAACGAGGTTTGCACCTGCCCCAGTTGGGCCCCGTAAAACTGCAGCGCGTCTCTCACGCCGGTACCCGGCTGAAATTTCAAATCTTGCGGAATATTGCCCTGCAACAAGGTGACCGACAACGGCGGTCGTACCGGATGGTCTGTCGGGGTCGCCAGAACCGCCGGCGGTAACGTCGACACGCCAAATGCAATCAAGAGCAGGGCGACACAAGCCATGACCGGTTTTTGATTCATCACCCTGCGGCTTGAGCGTGCACTCAAGAGCAGTGCGGCGAACAAGGCAGCCGTCCAGGCAGCCAGCCAAGTCAGCCCATGAACACCCAGCCAGCCAGCCAGCGGCCGGGCCCAGCCATCGATATGCGCATAGCCGCCCTCGCCCCAAGGAAAGCCGGTGAACAACTTCACTCGCGCTAACTCCGCCAGCAACCACAGAGCCGCAAACGCGCTGGCCCGCCCCATCGATGAACGCGGTGCCAACCAGACATACAGACCGGCCGCAGCAGCGTAATAAAGCGCCAAAGCGGCTGCTAGCGCAAGAATTGCCAGCACTGCCAACGGAGCTGGCAAGCCACCATACAGATGCATGGAAATGAAAAGCCACCAGAAGGTGCCACACAACATCGCCGTGGCAAACAGCCAGCCGAGCAGCGCAGCCTGACCGCTACGCATACTGCGCTGCAGTTGCCAGACAAGCAACGCCAGCGACGCCAATTGCAAGCCGCCCCAAGCTTGGCCAGTGGCTAAGCCGCCTATCGACGCGAAGGGCCAAGCCATGCTCAGCGCGTGTGCATAACCGGCCACCAACACGCTCACGACAACACCCCAGCCTAGCGGGCGTCCAGCACTATTGGCTTTAATTTGTGGGATCCTGACGCCGGCTCGCACACGCTCTTTGGCGAGGCCGCCCTTTAGCGCACGCTTTGATGCAGTCTCGCGCTGCGTCACCACAAGTCTTAAACAGGCGCGTCGTTAGACGCTGCGGTGACGATGACCGGTGAGACTTTGAACCAGCGCACCGCGCCGCCTTTGGTGTGCAGCACGAGGAACTGCAGTCCGGACAGCGCAACGTTTTCTCCGCGCTTGGGAACGTGACCCATTTCGTGCGCCACCAGACCACCGATGGTCTCAAAATCCGATTCAGGCAAGCTGACACCGAAAGCCTCGTTCACGCGCTCAATAGCCGTGTCACCGCTGACGCGGTAGGTGTGATCGCCAAGACCAAAAATGTCGCCGTCGTCTTCGGCAACATCGAACTCATCCTCAATCTCGCCAACGATTTGTTCGAGTACATCTTCAATCGTGATGAGTCCGGCAACACGACCGAACTCGTCAATGACGATGGCCAGATGATTGCGGTTCCCGCGGAACTCACGCAGCAAGTCATTCAAGCCTTTGCTCTCGGGCACAAAAACAGCCGACCGAAGTAAGGCGCGAATGTTCAATTCAGGCGCTCGCTGAAGCTTTAGCAAGTCTTTCGCCAAGAGGATACCGATGATGTTTTCTTTTTGGTCTTCGTAAACCGGAAAACGTGAATGTGCCGTGTCAATGATGACGTGCAGCAGTTCTTCATAGGGTGAATCGATGTTGATGATGTCCATGCGGGGTGCTGCCACCATCACATCGCCAGCCGTCATGTCAGCCATGCGGATGACGCCTTCCAGCATTTCACGGCTTTGCGCGCCGATCACATCATTTTCTTGGGCTTCTACCAAGGTCTCAATCAACTCGTCTTTGGAGTCGGGGCCTGGGTGAAGCATTTCTGCGAGCTTTTGCAAAAAGCCGCGTTTGTCTTCCGTTTTCACGGAACGACTGGGGGGGGCATCGGACACTGCGGTGTTCGGTAGTTAAGAAGTTGACAAGAATAGCCGAAAAATTTTAGACGGCCGCCAAGCCCATCCATCTATCGTTTCTGAAATCAACTCGATGTTCGATCGCGAGCATCACGCATGCCACTTCTGACTTCTTGCATCATCCGTAAAAAGCTCCAAAAATGATGGGCTTGCACCTTCAATTTGTAATCGGTTTGCGCCAAGCCTTCTTCGACCATCTCAGTCATGCGTGAGTCCAAGTCTGCAGGCGGTAGACGCAGATGAGCATCACTTTCTGAGCCGTCGCGCTCAACTTTGGCACCGGCTGCACGTGCGATGTTGAGCATATTGGTGTTTTCACTCAATGCATGGATAAACATCATGTGCACACCTTCATTGCGTGCGTGCATAACCGCTCTGTCGAACAGGCGAGCACCATACCCACGACCGCGTGCATGCCCGAGCACAGAGACCCCAAACTCGGCACAACTCGTGAAGTCCGGCTCGACTGCAAAGGCCAAATGCGCCACGGCTATGAGTTCAAGACGTCGGTTGTAGATACCAAAGATTTCATCGCGGTCAAAGTTAAGACCTGTCACGTAGCGTTCTATTTGCTCGTCGCTCGCGGCATAGCCGAACCGCAGGTATCGATCCGCTAGCGACAAACTGAGCAAATGTCGTACGATTTTTTCGCTGTGACTTGGACCTAGAGACCGTATAGGAACCATGACCGCAACGGCGGAAGAGCGTGTGACCTCAATCAACGGTGGACGAAAGAAATCTTTCCCTGCGTAATAAGACGCTTTGATAAGCTTGCTTGCGGAGATCATATCTCTAATGTAAGGGTTTTCCCTATATTTTGCTATCTTTGTTACATTTGTCGCGCTTGGGGGATGGGATTACTTCAATGTTTAATCTCTCACGAACGTTTACACCAAGGTTTTACGATGAGCATATCCAAGATCGCATCGATCACCTCAGCCGAAATAGCCGGCTGCAGATGTGCGGCGCCATGCACAAAACGATTGTTAGTTCCGGCCATCATGCCAGTTGATGCCGCAAACACAATGTTGTCGCCATTGGGATACCGGGATTATGATTTAAGTTCCGTTGACTTTTCATTGGTAAAGTCTCGCACAGAAGTAACAAACCATGTGCCTTCATATGCTTTGAGTCTCCAGTTTCCTAGACTATAAGCATCTGATTCTTTAATATCAAATCACAGTACAACAACGAGACCGATGGCGATGATGAACCTCCCCCCTGGCGTGCAAGTCATTGAACGTGGCTGGTTGTCAGCCAACATGGTTGTAGTGTCCGGTCGCCACAACACAGCGGTAGTCGATAGCGGCTACTGCACCCATTCAGAACAAACATTAGCGCTTGTTAATGTTGTCCTGAGTGGCGCACCTTTGGATTTGCTCCTGAATACGCATTTACACAGTGATCACTGCGGTGGAAATTTTGTATTGCAGTCAGCGCACACAGATCTACGCACACTGATTCCGCCAGGTCATGCACCTTACGTTGCCAATTGGGACCCTGTCATGTTGACCCACACGCCAACGGGTCAACTTTGTCCGCGTTTTAACTACCAAGGGCTTTTAATGCCTGGAACTGAAATTTTGCTGGGCGAAGGACTTTGGCAAATCCATGCTGCTGCGGGTCATGATCCACATTCCGTGATCTTATTCGAAGCAGAATCTCGGACACTGATTTCTGCTGATGCACTTTGGGAAAATGGATTTGGTGTAGTTTTTCCAGAACTTGAAGGGATCGCGGCATTTGCGGAAGTTGCAGAAACGCTTGAATTAATTCAACGTCTCGACCCTTTAACCGTTATTCCAGGACACGGTCGTACCTTTCCTTATTCTGACCAAGTGGTGCAACGGGCTCAGCAGCGTTTAGTCGCTTTTACAGAAAACCCGACCAAACATGCACGACACGGGGCGAAAGTACTGCTGAAATTCAAGTTACTAGAAGTTCAAAGTCAAGCGCTAATAGAATATAAATCTTGGGCGTTTAAAACAAGTTATTTCGAACTTGTAAGAGCCAAATTTTTTAGTGACATCACCCTCAGCGACTGGATAGATCAAATGATCTCCGAGCTCATACATACAGGTGCGGCAAAGCGTGAGGGTGAAATAATATTCAACAATTGAATCGGAAAAAGAGAATGCCCAGTCAATCGAAGGATTAACTGGGCATTTCTTGCTGTAAGAGCCTGACGATGTCCTACTTTCACACGGGAATCCGCACTATCATCGGCGCTAAGTCGTTTCACTGTCCTGTTCGGGATGGGAAGGAGTGGTACCAACTTGCTATGGTCATCAGGCATAACTTGTT
>CANFXC010000043.1 GCA_947450765.1 Comamonadaceae bacterium | reverse complement strand
TGGCGATCATTCGCCAGTACGGCGGCGACATGAAAGAAACCTACGGCGTGCCGGTGGAAGAAATTCAAAAAGCCATTCAGTTCGGCGTGCGCAAGATCAACATCGACACCGATATTCGTCTGGCCATGACCGCCGCCGTGCGTCAATTCATGGCTGAAAATCCAGCCAAGTTTGACCCGCGCGAATGGCTCAAGCCAGCCACGGCCGCTGCCAAAGCCATTTGCAAACAGCGCTACATCGAGTTCGGTTGCGAAGGCCAGGCCAGCAAGATCAAAGGCGACAGCCTGTCGATCGTCGCGGCCAAATACGCCAAGGGCGAGCTGGCGCAAGTCGTTCGCTGAGCGCTGCTTTTTTACTTTTCACCGGCCCGCCATGACCCAAGCGCTTCACACCTCCACCCTGACTTCCCTGCCCTTGCTGGCTCGCGGCAAAGTGCGCGACAACTATGCCGTTGGCGAAGACCGCCTGCTGATGGTTGCCAGCGACCGGCTCAGTGCTTTCGACGTGATTTTGGGTGAGCCGATTCCCGGCAAGGGCGCACTGCTGACGCAAATGGCCTTGTTCTGGTTTGACAAGCTCGGCCACATCTGCCCCAACCACCTGACCGGCGACGCCCCGGAAAGCGTCGTCACAGCGGCTGAACTGCCACAGGTCACCAAGCGCTCGATGTTGGTCAAGCGCCTGAAGCCGATTCCAGTCGAAGCCGTGGTGCGCGGCTACCTGGCCGGCAGCGGCTGGCAGGAATACCAGGCCACGCAATCGGTCTGCGGCGTGCCCTTGCCCGCCGGTTTGAAAAACGCCAGCAAGCTGCCTGAGCCGATCTTCACGCCAGCGGCCAAAGCCGAAGCCGGCGAGCACGACGAGAACATCAGCTACGAGCAGGTCGAAACCATCGTCGGCCCCGAACTCGCCGCGCAAATCAAAAAACTCAGCATCGAGATCTACCAAACGGCAGCTGCTTTTGCGCTGACCAAAGGCATCATCATTGCCGACACCAAGTTTGAATTTGGTCTCGACGAACATGGCACGCTGACGCTGATGGACGAAGTGCTGACGCCCGACTCCTCGCGCTACTGGCCAATAGAGGGTTACGAGCAAGCCTTCACAGCTGGCCAAAACCCGCCAAGCTACGACAAGCAGTTTGTCCGTGACTGGCTGGAAGCCGTGCGCATCAACGGCAAGCCTTGGGACAAGACACCGCCGGCACCGCATCTGCCGCCGGACGTGGCGCTGAAGACCGCTGCGAAATACGAAGAAGCCTTGGCCCGTTTGACGAGCTAAAAAGCTCGCCGCTGACGCGCTGCCCGCGCTAGTCGCGTCAGGCCGTGGGCGACTTGAAGCGCAAGCTGGCGCAAAGTCCACGGCCATCCGCGCCCGGCGCTAAGCTGAAGTCGGCGCCTAGCAGTTCGGCGTAACGCCGCACGATCGACAAGCCCAGACCGAAACCTTCGCCCGAGCGCTGGCCGGCCTCGCCCAAGACCCAGCGCTCGCCCCAGAACAACATGTCTTGCGCGCTCATGCCGGGGCCGTTGTCGACCACCCGCAGCACCGTCTGTCCGTCTTCCACCAGCACGCTGACGGTGACATGGGCATCGGGGCCAAGGGCATAGCGCAGTGCGTTGTTCAACAGGTTACCCAAGATACCTTCAATCAACGCCACGTCACCGAGTACCGTCGTCGGCTGCTCTAGCCCTTCGGCGCCCAGATCCACGCCCACCGCGTCAGCCTTGGGCATGAAGCGCAAGACCACCTCGCGCACCAGTTCATCGAGTGCCAAGGGCTGCAACTGCAAGGCCGCACGGCCTTCGTCGGCACGTGCCAAGGCCAGCAACTGCTCAACCAGATGACTTGCGCGCTGCTCCCCTTCGGCAATCCCCAGCAGCTGCTCATGCCACACCGCCGGCGATGGTTGTGCCAGCGCATAGCTGGCCTGGGCCCGAATGCCGGCCAGCGGCGTGCGCAACTCGTGCGCCACGTTGCCGGCAAATTCACGTTGCGCATCGATGCTGCGGCTCAGCCGCAGCAGCAAGGAGTTGAGCGCCAAGCGCAGGTTTTCGACATCGCGTGAGTTGACACCGGTGGTCGCATCATCCGGCACGGGCCGAAGGTCGCTGGCATCACGCCTGCCCAGGGCCTGCTGCAAAGTTGCCAACGGACCCAAGTCGCGCCCGATGCTGCGGCGCAACCACCAAGCCAGAAAACCCAGCAGCAAGGCCTGTGGAATGGCTGAGTAAGTCAACAGCCGTTGCAACAGCCGGTTGCGCGTGGCGGAGGTCTGTGCCATGACAACCTCGACCTCGACCGGGTCAGTCCGGCGCAAGCTGACGCTGCGCATTTCACGACCGAGGTAAACCATGTCGGCAAATTGTGAACTCACGTTGGCGGGCAACGCAGGCGGGCGCAGTCCGGCGTGACCGCCGACAAACTGCCCCTCGTCGCCATAAACGGCAAAAAACATGGATTCACTTTGGTCAAACAACAGCGTTCCCATGTCATCGATGGACAAATTCAGACCGGGCTTGCCGACAGGCCCGAGCGTCACGTGCGCCGCCAAGGCGTAGGCATCGTCGAGCAGGGCGCGGTCAAAAGCTTGACCGGTAAAGTAACTCGCCACGGCCAATGTCACGCCCGTACCGGCCGCCCAAGTGATCACCAGCGGCACCAGAACGTGCTGCGCCAAGCGGGTTCGCAAGGACGAACGGGGCTGGATCACGTCGACTCTTCGAGCACGTAACCCAAACCGCGCAAAGTGCGAATGCCGACCCCGGAACCGAGCAGTTTCTTGCGCAGCCGGGAAATGAAAGCTTCCAGCGCGTTGTCGCCCAAGGCGGTGTCAGCCTCTGAGAGTTTGTCGGCAAGTTGTCGTTTGCTGACCACGCGGCCGGGCGGCGTCAGCAGCTCCCACAAGACCTCAAACTCACGCGCCGGCAGATCCCATGCGTCACCGGCCAGTAAGAACCGCCTGGCCTTGCGGTCCAGATGCAGTTGGCCCAGCTGAACCCGATCTTCAACGCCTTGTGCGCGCCGCACCAAGGCGCGCAGCCGAGCTTCAACCTCGTTCAGGTCAAACGGTTTGCCCAAATAGTCATCAGCGCCGGCATCCAAGCCGGCAATGCGCTCTTCAGTGCGGTCGCGGGCCGTCAGCACCAGCACCGGTGTGCGGTCGCCGCGCGCGCGCGCCTCACGCAGCACAGAGAGGCCATTGCCCAAACCACTGCGCTCATGGCCGGTCAAGGGCAGATTCAGGTCTAACAGCACCGCGTCAAAGGGCTGGACACGCCACCAATGACTCGCCTCTTCGATGGTGGTCGCTTCATCCACCCGATGACCCGCTTCACGCAGGCTGCGCAACATCAGCGAACGCAACACAGCATCGTCTTCGACCAAGAGTATTCGCATCGGCAGTCAGTCTCGGCTCGTGGGTAATTCGTTGTATTGACAACATGGGTCTGCCGCTGGTCAGGAACCGGTCAGCTGGCCTGTGAGATAAAAGCCACATGAGCATACAACACTGGTTTTTTTGTACAAGCGTGGCGCTGGCCTTGCCCGCCTGGGCCCAAGTCCCTGCGACACCATCAGCCCCCGTCCCGACATCGCTTGCACGGACACAGCCGATGGCGGTATCGCTGGCGCAAGCTCTGCAAGCTGCCCGTAACAACCTCGACGTGTCGCTGACCCAACGCGCCTTCGACGCTGCCCGCGCCGATGTGCTGAGCGCTGACCGCGCGCCAACACCGATCTTGACAGCCAAGACAGCGTCGATCGATCTGCAAAACGGCGTCGGACCCGGCAACGCCTTGAACGACAAGCGCATCGACAAATCGATCGGCATCGACTGGACTTGGGAACGCGGCAACAAACGTGAACTGCGCACCCGTAGCGCAGAACGAGCCGCTCAAGCCGCCCAAGCGGACCTTGACGAAGCCTTGGTCCAGCAGCAACTGGCCGCGGCCGGTGCTTATTACGACCTGCTGGCGGCGCAGGAACGCATCACCCAGGTACAAGCCATCGCCAACAGCGCCAGTGAATTGGCCCGCACTGCACAGCGCCGGCTGAGCGCTGGCGATGTGTCGCAACAAGATGCCGCCCGCAGCGACATCGAAGCCGAACGCGCCAACGCAGATTTGCGGGCCGCCCAAGCGGACCGGGTCCGCGCCGAGCTGACGCTCAAGCAAGTGACGCGTTTGTCAGGCGCGCTGGCGGCCGAGGCGGCATGGCCTGCGCCAGCCCTGACACTGCCCCTTCTGCCTGAACCACAACTCGAAGCCAGGCCGGATGTGCGCGCTGCTGTGCGACGCACCGAGGCCGCGCAAGCCGTGCTGGAAAGCGCCGAAGCTTTGCGCCAGAACGACCTGACCCTTGGCACCTCGTTCGACCATTACCCGGGCACCTCGACCCGGCTGCTGGAGTTTCGGGTACAGATGCCGCTGGCCGGCGTGTTTGGCAATTACGGCTACCAAGGCGAGCTGGGCCGCGCAACCGCCCAGCTGGCACAAGCGCAAGACTTGCTCGACAAAACGCGTTTGTCGGCCGCGCTCGACATCAGCCGTCTTCAGCAAGATTTGCTGGCCGCGTCGCAACGGGCATTGACCTACCAAAACGCCATCGTCCCGCGGGCCCGTCAAGTCGCCAGCATGGCCGAGCTGGCTTACAACAAGGGCGCGATGTCGTTGACCGATCTGCTGGACGCACGCCGCACCTTGCGCGCAGCCCTGCTGGAAGACGTCACGACCCGCGCCGACCACGCCCGCAGCTTGGCCGCCTGGCAACTGCGCAGCGCGGCATCCGCGCTCTGAATTTTGAAGCCTTCTTTCTGATCGACCTTGATGCAACTCCCCGCCGTGAAACCACTCCGCACCCCAACTCTTCGCTTCAGCCTTCTCATCACGCTGCTCGTCCTAGCCGGTTGCCAAGAGCCTGCCCCGCCACCGGCCAAAGCGCCACCGCCGATCCTGCAGGGTGAGCAACTGCGCTTTGCGCCCAACCACCCGCAACTGGCGTTGATTGGTTTGGTCAGCGCCACGCCGGCGCAAGCCATCACGGTTGACCTGCCGGCGCGCATGGTCTGGAACGAAGAACACACGCAACGCATTTACCCCGCCTTCGCCGGCCGCGTGAGTGTGATTCAGGCCGACGTCGGCCAGGCCGTGAACGCGGGTTCGGTGCTGGCGCAATTGGCCTCGCCCGACTTCGGCATGGCTCAAGCCGACACCGCCAAAGCGCGCGCCGATGCGCGCTTGAGCGGCAGCGCCCTGCAACGCCAGCGCGAGCTGTTTGACGCTGGCATCGTCGCGCGCAAAGACCTTGACCAAGCCGAGGCCGATGCCGCCCGGTCGCAGGCTGAAGTCCAGCGCGCCGACGCCCGCACGCGGATGTATGGCGGCGGCCACGAAGCGGGCAGCGTCAACCAAGCGCTGGCCATCAGCGCCGGTATCAAAGGCGTGGTGGTTGAACGCAACCTCAACCCGGGCCAGGAAGTCCGGCCCGACCAGTCTGGCGTCGGTGTGCCGCCGCTCTTCGTGGTGACCGATCCGACCTCGCTGTGGGTGCAGATAGATGCACGTGAGGCCGAGGTTGGCACGCTGCGGCCCGGCGCCTCCTTTGAGCTGATCATCCCGACACTGCCAGGTCAAAAGTTTGAAGGCCGCGTCACCGCTGCTGCCGACTACATTGACCCGACGACCCGCACGATCAAGGTCCGGGGTCTCGTCGCCAACCCGGCGCGCTTGCTCAAGGCCGAGATGCTGGCCACCGCACGGATTCAGCGCAACATCGGCCCTGGCGTGCTGATTCCCTCGCGAGCCGTATCGCTGCTGGGTGCCAAAAACACCGTGCTGGTGCAAGTCGAAGCGGGCGTGTTCGAGGTCCGCGAAGTGCAGCTGAGCTACCAGGGCCCGCACGATTCCGTGGTGTCCCAAGGGGTCGCTGCCGGCGAACAGGTCGTCAGCGACAACATGCTGTTGCTGGCGCGCGAGTTCCGCAACGCCAAAAACGATGCCCAACCCGCCTCTACCGTCCAGGCTAAACCATGAAGCGCCTGATTCACTACGCACTGCACCAGCCGCTCTTCATCGTGCTGGGCACATTGCTGTTCGCGATGGCCGGTGTCATCGCCTTCAAAAATTTGTCTGTCGAAGCCTTTCCTGACGTCACCGACACCCAGGTCACGGTGATTGCGCTGTACCCGGGGCGCGCCGCCGAAGAAGTTGAAAAACAAGTCACGCTGCCGATTGAAATCGCGCTGTCCGGTTTGCCGAACTCGATCCGCGTCTTCTCACACACACAGTTCGGCCTGTCGTACACCGTCGTCACTTATGACGATGCGGCCAACGTCAACATCGCGCGCCAGCAGGTCAATGAGCGTCTGAACAGCCTCGACGTACCGGCAGGTGCGCAAGTGAATGTGGCGCCGAATGCGACGCCGGTCGGTGAAGTCATGCGCTACCGCGTCAAAGGCGACGGTCAAAACACCACCGACCTGCGCACGCTGCAAGACTGGGTGATCGAACGTGGCCTGCGACAAGTGCCCGGCGTCGCTGACGTCGTCGGTATGGGCGGTTTTATCAAGCAATACGAGGTCCAGCCGGACCTCGAAAAACTGCGCGCCTACAAGCTCACTTTCCAGAATTTGCTGGACGCGCTGGGCCGTGGCAACTCGAACGCCGGCGGCAGTTATGTGGCGCAAGGCCAGCAACAATTTGCCATTCGCGGCATTGGTCTGCTGCAGTCGCCAGACGACATCGGCCGCATCGTCGTGGCGGCGCGCGGCGCGACACCGATCCTGATTCGCGACATCGCTGAAGTCAAGATTGGCGCCATCCCGCGTCTGGGCATCGTCGGCCAGGACCATGACGATGACGTCGTGACCGGCATCGTCATCATGCGCAAAGGTGAAAACCCGAGCATCGTGCTAAAGGGTGTCAAAGACAAAATCGCTGAATTGAATGCACGCGGCCTGCCGAAGGGCGTGCAAATACTGCCCTACTACGACCGCACCTGGCTGATGGGCAAAACGCTGACCACGGTGTTTAAAAATCTGGTTGAAGGCGCGCTGCTGGTGGCGCTGGTGCTGTACCTGTTTTTGTCCAACATCCGCGCTAGCTTGGCCGTCGTGGTCATCATTCCGCTGGCCTTGCTGTCGACCTTTCTCGGCTTGAAGATCATGGGCGTGCCGGCCAATTTGCTGAGTTTGGGGGCGATGGATTTCGGCATCATCGTCGACGGGGCGGTGATCGTGATTGAAAACATCATGCACCGGCTGTCTGAGAGAAAAGAAGGCATGACCAACGCCGAGCGGCGCAACGTCATCATTGACGCGGCCAGCGAAGTCGGCAGGCCGACGCTGTTCTCGATGCTCATCATCATTGCCGCGCACATTCCGATTTTTGCGCTGCAACGCCATGAAGGCCGCATCTTTCAGCCGATGGCGCTGAGCGTCACCACGGCACTGATTGGCGCGCTGATTTTCTCTTTGACGCTGGTGCCCTTGCTGGCCTACTGGATGCTGCGCAAGAAGATTCCGCACGGCGACAACCGCGTGGTGGCCAGCAGCAAACGCGTGTACGAACCTGTGCTGATGTGGGCGCTGGAGCGGCGCCGCACCGTGGTGCTGATTGCACTGACGGTGTTTGCGCTGGCCATGGGTGCGGCATCCAGGCTCGGTTCAGAGTTTTTGCCCGAGCTCAACGAAGGCACCTTCTGGGCCAACTTCGACATGCCGTCCAGCGTCTCCAGCGTAGAGGCTGCCAAAATTCTGCTGATGGCGCGCAACGCCCTGAACACCGTGCCCGAAGTGCGCACGGCGGTGTCCAAGGCAGGCCAACCGGAAGACGGCACCGACCCCAAAACCCTGAGCATGGCGGAGATTTTCATCGACGTGAAGCCACAGGAAGAATGGCGCAAAGGCTTGACACGCGACCAGCTGATTGAAGAAATGGACAGCAAGCTGCGGGCGATCCCCGGCATTGACCCGGCGTTCTCGCAACCGATCCGCGACAACGTGCTGGAATCCATTTCACAAATCAAGGGCCAGATTGTCGTCAAAGTGTCTGGCGAGGACTTAGACGAATTGCGCCGCGTGGCGGAAGCCATTCAACGCGAAATCAAACAAGTCCAAGGTGTGCAGCGTGGCGAGATTGACCGCCTCGGTGACCTGCCGCAGTTGGTGATCGACATCGACCGTGACCGTGCGGCGCGTCTGGGCCTGAACGTGCAAGACATTCAAGATGTCGTGGAAGCAGCCTTGGGCGGTAAAGCCGCTACGCAGCTTTGGGAAGGCGAGCGCAAATTTGCTGTCGCGGTCCGGCTGCCAGAAAACAAACGCGTGATCGCCAGCCTGCCGCAAACACTGATCCCCACACCCGACGGCGGTTATGCGCAGCTGGGCACCGTGGCCACCATTCGCGAAACCAACGGCGCCATGAACATCGCCCGCGAAGCCGGTCGGCGCACCATGGCCATCGGTATTTTCATCAAGGGCCGCGACATGGGTTCGGTGGTGAAAGACATGCAAACCCGCGTGGCCGACAACGTCAAGATGCCGCCCGGTTACACCGTCGGCTGGTCGGGTGAGTTTGAAAACCAAGAGCGCGCCATGCAGCGGCTGTCGGTGGTGGTGCCGATCTCGCTGCTGCTGATCTTCGTGCTGCTGTTCGACGCCTTCAAGTCCTTCAAGATGGCCGCGCTGATTCTGATCAACGTGCCCTTGGCACTGATTGGTGGTTTTGTGGCGCTGTGGATTTTCTCCATCCCGCTGTCGGTCTCGGCGGCGATTGGTTTCATCGCGCTCTCAGGGCAAGCGGTGCTCAACGGCGTGGTGATGTTGTCGGTGTTTCAGCAGTTGCAAGAAGCCGGTCACAGCGTGCTGGATGCCGTCAAACTCGGCTCCATGCAACGATTGCGCACGGTGCTGATGACAGCCATGTTGGCGGCGCTTGGTTTGCTGCCGATGGCCTTGTCGCACGACATTGGCTCCGAGACGCAGCGGCCACTGGCCATCGTCATCATCGGTGGCTTGATCACCGCCACGCTGCTGACGTTGGTGGTGTTGCCGGCGCTGTACGTATCTTGGTTTTCAGGCGCCAAGCCTGTGGGCGCTGAGGATTGATGGGTTACCCGTCACCGCAAGAAAATCGCCGTGACTGCGGAGCGTAAAGCTCCCGTCACTGCGAGCGCAGCGCGGCAGTCCAGAGCCCGAATTCGCAGTCATGGATGGCCGCGCTGCGCTCGCCATGACGAGATTACTGCGCTCGCTATGACGGGGTTTCGCCGCAGCGAGCCCAGCTCCGCTTTTTCAGTTGAGCATCATGCTCAACTTGCGGCGGTAGGTGGACACCAAGGCCAGCTGCGGGTCTTCCTCGACGACCACTTTGCCGAGGATCTCAATGCCGGCGGCAGTCTTGCCGGAAGCGTCTTGGGCCTGCTTGGGTTTGGGCGGCGTCAGCAGCTCCAAAATAGCCACGAAGGTTTTGCGCGGCGTTTGATCATTCCAGGTTTTGTCGCGCATGATGATTTCCAGCAACTCGTCCATCGCGGCCACCCATGCGCCTTGGGTCATGAGGACCTGAGCTTTCGCCAAGCGGGTTTCAAAATCACGTTTGTTTTGCGCAATCAACGCGTCAAACTGCGGCAAGTCCCACTGCCCGCGCGGGTCGGTGCTGACGAATTCAAGCGCCAGCAGCCAGTGCTTGAGCGCCTCAAAGCGCAGCTGTACCGGGATTTGGACCAAGGCGGGTGCCAACGCGCTTTTGGCGACGGCCAGTTGCCCTGTTCGGACCAACAACTTGACGTAGTCAAAACGCGCTTCGTCGTTGGCCGGATTGACAGCCAGCGCTTCCGCCAGAGTGTCTTGCGCGCTTTGCACATCGCCGCTCTCCAGCAAGGCTTGCGCTTGCTCGGCTTCTGACGGAGCCGCCAATTCACCGGGATCTCCCAGGTGTTTGTCGAGGAATTCTTTGATCTTGCCTTCGGTCTGAGCGCCGGTGAAACCGTCGACCGGCTGACCGTTGATCAGCAAAATGCAGGTCGGGATGCTTTTGATGCCGAACGCCGCGCCGAGCTGCTGTTCTTGGTCGGAATCGATCTTCACCAGCTTGAAGCGGCCTTCATAAGCGACTTCGACTTTTTCAAGAATCGGGCCGAGGGATTTGCAAGGGCCGCACCAAGGCGCCCAAAAATCAACCAGCACCGGTGTGGTCATGGAAGCCTGAATGACTTCTTGTTCAAAATTCGCGAGCGTGACATCAATCATGTTGGGAGGCGCTTGAAGTGCGCTGAGGGCTTTGAATACAGTTGAAAAGGAAAGCAAAACGATAGCATGCTGACGGGCACCCACACCGTAACGCTTAAAATCGCCGGTCCGCAGTCCAGCTTTGAAGACGCACCCCATGACCACCACACCACCGACCGCCAGCCCCACAACCCCAGCCCATACCGCAGCCCCAGGCGCCGCCGTCACGGTCGGCGTGGTAATGGGTTCCAACAGCGACTGGGACACGATGCAGCACGCCGTGCAAATTCTGCAGCAGTTCGGCATCGCCTATGAAGCCCGCGTGGTGTCCGCGCACCGCATGCCCGACGCCTTGTTTGACTACGCTGAATCGGCTCTGGGTCGCGGTCTGCAAGCCATCATTGCCGGTGCCGGCGGTGCGGCGCATCTGCCCGGCATGTTGGCGGCCAAAACCACGGTGCCGGTGCTCGGCGTGCCCGTCGCCAGCAAGCATTTGCAAGGCGTTGATTCGCTGCACAGCATTGTGCAAATGCCGAAAGGTATTCCGGTCGCGACCTTTGCGATTGGCAACGCTGGTGCGGCCAATGCGGCCCTCTTTGCAGTCGCCATGCTGGCCTTGCAGGACCCAGCGCTGGCAGCTCAGTTGCAGGCTTTTCGGGTCGCGCAAACGGCTGCAGCCGAAGCCATGACCTTGCCGCCACTATGAAACCCATCCTTCCTGGCGCCACGCTCGGCGTGATGGGCGGCGGCCAACTCGGCCGCATGTTTGTGCATGCCGCGCAACGCCTCGGCTACTTCACCGCCGTGCTCGACGCCGATGTAAACAGCCCAGCCGGCCGTGTCAGCCATCACCACATTCAAACCCCGTACGGCGACGCCACAGGCTTGGCGCAACTGGCTGCCGTCAGTGCGGCCATCACCACTGAATTTGAAAACGTGCCGGCTGCCGCACTGCAGCAACTCGCCATCACGCGGCCGGTGGCACCCAGCGCCGAGACCGTCTCTATCGCTCAAAACCGAATCGACGAAAAATCCCATTTCAGCGCCTGTGCTGCAGCCTCTGGCGTGCCGTGTGCGCCCTACGCTGTGCTGGAAACCCAGGCCGATCTTGCCGCCGTTTCGGCTGACCTGTTGCCCGGTATTTTGAAAACTGCGCGCATGGGTTACGACGGCAAAGGCCAGGCCCGCGTGAAAAACGCCGCCGAACTTGCGACAGCTTGGGACAACCTGAACAACGTCCCTTGCGTGCTCGAAAAAATGCTGCCGCTCAAAGCCGAACTGTCGGTGATCGTGGCACGCGGCTGGGACGGCGAGATCGTCAGTTTTGCACCGCAGCGCAATGTGCATGTCGACGGCATCTTGGCGGTGACACACGCTTATGACGGCTGTCTGCCCGCCGCCTTGTCAGCCAGAGCACGCGCCGCCACTGAAGCCATTGCCGCGCAGATCGGCTACGTGGGCGTGCTGTGTGTGGAGTTTTTTGTCTTGGCCAGCGCCTCTGGCAACGCCGCTGAAGACACGCTGGTCGTCAATGAAATGGCACCGCGTCCGCACAACAGCGGCCACTACACGATGAACGCTTGCGACACATCGCAATTTGATTTGCAGGTGCATGCACTGGCCGGTTTGCCGCTGCCCACACCGCGCCAGCATTCGCCATCGATCATGCTGAACTTGCTCGGCGACAGCTGGTTTGACGCGCAAGGCCAAGAGCGCACGCCCGACTGGGTCGCGGTGCTGGCTTTGCCCGGCACGCATCTGCACTTGTACGGCAAGACGCAAGCGCGCCCCGGCCGCAAGATGGGCCACCTGAACATCACCGGCGCCAGCGTGGCGACGGTGCAAGCCACAGCACGCCAAGTGGCCGCGCTGCTGAGCTTGCCCGGCCTTGAAAGCCACTGAATGATTCACTCGGGCACAGATCCCGCCGCCGTCGCCGAGGCCGCGCGCCTGATTCGCAGCGGCGAGCTCATCGGCTTACCGACTGAAACCGTCTACGGCTTGGGCGCTGACGCGTCCAACGACGCGGCGGTGGCGTTGATCTTTGCCGCCAAGGGCAGACCGTCCAACCATCCGCTCATCGTGCACATCGCAGAGGCTCAGCAAGTGCTCGACTACGCCAGCAGCGTGCCGCCATTCGCTGCGCGATTGATAGACGCTTTTTGGCCCGGACCGCTCACGCTGATCTTGCCGCGCAAGCCCGGTGTTGCCACGGCAGCAGCCGGTGGCCAAAACTCAATTGGCCTGCGCTGCCCCTCACACCCGGTGGCGCAAGCGCTGCTGAAAGCCTGCCGCACCGGCGTCGCCGGGCCCAGTGCGAATCGTTTTGGCCGCGTCAGCCCGACCACGGCCGCGCATGTGGCTGATGAAATGGGCGATGCCTTGTTCGTGCTCGACGGCGGGCCGTGCGACGTGGGGATTGAATCGACCATCGTCGACTGCACCCGAGGCCAGCCGGTGTTGCTGCGCCCCGGCGTGCTGACGCGCGCGCAGCTCGAAGCCGCTTGTGGTGAGTCGGTGCTCGACAACGAAGCGCTGGCGTCCAGCGCACCCCGCGCTTCGGGCACTTTGGCGTCGCACTATGCGCCTAACGCCAAAGTGCATTTGATGGACAAAACTGAATTGCAAGCGGCCTTGGCTGCGGTTGAGCCATCGCAACGCATCGCAGTCTATGCGTACTCCATTCCCGGTATTGACGCGATCAACGCCGCGTCCGTGTTGTACCGCGCCATGCCGCTGCAAGCGTCACAAGTGGCGCACGAACTCTTTGCCGTGCTGCGCGAGTTTGATGCGCAGGGCGTGGCTTACATATGGGTGGAAGCACTACCCGCCGCGACCGAATGGGACGGCGTGCGGGACAGACTTACGCGCGCTGCAGTTCAGCCGTGATTTCGTAAGAGCGCAGGCGCGCATCGTGGTCAAAAATCTGGCCGGCGATCATCAACTCATCGGCGCCGGTGCGCTCAATGAAAGCGTTCATTTCACGCCGCACCGTGTCGATCGACCCGATCGCGTAACTCTGACGCACAGAGTCCAGCAAGGCATGTTCTTGCAGACCGATGCTTTGCAAAAAGTCAGCCTTGGGCGGTGGTAATTTAGCCGGCCTGCCACTGCGCAGATTGACAAAAGCCTGCTGCTGCGAGGTGACGCAAAAGGCCGCTTCTTCGTCGGTGTCGGCGGCAAACACGTTGAAGCCAAGCATCACATACGACTTGGCCAAACGCGCCGACGGCTGAAAGCGCGCGCGGTAAATCTCAATCGCTTGCATCATTTGCGCGGGTGCGAAATGCGAGGCAAACGCAAAGGGCAAACCCAGTGCAGCGGCCAACTGCGCGCCAAACAAGCTCGAACCCAAGATCCACATCGGCACGTGCAAGCCAGTGCCTGGGACTGCGCGCACAGGCTGACGCGGCGAGTCTGAAAAGTAATCCATCAACTCCATCACGTCTTGCGGAAACTCGTCTGAATCAGATGACAGGTTGCGGCGCAAGGCCCGCGCCGTGATCTGGTCGGAGCCCGGTGCGCGGCCCAAACCGAGGTCAATGCGACCTGGAAACAGCGACTCCAGCGTGCCGAACTGTTCGGCAATCACCAGCGGTGAATGGTTCGGCAGCATGATGCCGCCAGCCCCCACGCGAATGCTTTGGGTGCCGCCGGCCACATGCGCCATCAGCACCGACGTGGCAGCGCTAGAGATGCCCGGCATGCCGTGGTGTTCGGCCAACCAGTAGCGCTTGTAACCCCAGCGCTCGGCGTGCTGCGCCAAGCTCAAAGTGTTGCGATAAGACTCCGCAGCATCACTGCCTTGGACGATGGGGGCGAGGTCAAGTACTGAGAAAGGAATCATGAAGCCAGTTTAGGCCGCTCAATCAGAGCGCACACGGTGCTGCGCAATTAACCTCACTTTCGGTCTTGCACAGCCCATTCGATCAAGGCGTTCAGCGCTGGCATCGCGCAAAGAACCGGTTTTGATTTGCGCACGGCCGGTCGCGCCTTTCTTTTTATCCTATTAGGCCAGTCCAATCCCGCTTAAGTCACTGATCTGTATAGGTTTCGTATAGGATAGAACGCCGCAACCACCCTGAACTATTCCACCTGCGCAAGGCGGTATCCAAGAAGGCACTGGAGGCCAGAGTCATCCGCTTGTAGGACACCAACCCGCAACTCAAAACCCAGCGCTATCTGCCGCCTGCAAAAAACCAGCCCATGAGCGACATCAAACTCTTCCGCCTCTCTGGCAGCACCGCCACCGAACTGCAAGGCAACGCGTCTGACCTGGAAAAGCCCCTGCAAACGCTGATCGAGGCCAACCTGCTGCCGCTGCTCAATATCCGCTTCATTGCCAGTGAGCACTCCACTGGCAAAACGCACGGTGGTCGCATTGACTCGCTGGGCTTGGACGAAAACCACTGCCCAGTCATCCTTGAGTACAAACGCTCGGTGGGTGAGAACGTCATCAACCAGGGCTTGTTTTACCTGGATTGGCTGATGGACCACAAGGCGGAATTCAAGTTGCTGGTGCTGGACAAGCTAGGCGCCGCAGCGGCTGACGCCATTGACTGGAGCGCGCCGCGCGTGGTGTGCATTGCAGCGGACTTCACCAAGTACGACGGTCACGCGGTGCAGCAAATTGGCCGCAACATAGAGCTGATCCGCTACCGGCGCTTTGGTGCTGATTTACTGCTCTTGGAATCGGTCAACGCGGGCAGTGACTCAAACGGCAAGGCCACTGCGGCAAGGTTGGCAAAGTCTAGTGCCAGCAAATTAGAGGCAGCAGGTAGTGCCGCTGCAACGCCAACAGACACAACGGGCGCCAAAAGCACCGGGCCCGATAAGTCGTTTGCAGAAGTATTGGCCAACCTGCCAGAACCCATGCAGTTGCTATTGGCCTCCCTGGAGGATTACACCTTTTCCTTGGGCGATGACGTGCAACGCAAAGAGCTGCGGCTGTATGCAGCCTTCAAACGCTTGAAGAACTTTGCCACCGTCGTGCTGCACCGCAAGAATTGCCTGCTGCTGTATCTGCACGTAGACCCCGCCACCGCACTCCCGGTGTTGCCTAACGCACGCGATGTCACCAGCATTGGCCACTGGGGCACGGGTAATCTAGAAGTACCGATCACCTCCCAGGCTGATTTGGATGCGGTCAAGCCGTTCATCAACGCGGCGTATGAAGGGCGGGGCTAGTCGGTAATGGCTATGCTTTTAATAGCCTCTTGCGCAAATTACTATGGAGCCACAGACACGTTTGACATCAAATCAGCGTAACTGCCTCACGCAGCAAATCCGCCATCATCGGCAAGCCCCGTTTCTCAAATGCTGTAATCAACTCCTGCGCTGGCCGTACAGGGTTGGTCCAGCGGGCACGCATCTTTTTGATGGCTCTGAGCGCTGGTATTTCCTGCAACTGCAATTGGTTCATCAAGAATTCATCGGGGTGCTGGACTTCAATGCCGTAGGGTGCTAACACAGACATCGGAAAGTCCTTGGTGTTAAAGGTGACGATAGCGTCGGCATGACCAACAATGGCGGCGGCTACGACATGGCGGTCGTCAGGGTCGGGCAATTCGATACTGTTGGCCAGTTTTTCATAATTCGTTACCAGACAGTCGGGCACGCTGGCGTTCATGCGCTCGACGACCAGTGATAGTTTGGCGGCGAGTTCTGGCCGGTCTTTGGCCAGATTGCGTGTCCACTCGGCATGAATCGTGGCACTCCAGCGCGCGTGGTACAGGCGCTCAACGGCCAGGCTCAGCAGTGTGTCGCGGATCAATTGGGGATACAGGACATTGGCATCCAGAATTGCCGTGTAGCGCGCCGAGCCCGCCACTTAAAACTCCAGCCCCAACGCTTCAGACAGTTGAGTCAGCTCTTGCAGGGCCTGTTCAGACTGTTGTTGTTGCGCGGCCTGGTAGCGGCGCAGTTCTTCAAATTCGATGCGGCGGTGGCGGTTGACCTTGCGGCATTTGAGGCGGTTGGCTTCAATTTCCTTGATCACAAAGGGGCGCGACACGTTCAAAAAACTAGCCGCTTCCTGCGTGGTGAGTTCGTGTTTTTGCGGCACCAGCAGCATGGGTTCTTGTTTGGCCATTTGCCGCAACACGTCAGCAAAGAAACGCAAGGCGCGGGGTGGTAGCTTCAGCACGGGTATTTCGTGTTTTTCGCTGCAATCAGTGCCCATATCCAAAATGAGGTTGATGTGATCCGCATTGGAATGGTCCAGCGCTGTCATCAGGCATTGGTGGGCCACGGCTGCCATTTCGGCTTCGGCAGCGTTGGCGGGGTCTAGTACTTCTTGGGCTGTCATGGGGTTCTCCTTAGCGCAGCGGCCTTGGGGGCTGGCCAGTCACAATAGCTTGAATCGTAGCATTATTCGCAATAAACGAAATAGTCGAAGTAAGTGAATTTGCTTGCTGGGTATTTGACAGGACTGTGTGGCAACCTCGCGCTCTTCTTGGTTTTCGAACCGTATTTCTGGAAATACACCTCACTTTATGAGCCGTATTGTTTAGAATACGCCTCATGCCCACGCCAACCCTTCCCACACCCCCACGCTACATCTGGCAACACCGCGCATGGCCACAGCTGACGTTTGACGCGGCTGCGCTGGCCCCAGCGCTGGACCAGGCCCGGCTGGAGCAGGGCCGCTTGCTGGGTTTGTTGGGCGCCATCGGGCTGGAGCAAGCCAACGCGGTGCAACGCGAGCTGTGGGTGCAAGAGGCACTGGCCACGGCCGCCATAGAGGGCGAGCAGCTCAATCTGGAATCCTTGCGCTCGTCCGTGGCGCACCGGCTCAGTTTGGCGGATGCACCGGGCCATGACCGGTCGGTGGACGGGCTGGTGCAGGTGATGCAAAACGCGCTGGCCCAGCACGGCGCGGCGCTGGACTTGGATCGGCTGTGCCGCTGGCAGTCTGCGCTGTTTCCGGGGGGCACGTCGGGCATCACGCGCATTGCGGTGGGGCGCGTGCGCAGCCACACCGATGCCATGCAAATCGTGAGCGGCGCGCTGGGGCGCGAGGTGGTGCACTACGAGGCACCGCCCTCGCCACAGGTGACTGCAGAAATGGACCGCTTTTTGACATGGTTTGAACGCACGCGCCCGCTGGGTGGAGACACCGCCATCAACGGCATTGCACGGGCGGCGCTGGTACACCTGTGGTTTGAGTCTATCCACCCGTTTGAAGATGGCAACGGCCGCCTGGGTCGCGCCCTAGCTGACATGGCGCTGGCGCAAGACATGCACGCGCAAGACGCACGGATAAGTCCGGCGCTGGTGCGGGTCTACGGCTTGGCGCACCAGATGCTGAAAACCCGCGCAGCCTACTACGACGCGCTCAATGCAGCACAACGCCTGCGCAGCATGGCGCCCGAAGCGCAGGCGATCGATGTGACGCCCTGGGTGCAGTGGTTCGTGCTGGCGTTTACCCGTGCATGCATGGCCAGCCAGGCCGTGGTGACCGACGCCACGGAGAAGGCTCATTTCCGGATGCGCGCGGCCCGCTGCCATGTCAATCCACGCCAGAGCAAGGTGCTGGAGCGCCTACTGGAAGCCGGGCATGTGGGCTCGGGCGGTGGCTTTTTGGGTGGCATGAGCACCGACAAGTACGCCAAGATGACCGGCACCTCCAAAGCCACCGCCACGCGCGACTTGGCCGACCTGCTGGCCAAAGGACTGCTGCGCGTAGAAGGTGTAGGCAAGGCCACACGCTACGCGGTGACCGTGCCGGGGTGGGAGCAGCCTGCGGTCAAGCCCTGAGCGCAAGCCGACTGATCAGGCAAGTGCGACGCCATTCATAGCTGCTTATTCAAATATCAGACCCTTGGCGGGAATTGACATGCCATTAACCTCACTTTCGGTCTTGCACAGCCCATTCGATCAAGGTGTTCAGCGCTGGCCGCGCTGCACTGGCGTTGGGGTGGTTGACGATGCCGATGACGATGTAGCGGCTGCCGCTGGTCCCTTGGGCATAACCGGCGACAGCACTGACATCACGCAAAGAACCGGTTTTGATGTGCGCCCGGCCCGTGGCGGCTTGTGCACGCGCACGCATGCTCCCATCAACGCCGACCAAGGGCAAAGAGTCGGCCAACGCTTCGGCCAGCGGACTCTTTGCTGCGTGCTGCAACATGGCCGCCAAACTGCGCGCGCTGATGCGCCCGCTGCGACTCAGGCCGGAGCCGTTGTCCAGCACCGGCGGCGCGGCGGCGGGCAAGGTTTTCAGCCACCAGGCTTGCGTGGCGGCGCGGCCGGCGTCGAACGTACCGGCTTGTGTTTGTCCTAGTTTTCCGTGCAGACCGAGGCTTAAAAACAGATGCTGTGCCATCACGTTGTTGGAGAATTTATTGACGTCGCGCACGATGTCGAGCAAGGGCAGCGAAGGCGACTCCAGACGCAACGGCGAGGTGTTGCCCGACAGCGTGCCGCGGCTGCGCAGCATCGCCAGCTCAGGCGCGGTCGCGTCGCGCACTTGGCCTGTCAGCAAACCGCCCATCACTTTCCACGAACCTTCGATAGCGCGGGCGGCAAAGCTCGACGGATCGGCATACGCGCTGGGCCAGACGCGTTCACCACAAGCGCTGGCGTAGCTGCCCAAAAATTGCACGCGGCTCGGGCTGTCCACGCTGGCGCGCAAATCACTGCGCCAGTCACCGCAAGGTGCAGCTGACAACAAGGGCACGCTGTCGTCCATCAGCAGACCCGCCATCGGCGGTTCGGTGCGCACCAGCGCCCGGCCCTGCGCGAGGTCTGGCGTGAAGGTCATCACCAGCGTCTTGAAATTGATGAGCAAAGCGTCGGGTTGCGTGTTGTAGGGGCGCAGCGGTTCACCGTCAAACTCAGCCGCATTGCCCATGGGTTCACTGAAGGCGCTGTGGTCCAACACGATGTCACCGTGAATCGCGCGCACGCCGCTGGCTTGCACCTGCGTCAGCAGCGCTTGCAGTCGCTCCACGACGAGTTTTGGGTCACCACCGCCGCGCACCAGCATGTTGCCGTCGAGCAAACCGTTCTGAACGCTGCCGTCCATCGTGACATGGGTTTTCCACAAAAAATCCGGACCCAGGACATCCAGCGCCGCGTAGGTGGTGACCAGCTTCATGACCGAGGCCGGGTTCATAGCGTCGCCGGCGCGATGGCTGAGGCGCGGCGGGCGTTGGCCATTGGCGTCGACCACCAACAAGCTCACCGCACTGGCCGGCACCTGCGCCCGTGCCAGCGCTTGTGCAATGGCTTTTGGCAGGCGCGGCTCTGTGGCCAAGGCGGCCGGGCCAGCCAGCCACAGCAGGGCAGCTGCGGCCAGCGCAGCCAGTAGCCGACGTGGCTGACGAGCGGACGGACAGAGATGCGGAAAGGGTGACTGAGCGGATGTTTGAGTGGACGCTGAAAAAACCATCCGAGAATTATCACGGCGAGACCCGTGCGTTGCCAACGTGCCCACCGACTTGCCCGGATAATCAGCCGATGCCCACGACCGTTCCCAGCACCGCCTTGACCCCAACCACGGGCCGCTTTCTGGCGTTTGACACCAGCACCGACCGCATGTCTATCGGCGTCAGCAACGGCGCGCAGCAGTGGCTGCATGAGGGCGCGGGCGGACCGTTGTCGTCAGCCACCTTGATCCCCGCCATCTTGCAACTGCTGGCCGACGCCGGCTTGCGGCTCGACCAACTCGATGCGATTGCCTTTGGCCGTGGCCCGGGCTCTTTCACCGGCTTGCGCACAGCCTGCGCGGTGGCCCAGGGCCTGGCCTTGGGCGCTGGCGTGCCGGTGCTGCCGGTGGACTCGCTGCTGGCGCTGGCTGAAGAAGCGCGTTTTCAATGGGCGCTTAACCATGCCGCGCCACGAACTATCACCGCGCTGTTGGACGCCCGCATGGACGAAATGTATGTGCAGCACTTTCGCCTGAACAAGGGTGCTTGCCAAGCGCTGGCGCCTTGCGTTTTGGTTCGACCTGAGGCTTTGCAATTGAGCGCTGTGCTTCAAAGTGCAGAGGGCCCAGACAGCGAAGCCAAGCATGGGCTGGCCGGCAACGTGTTCGAGGTCTATGCCGCACGGCTGCCTGCACTGCCGGCTGGCTGT
>CANFXC010000042.1 GCA_947450765.1 Comamonadaceae bacterium | reverse complement strand
TTTTTCAAACAAGGTGACTGAAAAGCCGCGCTTGACCAGCGCATAAGCCGTGGTGACGCCCGTGATGCCGCCACCGATAACTGCGATATTTTTCATGATGCATAAAGTCCAAAACGTCAAAGGGTTGGGCCCGAACGCAATGGCGCAGCGGACACCCCCTCTGTTCTGGACCTGAGAGATTCACAAGCACTCGCAGCAGCGAGCGTTGTTTGCTCCTTCGGTGCACAGCAGGACGTAGTCTGCTGTGGCTCTTCAGAGATCAATAGTGACATCGGTCCTTTTGCCTGAGAGTTTCCGGGGTGGTTGCTCCTTCGGCGCCGGGTGCAACACAAGTGGCACCACAGACTCTTCCGATATCAAGTTGGCACGAGGCCGATTGATGCAAGGCTTTCAGCAAAGAAAGCCAAGCCGCAAAGATAACATAGACAAGACACGCTTGACAACATGGCGCACTATTTTTTGCAACCCGCTAGAGCGGAGATTTTGATGTCTCTTGCCCCGAACTTCCAAAACTGAACATACCGAGTCGGGTCAGGCGGGTCAATTCGGCGACGATCAACTCTTTCAGCACGGACACCGCCGCCTTGGGTTTGTGCTCAATACGCGTGGCGATCATCAGCTGACGGTTCAGCTGGACCCCAGAAACCTCGGACAAGGTGATCTTGTTTTCAAAGCCCAATTGTTTGAAAACCGAAATCGGCATCAGCGTAGACCAGCGCCCTTGCAACACCAGTTCACGAATCGAGTCCACCGAATCAAGCTCCGACAGCACGTTGAGGTGGACACCGAGGGGCATCAGTTCGCGCTCGACGAGGTTGCGGTGCAGAGTGGTCATCAGCAGCGGAATGTGTGCCAACTGGGCGACCGGCACCACCGGACGGGAAGGCCGCGTCGCCGGTTCGACCAGCGCAAAGGGCTCACCCAATAAGGGCTGCATGGCAATCGGGCGACCGTTGTTGTTGTGAGTGTCAGTGATGATCGCGATGTCGATCACGCCCTTTTCGAGCCAGTCCAGCAGCATGGGCGTGAAGGCTTCGCGGACGGTCAAGCGCACGTCGGTCATGGAGCGTTGGCAACGTTCAAAGACGCCCGGCACCAGCACCCGTGACAGCGTGGGCGAGGCGCCTAAGGCCACCGCCGCACCTTCTGGATAACTCGGCCCTTCAAGTTGCTTTCTGACCCGCTGCGCTTCGCTCAGCATGCGCTGCGCCGACTCATACAACAGGGCCCCGGCATTCGTCATGCGCACGCCTTTGGGGGTGCGGTGCAAGAGCTGTGTGCCGAGATCGGCTTCGAGTTCTCGCATTTGTCGGCTCAACGCAGGCTGGGCAATCGAGATGGCTTGCGCGGCAGCACTGAAGCTGCCGGCGTCAATGATGGCAACAAAGTAGCGAAGGGTCCGAAGATTCATATCAACCTTTTCTATATCGAAATGATATAGCGAGCACGGCACAGCGCACACTGGTTTGAGCTGTGGCGCTAAAACAGAGATACTGAGCTGTATGAAAATCAACTCCCGCCCTCTTCATCAACTCGACGCTTGGCAAGCGGCCGAAGCGCTGGCCCGCCGCGACATTCAGTCGGTTGATTTGGTGCGGGCTTGCTTAGACCGCATTGGCCAGCGAGATGCCGAGATCCACGCCTTTGTAGAACTCAATGCCGATGCCGCTTTGGCCTTGGCGCACACACTGGACGCCGGCCCGGTGCGCGGGCTGTTGCACGGCCTGCCCTTTGGCGTGAAGGATTTGCTCGACACCGCCGACCTGCCCACGGCGTATGGTTCACCGATTTATGCCGGCCAACAGCCGCTGGCCGATGCCGCAGCTGTCGCCTTATGCCGTGAGGCTGGCGCGGTGCTGTTGGGCAAAACCGTGAGTACTGAGCTGGCCAACATGCACCCCGGCGTCACGCGCAATCCGCACAACATTCAGCACACGCCCGGCGGTTCTTCCAGCGGTTCAGCCGCTGCTGTGGCTGACGGCATGTTGCCCCTAGCGCTCGGCACGCAAACCGCGGGCTCACTCATTCGGCCCGCGGCTTTTTGCGGTGTGGTGGGCTACAAGCCGAGCCACAACCGCGTCAGCCGAGCAGGCGTTAAAAGTCTGTCGGAGACGCTGGACACCATCGGCGGCTTTGGCCGCAGCGTGCGCGATGTGGCCTTGCTCGGGGCCGTGCTGACCGGCGACCAGCGGCTGGCAGACCCGCGCAATTTCGACACTTCGGTCATTTCTGCACCTCGCATTGGCCTGTGTGCCACGCCCGACTGGTCTTTGGCTGATGAAGACACGCAGCAAGCCTGGGCGCAGGCCGAAAAAGCACTGACAGGCGTCGCCCAACCGGTGACGCTGCCGACTGAACTGCAAGGGCTGGTGGCCAGGCAAAAGGCCGTTCAGGCCTTTGAGACAGCCCGCTCACTGCGCTATGAACACCAGCACCATGCGCAGCAGTTGAGCGCACCGCTGCTGGCACTGCTTGAGGAAGGCATGCGCATCGATGGCGAGACCCATGCGCAGAATTTGCAGGCGGTTGCACACCAACGCCTCGCCGCCGCCGACCTGTTCCGCGACCACGATGTGTTGTTGGCACCGAGCGCCATTGGTGAAGCACCAGCTGGGCTCACAACCACAGGTGACCCTTTGTTTTGCCGTGGTTGGACGCTGCTCGGACTGCCCTGCATTCACCTGCCTTTTACGCGCGGCCGCACGGGCTTGCCGGTTGGACTGCAACTGGTGGGGCGCTTTGCTGACGACCATCGGCTACTGGCCGCCGCACATTGGGTCCATGAGCGACTGACGCGCTGAGCTGCAATCCCCCGACTTTTGCAGGGAAATCGAATCAGGCGCACTCTTCATCTGCGCATCCCCACATCACTTTTTGGAGCAGCGTCATGCATGCCTCAAGTCTTCGATTCAAGCGTCCGGATTTTGCCTTCGCGTTGGCAACCGGTTGGACCCTCATGGCCTCCGTCTTTTTTCTGCTGACCGCCGCCCTGCCTGTCCACGCCGCCACACGGCCATCCAGCCCAGTCCAAACACAAATAGACGCCCTGAGCCGTGGCAGCGCTGCGGTGGTGGGCATCCAAGTGACCGCCGCAGAAGGCGCTCGCTCTGCCCGGTCGTTGGGGCAGGAGCGCACCGGTTCCGGCGTTGTGATTGGCGCCGATGGCTTGGTGCTGACGATCGGCTATTTGATGCTGGAAGCGCAGCAAATTGAGATCGTCACGCAAGATGGGAAAACGCTGCCTGCGGTAGCCGTGGCCTACGACATTGCCACCGGCTTTGGTTTGCTCAAGCCGCTGCTGCCGCTGCGCGGCGTCAAGCCCGTCAATTTGGGCAGCCAACAAGACTTAAAAACCGGCGAGCCTTTGATGGTTGTGACAGGCGCCACGGTTGACGGCCAAGACAGCGATGTCAGCATGACGCAGTTGGTCAGCAAGCGAGCTTTTTCAGGGACTTGGGAATACCACATCGACAGCGCCTTATTCACCAGCCCACCGGTCACAGCGGGTGGCGGCAACCACAGCGGTGCACCTTTGTTCAATCAGCGCGGCGAACTGCTCGGCATTGGCTCTTTGCTGGTGGCAGACGCGCTGGGTGAGAACAAACGTGTGCCGGGCAATATGTTTGTTCCGGTCGATTTACTCAAGCCGATACTCGCCGAATTGCAGCGCTCTGGCAGCAGCCAGCAGAGCCATCGACCTTGGCTCGGCGTGACATCAACGGAGCAAGGCGGCCGCGTGCAGATCATCCGCGTGAGTGAAGACAGCCCGGCTGAAGCCGCCGGTCTGGCGCCCGGTGATGTGGTGCTGGCGGTGGACGACAGCAAAGTCGCCACGCTGGAGAGTTTTTACAAAAAGTTGTGGGCCCGCAGCGCCCCTGACGCACCAGTGACGCTGACGGTGCTGCAGGGTGCGGACATCAAAACCGTGGTGCTAAAACCGCAAGACCGGATGTTGTCGCTGAAGCGACCGGCTGGAATTTGACCGGCGACCGACTACTCCGTCATGGCGAGCGTAGCGCGGCCATCCATCTTGGCGGTGCGCGGTGATGGACTGCCGCGCTGCGCTCGCAGTGACGGAATTTATTGCTTTCCATGGCATTCAAGGTCTGTGTTCAGTATCCGAACGAATTCGGAAAACTAACCAATGGCCAAGCCTTCCAGCACGGTCGGGTAACGCAGCTGAATGCGCAGCTCTTGCTTCAGCCGCTGGTTGTCCAGTCGGCGTGATTCGCCCATGAAACTCAGCAACATCAAAGGCAACTGCTGCTGCGCTGTGTGACGCGACAAACGCGGCGGCTTTGGCAAGTTGTAAAGCCCTGCCGCCAAATCAAAATAGTCACCCATCTTGAGTTCGGTGTCGTCGCTGACATTGGTGCTGCGCTGTGGCTTGCCGCGCCAAAGAGCGGCAATGCAGGCACGCGCCAAGTCATCGGCATGAATGTGGTTGGTGTAAACGTCGTCTTCGGCTTGCAGCACGGCCGTGCCTTTGAGCAAGCGGTTGCGCGGCGTACCGCCTTCTCGGTTGGGTGCGTAAATACCCGGAATGCGCAAGCTGTGCACGCGCGTGCCAGTGGCACGGCCAAAGAATCGCAGTTGCTGCTCGGCATCCACACGGCGCTGGGCTCGCGGCGTGCCGGGGTTGACGCTACGCGCCTCGTTGACCCACTCGCCTGCGCAGTCGCCGTACACACCGCTGGTGGAGCCATACACCACGGCGGCAGGTAAGCCGCGCAAACGCAAGGCACGCAACAAGGCCAGTGTGCGCGGATCACGCCGCCAGTCAGGCATGTTGTCGCTGGGCGGTGGGGCCAAATGCACGACACGCGTGGCGATGCCCGACAGACGGCGCAGCGTCTCGGGTTGATCTAGGTTGCCCAACAGCGGCGTGATGCGTTGGCGGCGAAACGCGTCAATTTTGTCGGCCGACGACGTCAGTGCCAGCAACCTGATGTTTGGCGGTAACTGGGCGGCCACGCGCTGACCCACATCGCCGCAGCCGACGATGAGAATACGCTGACGGCGAAAGCGGAATGGCAAAGCGCCTAAGAAATTGGGCATAAACGTATGAAGGCGAATGAGGACGAATGAAGACTCGTAAGGGCTGAGAAAAACAACGCAAGGTGTCTGATCTCGCGGGGTATCGGTTTAGAGGCAAAATTAGACGCTTTTCGGAACCGCAGCATCCCTCTAATGCCCCGTGGGCCAGTGGGCCCGAGACACATCAAAGACACCAAGGATAACAACATGAGTTTCAACGTGACTGTGCAGCCGAGTGGCCGCAGCTTCAGCGTCAACCCAGACGAGGCTTTGCTAGCGGCAGCCATTCGTCAAGGCATCGGCCTGCCCTACGGCTGCAAAGATGGCGCCTGTGGCTCGTGCAAATGCAAAATGATCGAAGGCACAGTGAGCCACGGCCCACACCAGCTCAAAGCCTTGTCGCCTGAAGAAGAAGCCAATGGTTTTGTATTGACCTGCTGCGGCGTACCGCAGAGCGACGTGGTGCTGGAGTCACGTCAAGTGACCGACGAAAGCGCCTTCCCGATCAAGAAAATGCCGGTGCGCGTCAGCAGTCTGACGCGGCTCTCAGACGACGTCATCGCCCTTCGCCTGCAGTTGCCGGCCAGCGATGTCTTCAAGTACCACGCAGGGCAATATGTCGAGTTTTTGTTGCGTGACGGTGACCGCCGCAGCTATTCGATGGCCAATGCGCCGCACACGCAAACCGAGACACCCGGCTTAGAGTTGCACATCCGTCACATGCCAGGCGGCAAGTTCACCGACCAGGTGTTCAGCACCATGAAGGAAAAAGACATCCAGCGCATTGAAGGTCCGTATGGCAGTTTCTTCTTGCGTGAAGACAGCACCAAGCCGATGGTGTTGCTGGCTTCGGGCACGGGCTTTGCGCCGATCAAGGCGCTGATTGAGCACCTGCAGCACAAGAACATCCAGCGGCCCGCAGTGCTGTATTGGGGCGGCCGTCGGCCCAGCGATTTGTACATGAACGACTGGGTCATGGCCCGACTTGCCGAGATGCCGCTACTGCGCTATGTGCCAGTGGTGTCCAACGCCTTGCCTGAAGACAACTGGACGGGCAGAACCGGCTTTGTGCACCAAGCCGTGCTGCAAGACTTTCCAGACCTGTCAGGGCATCAGGTCTACGCCTGCGGAGCGCCCATCGTGGTGGACTCGGCCAAGGCCGATTACACCCAGCTGGCTGGCTTGCCTGAAGAAGAGTTTTTTGCCGACTCCTTCACGACGGAAGCTGACAAGGCCAAAGCCTTGGTTTAAATGACAGCCTGCAAGCTGACTCTAGGAGACAACTCACCATGACTATAAAAAAATCCATGTCGGCGTCGGCCAAACGCTTCTCGCCTGTGCGCCGCGTCTTGGCCGTGAGCTTTATCACCGTGCTGGCGCTGGGCGGCCAAAGCGTTTTGGCACAGAACGCGCAGAACAAGGTCATGCGCATCATCGTGCCTTACGCGCCGGGCGGCCCGATCGATGTGACCGCGCGCCTGATAGCTGAACGCGTGAAGGACTCGCTCGGCACGGTCATCATTGAAAACCGGCCCGGCGCCGGTGGCAACATCGGCGTTGACGCGATTGCCAAGGCCGCGCCTGACGGCTTGACCATCGGCATCGCGGCCGTTGCCACGCACGCCATCAACCCGTGGCTGTACAGCAAGATGCCGTACAACGCTGCCACCGATTTCGCGCCCATCACACAAATGCTGCGCGTGCCGAATGTGCTGGTCATCAACGCCGACACCGCGCGTCGCTTGAACATCAACACGCTGGCTGATCTGATTCGCTACGCCAAGGCGAACCCCGCCAAGCTGAATTACGGCAGCGGTGGCAATGGCAGTGCGGGCCATCTGGCGGGTGAAATGTTCAAGAAAGAAGCCGGCATTTTTGCGCTGCATATTCCTTACAACGGCGGCAACCCGGCCCAGTTGGCTTTGCTCAGTGGTCAGGTTGACTTCAACTTTGACAACCTCGCCACCGCCTCGGCCAACATCAAAGCCGGCAAGCTCAAAGCGTTGGCCGTGACCACCGCCAAACGCAGCGCTAACCTGCCCGACATTCCGGCCATCGCTGAAACGCTCAAAGGTTTTGAGATCGACACGTGGTGGGGACTGGTCGCGCCAGCCGGTACGCCACACGATGTGATCGCCAAGCTCAATCAAGCTTTTGTTGCCGCGCTGAATTCGCCAGAAACCAAAGCACGCTTTGCCAGTCTCATGGCCGAGCCGGTGGCCAACACGCCGGAGCAGTTTGCTGACTTCATGAAGCAGGAATTGGCGAAATACGAACGCGTGGTGAAAGCCTCTGGCGCGCGGGTGGACTGAGCCTAACGCTCTGAAAGCAGTGGCTTACTCGCCTGATTATTCGCCGACTTATTCGCCCAAGTAAGCCGCCCGAACACGCGGGTCCGTCAGCAAGTCTTTCGCTTGGCCGGTCATGGTCACCATGCCCGACTCCATCACGTAGCCACGGTCGGCAATGCCCAGCGCACGGCTGGCGTTTTGCTCGACCAGCAAGATGGTCACACCGCGAGCTGAGACATCGCGGATGACTTCAAAAATCTTGTCAACCATGATGGGGGACAAACCCATGGACGGTTCGTCCAGCAACAACAGCTTGGGGCGACTCATCAACGCTCGCCCCATGGCGAGCATCTGTTGCTCACCGCCCGACATGGTGCCGGCCAACTGGTCTTTGCGTTCTTTCAGTCTGGGGAAAATACCAAACACCATCTCAATGTCGTTGGCGATCTCGGCCTTGTCATTGCGAATGTACGCGCCCATCTGCAGGTTTTCTGCGATGGACATGCGCGCAAAAACACCGCGGCCTTCCGGCACCATAGCCAAGCCATCCTGCACCAGATCCCACGAGCCTTTGCCTTTGATGCTTTGACCCAAGTATTCAATGTCGCCACCTGCCGCTGGCAGCATGCCGGTGATGGCCTTCATGGTGGTTGTTTTGCCAGCGCCGTTGGAGCCGATCAAGGTCACCAGCTCACCTTCGTTGACTTCAAAATCAACACCTTTGACCGCCTTGATGCCGCCGTAAGCGACCTTCAGGCCGGTGACTTTGAGGAGTGTGTTTGCCATATTCAGCGCCCCTTCAGTGGCCGGTGCCCAGATAGGCGGTGATGACTTTTTCGTTTTTTTGCACGTCCGCTGGCACGCCCTCGGCGATCTGTTTGCCGTAGTCGAGCACTGTCACGCGATCACACAAACCCATCACCAACTTAACGTCATGTTCAATCAACAAGATGGTGCGCTTGTCTTTGCGGATCTGGTCGATGAGCTCACGCAGCTGCACTTTTTCAGTGGCGTTCATGCCGGCGGCCGGTTCGTCCAAGGCAATCAGCTGTGGGTCGGTGGCCAAGGCGCGCGCGATCTCAAGCCGCCGCTGGTCGCCGTAGCTCAGTGTGCGCGCCTTGAAATCAGCGTATTGAGCAATGCCAACGTACTCCAGCAACTCATGCGAGCGCTTGGCAATCGCCTTTTCTTCAGCCTTGAAACCGGGCGTTTGAAAGATCGCACCGATCAAGCCTGAATGGGTGCGAACGTGGCGACCGACCATGACATTTTCTAGCGCCGTCATCTCGGCAAACAACCGAATGTTCTGGAAAGTCCGGGCGATGCCCGCCCTGGCGACTTCATGCACAGCGCTGGGTTTGTAGGGCTTACCGGCCAGCTCAAAAGTGCCGCTGTCGGGCGTGTACAAACCGGTCAGCACATTAAAAAAAGTGGTCTTCCCTGCACCGTTGGGGCCAATCAGTCCATACACTTGCCCGCGTTCGATATGGATGCCAACATCCGACAGCGCCTGCAAGCCGCCAAAGCGCTTCGACACACCAGTAACCTTGAGAATGGTCTCGCTCATGTCCATCGTCCTTAAGCTTTGGGTTGGCTGAGGGACTTGCCGCGCTCGGGCGATGGCCACAGGCCGCGTGGCCGCATCAGCATGATGCCGATCATGGCCAGCGCAATCAGCAACTGTCGCAAAATAGCGGCGTCAATTCGGCCGCCCGTCATGGCCTGCAACGGTCCGGCCACATGGCGCAGCACCTCAGGCAAAGCGGCCAGCAGCAAAGCGCCCACAATGACGCCGGGCAAATGGCCGATGCCGCCAAGCACCACCATCGCGACGATCATCACTGACTCCATCAGGCTGAAAGATTCTGGCGAGACAAAACCCTGGAACGCCGCAAACATCGCACCAGAAACACCGCCAAACGTCGCGCCCATACCAAAGGCCAGCAGCTTGAGGTTGCGGGTGTTGATGCCCATCGCCTTGGCTGCAATTTCGTCTTCACGCACGGCCATCCAGGCGCGGCCGATGCGGGAATTTTCCATCCGGTGGCAAACGACTACCGAGACAATCACCAGCGCCAAAAAGAAGTAGTAATACAGCGACACCGAGGCGATCTCAAAACCGAAGACGTCCAAAGGCCGGTTCAGCGGGACGCCGAAAAAAGTGACGCCGTCAATTTGGCTAATGCCTTTTGGGCCGTTGGTGAGATTGATCGGTCGGTCCAAGTTATTGAGAAACACGCGGATGATCTCGCCAAAACCCAGCGTCACGATGGCCAAGTAGTCGCCGCGCAGTTTCAGTGTGGGCGCACCCAGCAGCAAGCCAAACAAACCCGCCAGCGCAGCCGCCATCGGGATCACCAGCCAAATCGGCAGATGCAAGCCGTCCGGAAAAGCCACCGCAATGGCCGGGAATGCCTCCGCCAAATGCGGTGAACCCAGCAACGCAAACAGATAAGCACCCACCGCAAAAAACGCGACGTAGCCAAGATCCAGCAGCCCCGCGTAACCCACCACAATGTTCAGGCCCAAGGCCAGCAGCACATAGAGCAGCGCCATGTCGACTATGCGCACCCAAGCGTTACCGCCTTGCTGCAAAAGCAGTGGCAACACCAGCATGGCCAGTGCGGCGAGTAGAAAAGAAAGCAGTCTGTGTTTTTTCATGGGGTGCTTTGTCTGTGGCTCAGGGTGACTCAGGCTCGATCCGCCACCCGCTCACCGAGCAGGCCTTGCGGCCTGAGCGTCAACACAAAAATCAACACGATAAAGGCAAAAATATCCGAGTACTGGCTACCCAACACGCCGCCAGTGAGCGGGCCGATGTAGCCCGCGCCAATCGACTCGATCAGTCCCAGCAAGATGCCGCCAAGCACCGCACCGCCAAGGTTTCCGATACCGCCAAAGACCGCCGCCGTGAAGGCTTTCAAACCGGGTAAAAAACCCATGGTGTGCTGCGCCGTGCCGTAGTTGGAGGCGTACATGACGCCGGCCAATGCCGCGAGAATCGCGCCGATGACGAAGGTCGCCGAAATGACGGTGTCAGGGCGCACACCCATCAGGCCGGCCACGCGAGGGTTCTCGGCCGTGGCACGCATGGCCCGACCGAGCCGCGTGTAGTTGACGATGTACATCAAGATCGAGAGGGACACCGCTGTCGCGCCCAAAATGAAAAGTTGAGTGACGGTGATGACCGCGCCGCCCACATGCAAGGGCTCGGCAGGCAACAGCGTCGGGAACGACTTGTAATTAGGCTTCCAGATCATCATGGCCAACGTTTGCAGCAAGATGGACATGCCAATGGCGGTGATGAGCGGCGCCAGTTTGGGCGAGTTGCGCAGTGGCCGGTAAGCGATTTTTTCGATCGCGAAGTTCAGCGTGCCGCAGACGATGAACGCGATCAACAGCGAGATCAGCAAGATCAGCCAGCCGGGCGTGCCGGGCATGGCTTCTTGCATCCAGAAGATGATGGTCCAACTGGTGAGTGCACCGACCATCAGCACCTCACCATGCGCAAAATTGATCAAGTTGATGATGCCGTAAACCATGGTGTAACCCAGGGCGATCAAGGCATACATGCTGCCCAACACCAGACCGTTGATGATCTGCTGAAGAAAGATGTCCATCGCGCTGCTCCGAAAAGTTCAGGTGGCCGACGGCTTGGTCGGGAATTTGGCAGCAGCATCCAGCGCACGCAAATGCGCCAGCTTGTCTGCGATCTTCGTCTCCAGACCACGCGCCACCGGCTGATACCAGTCCGGCTCTGGCATGCCGTCTGGCAAGTAGGTTTCGCCGGCAGCATAGGCTTCTGGTTCGTCGTGAGCATAACGGTATTGCCGGCCGTGACCGAGCTCTTTCATCAACTGGGTCGGAGCGTTGCGCAGGTGATTCGGCACTTCACGCGAACGGTCAGACTTGATGAAGGCCTTGGCCTGGTTGTAGGCCATGTAGCCGGCATTGCTCTTGGGGGCCATGGCCAAATAAATCACGGCTTGGGCGATGGCGAGATCGCCTTCAGGCGAGCCCAGTCGCTCGAAGGTGGCAGCTGCATCGTTGGCGATCTGCATGGCGCGCGGATCGGCCAAGCCAATGTCCTCCCAAGCCATCCGCACGACACGACGCGATAAATAACGCGCGTCAGCGCCACCATCCAGCATGCGGCACAGCCAGTACAGCGCGGCGTCCGGGTGCGAACCGCGGACTGATTTGTGCAGCGCTGAAATTTGGTCGTAAAAGTTGTCGCCGCCTTTGTCGAATCGGCGTGCATTCAGGGTCAGTGCATTCTGCAAAAAATCAGCATCGATGCGCGTCACGCCCGCGACAGCCGCAGCGCTGGCCGACTGCTCCAGCAGATTCAGCAAGCGGCGGGCGTCACCATCGGCGTAACCCACCAGCGTGTTGACGGCGGTGTCGTCCAGCTCAAGGTCGGGCAGTTCACTGGCTTGGGCTCGGCGCACCAGCGACTGCAATTCGTCGTCACTGAGCGCTTGCAGCACATACACCTGCGCCCGTGAGAGCAAGGCGGAGTTGACCTCAAAAGACGGGTTTTCAGTGGTCGCACCAACGAACACCACCAAGCCGGACTCCACAAAGGGCAGCAAACCATCTTGCTGGCTCTTGTTGAAGCGGTGAATTTCATCAACGAACAAGATCGTCTTGCGGCCGAGTGCGAGGTTTTGCTGGGCCTGCTCCATGGAGGCGCGAATGTCTTTGACACCCGAAAAAACGGCCGACAGCGCGATGAACTCATAACCGAAGGCACTGGCGGTGAGACGAGCCAGCGTGGTTTTTCCAACACCGGGAGGGCCCCACAAAATCATCGAGTGCGGCTTGCCGGATTCAAACGCCAAGCGCAGCGGCTTGCCCGGGCCAATCAGGTGCGATTGACCCACCACCTCGTCCAAATTTTTAGGGCGCAAGGCTTCAGCCAGCGGCGCTACAGGAGCCTTTTCAAAGAGGTCGACCATGTGCCGGGTTTATTGACGAAGAACGTCAGCGCTGGCGGGCGGCTTGAACTGGAAATGACTGGGGCTGAAAACCGGATTGGCTTCGAAGCGCGAGAAAGTCATCACGGAGCGCTGGCCAAAACTGTCCAGAATATCCAGCGACGCCAACTCACTGCCTTGAGCCGTCACCCGAAAACCAACGCTGATGTTTTGCACCTGTCCGTCGCGCGTTTTCGGGGTGGCCATGACCCACTGTAAGCCGGCTTTTTCAGGCAAGGCGCTGAGTGCGAAGTCTGCCTGCAGACCTTTCAGATTGGCTGCTGCAGCGATCACCGCAGCAGGCGTGCCATTGAGGACTTGCGCCAATTTACGCGTCGTCACCTGGTTCAAATCGACATCGTGCAGCCACAGCGTTTCACCGTCGGCAACGATGGTTTGTTCAAACGGTTTTTGATAAAAAAAACGAAACCGATTGGGCCGCGAAAACTCAAACGTGCCGGTTGATTTTTTGACTCTGGGGGCCTCACCTGTACGGGCCGGTGATGTCACTGTCTGAACAAACTCAGCGCGGCCGCTGCGGGTTTCGCTGACGAATCTTTCCAAGCTGTCCATGCCGCTGTTCGTCAAGGACTGTGCTGAAGCACCCAGCGAAAGACCCGTCAAAAGTGCCGCCAACAACACGCCCGTAGCGAGTTCTCTGAACGGAGAAAAGCGCCCGACTTTAAACATAGAAAGTGTGTCATTCAGCATGGTTTTATTCGGCTCTCGCAGGGACCAGAATTTCGCGCTGGCCGCTACCCGACATGGTGCTCACCAAGCCTGATTTTTCCATTTCTTCGAGCATGCGAGCGGCGCGGTTATAGCCAATTTTCAAGTGGCGCTGCACCAGTGAAATTGAGGCCTTGCGGTTCTTCAGCACAATCTCCACAGCTTGGTCGTACATCGGATCTTTCTCGCCCGCAGGGTCGCCAGCACCCAGCGCATCGCCCTCGCCGTCGACAGTGCCGCCTTCGAGCACCCCCTCGATATAATTGGGTTCGCCTTGTTGTTTGAGATAAGCCACCACTCGGTGGACTTCTTCGTCGCTGACAAAAGCGCCATGCACGCGGATTGGAAAACCCGTGCCGCTGGGCATGTACAGCATGTCGCCCATGCCCAACAAGGCCTCGGCGCCCATCTGGTCAAGAATGGTCCGGCTGTCGATTTTGCTGGAGACCTGAAAGCTCAAACGTGTCGGGATGTTGGCTTTGATCAGACCGGTGATGACATCCACGCTCGGACGCTGTGTGGCCAGCACCAAGTGGATGCCGGCGGCACGGGCCTTTTGCGCCAGCCGGGCGATCAACTCTTCGATTTTTTTGCCGACCACCATCATCAGATCAGCCAGCTCGTCAATCACCACCACGATGAACGGCAAGCGCTCAAGGGGTTCGGGCTGCTCCGGCGTCAGGCTGAAGGGGTTGTAAATAAACTCTTCGCGCTCAGCGGCTTCGTCAATTTTGGTGTTGTAGCCCGCCAGATTACGCACGCCGAGCTTGCTCATTAATTTATAGCGGCGCTCCATTTCAGCGACACACCAGTTCAGACCATGGGCGGCCTGCCGCATGTCCGTGACGACAGGAGCCAGCAGGTGAGGAATGCCTTCGTAAACGCTCATCTCGAGCATCTTCGGATCGATCAGCAGCAAGCGCACATCGCGGGCATCAGCCTTGTACAGCAGGCTCAAAATCATCGCGTTGATACCCACCGACTTGCCCGATCCTGTGGTGCCGGCCACCAAGCAGTGCGGCATTTTGGCAAGGTCGGCCACCACGGCATTGCCGCCAATGTCTTTGCCTAGGCCAATCGTCAAAAGAGACTTGGCTTCGTGGTAAGTTTTTGAGCCAAGGATTTCACTCAACTTGATCGACTGCCGCTTGGCATTGGGCAGTTCCAGTGCCATGAAATTTTTCCCCGGAATGGTCTCGATCACGCGGATAGACACCAGGCTCAACGCACGCGCCAAATCTTTCGCGAGGTTGACCACCTGCGAGCCTTTGACACCGGTGGCCGGCTCAATTTCATAGCGGGTGATCACCGGGCCGGGCGCAGCCGCCACCACGCGCACTTCAACGCCGAAGTCCTTGAGCTTTTTCTCAATCAGACGCGAGGTCATTTCAAGCGTTTCTTGCGCCACGCTTTCTTGGCGCAGTAGCGCACCGTCGAGCAAGTCAACTTGCGGTAACTTGGAGTCCAGCATGTCCGTGAAGAGCGGTTTTTGACGCTCTTTGGCCACCCGCTCGCTCTTCGGAATATCGACAAAAGTCGGCTCAATCAGCACCGCAACTGGGTGATGCTCCTCAATTTCAACGCGTTCATCATGCAGGACTTCTTCTCGTTCACGTGCTGCGGCGCGACCAACGGCCATGTCTTCAGCCAGCTCGCGTTTTTCACGCCGTGAATCAATAAACTCGTCAATCCAGGCGCCGATGCGCTGCGCCGTGTTGGCCCAAGAAAAGCCAAACACCACGGACACGCTGATGACGCACAGCGCTATCCAGACCAAGCCTGAACCGGTAAAACCAAGGTATTTGACGCTGGCTGGGCCCGTTAGATAACCCAACACCCCTCCTGCGTGTCCAGGCAAGACCGTCTCGAAACGATACAAGCGAGACCACTCCAGCGCGCTGCTCGCAATCAACAGCAAGGCAAAGCAGGCCCAGAACTTGAAACGATCCGAAGCCGAGACGTCGTTGACAGACAGTGGCTCACCGCGCAACCAACGCGCCAGCGACACCAGCCAGGCGCGAACACCCACTGCCAGCGTCCACCAAACAGAAAAACCAAGTAAAAAATAACTGCCGTCAGCCAGCCAAGCACCGAGACGGCCACCCCAGTTGCGGGCAACCACGGTGGCAGCGTTGGTGCCAGCCGCGCCGGTCGTAGACCAAGCCACATCATTCAATGTATAGCTCAGTAGAGCAGCAAGCCAAAAGACCAAGGCCAGCAGGCCTAAGACCAAGCCCAGCTCTTGGGCGAAGCGACCCACTCCAGCAGCCTCAGTGGGAGGGGTGGTGTTGCGCGAATTCAGGGTGTCAAGTGTGTATGTCATGAGTCACCTGAGAGCTTACCGCAGTTGGATGAGTCCTTTCACAGAGGCGTCAACCGATCTGCTCGAAGGTTCCACGGCAGAAACCCACTCAAGACAACGCTTTGCCCGAGTTCATACAATGGATTCTTTAATTTGCCCTGAACAGATTTTTCATGACGAAACATTCCAAGGTCCTCATCCTCGGCTCCGGCCCTGCCGGATACACCGCAGCGGTTTACGCCGCGCGAGCCAACCTCAACCCAGTGCTGGTCACGGGCATCGCCCAAGGCGGGCAACTCATGACCACCACCGACGTCGACAACTGGCCGGCCGACCCTTTGGGCGTTCAGGGCCCTGAATTGATGCAACGGTTTTTGGAGCATGCCGAACGCTTCAAAACCGAAATTCTTTTTGACCACATCAACAAGGTCGACTTCAGCCAACGCCCTTTCACCCTGACCGGCGACAGCGGCACCTACACCTGCGATTCATTGATCTTGGCCACCGGCGCGTCAGCCAAGTACCTCGGTCTAGAGTCTGAAACCGCATTCATGGGCCGCGGCGTGTCGGGCTGCGCCACCTGCGACGGGTTTTTCTACCGCGAGCAAGAAGTCTGCGTGGTTGGCGGCGGTAACACCGCCGTTGAAGAAGCGCTGTATTTGTCGAACATTGCGAGCAAGGTTTACCTGGTGCATCGCCGTGACAAGTTCAAGGCAGAAGCCATTCTGATTGACAAACTGCACGAGAAAGTCGCGGCGGGCAAGATTGTCCTGAAAACCCACCGCACACTGCAACAAGTGCTGGGCAATGCCGCTGGCGTCAATGGCGTACGACTGCAAAACACAGAAGACAACAGCACTGAAGACTTGGCGCTGCAAGGCTGCTTCATCGCGATCGGCCATCATCCCAACACCGACATTTTTGAAGGCCAGCTGGACATGAAGGACGGCTACATCGTCACGCGCGGAGGTCTTCAGGGCTTTGCCACCATGACCAGCGTGCCAGGTATTTTTGCAGCTGGCGACGTGCAAGACCACGTTTACCGACAAGCGATCACCAGCGCTGGTACAGGCTGTATGGCGGCGCTGGACGCACAACGTTTTCTCGAACAAAACGACTGATGACACCCTGAAAATGTTCTCCAAGTGCCCCGCACAAAGATGAGGACTGCTCAGGCCCATCGTTTCAGGCTATAATCGTTGGCTTGGCTGAGTCCTCATGGTGACCATGGGGCCGGCATCCGAATTACTTTTTTTTATACGGAGAGTGCTCATGGCACGCGTCTGTCAGATTACGGGCAAAGGCCCGATGGTGGGAAACAACGTTTCTCACGCAAACAACAAAACCAAACGTCGGTTCTTGCCTAATCTGCAATACCGCCGTTTCTGGGTCGAGACTGAGAACCGTTGGGTGCGTTTGCGCGTCACCAGCGCTGGCTTGCGTCTCGTTGACAAGCTGGGCATTGACGCGGTCTTGGTTGACCTTCGTGCCCGCGGTGAAATCTAAGGAGAATCATCATGGCTAAAGGCGCACGCGAAAAAATCAAGCTGGAATCAACTGCCGGCACGGGTCATTTCTACACGACCACCAAAAATAAGAAAACCACACCTGACAAAATGCTGATCATGAAATTTGATCCTAAGGCACGTAAGCACGTGGAATACAAAGAAATCAAGCTGAAGTAATTCAGTGTGTTTCTGGTGCTTCGGCACCAACGAATCAACCCGCCCTCCCCGGCGGGTTTTTTTATGGCTGATCGGTTTTCATTCACTGAGTTGGTTGTGGCATCTTTAGGAAGGATCGGATAGACCGAGTCACGAACTGCGGCTGAGTGCAGAGGTCTGGCTTGGGGCTGCGGTCTCATACTGGGGTACCAGAAATCGACCCCATCCCCAAGCCAAACCTCTGTGCGCGACATTGATTAGGGAGAAGGCAAGAAAAACAAGCTACCGCGCACTACCCGCATTCCATCTACCGATGAGTCGCCACAGATTCACCGCTGAAGGCTTGGCCCGGGGGTCGATTTCTGGTACCCCAGTATGAGAGCTCCGGGCCAAGCCTTCAGCGGTGCGAAGCAAACAAGCTCACTCGATCACCCTAGAACAACAGACACCCACAAAAAAGCCGCTCCAAGAAGCGGCTTTTGATAAACAGCGACAGCTGTCGGGCGGTATCAGGCCCGAGCCGAACGAAGCTTGTGAGAGAACTCCTTCAAAGCCGCAATGCCGCTGTCTTCTGCCCGGTGACACCAAGCCTGCAGATCTACAGCCAATTGCTCGCGTGAGGTAGATGTGCTCAGCCACATTTGACGAAGCTCTTCACGCATGGTGACCATTTTGTCGAGCACTGGATGCTCTGCACGAACCTGGGCCAATTGCGTGCGGGCTTCTGCCGGCACCTTGTCGTCGTCACGGTGCAACCAACGGTTGGCCAGTTTCAGAGCCGAAACATCCGCTTGACGAGCTTGCAATGTTTGGATTTCAACTTTGCCAGCGCGGCGCAGTTCACGGGCATAACGGGCCATGACTTCGTAGCGGTGAGCGATCAGCGCTTCCAGCGTTTTCTCATCAGCCACAGGGCGAATACTGCCATGCTGAAGCTTAGGCGGAACCTTCTTGACACTGGCCAAGCCAACGCTTTTCAAGATGGTGATGTACATCCAGCCAATGTCAAACTCGTAAGGTTTGATCGACAGCTTGGCAGATGTTGGATAGGTGTGGTGGTTGTTGTGCAACTCTTCACCAGCAATGATGATGCCCCACGGTGAAATATTGGTGCTCGCGTCTGGCGCCTCAAAATTGCGGTAACCCCAATAATGCGCCGCGCCATTGATGATGCCGGCCGCCATGATCGGCGTCCATGCCATTTGCAAGGCCCAGACAGCCAGACCACCAGCACCAAACAATGCCAAGTCAATGATCATCATCAAGCCAACGCCCTGCCAAGAAAAGCGCGTGTACAAATTGCGCTCGATCCAGTCATTCGGCGTGCCGTGGCCGAAACGAGCCATGGTTTCTAGGTTTTTGGATTCGGCACGGTAGAGCTCAGCGCCCTGCGTCAGCACTTTCTTGATGCCGTAAACGTGTGGACTGTGTGGATCTTCAGCCTGTTCGCATTTGGCGTGGTGCTTACGGTGAATCGCCGCCCACTCTTTGGTGACCTGACCTGTCGTCAGCCACAACCAGAAGCGGAAAAAATGCGAGGCAATCGGGTGCAAGTCCAGCGACCGATGAGCCTGGTGGCGGTGCAAGAAAATGGTCACGCTGATCATGGTGATGTGCGTGACCGCCAAGGCGAACAGCACAATCTGCCACCAAGCAATGTTCCAGAGGCCGTGAGCAAGCCAGTCAAGGCCGGCGTCAAATAAAGTCATTACGAGTCCTTATAAACAGTTCGCAGCGGCCAGCCGTAGCTTAGCAAGGCGTTCCGAACACTCAACATTGTAGGCCGACAAGGCAAAAGCAACAAGCCCTGTAGGGGAATATCTCATCTGGCTATAAAACGCTAAAAATTGATTTCAAGCTGACAACGTTGAAGATCTGCATCGATCTTCAGACCTCAACTGAGGCCGAATCAGCCTTTTGCCAGACCGCAGCAAAGAAACCGTCAGTCTGGTGCTGATGCGGCCAGAGCCGCAGAAATGCGCCAGAACACAGTTTGGGAGCATTCTCAACACCGGCTTGCGTCAACACCTCAGCAGCTTGGAGCAAATGAAATCCCGGGTTAGCTGCGCTGAAAGCCTCTGCAATGTTCTCGTTTTCTTCTTTCAGCAAGCTGCAAGTGGCATAAACCAAACGACCACCCGGCTTCAGAAGCCGAGCGGCGCTTTGCAAAATCGCCGTTTGCTTGGCCGACAACTCGGCAATCAGCTTGGGATTTTGCCTCCACTTGAGATCCGGATTACGGCGCAAAGTTCCCAAACCGGAACAAGGCGCATCCACCAACACGCGGTCAATTTTTCCGGCCAGACGTTTGATACGGTCATCGCGTTCATGCGCAATCGCCACCGGATGCACGTTCGACAGGCCGCTGCGGGCCAGTCGAGGTTTCAGCGCATCAAGCCGATGGCCCGAGGTGTCAAAGGCGTAAAGCCGGCCAGTGCCGCGCATGCTGGCACCCAAGGCCAGCGTTTTGCCGCCCGCACCAGCACAAAAATCAACCACCATTTCGCCGCGCTTGGCATCGACCAGCACTGCCAGCAACTGCGATCCTTCGTCCTGTACCTCGATCGCGCCGCGGGTGAAGGTGTCGAGCTTGCCGAGTTGAGCCTTGTCGCGCACGCGCAAGCCCCACGGCGAAAACGGCGTGGCGGTGGTCGCAACACCCGCCTTGGCCAGTTCTTTTTGAACGTCTGCGCGCTTGTCTTTGAGCGTGTTGACGCGCAAATCGAGTCCGGCGGGCGCGTTCAGGCTGTCAACCAGCGGCCAGAACTCAGCGCCAAGTTGCTCGCGCAGCGAGTCCACCAGCCACTGCGGCAGGTTGTGCCGATGAAGTTCCATCAGGTCCGATGGTTTGACCTGGTCACAGCGAGACAGCCAGTCTTTTTCCTGGTCGTTCAAGGCGCCCAGTAAAAAATCACGTTCGGCAGCAAAGCCAAGAATCGCCAAGCGGCGTTCAATCGGACCGCTGCCAGACTGCGCTAGGTTGGTGAACAAGGACTTCTTGCGCAGCACGGTGTAGATGGTTTCAGCCACGGTGGCGCGCTCTCTAGGGCCGAGGCGCTGCTCACGGAAATGGCGCGACACCACCATGTCGGCGGGGTGATCAAATTTAAGAACCTGCTTGATAAGCTCGGAACAACTGTCTAATAGGGCGTTAGGGTGCATGCGGGTATTGTCCCACCGAGCTCATGTGTGCGCCTGCGCCAACAGCAACCCCTCACGAAAACACCATGTCAGACACCTTGCCCACCCTGATCGAAACACCGAAAGGCCTGTACCGGCACTACAAAGGCTTGATGTATGAAGTCCTCGGCACCGTGCGTCACAGTGAAAGCTTGGAGTCCATGACCTTGTACCGGGCGCTTTACGGTGAACGCGGGATGTGGGTCCGACCAGCCGCCATGTTCGAAGAACAGGTGGTGATTGACGGTTTAAGACAAGCGCGCTTTGAACGCCAGCCGGACTGAGGCCTTTGCAGTCGATAATCGTGGGTTATGTCCGACACCATCGAAATCGAAAAACAAGTCAAGCGCCGCCGCACGTTTGCCATTATTTCCCACCCTGACGCGGGTAAAACCACG
>CANFXC010000041.1 GCA_947450765.1 Comamonadaceae bacterium | reverse complement strand
TAGCTCAGTTGGTTAGAGCGCAGCATTCATAATGCTGATGTCGGTGGTTCAAGTCCACCTATCACCACCATTTTTCGGTTTCAGACAGTGTCAGGAACCCTCAGAACCCGCAGTCCTATTGGCCTAGCGGGTTTTTTGTTGCCTCAAGCAAGTTCACCTCACACCATGACATACCGCCAACTTGGCGGTATCTACGGCGGTAATTTTAAAAAAATCTCCATCGAATTTCGATGTGAATCCTTAACATCAAGCTATACCCCTCAAGTGCATTTCACTGCAGCAAATGCGCCAATGCTTGCATCCATGCGGGTTGCGGGCGCTTCACGTGATCCACCCCATGGTTCGCGCGCAGCGACCTTCGATTTACGCCAGCTGCGAGTTGCGGCAAGATCGAGAAATGTTCAACTGCTCGAGTGAAATATGACCCGCAGATCAATAGGCATCGCCGTGGCACAAATGGGGCCTGTGCATTTGGCTGACAGCCGCGCAACTGTGGTCAAACGACTTTTGGAAATGATGCGTGAGGCCAAAGCCAGGCAAGCCGACATGGTGGTGTTTCCAGAACTCGCACTGACCACCTTTTTTCCTCGTTACTGGATGGAGGAAAATGAAGCCCGCGACAAATTCTTTGAAACCGAGATGCCGAATCCGACGGTTCAGCCCCTTTTTGACGAAGCACGCAAACTCGGCATCGGCTTTTATCTAGGCTATGCGGAACTCACCCCAGAAGGCCAAGCCTTCAACACCGCAGTCTTGGTCGACAAGTCAGCCAACATCGTTGGCAAGTACCGCAAAATTCATTTGCCCGGCCATACTGATCATCTGCCCGATGCCCCATTTCAGCACTTGGAGAAAAAATTCTTCAGCGTCGGTGACCGCGGTTTTGGTGTCTGGGACAGCATGGATGTTCGGCTGGGCATGTGCATCTGCAATGACCGACGCTGGCCTGAAACCTACCGCAGCATGGCGCTACAAGGTGCTGAACTGGTGGTGCTTGGCTACAACACACCCTCCAAGAACATTCACTGGAACGAACCGACGCACCTGCGCACCAGCAGCCATCTGCTGTCGGTACAGGGCAATGCTTACATGAACGGCATGTGGGTTGCAGCGGCAGCCAAATGCGGCTCTGAAGACGGCTTTCACATGATTGGCAGTTCTGTCATCGTCGCACCTACCGGTGAAATCGTGGCACGCACCTTGGGGGAAGAAGACGAGGTGATCTTCACCAAGGCAGACTTGGACCTCGGTACTGAATTTAGAAAGCATGTTTTCAACTTCGAAAAACATCGCAGCCCCGAGCACTATCACCTCATCACAGAACGCAAGGGTGCCGGTGAGCCATTGCCGCAACCCTTGGTCGGTTAAAACTGCATTCGAAAAGCAAGCTAAAAATATGGAAATTGATCTTGAAAGTCTGACGGCGTATCAACGCTACAAGCTCATGGCCAGTCTGATCGTGCCGCGACCCATCGCATTGATCACCACCCTGAGTGAAACTGGCGTGGTCAATGCCGCACCGTTCAGCATGTTTAACATGGTGGGCGAAGACCCACCCATCGTCATGGTCAGCATCAACGCCAGGGATGACGCTGCGCTCAAAGACACAGCGGTCAATATTGTGCGAGACCGGGAGTTCGTCGTGCACATCACCGATGAAGACATGATGCAGAAAATGCACCGCTGCGGTGACCATCTGCCCAACACCATCAGCGAGTTAGCACATGCGGGCTTGCACGCTGCGCCTTCGTTACGCGTCGCACCGCCGCGCATCGTCGAGGCCCCCGTGGCCTTCGAATGCACGCTGTATGAATTAATGGAAACCACCAGTCGCCAAGTCTTCATCGGTCAGATTCGATGGTTGCATGTGCGTGACGGCTTGGTTGACATGGACACCTGGCGCGTCAATTTAGACACGTATTTCCCGGTCGGCCGCTTTGGCGCAAACTTTTACACCACCACGCGGGATCGCATCGCACTAACGTAATGCCCTCAAGGGCTGGCCTCGCCAGCGCGCACTCATTGCGTTGGCCAGGCTTTGCCTTTAAGGCCTAACATCCCTGGCAGACGGGTCGCACCAGCGGCTGTTTTCGCAGGCAGGGTCGCCTCAGGGCTGCGACGCGGAATGTACTGACCAGAACCGCGTTCAACCTGCAGCGCGTTATCTTGGACCACAACGCGGCCGCGGCTCACCACCACTTCAGGCCAACCCCGCAATTGCTTGCCCTGATACGGTGTGTAGCCAACGTTGTCATGCAACATGGCGGTATCAACCGTGACCTCGCGCTCCGGATTCCAGAGCGCAAGGTCGGCATCCATACCGACCGCGATATCGCCCTTGCAGTGCGACAAGCCGTACATGCGGGCATGGTTGGTGGATGTCAACGCGACGAACTCTTCAATCGTGATGCGCCCCGTCATCACCCCTTCAGAAAACAGCAGCGGCATGCGCAACTCAATGCCGGGCACACCATTGGCCATCTGTTTGAAGGTGGTGGCTTCACCGCTGGGCAACTTCCCACTTGCGTCCATTCGGTAGGGCGCGTGGTCAGACGAATAAAGCCGCAGGGTGCCGTCTTTCAGACCGGCCCAAACCGCTTCTTGCGAGCGCAGGTCGCCCGGTGGCGGCGTGCAGCAAAATTGAGCGCCCTCGACGCCAGGCAAGTCAATATCGTCAGCGGTCAGAAACATGTATTGCGGGCAACTCTCAGCGTGAACCTTGCTGCCCAGTCGCTGCGCGGATCGGATCAGGTCAACCGTTTCGGCCCCACCCACGTGAACCAGCAACACCGGCACATCAATCAAACGCGACATCACAATCGCCCGGTAACTGGCTTCCGTCTCGGTCAGCGCATCGTGCGCGACAGCGTGAAACTTGGGCGTGCTTTTACCAAGATCGAGCAGGCGTTGGGCAATCCAGCGAACCATGTCGTAGTTCTCAGCATGGATCATGACCAGCGCGCCTTCAGTCCCCGCCAACGCCATCACGTCGAGCAACTGGTAGTCACTCAGCTTGAGCTGGTCGTAAGTCATGTAGACCTTCAGCGAGGTGATGCCGTCGCGGATGGCTTTGGGCAGGTCTTCCTTGAGAGCCACTTCGTCAGGGTCAGAGAGAATCAAATGAAAGCCGTAATCGATCACGGCCTTTTCACGCGCACGCTGCGCATAGTCAGCAATCACCTCCGGTATTTTTTTACCGCGGTGCTGCGCTGCAAACGGGATGACGGTGGTGGTACCGCCAAATGCAGCGGACACCGTGCCGGAATAAAAATCATCAGCGCACATCATGCCCATGCCGGAACGCTGTTCAATGTGCACGTGGCTGTCAATCCCGCCGGGCAAGACCCAACGCCCTGTGGCGTCGATGTCGCAACGGCCGGCTGGAAGATTCTTCTGGATGCAGACAATCACACCATCCTTGATGCCAATATCTGCCTCGAAGGTCTTGCTGTCGGTCGAAATACGTCCGCCGCGAACGGTCATATCAAAATCGTGATTTGAAATAGTCATCAGAAAGTTCCCGGGTAAATACCGCCATCAAGCAACAAGTTTTGCCCGGTGATGAAGCCCGCCTGTGCGCTGCACAAGTAGGCACAAGCGTCGCCAAATTCAGCGGGCGTTCCAAACCGGCCCGCCGGATTAGCCGCACGGCGCTCGCTCAGCACCAGCTCTTCGCTCTTGCCGCTTTGCAGCGCCCATTGACGCGCCGTGTCTCGCAGACGGTCGGTCTCAAAAGGGCCTGGCAACAAGTTGTTGATGGTGACGTTGTGGGCCACCGTTTTGCGCGCCAGTCCAGCCACAAAACCCGTCAATCCGGAGCGGGCACCATTGGACAAACCAAGTATGTCGATAGGCGCTTTCACGGCACCCGACGTGATGTTGATGATCCGTCCGAAACGGCGGCCGATCATGCCGTCCACCGTGGCTTTGATCAGGGCGATGGGCGTCAGCATGTTGGCATCCAGCGCGGCAATCCAATGCGATCTTTCCCAGTCACGAAAATCGCCTGGCTTGGGGCCACCGGCATTCGTCACCAAGATGTCTGGCGCCGGGCAGACCGCCAGCGCTGCGGCTCGGCCTTCAGGCGTGGTGATGTCGGCGGCAACGGTATGAACCACCCCGCTGGTCGATTGGCGGATGGCCGCTGCGGCGGCTTCCAGAGCTTCGGTGCCGCGCGCGACCAACGTCACCACCACCCCTTCGGCGGCCAGCGATTGCGCACAAGCCAAGCCCAGGCCCTTGCTGGCGCCACAGACAAGAGCGCTTCGCCCAGAGATTCCCAAATCCATCGTGGTCCTTCGAGCGTTAAGTTGTTTGCCGCGCGCTGTGCGGCGCGAGCAAGATGGCCTGCGGCACGTCATAGGCCTGCAGGGAATCCCAGTGAAGGTTGACGTCACGCCTGAAGAGTGACCGCGTGATGCCGTCCACCAGTTTGGGCACAGCCGTGGTCATGGCGTTGATCGATGAACCCGAGGCGCCGAAGCTGACCGTCGAGCCGATGGCGAACAGGTGCACGTTGGCAATCCAAGGTGTCAGGCCGGGTTCGCGCTCGCTGAAGGCGTAGTCAGCGGCCAAGTAGGGGAAAGCGCCGAGGCGTGCGCTTTGCTCATCGGCCGGCGGTGTGTAGCGGTCAGCCCAGGTCGCAATGTTGTGTGCAAAATTTTGCAGCTCTGGACGCGCAGTGAAGTCGATGTCGATGCCCGTCGTGCTGATGACGAAGTCGGCATCCATTGGCCCTTGCGTTGTTTGCAACTCAAGCTTTTCATCCACTAGCGCACTGCCTGTTAAGGCGCGGCCTGTGTGCAGCTTAAATTTTGGCTGCACATTACAGCGGTCGTAGGTCGCTTGAGTGAAGCCTTCTCGCAGGCCCAGGATGTACTGCATGAAACGCCAACGCCAGGCATCGTCCAGGTCTGAGAGGTGGCGTAAAAAGCCGCGAAAGGTCAACCAGCGGTAAGGCTGCACGACTTGCGGCGTCAGTCGGCGGCACAACAAGTGCACCGTGGCACCGGCTTCAAGCGCGGTGGCCGCATTGTCAAAAGCCGAGGCACCCGCGCCAGTGACGACAACTGTTTTACCGCGCAGCGCTGCGAAGTCGATGGCGTCGCCCGTCACGGCACAGTGCGATGCCGGCAACTTTTTCAAGCTGGCAGGCAAGGACCAACGACCAATGCTTTCCTGACCCGTCGCCAGCACAACCTTGCGGGCATACAGGGTCTTCGTTTCGCCCTTCACCTCGACGCGGGCGGCGATCAATTCGCCGGCCTCAGACAGTGCCACCAAACGCGTTTCGCTTTGCACCGGCACGCGGGTCAGGCGACGCACCCACAGCAGGTAGTCGGCCCAGAACTCCCTGGGCAACATGTCCAGTGCGTCCCAGGCGGCAACACCAAAGCGCGCCTCAAACCAGGTCTGGCAGGTCAAGCTCGGGATGTCGAGGTCCGGCCCCGTGAAGTGTTTGGGGTTGCGCAAAGTGTGCATGCGCGCATAGGTGGTCCACGGCCCTTCGCGGCCAGCGGGTGCAGCGTCAATGGCCAAAATGTTGCTGACCTGCGAGCGCAACAGGCCGAAGCCAATAGCACTGCCCGACTGGCCAGCGCCGATGATCAACACATCAAGTGCGGGCAATCCGTCGGGGCCGGTGCGTGGCGTCAGCCAGGGCTCCAGGGGATGTGCAATGGCTTGCAGCTCGCGCGTGACAAGCGCTTCCAAGGCCTGCAGACGGGCAGCGCTGTCGGTTAGTTCAAGCAAGGCGCTCATGCAGCGAGCCACCCACCATCAACCACCAGGGTCGTCCCGGTCGAGAAGGCCGACGCATCGCTGGCCAGATAGAGCGCCGCTTCGGCTAGATTTTCAGGCTGGCCAAAACGGCCCATCGCATGCCGCAAGCGAGCCTTTTCGCGAGCCAGCTCGGGGTCTGGATGGCGCAAGAAGCTGCGCGCCAGCATCGGCGTGTCGATAGCACCTGGCGCGATGGCGTTGACCCGAATGCCATCAGCCGCGAAGTCCAGCGCCATGGTGCGGGTCAAGCTCATGATGGCGCCCTTGGACGCGATGTAAGCGCTGTTGCCGCGCCCGCCCGCCAGTGCCAGTTGCGAGGTGAACGTGACGATAGAGCCTTTGCCCGCGCGCTGCATGGTCGGGATGACCGCTTTCGCCCACAGCCAGGTACCGTTGACGTTGGTGCGGAACACCGCGTCCCAGTCGTCCGTCGAGGTGGTCATGACAGTGCCGCCGACCGACACGCCCGCCGAGCACACCAGCGCGTCGATACGACGCCACTTCAGCAAAATGGCCGCGGCATTGGCATCCGCCGTACCGGGCTGACCCACATCGGCACCGAAGGCCATGGCGTCACCGCCGCCGTCGCGCACGAGTGACGCTGTCTGTTCGGCTTCAGCAAGGTCTCGGTCAATGATCACAACGCGTGCACCTTCTTTCGCAAAGAGCAAGGCCGTCGCGCGGCCAATGCCCGATCCACCGCCAGTGATCACGACCACCCGTTGTTCCAGTTTCAAGATGACTCCTTGGTTGATGTTGTGAAGCTCTGGCACCAAGCGTCCAGGTGTTCCGCCGAGGCACGCATGCCGAAACGAGCAGCCCAGCCGAGCTCGCTGGCAAGTCGCTCAACCGACAAGGCGCCACGGTCGGTGGACGCATAAAAATCGATGTTGGGCGCTTCGCCGTCGTGCACCAGACGGCATTCAAAGCCGGGCCGCAGCGAGGCCAGATGCTGACCCCAGTCGAGGGCCGACCAGCGCTCCGGCGAAGACACGTTGTAGAGCCGATGCAACAGCGCCGGCGCCTTGATCACTTCGGCAATGGCGCAGGCAACGTCAGGTGCGTAGACCCAGTCGCGCACCCCTGGTCGGGGCAGCAGTGCTGGCTGGCCAAGGCGTGCAGCTTGCGTGATCTGGAAAGGTGCGCTGGTGGTGTCACGGACGCCGGTGGCGCGCTCCCACGGACCAAAGACCGCGCTCAGTCGCAGGCTGACGAAGTCGATGCCCCACAGACCGGCCAAGCGATCGCCGATCATCTCTGACGTTAACTTGGTAATACCGTAAAGTCCTGTGGGTTGCGGCGGCGACTCTTCAGTCACGTGCGCCACGTCCATCACGGCACGCCCGTAGGCGGCCGCAGAACTCAGGTTGACAACACGCCGCACACCGGCATCCTTGCACGCGCGAAGGATGGACGGCAAGGGCATCAAATTGACTTGCAGGATGCTCTCGGGATCGCGGGCTTCGCGGGGCGCGTCAGCCGTGACGGCCGAACCCAGCACAACGGCGTCGATGCCCTGTGTGATGACGGCAGAGATGGCAGCGGTATACCGCACGTCACCGGTCACCACCTGCAAGCGCCCCGGTAGCTTTGCAAATACGCTGGCCGCGTCGTCAGGCAGCGCCGTCTGGTCGAACAAAAGCACATCTTGGCCATCCGTCAGCAGGCGTTCGGCGATGTTCAGGCCGACGAATCCGGTGCCACCAAAGATCAAGGTTCTCATGCGGGCTCAACGACGAGGTCAGCCAAAGGGGTCTGCGGTGCATCGGGCTCAAAGTGCGGAATGGCCGCAATCAGTGCGCGCGTGTAGTCAGACTTCGGCGAGCTGAAGATGTCGCTACTCAGGCCTGCTTCAACGATCTCACCGTTGCGCAACACGATGGTCCGCTCACACATCATGCGAACCACATTCAAGTCGTGGCTGACAAACAGAAGAGCCAGGTCTTCTTCACGGCGCAGGCGGTCCAGCAGCTGCAAGATCACGGCCTGCACGGACACATCCAGCGCGGCCGTCGGCTCGTCCAGCACCAGAAGGCGTGGCTTGCAAGCAATCGCCCGGGCAATACCGATACGCGCCTTCTGCCCGCCCGACAACTGATGCGGAAAACGCTCCAGCAAGTCCAAGGGCAGACCCACACGCAGTGCGCAGTCATGAACCGCGTTGGTCAATTCTTCGCCCGTGCGCATACCCATCAAACGGCGCAACGGATGCGCGATGCAGTCAAACGCAGAAAAACGGGGGTTCAAACTGTCGTGTGGATCCTGGAAGACGATCTGAATATCCTTGCGCAGGGGCGACTTGTGAAAGTCACGGGCGGCGATGCCACCGACCGTGCCGCCGTCGAACAAGATGTCACCTTCGCTCGCATCAATCAAGCGGCACAGCAGGCGTGAGATCGTGCTTTTGCCAGAACCAGACTCGCCAACCAAGCCAAGGCTTTCGCCGCGACCCAAGGTGAAGGACACTTTGTTCACCGCCGTGATACCACCGGGATAGTGCTTAGAGAGTTGCTGCACTTCGAGCAGCATCGGCGTACCGGGCGGTAATTTCACTGCAGGCTTGGGGACGATGGGAGAGCTACCCTGCCCCACACCCACCACCAGATCATTGATGGTTGATGTCAAGGTCGGCGATGCCGCCACCAGCCGCTTTGTGTAAGGGTGCGACGGCGCACTGAACAGTTGCTTGGGCGGTGCGTCCTCCACCATCAACCCACGCTCCATCACGGTGACGCGACCGCAATACTTGGCGGCCAAACCAAGGTCGTGGGTGATCAGGATAGTCGCCATGCCCCGCTTAGCGGTGATGCTGGCCAGCAGGTCCATCACCGTCTTCTGCGTGGTCACGTCCAGGCCGGTGGTTGGCTCGTCGGCAATCAGCAGGTCAGGCTCACTGGCCACCGCCATGGCGATCATGATGCGCTGGCACATGCCACCCGACAGTTCATGCGGGTAAGCGTCCAGCCGCTTTTCGGGTTCACGGATCATCACGTCGCGCAGCAAGTCCAGCGCACGGGCACGGGCCTCTGCCGGCGTGATGAGGGCATGCACGCGGATCGCATCGGCAATTTGCAATCCGACAGTGCGAATCGGGTTCAGCGCAGCGCGCGGGTTTTGAAAGATCATGGAGATCGCAGCACCATGCACAGAGCGAAGTGTCTTCCAATTCGCGTGTGTGATGTCCTGGCCCTTGTAGCCGATTTTGCCGCCGGTGATGCGGCCGGCTGCCTCGAGCAAATGAGTGACCGCAAAGGCAGTGACTGACTTGCCGGAGCCACTTTCGCCGACGATGCCCAGCGTCTCGCCGACATCTAATTGCAGGCTGATGCCCCGCACCGCTTGCACCATGCCGCGGCGTGTTGAAAAGCTGACATGCAAATCGTCAATAGTGAGTAGTTGGGGGGCGCTCATGTCCGCATCCTTGGGTCCAGAATGTCCCGTAGACCGTCACCCAGTAAATTGAAAAACAGCACCGTGACCATCAATGCAAAACCGGGACAGGCAACCAGCCACCAGTTACCCGTCGAGATGAAGCGCGCGCCTTCGGCGACCATGATTCCCCACTCCGGCGTTGGTTGCTGCACACCCAGACCGATGAAAGACAGACCGGCCGCGTTCAGCACCGCCCAGCCTAAATTCAGCGATATCTGCACAGCCATGGCCGGCAAAATATTGGGCAGTAAAAAGCGCAGGATGACCGACAAGTGTGAATCGCCGCAGGCCCGCGCCGACTCAACCCAACCAGCGTTTCGCCGAACGTTGACTTCTGCACGCGCAAAACGGATGTAGAAAGGCAGGTTGATGAATGCGGTGGCGATGACGATGTTTTCAACCCGATTGCCCAGCGCAGCAACCAGCGCCATGGCCAGCACAAAAAGAGGAAAAGCCATCAACACGTCGACGAAGCGGCCGATGACCCGGTCCAACCGGCCACCGACATAGCCAGAGATGCTGCCCACAACAGCACCGACTACAAAGGACAGACTCACCGCTGAAGCGGCAATCATCAGGTCAAGCCGGGCGGCGACGACGGTGCGACTGAGGACGTCGCGCCCTAGCTGGTCAGTGCCGGCCCAATGCATTGCACTGGGCGGCTGCAACGCCATCGCCACGTTCGATGCGATCGGGTCGTAAGGCACGATGAAGGGCCCGACAAGGGCCAGCAAGCACAAGATGGCGACACCGACTGCCGCCACGGCGGTCAACGGATTGCCGCGCAGCACCCAGCCGATGTGACCAAAGGTTGATGAGGTGGCAGTGGTCATTCGATGGAGATCCGGGGATCGGAGATGCTGTAGAGAATGTCGATCAAAAGATTGACGAGCACAAAGATGGAAGCCATTAACAAAACGAAGCCCTGCACCGGCGCATAGTCGGACGCCAGCAACGAGTCGAGCGCATACGACGCGACACCAGGCCAGGAGAAGACTTTTTCAACCAACACGTTGGCGCCCAGCATGGTTGAAAAAACGATGCCAAGGATGGTCAGCACCGGCAACAAGGCATTGCGCAAGGCATACGTGATGACGATGCGCCAGGCCGGCAAACCAATAGAACGCGCGGTGCGGACGAAATCGCTGCCCAGCGCGGCCAGCATCGAGGCCCGTGTGATGCGAGCGATTGGCGCCAACACAAAGAGAGCCATGGTCAGCGCCGGCAAGATCAGCTGCGTGGCGGCCGCCCACCAGCCGCCCATGTCTCCGACGATGAGAAAGTCGATCAACAAAAACCCAGTGATGTTGGGTGCCGTCGCGGCAAACACATCCAGCCGTCCGGTCGGATCAGGAGCGATGCCGAAGAGGTAATAAAAGACATAGATCAACACCAGACCCGAGACAAATGTAGGCACGCAAACACCGATCACGCAGAACATTCGCACCGCATGGTCAAGAAAAGAACCCGCCTTGAGTGCCGCCCAAATTCCCAATGGCACCGCGCTGAACAGGGCGATCAACAGCGCTGTGAATGTCAGTTCCAGCGAAGCAGGCAGACGTTGCTTGATGTCGGCCAGCACCGGCTGACCCGTCGTCATGGAATTTCCGAGCTTGCCGGTTGCCACATCTTTCAGATAAAGCACCAGCTGCTCGGGAATCGGCTTGTCCAGGCCCATCTGCTTGCGCACCTGTTCAATTTCAGCCTGACCGGCGTTCGACCCCGACGCGAAGTACACGGCGGGGTCACCCGGCAACACCCGCATCAGCAAAAAGGTGAACACCAACACCCCGACCAAGGCCGGCATTGAGGACACAAAGCGCCGCCCGACACGGCGCAATGTGATGACAAATAGACTCATATCTGTTCAGCTGGTGGTGGGGCGTTGGCCTGGTCCGCGCTCACTTGCGGGAAATATCGCGGAAGTCGACTTGGCGATGGAACTGGTACACATAACCTTCAATGGAAGGCGCCATCACCGCGTCCTGGCTGGCTTGCCAGATAGGCACTTGCGCCATCAGGTCGAAGGCCATCGCATTCAGCTGTTTGGCATAGGCCGCATATTTTCCGGGGTCGGTCTCGAAGCGCGCTTTCTCTGCGATTTCAACCAGCTTGGGATCGTTCAGTGAGCTGTAGTTCCAACGCTGGTTGCCGGTGTAGAAGTTCCGGTAAAAGTAGTCGTTTGATGGCAGCCAAGCCACGATGTTCTCGGTGAAGAACGGCGCTTTTTTCTCATTGATGAGCGTGGACATTTGCGCATCAGGCAACTTCTGGATGTCAACCTTGATGTTGATCTTGGCCAGCGATTCCTTGATCAGCGCTGCCATTGGTTCGGCTATGTTGGCCTGGCCGAGGTTGAAGCTGAACGTTGTCTCAAATCCGTTAGGGAAACCAGCGTCGGCGAGTAGTTTTTTGGCCCTGACCAGGTCAAGCTTGACAGGTTGCACGATCGGGAATTCGGCGCTCGGCGGGCCGTCTTTCCAGGTCGCATTGAACAGCGGCTTGCCGCGACCAAACAGCGCGGCTTTGAACATATCGTCGTAGGGCAGCGCATAAGCGATGGCGCGGCGCACGTTGACGTTGTTGAAGGGAGCCATTTGCGTGTTGAACGAAATGAAGCTCACCGCGTTGTACTGAGGCGTCGAGATGACTTTGACTTTTCCCTTGGTTGCCAGAGATGCTGCGTCGTTGGCCTGCAGGTCGATGGTGAGGTCTGCATCGCCACGCTCGACCAAATTTGCGCGCGTTGCGGCTTCAGGGATGGTCTGCGAGATCACGCGTTTGAAAGGCGCCGGTTTGCCGTCGGCGCTGCGCGTCCAAGCTTCATTGCGCTTGAGGATGATTTGCTCGCCGGGCTTGAATGCTTCGACGCTGTAAGCGCCGCTGCCTGCGGTATTCGCCTTGAGCCAGTTCTGCGCCCATGGGTCATCCGGCGTCGCGTGCGACTTGGCCAGTTTCGAATTGATGATGATCGGGTAAACCGTTGCGAGGTTCGAGAGCGCCAAACGGTCAGGCTTGGGCAGCGTGACTTCAAAGGTGCTGGCGTCAATCACCTTGAACTGGTCGGCGCTGGTCATTGAGCCCGTGAGCAGTTGCGCGCTGGCCAGCGACTTGGCCATCACGGCGCGGTCGAGGGACCACTTCACGTCGTCGGCGGTCACGGGGGTGCCGTCTTGAAATTTGGCATCCTTGCGCAAGTAGAAGGTGATCTTCAGGCCGTCGGGGCTGATGACAAAGCGCTCGGCGAGTTCGCCACGGATCTTCTCAAGATCAAAGACCCAGTTGTCGCCCTGCTTTTTCTTGCCAAAGGACACCAGACGGTCGTAGGTACTCATGCCAACGGCAAAGGCTTCACGTGTTGTGCCCAGCATGGTCGGGTCCAGCGTGTTGACGCTCGCACCGGTGACATAGCGTATGGTTTCAGCGCGCGTCTGGGCGCCGGCGGGAAGGCTCATCAGAACCAGAGACATGGAGATGGCAGTCAAAGCCAAATGAGGTGCGCGCAGAAGGATCATGGTTGCTCTCGGTGTTTAAAAAGTTGAAGGACTGTGTGACGGAAAAGAAAAAAGAAAAGGGAAATCAGAACTTCATGGCTGGCGAGTCAACGGCCAGTCCGACTCGGGCAATGACAGCCTCGAGTTCGCGCGTCGTGACCGGGTCGATCCGAATGCCGGGCGAACGGATCGCATCGCAAGCGATAGCTCCGCGGCGCATGTAGATGTACTTGCGCAAGGCCAGGCCGACCTTGGGCTGAAACTCGTAGCGGATCAGCGGGCAGTATTTGTCAAAAACAGCGGCGGCACCAGCTATGTCACCGGCGACGTAGTGGCGGTAGATGCTGACCAGAATTTCTGGAAAGGCGAAGCCGGTCATGGTGCCAACAGCACCACGCTGCAATTCTTCGAGGAAGTAAACCCCGCCCAGGCCGCCGAATATCTTGATATTGCCTTCGGCCAGGTCGAGAATCTTGGTGATCTTCTGACCGACAGGAGGCTCTTCCATCTTGATCATGTTCACGCCGCCTTCACGACCCAAACGTGCGACCACCTCAGCCTTGATCTCGGTGCCGAAAGAGTCGGGGAAATCGTGAATGACGACGGCAATTTTCACCGACTCGCCAACCACCTTGTAGTAGTCAAACTGCTGCGCATCGGAGGCTTTGTCCAGCGGCGCGACAAAGACCGCTTGAGCACCCAGCATCTCGGCTTCGCGAGCCTGCTCGATAGCACCTGCTATGCCCAACGCGCGGACACCGACCCAGACCGGCACGCGACCTGCCGCGCATGTGATGAAGGTCTTGATCACGTCCAGACGCTCCTGTTGCGACAATTTGTGCGCCTCACCCAGAAAGCCAAGAATAGCCAAACCGACAACACCGGCCGACACTTGAAAATCGACCAGCGTTCCAATGCTGTCAAGGTCGACAGATCCGTCGATGGCAAATGGCGTTGGGCAGATGGTGAAAACACCGCAAGCGTCTTGAAGAGTTTGGGCGGCTGGCGAAATAAGTTGAAGGGGCATGGTGTAAATAGACAACAAGAGCTTTCATCAAAGTGATCAGCTTCTGGGTGTAGATATTGGCCCGGCTCCATGAAAATGTCGCGTGTCTTTTTGTAGGCACTTCATAACTTGGTGTTAAGACCCAGCACGTTAGAGTGTTCCAGTGCCCTGCTGCTGCACAAGCTGTTTCAGTTGCGCGATGAAGGCTTGCGTCAACTGCGACAAAGGCTCAAAACGCATGTGCACCAGATTGACGTTCAACATTGGTGCATTGACCACCGGGCGCACCACCAACTGGCTGCTGCCAGACCAACTGCGCACCGAAAATTCATCGACCAGCGCCACCCCTGCACCCATGTGCACCAGTGAGCCGGCGTTTTGGGGCGAACCCACTTCAATGGCCGGGTCCAGTGGTTCGCCGGCCGCTTGGTACATCTCCGTCACCATGACGCCGAACGGCGTGTCTCTCTCATAAGAGATCAGGGGGTACGGCCGTAAATCGGCCAGTGTCAGGGTCGCACGGCGCGTCAATTCATGGTTGTAGGGCAGGATGCAAACCAACCGATTTCGGCACAACGGAGTCACCTCCAGACTGGGGTGTTCCATAGGCAAAATGATGATGCCAAGATCTGCCCGATGACTCAGCAAGCGCTCCTTGAGGTAGCTATACCCGAGACACTGAAAAGTCAGTTTGACATCTTTGTGCCGGGCTTGGAACAAGGCCAAGGCCTCGGGTATGAGCATCTGCCCAACGCTCGGACTTGACACAATGTTCAGGATTCCGCTGCGGTTTCTGGCCAGATCAGCGGCCAGTTCGTTGACGCGCTGCACGCCCTGATAGACCAGGTCGACTTCATGAATCAGTTTCTTCGCTTCAGGTGTCGCATACAGGCGACCCTTGATTCTCTCGAACAACGCAAAGCCTACGCGCTGCTCGGTGTGGGACAAGAGTCGGCTGACAGCTGGCTGAGAGACGAAGAGCAGTTGTGAGGCTCCGCTGATGGATCCAGTGGTCATCACCGCGCGAAATATTTCGATCTGGCGCAGGTTCAAAGTCATGCAATCCTTGAGGTGATAAATAAGTTCACTTAACAACAGGTTATGGGCACACGACAAACTTGCAAGGACCATGCCTGAAGGCGCGGGTTAGAGTTCAAACAGAACCATTGATCTTCAAATTTGTCAGCACCCGCCACCTCGTCGCCGAAGCCCGCCAGGAACATCCATGACGCCAACTCTCTATGTCATCAACCCCAACAGCACGCGTGCGGTCACGGCCGGCATTGACCTCGCCATGGCGCCTTTGCGAAGCGCGGACGGGCCCCGAATTGAGTGCCTGACTTTGGAGGTCGGACCGCCGGGCATCCAGACCCAGTTCGACGTGGAGTCGGTCACCCTGCCCTTGGTGCAGCTGGCCCGTTCTTTACAACCGACAGCCGCCGCCGTGGTCATTGCTTGCTTCAGCGACCCCGGCCTCTTTGCGGTGCGCGAGGCGTTGGCACAACCCTTGGCCATCCCCGTTTTGGGTATCAGTGAGTGTGGTGTCTTGACCGCCTTGACGATAGGCCAACGCTTCGGCGTGATCGCTATTTTGGAGACCTCCATTCCACGCCACTTGCGAACGTATGGCGCCATGGGCGTACTCGACCGCTTCGCGGGTGAAATGGCCATCGGGCTTCAGGTCACGGAGCTTGAAAATTACGAGGTCACTTTGGCTCGAATGATTGCCACGGGCCAACGCCTGCGCGCAGAAAAAGGGGCTGACGTGATCGTCATGGGGTGTGCCGGTATGGCGCGCTACCAGCAGCCGCTGCAAGCCGCACTGGGTATTCCCGTTGTCGAGCCGAGCCAAGCAGCAGTTGCTATGGCTATGGGACGTGTTCGCCTTAACTGGCATGGAGCTGCTCGTGCTTGATCACACCACCGACAACCTGATCAACCAACTGTTGGCCGTGGTGGGACCTGCAGGCTTGGTGACGACGACTGAAGATCAAGCCGCTTACACCAACGACTGGCTTGGCAAGTGGCACGGCCGTGTGCCGGTGGTGGTTCGACCAGCCAACACGGCTGAAACGGCCGCTGTCGTGCGCATTTGCCACGCCACCCACACACCCATCGTGACCCAGGGCGGCAACACAGGCATGAGTGGCGGCGCCACGCCCGACAACAGCGGCGCGCAAGTGATTGTGTCCACCACCCGCATGAACCAGATCCGTTCGGTAGACGCCATCAACAACACCTTGACTGTCGACGCCGGCGTGATTTTGGCGCGTGTCCAAGAAGCAGCGCGCGATGTTCAGCGATTTTTTCCGCTCAGTCTGGGGGCCGAAGGCAGTTGCACGGTGGGCGGAAATCTAGCCACCAATGCCGGCGGTATCGCGGTACTGCGCTACGGCAACATGCGCGACTTGGTGCTCGGGCTCGAAGTGGTGCTGCCTGACGGCCGCATCTGGAACGGCCTGCGCGGTCTGCGCAAGGACAACACGGGCTACGATTTGCGCAGCCTGTTCGTCGGCTCAGAAGGCACTCTGGGCATCATCACCGGCGCCGTGCTCAAGCTATTTGCACAGCCTACCGCGCGGACGACCGCTTGGGTGACGGCGCCCAGCCTTGAGCAACTGGTGACCTTGCTGAGCGTGTTGCGTTCACGCTGCGGTGAGCGCCTGACCGCCTTTGAAATGATGTCTCAGGACTCGCTGGACTTGGTGCTCAAGCACGTCACTGAAACGCGCGCACCCACCACAGGCCACAGCGCCTTCAACGCCCTGATAGAACTGAGCGATACAGAAGACAGCGGCCTTCAGGAGATGCTTGAAAACGAGCTCTCCAACGCCATGGCCGACGGTTTGATTGATGACGCGGTCATGACCACCAGCCAAGCGCAAGTGGCCGCCCTGTGGAAACTTCGTGAGGGGGTTTCGCAAGCGCAGGTGCGGGCCGGTGCCGTCGTCAAACACGACGTTGCCCTGCCGATTTCAGCCTTGGCCGCTTTTGTAGCGCAAGCCGGTGCGGCCGTACTCGCAGCAACAGCGGCCGCGGGAACAACTGGCCGCATCATTAACTTTGGACACCTTGGCGATGGCAATCTGCATTACAACGTTCTGCTGCCAGCAGACCTGTCCAGCGCCGCCATCCATGAGCACACCTTGCTGATCAACCGCGTGGTGCACGATCTGGTGTTGGATTTCAATGGCAGCATCAGTGCAGAACACGGCATCGGTCAGCTGCGCAGGGAAGAGCTGCGACGCTACAAGTCACCTCTGGAGATGGAACTGATGCTGCGCATCAAACGCGCTTTTGACCCGAATCACATCATGAACCCTGGGAAGCTGCTCTGAAACCACCGCAAAACTTCGTGGTGGCTTATCGACATTTCGGCTTAGCCGTTTTGCGTTGCTGTGAACAACTTTCGCAGGTGGTGACCCGATGTGGTGGGCGCATATTTTGGTGCGTCGTTGGGCACCAGACTGACGATTTTCGCGTCGTAATTCGGGTTGTGAAAAAACACCAATGACTGCCTGCGACTGTCGCTGCCCACATCGGCCGGCGGATTCACGACCCGGTGCAAGGTAGAGACCCAAGTGTCGTTGGTCCACAGCTCGAGCAAGTCTCCAATATTGACGATAAAGCAATCTGCGGCGATGGGAACGTCGACCCATTGGCCTGCAGCATTGCACACCTGCAGACCACCGGGCTTGTCTTCAGCCGCCAAAATGGTCAGGCTGCCATAGTCAGAATGCGCTCCGGCACGAATCTGTCCAGGCATGGGTTGTGTCACTTGCGCAGGGTAGTTACGTACCCGCAGACGGCTGATGTGCCGGTCAATCAAGCTGTCGAAATGCTGCTCTGGCAACTTCAGCGCGACCGCAAAAATACGCATCAGTGTTTGGGCGAGATCGCCCATGGCACGGTAGTAAGCGGTGTAGGCCTCTTGCAAGCCAGGCCGATTTTCGGGCCAGATATTAGGCGCGAAATGTTGGCCTGCTTCAGGGGCCAAAGCGTAGTCTGACGGCACCTCATCGACCGGGCCAATCATGAGACTTTCATTCAGGTCGCTGCCATAGGCGGACGGGTCACGCGAGCGGGCCAGAGATTCTTCATCCAGCCCGATGTAGCCACGTGCCACGTCTTTTGCCGGGCGTGCAACGCGTTGTTTTTCAGCCAGCGACAAGTCAAAGAAATCACGCGACACGCGCCTGACGGTGTTGATCAGCTCTGGGCTAACGCCATGGCCCTGAATCACCAAAAAACCAATGTCGCGGCAAGCCTGGTCGACGGCTGTGGCAACCGCCAGTTTGTCGGCTGCACTGCCGTGTGCAAAGGGTGCGATGTCAATGATGGGGACGTTCAGAAGTTTCATCGGTGATCACATCCATTCAAAATCAAACCAAGGCGTCGCCACCGTCCACCAGCACGGTAGAGCCTGTGGCAAAGCGGTTCAGCGCCACAGCCCAAATAGCTTCTGCAATATCAGCAGGTTGGGCAACCGTGCCAACGGGTAGCCGTGCGCTCATGGTCGCAAACTTGTGGGCTCGCCCTGCTTCTCCCAAGCGCTCCCACAACGGGGTCGCCGTGGTGCTTGGGGAGACAGTGTTCACGCGCACCAAAGGGGCCAGCTCAAGCGCCAACCCACGCGCTAACGACTCCACAGCGGCGTTGATCGCGCCTTGAAGCACAGCCGCTTTGCTGGGCCGAATGCTGAACACCCCGGACACAAAAACCAGTGAGCCCCCTGTGCAAAATTGAGCGTAACGCCCAACGTGGTAAGCACCCCAAAACTTGTTTTGCATCGCGGCTTGTGCATCGTCAAGCGGCAGCTCCCGCACAGAGCCGACGCGCGTAGAGGAGCCCGCGAGAACCACATAGTCCCAAGCATCGTGCTGCGCAAAAAATGCAGCCACCGCCGTCGCGTCCACAACGTCAAGCACCACCGCACGTGCGCCCGTGGGCAGGCGCTGCAAAGCGGCCTCGAGTTTGAGCTGCGAGCGCGCCGCAATGGTGACTTGGGCACCTTCTTTAAGCGCCAGCGCCGCAGTGGCCTCGCCAATGCCGGAGCTGCCACCAATGACCAAGACACGGGTATTTTTTAAACGTTCAAACATGCTGCGAAGGTCTTTATTTTTCACCCAAATAAGCTTGGGCCAGCGTGTTGTTCGCCGCGATCTCTGCGGCAGACCCCTGAGCCACAATGCGACCGCCGTCCATCACATAAGCCCTGTCAGCCAATGCCAGCGCAAGCCCTGCCATCTGGTCGACCAGCAGCAGCGTCATACCGCTGCGCCGCATGTCCACCATCGAGGCGAACAGCTCGGCAATCACTTTGGGGGCCAGGCCGAGGGACGGCTCGTCAAGCAACAAAATGCGCGGTCTGGACATCAGTGCCCTCGCGATTGCCAGCATTTGCTGCTCGCCACCAGACAACAAGCCTGCGCGTTGGTGCAGCCGTTCACGCAGCCGGGGAAAGCGCACCAGCATGGTTTCGACTTTGGCATCAAGGTCGTCAGGGTACAAAAATCCACCCAGACGAATGTTGTCCAGCACGCTCAATTCAGGGAAGACCTGTCGACCTTCTGGCACCAGCACCATGCCCCAAGCCACCACGTCTTCAGCACCCGTCTGGGTCACGTCACGCCCCTCTAGGTGGATGCCCCCTTGCACCGGGCGATGCAAACCCGCCAGCGAACGCATCAAGGTGGACTTGCCTGCGCCGTTAGCACCCAACAAAGCAATCACCTCGCCCTGTCGCACCTGCAAATCCACCGAATGCAGCACGGGATCACCGCCATAACCGGCCACCAAGGCATTCACGCCCAGGACTTCAAGGGCTGGCGTGTCGAAGGCTGTTACCGGGTTGACCGCATGGGCTGAATCGGCATCGTTCACCAGCGCCTCACCCAAGTAAGCCTGGCGCACAGCCGGATTCGATTGCACTTCGGCCGGTGTCCCCAACGCCAGCCGCTGACCCGCATCCAGCACCACGATTTGGTCAGAAATGTCCATCACCAAGGTCATGTCATGCTCAACCAGCAGCACCGTGATGCCCGCGTCTGCAATGCGCCTAAGCAGCCTTGCCAAACTGGTTTTATCTTCCCGCGACAAACCTGCAGCAGGCTCGTCCAACAGCAGCGCGTCAGGGTCTAACGCCAGCGCTCTGGCAATCTCCACCAGACGGCGGTCCACATGGGCCAGATTGGCAGCGGGCTCATCCAAGCGGCCGCGGTATCCGCAGTAATGAAGCAGCGCATGGGCACGCTTGCGGGCACCCGCAGATTGCACCGGAGCCGAACCCAGCAAGCCGCCCAATTGCCCCTTGCACATCCCCAGCAAGACGTTGTCAGCGACGCTGAGCGAATTGAAAAGCAGTGATGTCTGGTACGTGCGTGCGACACCGCGTCGGGCAATTTGCAACGCTGACTGACCCGCGAGCGCATGACTCCCCAGCGCAAAACTACCGAGGGAAGGTGTGTAGAAACCGCTCAGCATGTTGAGCGCCGTCGACTTGCCCGCACCGTTCGGACCAATCAAACTGGTGACATTTGCGGTGGACGCGGTAAAGCTCAAGTCACTGACCGCGTTGACCCCGCCAAACTGTTTGCTCAGGCCCTGCGCTGACATCGGCAAGCGCACCCGCTCAGGCAAGCCAACAACCAGGCCATCATGAGCCACGTCAGACGGCGGAGCCTGCGGCCACCAGCGCTGCCGCAGACTTTGCCAAAAGCCAACGAGACCGGTGGGCGCAACCCAGAGCACGACCAGCAACAAAGCGCCAAAGAAAAGCAGCCGGTACTCCTCAAGACTAGACAGCAGCTCGGGTAGCAAGCCCACCACCAAGGCGCCGGCCACCGGCCCCAGCACCGTACCGGTGCCACCCAACATCAACACCAGCACAAACAAAATAGATTGCCCAAAGCCAAACGTGTGCGGCGTGATCATGCCGGAGAGCGGTGCAAACAAGGCTCCGGCTGCGCCAGCACACAGCGCCGACACCGCGAATGCCGTGGTCTTGATGAGCACCGGGTTCAGGCCAATAGACTCTGCGGCTGTTTCTGAATC
>CANFXC010000040.1 GCA_947450765.1 Comamonadaceae bacterium | reverse complement strand
TCTCACCGCTTCCGCCAGGAAGATAGTAAAAACGCGCCTTCGGGCGCGTTTTGCATTCCTGCCTACCCAAAAGCACACCCGCCAATTTTGACGGCATGTGCAGCATCGGACATCGGCAGCTTTTGTCTTTTTATCCGTGATCACAAGCAGCCAGCAACCTTGTCTGCGCTGCGCGCCCCCTCCGTTTTTCAAAATAGAGACCTCCCGCTGCTTGCACCGGGTTCTGCTCAAACGCTTGTGAAATCTCAATCTTCGCCGTTGGACAAGGTCTGCGCGCGTCATATGTTGCCACTTCTGCCCCACATGCCATTCAGGTCAAAGCTAGCCTGCAAGATGTAACAGTTATCAAAATTATGTGTAATAGTGTTACAAAGGTAATATTCTTACTAAAAGTTTTATATGAAAAATATGGCAATCTTAAAAAGATGGTCGATAGTGCTCACTACCGCTCTTTTCGCAGCCTGCGGCGGCGGCGGTGGTGGATCTGCGGTGCGTCCAGGGGCTGGGTCGACAGCCCAAAATGCGAACGGTGAAGGCGCCGGTAGGGTCGAAACCACGCCAGGTACCTCATCAGCACCGGTCTACACGGCAGCCGCTTACCCAGCCAACTGGACAACAACCGGAACAGTGACCCCGCCAAGCGAAACCAGTGTTGTGACGACGTACCAAGATGGATATGTCACAACGACGCAAGATGGAACGAGTTCTAAACCATTCTTACAAACGACACTTGCGGGCCTAGCGACCCCGATCACAGATCCAAACGCAAATGTTTCAACCACAACGACAAATTACAACTTATCGTGGGGAACACCTGACAAAAATGGCCCTGCTTTCGCAGCGATGTTCCCCTCCGCCGCTGCACAGGCACAACTCGGGGTTTTGCATCTCATGGGGCGAAGCATCACTAGCTACGCGTCCTCTAGCCTCGGGCCTACTATTAACAAGCCATCGGCTGATGTGCTGGCCGCTTGGAATTCAGGCTGGACTGGCGCAGGCAAAAATATAACCCTGCTTGACAGCTATGCGAATATAGCCAGCTGCGATGACACGGCTGGAACAAATAACGAATGCCATGGTTTGCACACCATGCTGATCACAGGATTGATAGCACCTTATGCCAATCTCAGCGGACTCGACTTGAACTTGAATTCGGTCGGCAAAGCAGGGAATACCGGTTCGGACTTAAGCACGCCAGTCAACACCCATGTCATCAACATGAGCCTTGGCTTTACCCCGTGTAACAACGGGTGTGGCGGATCACCGACGAGCGCTGATTTTTCGACGCTAACGTCGACCAGTTCCGGATGGAACAACAATGTAGTTGCGCTGTTAAATACCACATCGAACGGCTTCAATATTTCGAATATGGTGAATGCAGTTGTGGTGAAGTCTGCCGGCAACGCTTATCAGGATGCAAAATACGACACCACTACCGCGGCTTTAGTTGCGAACGCCAGCATTGCATCACGGCTATTGATCGTCGGCGCTTTAGATCGAAATGGAACCACCGCAAGCAAGGCCAATATAGACACATTGATTGGAACGACTCGGTATTATTCCAACTATGCAGGTACCAATGCGGCCATTTCTGATAGGTTTGTTTTCGCCTATGGACGTGACCCTTATTCCTCATACTCTGTCGCATTCAACGGGAAAGGCTCCCCTGTCGGTCAAGGAACTTCCTTTTCGGCACCTGTCGTGGCAGGTTATGCCGCAGTTGTGATGCAAAAATTCCCGAACCTGGATGCCATCAAGACAAGTTCTATCATTCTCGATACGGCGCGGTACGACACTTTGACTTGTTTTCCGACTTGCGACCCAACCGTTTGGGGAAGAGGCGAAGCCAGTTTGTCTAGAGCATTGGCACCTGTTGGACGGTTGCGCTAGATGAAATATTTTCTCTATGCACTGATTTTTTTAGTGGGTTCGCCATGTGCTGCGAATGACTTCCTTCAGAGAAATTTTATATTAAATGAGCTGATGCGTAGAAATACTAACTCCATCAAAGCAAATGAAATACTTGTATCGTCGTTTGACACCCGGAATGAAAAAGGTATTTTCTTAAAAAATACTGGAGAGTTTGCATTTAGCGCACCCGCGTATGCAAGATCTGCATATGATGGGTCTATTGGCTACGACATCAATAAATTTTATACCGCCAAAAATAAGAGAATTAGTATCATTGCAAATAAGTATATTGGCGAAGATCGTTGGCTTGTATCTTTTGGGCTAGACAATGGCAGTCGATCTGAAAAGTTAGATATTTCAAATTCTACATTTGCAGGAATTTCCAAATCATTCACTCTGAGTACAAATACTTATTTGCATTTCTCATCAGGCAAGTGGTGGGGAGGTAAAGTGACAGAGCGCCCCTGCATTGATGCTTATGATCGAGCGTATTGGTGTCCAAATTTAACTGCGTGGACAGATCGACCGCCAACCAATACGACAAAAGCTGGCTATATGGACATCAGATTTCAATATGTTTTTTGACTGTAAGTCCTTCTGCTCACTGCGCGCTGATGGATTGCGTTGACAAAATAGCCGGCCAACCTATTAAAAAGCAAGCTCAATCGGCTGGAGGTTGGCGACGAGGTTGCGAAGCCATCTGTTGCCGGGGTCCAAGTCTTGGCGCGCGTGCCAGTGCTGCATGAATTTCATAGGTAACAGCTCAAATGGCAGTTTCACTTTTTTAAGCCGTGCTTGTTGAATCAACACGTTTGCCACGCGGACTGGCGTCGTCATCAAGTAGTTTGTCGTGGCGAGAACCGTGGCAACATATGTGTAGTTTGAAAGGTTGGCGGCAAACTGACGATGAATGCCCAAGCTTTCAAGCTGCTTGTTGACCAAATTAAACCCGCTGGTCTGGTTCCGTATCGTCAGGTGCTTCACCGCTTCGTACTGCTCTCGCGTGATGACATCGTCGACGGCAGGGTAATCTTTTGAAATAAGACCGACGTAAGTTGAGTCGAACAGCTGCTGCTGAAAAAAGTGCCCCTTGACGGGATATGAGACGCCAATCGCAAGGTCGACAAGACCTTCAGAAAGCTCATCTTCAATATTGGAGGTGATGCTTGAAACCTCCACCTGCACGTTGGGTGCGATTGTTCGAAGGCGTTCCAATAGCGGGGGAAGCAACAGGAGTTGCCCGAAATCAGACATGCTCAGGTGAAAAACACGAACTGACTCCTCGGCCACAAAGTCCAGCCGAAAGCCTAAAAAAGCTTGCAAGTTTTCTGCAGATTTCTTGATAGCCGGAAAAAAGGGCTTGCGCAAAAACTGTGGGCTCCATGCCCTTGGGCGTACGAACAAAGAGCGGGTCTTCAAAATGATCTTTCAGGCGCTTGAGTGCCAGACTCACGCCCGGCTGCGACAACGCCAAGGCAGTCGAAGACTTGGATAAATTTCTAGTTTCATAAACCTTCAAAAAAACCAACAACAAATTCAAGTCAATGTTTTTCATTTTTATAGCTGCTGGTTATCCTCGCCATTAGCGACTGCGCATGAGCATACAACCGATGTTGAATCTGCACGAACTGAATCGCAGCGCCAGTGCGAGGCGCCAAGACGATGACATTGGCCGCAACAAAACCAGCACAGCAATCACTTGACAGGCATTGGACGTTTCAGTTGATAACGCTTGCCATAGAGCTCGCACAAGCTCAAAAATTCTATGGCCGGGGGAGCCATCACCCGGCGACCATTTGGCTTGTTCTGTGAGAACACACACGTCACAGGCTGTTTGGTGTGCTTGTCGGTTGCATGCTCAACCAGCACAGAAAACGCCGGCCCTGGCTCGACCCCGACGCCCCCGGGTCTTAGCTTGTAGGCATCGACTACCCATGCACAACAACTGCCCCGGCTTTTCTCGATCAAATAGCCGTGCATCAGGCTGATGTCTGCGCCAGAGGTTTTGAAAAACTCAGACACCCTGCCCTGGCGAGCATCAATTCGGTAGATCGCCCCCGCGCAATTGGGACCCGCGCCGCACGTATCCACCGTTTGGATTTCATGCATGCCGTCCTTGTCCCAGTCAGTGACGAACACCATGGCTCGGTTGTTGTCACCTGCGGGCTGCACGATCTCACCGATGGCTTGCATCGGTAGACCCGCCGCCGGACTGAAGTGAACGGTGGTGATTTGTCGGCCTTGCACCTTGTTGATCTTGAAGACCTGAGTGACGAGCTTGAAAGCAGAACCATCGCCATTGGCGGTCGATTGAGTCTGCGTGCTGTCTGGCTCTTGCGCACTGCACGGGAATACCGCTGCGACCAAGAACAGTGATACGGCGAGTCTGCGCAATGCGATGAATGAAGCGGCGGGTCTCATTGGCGCGGCATCAGAGGGCTTTGTCTTTTGGTTCTTCCGACACCTCAGAGTCCCTCTGAATTCCCAACAACTTCTTAGTCAATCGCTCTAGCGGCCCGCCCACTATCAGGATCAGCAGCATGGCCGCCAGTGCACAGCAGCCCAGCACATAAAAACCTGACCCGAAAGTAGCACCCAGGATGGCGCAGGCCCAGATGCTGGCGGCTGTCGTCAGGCCGTGGATGTTTTGAGAGTTCGCCTGATGAATGATCACGCCGGCGCCCAGGAAGCCAATGCCGGTGATCAGACCCTGCAGAACACGGCTCGCCGCTTGAACGTCCGCGCCCGGAAAACTGCCGATCAAGAGCATCACCAAGGCGGCCCCCAAGGCTACCAAAGAATGGGTGCGAATACCCGCTGATTTGTGGTGTATCCAGCGGTTCAGCCCCAGGACAATGCCGGCCAGCAAGGCAAAACCCAGCCTGAGAAAAATTTCAGAGTAGTCGTTCATGTTGCCCATCATCCCTGATATTGCTTAACGAACTCTTGCTTGGTTATTTGTGAACGGGGAAAACTGCCAACGCTTGTTTCCCAGACAGGGCGAGCAACAAGTTGCTGGTCGCCATTTGCGCCATAGCGTAGCGCGTTTCATGCGTTGCAGAGCCTATGTGCGGCAAGGCGGTGACCTTGGGATGCGTGCGAAGTGCGGAGTCTTGCGGCAAGGGTTCTGTGGCAAACACATCCAGTCCTGCGGCGCGCAGACCTCCATGATTCAGTGCGTCCAGCAAGGCTGGTTCTTGCACGATGGCACCGCGGGCGCCGTTGACAAATATAGCGCCCGGCTTCATCAGCGCAAACTCGCGCGCTCCCATCAAGCCGCGCGTTTCATCCGACAAGGGCAGCACCACGGCAATGATGTCGGCCAGTTGCAGCAGATCATCCATAGCCGCAGACGTCACCTTGCCGACCAGCTCAGGGGCATCTTGCGCGACGTTGACTTCGCGTCGGTTGTGATACAGAACGGGCATGCCAAAGCCCAATGCAGCACGGCGTGCCACGGCTTGGCCGATGCGGCCAAAACCTAATATGCCCAGCGTTTTGCCGTGCACGTCCCAACCGAAAAGATCGGTATCGATATTGCGCGTCCAACGGCCCTCGCGCACATGGTTGGAGAGCTCCACCAGACGCCTGCTGGAAGCCATGATGAGCGCAAAAATAGTGTCGGCCGTGGTTTCGGTCAGCACCCCGGGCGTGTGGCACAGCACGACGCCACGTTCGGCCAGCGCCGGCAGCGCGTAGTTGTCGACACCGACCGACACGCTGGAGATCACTTTAAGATGCGGCGCGCCCGCGAGCAAAGCGGCATCCACCTTGAAGCTGGAGCCGATCATGCCTTCAGCCGTAGCCAGAGCCGCATGAAAAGCCGCCACTTGTTCAGGAACGCGTGGGTTGGCCACGGTCACGTCATGTAGCGCTTGCAGCCTGGCCAGTTGGTCGGGCGGCAACTCTCTAAAGACAAGGACTTTGCGGCGTGTTGTGTCGGCGGTTGGAATTGGCATGACTCAAAAATTTGCTTGAAGCAACTCGGCGCGGGTCGGCAAACCTTCGCTGTCGCCCAACACCTGCACAGCGCGGGCACCTATCCATGACCCACGCCTGACAGCTTCGGGCACATTCAGGCCGTCCAGCAACGCGCTGATCACGCCCACCGCAAAACCGTCTCCGGCGCCCACCGTGTCCACCACCGTCTCCACGGGGAATCCAGCGACATAACCGCTGCCGGATTCTTCGTCGAAGTAAGCGCCCTCACTGCCAAGCTTGACCACCACCAGTTGCGCGCCACGTTGCCGGTAGAAACGGGCAACGCCCTCTGGTGAATCCTCGCCGGTGAGGAAGCGCCCTTCTTCGAGACCGGGCAACACCCAGTGGGCGCGCGCGGCCAGGTCATTGATCGCTTCGCGCATTGAATCGGGCGTGGCCCAAAGCGTGGGGCGAAGATTCGGGTCAAAAGAAACGCTGCGGCCAGCGGCACGCATCAAGTCCATGGTTTTGGCAGCCGCTGGCAAGGTGGTGGGCGAAATAGCGGCGAACACACCGGTGGCATGCAGATGCCGCGCACTGAGCAACCAATCGACATCAATGTCCGCCACCCCCATGTGGCTGGCGGCAGAACCGGCGCGGTGGTATTCAACTGGCGGGTCGCTGCCATCGCTGACTTGGCCCTTGAACTGAAAGCCGGTTTTTTGAGTCGGGTCACACACCACGTGCGAACAGTCGACGCCTTCACCGCTCAAGGCGGAGAGTAAATAGCGGCCCATGGAATCGGTGCCCAAACGACTGGCCCAGCCGACCTTCAATCCTAGCCGCGCGAGTCCGATGGCGACGTTGGTTTCAGCGCCGGCAGTGCGTTTGTGAAAGCCCTGCACCAACTCCAGCGGGCCGGGCTGGTCGGCAACCAGCAGCAGCATAGCTTCGCCAAAGGTAATAACGTCCAGCGCGTGACCCACGGCAGCACCCGTGTTTTCAGTGTGCATGCTGAGAGTTCAGAATTTGGCCCAAGAAATTTCGGGTGGTTTCGTGTTGTGGGTTGCTGAAGAATTGCTGCGGCGGCGCCTCTTCAATGATCTTGCCTTCAGCCATGAAGATCACGCGGTCGGCCACGCTGCGGGCAAAGCCCATTTCGTGCGTCACGCACAACATGGTCATGCCCTCTTCTGCCAAGCTCACCATGGTGTCCAGCACTTCCTTGACCATCTCCGGGTCAAGCGCCGACGTCGGTTCGTCAAACAACATGATCTTGGGCGTCATGCACAAGGCGCGTGCAATCGCAACGCGCTGCTGCTGACCGCCTGACAGCTGGCTCGGATATTTGTGGGCCTGCTCTGGAATGCGCACACGCTTGAGGTACTTCATGGCAATGGTCTCTGCCTCGTCACGGTTCAAGCCGCGCGAGCGCATCGGTGCCAACATGCAGTTCTGCAACACGGTGAGGTGCGGAAACAAGTTGAACTGCTGGAACACCATGCCGACTTCTTGCCGCACCGAGTCCACACTTTTACCGCCGGCCGTCAGGTCAATACCGTTCACCACAATACGACCGCTCTGCACAGTCTCGAGCCGGTTGATGCAGCGAATCAGGGTCGACTTGCCAGAGCCCGATGGCCCGCAGACCACAATGCGCTCTCCCGCCCGCACGTTCAAGTTGATATCCGTCAGCACCTGAAACTTGCCGAACCATTTGTCCACGGCTTCAATGCGGATGATGGGTGTGGCGTCTTGGGCGCTGGAGGGGGACTGCATTGTGTCTGTCATGAAAGCACCCGTTTATTGCATTTTTGGCAGGTCGGTTTCCAGCCATTTGCGGTAAAGCTTGTTGAGCTCACCGTTGGCCGTGTTACGAGCCACGAAGTCATCCACGGTTTTCAGCAGCTCGACTTGGCCGGGACGCATGGCCACCGCCATGACTTGCTGGCGCAACAGGAACTTATTTTCAAAGGTGTTGGCAGGTGCGCGTTTTTCGATTTGCGCAGCCACGGTGGTCGAGCAACCAATCGCATCGACCTGACCCGACATCAAAGCTTGCATGGCCGAAGCATCGTCGTCAAAGCGGCGGATCTCAGTGCCTTCCGGCGCAACAGCGGTCAAGGCGACGTCTTGTGTGCTGGCGCGGGCAACACCCACGCGTTTGCCCTTGAGGTCAGCTGCCGCCTTGATGTTCGCTTTTTTGTCACCGTACAGCACGATGCTGGCCGCCGCGTAGGGTTTGGAGAACTGCACCTGCTTGGCGCGCTCAGGGGTGACCGCCAGCGAGGCGACCAGCAAGTCAACCTTGTTGGTCAGCAAAAAGGGGATGCGATTGGGGCCGGTCACGGGAACCAGATTGAGCTTGACGCCGAGGTCTTTGGCCATCAGGCGAGCGACGTCAGCGTCATAGCCGTCGGGCTGATTGCTGCTGTTCATGGTGCCGTACGGTGGAAAGTCCACCAGCATGCCAATCGTCAGTTCGCCTTTTTTCTTGATCTCAGCGACAGTCTGCGCACTGGCCGCCGGGACCCAAGCAGACAGGGTAGCGCTGAGGCCCAGTGCCAGGGCGGTACCCGTGAAAAGACGGCGTTGCATAGGCTTGATCATGGTGAAGTCTCCGTTTGTAGTGGTCAAAAAAGTGAAAGTGAAAAAGACGCGGCTTAACGAGAAAGAGTTGCCGCTTGACGGCGTTCTATGCGGGCGGCCAGCAAAGACAAAGGCCAACACAGCACAAAATAAATAGCAGCCACCACACTGAACACGATCAGCGGCTGAAAGGTGGCGTTGTTGATGATCTGCCCTGCGCGGGTGATTTCAACAAAGCCAATGATGGCGGCCAGCGACGTGCCCTTGATGATCTGCACCATGTAGCCGACCGTGGGCGCCAGTGCAATCTTGAAGGCTTGCGGCAAGACCACATCGCGCATGCGCGAGATGTACGGCAAGCTGAGCGCCTGCGCTGCCTCCCATTGCCCGCTCGGGATGGCCTGAATACAACCACGCCAAATCTCGCCCAAAAAAGCACTGCTGTTCAGAATCAGGGCCGCACCTGCCGCCACCCAAAGGTTGATTTCGATCCCCAGGACCGGCGCGCCAAAGAACACCAGAAAGAGCTGCAACAACAAGGGGGTACCTTGGAACACCTGAATGAAGGCACCCGACAACAGACGCGCTACGCCGTTGTGCGAGGTCCGGCTGAGCGCAATGATCAAGCCGCCAATCGCACCACCCATGAAGGCAATCATCGACAGCGCCACTGTCCACTTGGCGGCCTCAAGAATGAACAAAAATTCGGAAAAGCCAAAAGTGCGCATCAGCGACCTGCCGGGTAGTTGAGGGCCATCCGGTAAATCACCCGGAACAGTGCAGAAAACGAGAGCGCCAGCAGCAGGTAGATGCCTGCCACGACGATGTAAATCTCGAAACTGCGAAAGGTCTGCGACTGCAAGTTAGCCGCGACGGAAGTCAGGTCGTCTGCAGAGATAGCTGACACCACGGCAGAACTGAGCATCAGCAAAATGAACTGGCTGGTCAGCGCCGGGTAAACCGTGCGTAGCGCCGGTTTCAAAATCACAAAGCGAAAGATCTCGTGGCGTTTGAGGTTGAGCGCTAAGCCGGCCTCGATCTGCCCCTTCGGAATGGACTCAATCCCGGCGCGGATAATTTCGGTCGCATACGCCCCCAAGTTCACCACCATGGCGACCAGTGCTGCGGTGTAAGCCGTCCAGCGCAAGCCCAAGACCGGCAGTGCAAAAAAGAAGAAGAACAGCTGCACCAGAAAAGGGGTGTTGCGAATCAACTCAATGTAAGCGTTGATGACCCAGCGCACGGGGCGTGGCCCGGCGGTCTTGCCCCAAGCGCAAACGATCGCCACCACCAGCCCCAACACCATCGACAGCAAGGACAACTCAATGGTGTTGAGCGTGCCTTTGACGAGTTGCGGCCAGGCGGCAAAGACGGCATCAAATTGAAATGAATAGTTCATGAACGGGCGCATTCGCCAGAGAAGGCACAAAAGTTGACCTGACAACCAGCCTGAAACCGATTTCAGTTGATTATAAAAGTGCCCGATTGTGCCTCGTAATTATGGAAAACCCTGTGTTAATTAGCTAACGTTGTGCACCGACGAACCGCGTGCCACCAAGCGCCCGGACAGCAATATCTGACGCGGTGGCAGTGCCGCCCCCTTCAGCCGCTCAATCAGGCAACCCGCCGCAATCCGGCCCAACTCATCGGTCGGCTGCACGATGGTGCTCAGGCCCGGCCCGATATAGGGCGACCACTCGGTGTCATCAAAGCCCACGAAACCCACATCGACACCGAACTGCCAGCCAAGGCGCGCCATGGCGGCCACCACGCGCAAGGTCACCACAGCATTGCTAGAGACCACACCCGCCATGCGCTTACCGGCACGTTGGCGCAACGCGCGCAAGGCATCGTCCAAGGCTTGCGTGTCATCGACGGTATTTTCAAAAGTACGGCCTTGCAGACCGTCAACGCTAGGCGCCGAATCGGTGATGAAGCGGCGAAAAGCTGTTTCGCGCTCTTCCCGGGAGCTGACGTTTTTGATCGGCTCGGAGATAAAAAGCAACTCACGGTAGCCACCGTCGACCAAGTGGTTGGCAGCCAGGCGCACAGCACCAGCATTGTCCAGCGACACAAAATCCGCCTGCATCCCTTGATGCCGACGGTCCACCAACACGACCGGCTTGCCGTGAAGCGCCGCTTGGGCGGCGGCTTTGGCATCGCGCCCCAAAGTATTCAAAATGAAACCGTCCACCTGGTAAGCGGAGAGCGCGGCGATGGCTTCGCTTTCACGCCGGCTGTCATTGCCCAGGTTGAACAGCATCAGCAGATAGCCGGCCTCTTGGCAGGCTTTTTCGGCGCCACGCAGCACCGCCACTGAAAAGGGATTGGTCACATCGGCCACCACCAAACCGATCAAGCGCGAGCGGCCACGCTTCAAGGCCTGCGCCATCGGGCTGGGGCTGTAAGACAAGGCGGCGATAGCCACCTCCACCCGCGTGGCAATGTCCTTGGTGAGCAGGGTCTCCCGGTGATTGAGAAATCTGGAAACCGTTGCCTTAGACACACCCGCAGCACGCGCCACGTCAGCGATGGTCGCACGCGAAGTCGTCAGTGAAAGTGGTGGCAATTTGGAGGGTGTTGAGCTTGGCATTGGCAAATAAGCGGCAGCATTTGGAATCTCTGAAACCAATTTCAGAAGATGGTAGCACTGCCATGTGCCTAGACAGCGTTATCTAAACCCTCTTTGACCCGCTCAGGTGTCAGTGGCAAGCGCCTGAACCGAACGCCGGTGGCGTCGAACACAGCGTTAGCCAGCGCCGCACTGGTGGGGCCTTGCGAGGCTTCGCCAGTGCCCAAGAAAGGCGCGCCGGGCCGGTCGATCAACACCACGTTGATGGGCGGCACTTCAGAAAAAGTCAAGATCGGGTAACTGCTCCAGTCATTCGACAAGACTTTGGTGTCGTCGAACTTCACTTCTTCTTTCAGTGACCAACTCAACGATTGAATCAATCCGCCTTCAATTTGATTGCTCACACCATCCGGGTTGACGATGTGGCCGGTGTCTGCCGATGCGACGGCACGAATGACACGAATGCGCCCGGTCTGGCGGTTGACCTCCACCTCCATCGCCACCGCGCAGTAACCTGCAATGTTTTTGTAGCGCGCAAATCCAATACCCCGGCCACGGCCTTCGGTCTTGCGCCAACTCGCCCAACCAAATTTTTCAGCAGCCTTGACCAAGGCATCGCGCGCCCGCTCATCTTTCAAATATCGCAGGCGGTACTCGACCGGGTCAACCTGGGCCGCAGCTGCCAATTCGTCGATGAAGGATTCAATCGCAAAAACATTGGCATAAGCCCCCAGCCCGCGGGTTGACGATGCCCGCAGCGGCATCTCGGTAATGAAGTGGGTCAGCACCTGGTGGCCCGGGAAGTCATACAAGGCGATGGCATTGCGGTCGGCGGCGTAGTTGGGGCCACCGGCGTTGACGGGCAACGGCATGGCAAACGGCTTGGCCAGATAACGCGCGGACAGCAAGTTGCCGGGCTCGCCGCTGGGCCGTGTGCCGTGTGGTGTCGACCACAGCTGCAAGTCCCAGTCGAGCACGTTGCCCTGCTCATCCAATCCAGCTTGGGTTTGAATCACCATCGCAGAACCATACGGTTCCCACAGATGCTCTTGCTCGCGGGTGTACTGCAGGCGCACGGTTTTCCCGGGCACTGCCGCCGCGAGCAATGCGGCGTCTGCGGCAGCATCATCCGCAAGGTTGTGGCCATAGCAACCGGCGCCTTGCATGTGCTGGCAGCGCACCTTGTCTGGCGCCATGCCCAACATTTTGCTGATCGCCAAAGCGGTTTCAAAGACCGACTGACTGTGCGTTTGAATCAACATCACACCATCTGCGCCTAAAGTGGCCATCGCCGCCGAGGTACCGATAGATGCATGCATGTGGTACGGCCGGTAATATGTGGCCTGCATGGTTTTGGCGGGCACGGGCCCCCCCACACGCGGCTGCACTTTCGTTTGAATAATTTTGTTGGGTGTCGTCTTGCGCAGCCAGTCAAAAATACCGTCATCACCGGGCAGTACTTTCTCAACCTTCCATTTGGCTGTGGCTGACAGCGCTTTGGCTGCGGCCAAAGCTTGGCCCTCGCGCTTGGCGATGACACCCAGAAAACTACCGTTGCGAACAACCTTCACCACACCCGGCATTTTTTGCACCAATGCCAGATTCACGGACAGCAATTTAGCTTGATAAGTCGGCGGCCGAACAAGGTGGCCGTAGAGCATGCCCTCAGGGTGATGCTCTTGAATGAACATCTCTTGCCCCAGCATTTTGGGGGTCAAGTCCACGCGCTGAACCGAGCGTCCAATGTAGCGGTACTCGCTGGCCGGCTTGAACTTGACCTGACCTGTCGCTTCCCGATTCAGCGCCTCTCCCACGACCAAATCCCAGTACGCCACCGTCGCACCGGACGTCGATTGAATCAAGCCATCTTTGACACTGAGCGACGTGACCGGCTCCTTGAGCTTGTCAGCGCCGAGCTGCAACAAAATAGCGCGAACTTCAGCCGAGGCTTGCTGCACCGCTGTAGCGCAATACGGCATAGAGAAAGAACCGGCCGTGACCCCTTCATTCGGCACCAAGGCCGTGTCACCGGAGATCACCTGGACTCGTTGCAAGTCGATGTCCAGTTCGTCCGCACAGACCTGCGTGACGGCGGTCAAAATGCCTTGGCCCAATTCGACCTTGCCGACCATCAGCGTGACGGTTTGGTTGGCGTTGACACGCAACCAAGCGCTGAGATGGCGCGTGGTGTTCAAGTCACCGGCTAAGCGCGGTTTAGCAGTGGCGGGAGTACCTTGCGACAGTGCATTCTCCAGTGGAATAGCAAAGGCCAGCGTCAGGTAACCGGTCGACTGCAAAAAGCCGCGACGTGTGGTGTTGATGTTGAGACTCATGATCAAGCTCCCTGCGCTGCACGCAACACCGCCCGCACGATGCGGTTGTGCGCCCCACAACGACACAAGTTGCCATCCAGTGCGGAGCGAACTTCTGAATCGGTTGGCTTCGGATTGCGGTCTAGCAGGGCTTGGGCTTGGACGATCATGCCGGAGGTGCAGTAGCCGCATTGAGCCGCTTGCTCATCGATGAATGCTTGCTGCAGCCGGCTCGGTTTGTCACCGTCCATCAGGCCCGCCAAGGTTGTCACGCTGCGACCGACCACGGCAGACAGCGGGGCCATGCACGAGCGAACCGGGTTGCTATCGACCATCACCAGGCAGGCACTGCACTGCGATTTACCGCAGCCAAATTTACAACCGCTCATGTGAAAGTCGTGCGCCAAAACCTCCAGCAAAGGGGTTGTTTCTGCAACAGAGGTTTGCACCTTTTTTCCGTTTAATTTAAAGCTGATCAAGGGATGTCTCCAGTTATTTTTACGGGCAGAAACTTCAGGCTTTGAGGTCCAGCATGCGGCGCGCGTTACCGCCAAGAATCGCGACGCGTTCAGCATCTGTGAGTGGCGTGTTCATCACATGATCGACCGGGTGCTGCTCCCATGGAATCGGATGATCTGTGCCCAGCACGACCTGCGTCGCCCCGACTTCTGCGACAAGATGGCGCAGCGCCTCAGGCGTGAAAACGAGGGCGTCGAAATAAATCTGGCGGATGTACTCGCTGGGCTTTTTCTTGAGCTGAATGGCCGGGTTGCAGTTGGAGGGCGAGACAAAGCAGCTGAAGTCCATGCGCGGTGCGTAGCTGCCGAGAAAACCGCCACCATGCGCCGCACAAATTTTGAGGTTTGGAAATTTATCCAAAACACCTTCGAAGATCAGGTGCTGCAATGCGATGGTCGTGTCAAGCGGGTTGCCGATGACGTTCGACATCCAGCCATTGCCCTTGAAACGCTTGGCCAGCTCAGGCGTGCTTTGCGGGTGAATGAACAAGGTCGCGCCCAGCGCTTCGGCGCGAGCCCAGACAGCATGAAATTTCGGGTCTGAAAAGTCGTCGCCAGCCACACTGCCGCCGATGGCAACGCCCCGGATACCTGGCAGCGTCATGGCGTGCTCAAGTTCTTCTAGCGCCAAGTCAGGAAACTGCAGCGACAGGGATGCGAAGGCTGAGAACCGATCAGGCCGAGCTGCACAGAGCTCTGACAGCTTGCTGTTTTGAACCCTCACGATGGCCGCCGAATTGAGCCGATCACGCCGATACCAAAAGGGGTTGATGCTGAGCACTTCCATGTCGATGCCCATCGCATCCATGGCCGCTAAGCGCTCGTCGATCACGATGAAATGCTCGGGCACGCCCTTGACCGGCGGCAACACGCCCTTGGCGTCGGCCCCCATCAGCGCCAATGCCTCCTGCACATAGCAGTGCGCGTGAACGTCAATCGTCTTGACTCGTTCACCGTTGATCAAAATGGGCAAGCGCCTAGCAGAGGTTTGGCCGGGTTCGGGAACCCACGCGGAAGATGCTCGGAAAGTACCACAGCCGGTGAGGGCGATACCCGCGATCACACTGGTTGTTGCACCCATGAAATGTCGTCGAGTTGTCATCGTGTACCTCTATCAATAGGACTGACTCCGTCTGCAGATTCGGTCAGCGATCAACGTAAGACAAAGCGCGCTCGTAGTAACTCAGATCAAGAAATTTTTCGGGTGCGGGTGCAACGCCGCCCCACTGGCCTTCGATTTCTGCGCGTAAAGACAGCATGTTGCGCATACCCGTCATCTCAATGGCGCAATCTTTGAACAGGCCGTGACCCGGGGTGGTCAGCGCTTGGTAGGTTTGCTCAGCAATACGACGTTCGAGCTTCAGATTTTTTTGCAGCACTAGCAACACTTGCTCACGGTTGGCGGGGTCTTGTGTGGCGCGGCAGCCTTCAATATAGGCGGACAAAAAGCGTTGCAAGGTACCCGCATTGGCTTCGGCCCAAGGACGCATCACAAAGACACCGCTGGACTGGTAAAGCCCAAACAAGTCCAAGGTGCTTCCCAAGCTCTTGGCACCCTGGTCCTTGGCGACAAAGTTCCACGGTGGATTGAGCATGGCGGAATGACCCTCTGGGGTTTCCATCGATTTGATTCGAATCGCCGTACCGCCCAAAGGCTTCATCGTGTAGTCCTTACCCTCCACAAAGCCGGCGTTTTTGAAGATCTTCCGACCGATCAAGGCGTAGGCCGTGTTGGTCGCATCGACGATGAAATTCTTGCCCCGAAGATCAGATACCTGTTTGAACTCCGGACGCACCATCAGCTCGTTCATGCCGCCGTCACCGCCCGCGACGATGACCACGTCTTTCTTGGCAACCTCGATCATGGCCACCGCGTTGTCGACGGCTGCCACGGCAATCTCAAATCGGCCGGCAGCCAGCCCGTCGCGCTGCATATCTGAATTGGGCGTGAACTGCAGCACGGGTGTGATGCCGCGTCGGGCGAAAGCACCGCGCTCAACAGCCATGTAAATGGGCGTGTTGCTAGACCCCTGAAAGACATTCACCCGCAAGGTCACGGGATCATTCGTTGGGGGTGGCGGCGGTAGCTGCGTGCCGGCGCAAGCAGACAAGCCGGCCAAGACAGACACCACGGACATGACAAACAGCGGTCGTGCGAGGCAGACCCAAACTTTTGCTGGCATGAAAACGTCCCCCATTCATTGATCAAGCAAAACCTGTGACCCGACAGGTCGAGGCAGCTTGTCTATCGGACGATAACTTATTCTTTTTGCACTAAAAAGAGGCGCCAGCGAAATTCAGTTTTCCAATTTCACCACCATGGCATCAACGCGCCCGCAGGGTCCGGCTCAGCAGTGCGACCGGCAGCAAGCCGACCAGCACCAGCGCCAGTGCGGGCAATGCGGCTTCCGTCAAACGCTCATCACGCGCCAACTGGTAGGTCACCACCGCCAACGTGTCGCTGTTGAACGGCCGCAGCACCAGTGTGGCTGGCAGTTCTTTCATGACGTCGACAAACACCAACAAACCGGCGACGGTCACAGAGCGTTTGAGCAGCGGCCAATGCACGCGGCGGAGCAAGCCCATGCCGGTGGTGCCCAGCATGCGGGCGCTGTCATCCAGGCTGCTGGGAATGCGCGAATAACCGCTTTGCACTGACTGCAAGGCCACCGCGCAAAAGCGCACCAGGTAAGCCCAGACAATGCCCAGCGCTGTTGCCGTGACCCAAAAGCCAATGTTGGCTTGCGGAGCCGCCGCCTGCAGCCAACCCACCGGAAGCAACAAGCCGACCACGATCACCGCGCCTGGCACGGCGTAGCCCAAGCTGACGAGTTGCACGGCTGCGCGATTCAGGCCGTGCGGTCGATGCCGCAGCGCAAAAGCCAAGGTCAACGCGATGCCCGTGGCCAGCACAGCGCTCAAGCTGGCCAGCCAAACGCTGTTGAAAGACCATTGCGCAAAAGACAGCCAAGACAAGTCATCCCAACCTGCTTGCAGCGGCCGCAGCATGAAGATCACCGGCAGCACAAAACCGAGTGCAATTGGCAACGCGCAGACCCACCAAGCCAAGACGGCGCGCTGGCCACGCAGGCGCGTCGGCAAAGCGTCTGCAGCCCCTGCGCGGTCGCCACGCCCGCCCGCAAAGCGCATGCGCTTTTGCGCACTTTGCTCAATTTTCAATAGCACAGCGACGAACAGCAGCAGCACCGTGGCCAGTTGCGCAGCGGCCATGCGGTTGTCCATGCTGAGCCAGGCTTTGTAAATGCCGGCGGTGAAAGTTTGAATCCCGAAGTAGCTGGAGACACCAAAGTCGGCCAGCGTTTCCATCAGCGCCAGCGCGACACCAGCAGCCACGGCAGGTCGGGCCAACGGCAAGGCCACTTCACGAATACGCCGCGACAAAGGCGCACCCAGCAACCGCGCAGCCTCCATCAAGTGCACTGCGCGCTCGGTCAGTGCAGTGCGTGCCAACAAGTAGACATACGGGTAAAGTGCGACCGTGAAAACCAGCACAGCACCGCCTAAGCTGCGCACCTCTGGCAGTAAGCGCCCCTGCAAATCGAAAGACGCACGCAACCAGCTTTGGAGCGGTCCGGCGTATTGCAAAAAGTCGGTGTAGGCATAAGCCACCACGTAAGCCGGCATGGCCAGCGGCAGCAGCAGCGCCCATTCAAAAATGCGACGCCCCGGGAAATCGAACAGCGTCACAGTGGCCGCCGTGGCCATGCCTAAAACGCTCACACCCAGCGCCACACACAGACACAGCAACACGGTGGTGCCAACGTACTCTGGCAGCACCGTGCGGCCCATTTCCCGCAAGATGTCCCACGAGTGACGGTCTAGTTGCGTCCACGACAAGATGATCGCCAACACCGGCAAGGTCAGTACCAACACCAGCAGCAACAGCAACAGCAGCAGCGTGGAAGGGATGAGGCGACGAAGCATGAATTCCCAAAAAAAGTACGGTCTTGTATCGACAAAATACCGCATCAAATGCAAATGAGAATTGTAGTCATCTAGAATGAAAACCATGTTTTTGAATGTCTCTCAGTTGTGCGTTCACTACGCCGGTCGGACGCACCGGGCGGTCGACAACGCATCCTTCACCTTGGCGGCTGGCGAAATTGGCGTGCTCATCGGCCCTTCCGGCTGCGGCAAAACCACGCTGTTGCGCGCTGTGGCGGGTCTGGAGAAAGCCTCCGCTGGCAGCATTCGGCTGGCTGACGACATCGTCAGCAGTCCACAGGTTCATCTGCCGGCTGAGTCGCGCCGCATTGGCATGGTGTTCCAGGACTACGCGCTGTTTCCACACCTTGATGTGGCGAACAACGTCGGCTTCGGACTGCACCACCTGAAGCCTGCCGAACGTCGTTTGCGCGTGCAAGAAGTGCTCGAACTGGTGGGTTTGAGCCACGCCGAAAGCTTGCACCCGCACCAGCTTTCGGGTGGTCAACAACAACGCGTGGCACTGGCCCGGGCCTTGGCACCGCGGCCTCGGCTGCTGTTGCTGGACGAACCGTTTTCAAACCTTGACGTTGATTTGCGCGAGCGCTTGGCGCATGAAGTGCGCGGCATTTTGAAGGCTGCGGGTGCTACGGCGTTGTTTGTGACGCATGACCAACTTGAAGCCTTTGCCATCGGCGACCGCATCGGCGTCATGCACGAAGGCCAATTGCAGCAGTGGGATGACGCCTACGAGCTGTACCACCGACCGGCCACGCGCTTCGTCGCAGAGTTCATTGGTCACGGTGTTTTTGCGCATGCGCAAATCGAGCAAAAAGAACAGGGCAACGTGGTGGTACACACGGCGCTCGGCGATCTCAATGACATGCAAGAGTGTCCCTTGCCAAACGCTTACCCCGACGGACTTTGCGACGTGCTGCTACGCGCCGACGATATCGTGCATGACGATGCTGCACCGGTCAAAGCGCAGATCTTGCGCAAGGCGTTTCGCGGTTCAGAATTTCTGTACACACTGAAGCTGCAAAGCGGCGAGTCGGTGATGGCGCATGTGCCGTCACACCATGACCATGCGTTGGGCGAATGGATCGGAATTCGTGCGCAGGTTGATCACGTGGTGACGTTTCCACGGGTCGCAGCTTGAGTCTTTAATCAGCGTCCCGCAAGCGCTGAACTTCGCGTTGCAAATCCCCCGCCCAGGCGCGCCGGTCACGTCCGCGCGCCAACTCAGGCGAACCCACCGTCACCTCCGCCATCAACTCGCGCGCCGTCAGCGTGCGCCACATCGAGCCCAGCAGCGTGTCATTACCCACAAAGCGCGGCGCTTGGCTGACTTCACCAGTGCGCCTGTCAACAAAGCGCAGCGCCAAGGCCTGCACCGGCACATTGGCGGTGATGGCGGCTTGAATCAAATTCGCATGAAAAGGCAGCAGACTGACGCCGTCGCTGGTCGTGCCTTCAGGGAAGATGGCCAGCACCTGCCCGTCATGCAAATGCGCCACCATGTGCTGCAGCACCCGGTGCGCGTCACGCCGCGATTGGCGCTCAATGAACAGCGTACCCGCGCCAGACGCCAAAGTGCCCACCAGCGGCCAACGTTTGACTTCCGACTTAGAGATAAAACGGCAATAACCAGTGGAGTGCATCACCAGAATGTCGAGCCATGAAATGTGGTTCGCCACCAGCAACACCGGCCCGGTGGCCAGCGCCTCGCCCTTGAGCACCAGCTCGATACCGCTGATGGCCAGCATCTTGCGGGCCCAGAGGTTGACGTGTTGGCCCTGCTCGTGGGGCGACAGCCGATGAAAGCGCGAACGAATCAACCAAAAGCCGGACAGCGTGTGCAAAAAGGCCCGCGACAACCTGTAGCCGAGCCGTGCCACTCTCATGCCGAGGCTGCTTCGTAGGCCACTTGGCCACCGACCAGCGTCCAGCAGACCCGTGCCGGCAGCTCGTAACCTGAAAACGGCGTGTGCTTGCCTTGGCTGCGCAAAGCGGCGGGCTCGACAGCCCAGCTGGAAGTCGGGTTGAAAATGCACACATCGGCCACGCCGCCCTTGACCAGTTGACCTGCGCTGGCTTGCAGCGTGCCCAAAGCTGACCCGAGCACGCGGGCCGGTTCACTGGTGAGCACCGCCAACGCACGCACCAAGCCGGCGCCGCTGTCATCACCCCATTTGCAGGCTAGCCCCAGCAGCAGCTCCAACCCGGTGGCACCTGGCTCAGCCTCGGCAAAGGGCAAGGTTTTAGCGTCTTCGTCAACCGGCGAATGGTCGGACACCAACGCGTCCACCGTGCCGTCGAGCAGCCCTTGACGCAGCGCATCGCGGTCGCGCTGTTGGCGCAGTGGCGGATCGAGCCGCATGCGGCTGTCGAAGTAACCAATGTCGGTGTCGGTCAGGTGCAAGCTGTTGATGCTGACGTCGCAAGTGACCCGCAAACCGTCGGCCTTAGCCTGCGCCACCAAGGCCACACCCGCAGCGCTGCTGATGCGGCACACATGCACCCGCGCACCGGTCGAACGCATCAGCTCAAAAATCGTGTGCAGCGCGATGGTTTCTGCGGCTACCGGTACACCGCTCAAGCCCAAGCGCGTGGCCAGTGCACCACTGGCCGCCACGCCTTTGCCCAAGTGCATGTCTTGCGGACGCAGCCACACCGTGTAGTCAAAACTGGCGGCGTACTGCAAGGCGCGCATCAGCACTTGCGTGTCTTCCAAGGGCACTTCAGCTTGGCTGAAACCGACGCAGCCGGCTTCGGTCAATTGCACCATTTCGGTCAGGGCGACACCTTGCAAGCCGCGCGTCAACGCACCCAGCGGAAAGACCCGCGACTGGTGCAATTTCTCAGCGCGGAACTTCAGCATCTCGACCAAGCCGGGCTCGTCGAGCACCGGATCGGTGTCTGGCGGGCAGACCAAACTGGTCACACCACCGGCGACGGCAGCGGCCAGTTCACTGGCCAGCATGCCTTCATGTTCGTGGCCAGGTTCGCGCAGCCGCACCGACAAATCAACCAGCCCCGGCGCCACCACGCAGCCCGATGCATCTATCGTTTTGTTGGGCGCGAAGTCAGCCGCCACAGCGCCCATGCTGACAATGCGGCCCGCTGCAATCGCCACGTCAACGTGTTCGTCAAAGCCTGTGGCCGGGTTGATGACACGGCCATTTTTAATCAGTATTTTCATGCTTCATTCCCAGCAACGATGCTCATGACCGCCATGCGCACAGCGATACCGTAAGTGACCTGCGGCAAGATCACGCTTTGTGCGCCATCGACCACCGCCGAATCGATTTCAACCCCACGGTTGATCGGCCCCGGGTGCATGACGATGGCGTCTGGTTTGGCCAGCTGCAGTTTTTCAGGCGTCAGGCCAAAGCTCTTGAAATACTCTTGGCTGCTGGGCAACAAGGCGCCCGACATGCGTTCGTTTTGCAAGCGCAGTGTGATGACAACGTCGGCACCGCGAATGCCTTCTTCCAGCGTGTGGCAGACCCGCACACCCATTTCAGACATGTTGGACGGCACCAGCGTCTTGGGGCCGACCACCCGCACCTCGGCACAACCGAGTGTGGTCAGCGCATGAATGTCTGAGCGCGCCACCCGCGAATGCAGCACGTCACCAACGATAGCCACCGTCAGGTTACTGAAGTCTTTTTTGTAATGGCGGATCGTGTACATGTCCAACAGGCCTTGCGTCGGGTGCGCATGGCGACCGTCTCCAGCGTTGATCACGTGCACATGCGGCGCCACGTGCTGGGCGATCAGATACGGTGCGCCCGACTCGCTGTGACGCACCACAAAAATGTCGGCAGCCATGGCGCTGAGGTTGGCAATCGTGTCCAACAGCGACTCACCCTTGGAGGCTGACGAGCGCGCGATGTCAAGGTTGATGACGTCGGCTGACAGCCGCGTCGCAGCGATCTCAAAGGTCGTTCGGGTGCGCGTGGAGTTTTCAAAAAAGAGATTGAAAACGCTCTTGCCGCGCAGCAACGGAACCTTCTTGACCTCGCGGTCGCTGACGCTGACAAAGTTCGCGGCGGTGTCCAAAATCTGCGTCAGCGTGGCTTTCGGCAGACCTTCGGTGGAGAGCAAATGAATCAGCTCGCCGTGTTTGTTGAGTTGGGGGTTTCGTCGGTACAACACGTTAGGCTCCCTGGACTTCAAAACTAAATTGACCGGCGTCTGAGCGCGCCAGTTGCAGCGACTGCGTGGCTGGCAAGGTGACGCGCGCCATCGCCAAGTCGGGCTGCACCGGCAACTCGCGGCCACCGCGGTCAACCAACACCGCCAGTTTGACACTGGCCGGACGGCCGTAGTCAAAGAGTTCGTTCAGCACAGCGCGAATGGTGCGGCCGGTGTAGAGCACATCGTCGAGCACGATCAGGTGCTCGCCGTTGACGTCAAAAGGCAGCAAG
>CANFXC010000039.1 GCA_947450765.1 Comamonadaceae bacterium | reverse complement strand
TCCCGGCGTGTTGAGCAAGATCGAGGTGGTCGAGCCGCCATACATGGCGCCGTAGTAGATACCGGCAAAAAAGATCATCGACGCCGTGGCTTCGACCTTGGCCGTGATCGGCAGCAGCATCGCCACCGCCACCGCAGGGCCAATGCCCGGCAACACGCCAATGGCGGTGCCCAACGCGCAGCCGACAAAACACCACAGCAGGTTGACCGGTGTGGCCGCAGTGGCAAAGCCCTGCATCAGTTGATTGAAAATATCCATGACAGTGCTCAGAGCCAGCCCGTGCCGGTGAGGCCCGGCAGATTGATCGCCAAAAACTGGGTGAAGGTCCAGTAGACCGGCGCTGAAATAGCCAGACCAATCAGGATGTCCTTGAGCCACGCGGCAGGACTGCGGTCCATGTCGCCTTCAGCTCCGCGCAGGCCCTGCACGGCCAGCACAAAACACAGGGTGCAACTGAAGATAAAACCGATGGTGGTGATGAGTGCCGCGTTGGCCAACAGACCAGCCGAGACCCAGACGAATCCGGGCCAATAGGCTTTGGCTGCGCCAGGCGCCTCATCAAGCGACCGGAAACCGCCGGTGCGCGACTCAAACAGCATGAAGCCGCCGCACAGCAGCAGCGCCAACGCCACCACCCACGGCAAAAAGTTCGGTCCAACACCGCCATAACCTGCTTCAGACGAAATACTCAAAGCGCCCGTGGCCAGGCCCAGCGCCAGCAAAATGACACCGACGCCGATGACCGTCTGAAAATGCGAGGGGGACGATGGAGATGGAGATGTGGAAGGGGAAGCGGGCATAGTCATCGCAAAGATCACTCAATATAAAAATCAAAAACTGTCCGTCATGGCGAGCGCAGCGCGGTCATTCATCATTGCGAATTCGGGCTGCTAGACTGCCGCGCTTTGCTCGCAGTGACGGAAAATAAATCCGTCATGGCGAGCGCAGCGCGGCCATCCATCTTTGACAGGCTCAGATCATGCCGGACTTGACCATCGTCGCGCGCAGGCTGGCAAAGTCGTCGTCGACAAATTTCTCAAAAGCCGGGCCCGAAAGCACCGCGGGCGTCCAGCTGTTTTTCTCAGAGGCCTCTGCCCAGGACTTGGTCTTGACGGCCTTCAGCACCAACTCGGTCAGCGCCTGACGCTGCGCAGGCGTGATACCAGGCGCGCCATATACACCGCGCCAGTTGCCGATCACCACATTGATGCCCTGCTCCTTGAGCGTCGGCACCGCCACGCCTTTGAGGCGGGTGTCCGACGTCACGGCCAGCGCTTTCATCTTGCCGGTGTTGATGTATTCAGCGAACTCGCTGTAGCCGCTGCCACCCACCGTGACGTTGCCGCCCAAGATTGCGGCCGTCGCTTCACCACCGCCCCTGAAGGCAACGTAGTTGATCTTCGACGGGTCAACGCCGACTTCGCGGGCGATCATGGCCGCCGCGATGTGCTCAGTGGAGCCGCGTGAACCGCCGCCCCACTTGACGCTGCCCGGGTCTTTCTTGAGTTGCGCAATGACTTCCGCCATCGACTTGAACGGCGAGTTGGCCGGCAACACGAACACGTTGTATTCGCTGGTGAGGCGCGCAATCGGCGTCGCCTGCGACAGACTGACCGGCGGCTTGCCGGTGATCTGGCCACCAAGCATCACAGCCCCCATGACCATCAGCGCGTTGGCATCGCCCTTGCTGCCGTTGACAAATTGAGCCAGACCCAAAGCACCCGCTGCACCGCCTTTGTTGTCAAAGATGACGGTGGAAGCAGCCCCTGCGTCCACCAAGGCTTTGCCCAGCGCCCGGCCGGTGGTGTCCCATCCGCCACCTGGATTGGCGGGAATCATCATTTTGATATTGGCAGCGGCCAAGGCCGACAGCGGCAAAGTACCGGCGGCGGCCAGCGCGGCCAGAGATTTCAAAAACATGTCGCGACGCATGGGAGTCTCCTTTGATAAATTTTGTTAGCTAACCGAGTGATCATGCGCCAACTTCCTGTCAATCGGCTGTCTGAAGTCACTGGGGAAAGTGCTAATGTCCTGCCCATGACGCAGACCCTGACTTTGTTGTTGATCGAAGATGACGCCTCCATGCAAACAGCCCTGCAACGCGCCCTGAGCCGGCGCGGCATGGCGGTCACCGGCTGCACCGATGGCCGGCTGGCGCTGGCGCAATGGACCGCGACCCAGCCTGACGTGGTGGTGCTTGACCTCAGCTTGCCAGGCGTCGATGGGCTGCAAGTGCTGGAGCAAGCCAGACGCCAAGGCCTGCTCACGCCGGTGCTGATCCTCACCGCACGCGGAACCGTGGGCGACAAAATCATCGGCCTCAACTCCGGTGCAGACGACTACCTGCCCAAGCCATTTGATCTGGACGAACTCGAAGCCAGACTCCGCGCACTGAGTCGCCGGCGCGCACCCACTGGTCGGGCCAGTGATGCAGATTCAACAGATACCAACTGGGTCGGCGCCCTGCGCTACGACAAAGAAAGCGGCGCCATCTACCACCGTGACCAAGTCCTTGAACTCACCCCGCGCGAGTTGGCACTGCTGCATGGACTCATCGTCAAACCGGGGCAGGCAGTTTCCAAAGAGAGGCTGTTTGAATTGGTTTTTCCGGGCGAAGTAGATGTGCAGTACGAAGCGGTTGAAGTGGTGGTCTACCGGCTGCGCAAAAAATTGGTCCACACCGGCGTCACACTGGTCACGCTGCGCGGCCTCGGTTATCTGCTGAAGGTCAACGCATGAACGCACAGCCCCTGAAAACCGAGCAAGCTGCAGCGCGCCCAGGTTCACTGCGACGCTATTTGCTGCTGGGTATTTTGTTGCCCGTCGGGGTCCTGGTGATCGTCAACACCTTCAGTCTTTACCAACAAGCGCTGAGTGCCGTCAACACCGCTTACGACCGCACGCTGCTGGCGTCCGCCAAATCGATTGGCGAGCAACTTGACGTCAGCGGCTACGACGAACAGTCCGAGCTCCGTGTGACTGTGCCCTACGCCGCGCTAGAAGCCTTTGAGGCCGACAACCAAAGCCGCTTGTTCTACCGCGTGTCGAGCCTGAACGGCGAGATGGTCTCCGGCTTTCCGCAGCTGCCGTTCTGGCGCGGTCGTATTTTGCCCAAGCCGGCCTATTCAGCCTTGGTCGATTTTTACGACGATGTTTTTGAAGGCGAGGATGTGCGCGTTGCCGTGTTGCTGCAACCTGTGGTCAGCGCCACCGGCCGGGCCATGGCTGTGATTCAGGTGGCCGAAACCTTGGAACTGCGCACGACTTTGGCGCAAAAAATTCTGTTCGACACGCTGTGGCGACAAGCCCTGCTGCTGGCCGTGATCGCCTTGGTGGCCGTGGTCGTGGTGCAGCGCGCTACCCGCCCGGTGCGCCGGCTTAGCGCGCAATTGCAAGCGCGCCCCGAGAACGACCTCACGCCCATTTCAGCGGCCGACGCACCGCGCGAACTGCTGCCTTTGGTGGAAGCGACGAATCAAGTCATGCGCCGCCTTGAAAATTTGTTGAGCAACCAAAAGCGCTTTGTGCGTGATGCAGCCCACCAGCTGCGCACGCCGCTGGCTGTGTTGAAGGTACAAGTGCAATCTGCCCTGCGCGGCGACATGGATGCCCGCGAAGCCTTGAGCGACATCAACCAGACGGTGGACCGCGCCACCTTGCTGGCGAACCAGATGCTGGCGCTGGCCAAGGTCGAGCAATTGCGCCAGCAGGCTGAACTGCAAGGCATGAATCTGGACGACGTGGTGCGTGAAGTGGCGCTCGACTTGGCGCCGCTGATAGCCGACCGCGAGCTGGACTTTGACATTGAAACCATGCCGGCCAGCGTGCTGGCCCATGAATGGATGCTGGGCGAGCTGTGCCGCAACTTGTTGCACAACGCCATCAAGCACTGCCCTGTTGGCGGGCCGCTGAGCGTGCGACTGTTGACAGACAACACGCATCTGGCCTTGACCGTGAGCGACAGCGGACCGGGTATTTCAAGCGAATTGGCAGCGCGGCTGTTTCAACCTTTTTCGGCCGGCAATGTCCGCGAAGGCTCCGGCTTGGGTCTGGCGATTTGCCATGACATCGTGATGGCGCTGGGCGGCACAATTTCGCTAGAAAACCGGGAAAATCGGGGCAACCATGGCCACATCATTGGCTTAGACGCGACCGTACGGCTGCCACTGATTCGGAAATAATAGAGTATGGAAAGAATGCGTATCGACAAATGGCTGTGGTCTGCACGCTTTTACAAAACGCGCACACTGGCAGCTGAAGAAATTGACAAATGCCGAATTCAGATCAACGGCCAAGATGTCAAACCCGCACGCGACGTCAAAGCGGGCGACACGCTATCCATCCGTCAAGGGCCCGTGTTGCGCACGGTGGTCGTCAAAGGCTTGAGCATGCAACGCGGGGCCGCACCTGTAGCGCAGCTCTTGTATGAAGAAACGCCTGAAAGCTTGGCCAGCCGACTGCAGGCGGCTGAGCAACGTCAGCTCGCTGGCGAACCCGCAGACAGCATTGAGAACGGCCGCCCGACCAAGCGGGACCGCCGCAGCATGGACAAAAGCTGGGGCGATCGCTGGAGCGCCTCAGTCGATTGAACTTTGCAGGTCAAACCACCATCGGCGTGGCCGCACCATCCATTGACAAGATCACACCCGTCACGTAGCTGGCGCACGGTGACGATAAAAACAGCACAGCGTTGGCAATTTCTTCAGGCTGCGCCAGTCGCCCGAGCGGCACCTTTTGCGTGGCCTGCTTCAAGGCCTCTTCAACAGAAATATCGCTGAGTTTGGCGGCTGTGACCAGGCCGGTTTTCAGCCTGTCCGTGAAGGTTGCCCCCGGATTCACGGCGTTGACGCGAACACCTTTGGGTCCATAGGCTGCCGCCAAGCCGGCGCTGATCAACATCAAGGCAGCGTTGGCCGCACCACCTGGCAAATGGTACGGACTCGCCACCTTGCCGCCGGAGCCGACGATGTTGACGATAGCGCCCTGCCCACGCTGTCCCATTTTTTTGACCACCAAGTCAATCATGTGCACGTAAGTGAAAAACTTGGCATCCATGGCGTCCCGCCAAGCTTGGGCATTCAGCTCGTCCGGCACGGTGCGTTGGGCAGCACCAGCTGAATTAACCAGCACATCGACAGCCCCATACAGCGCTTCAGCCTGCGTCAACGCACGTTCAGCGTCCGCCGGTGCTCTGAGGTCGGCGGCAAACAGTCCAATGCGGCCCTTGGCATCTGGCTGCTCCAACAGCAAGGCCTCTAATGCCGTGTCCAGATTGGCCGGACTCCTGGACACCAAACTGACCTTCGCCCCTTCACGCAAAAAACCTTGAGCGCAGGCCAAGCCAATCCCTTTGCTGCCGCCGGTGATGAGCACGTGTTGCCCGAAGAGTTTTAAATCCATGAGGTGTCCTTTTAAAAAGCTTGAATCAAACGCTAATTGTCAGACGAGGTCAATATGTCAGCCGAGGATTTGACCAGCGGCGTTATTGGGCGGCTACCAAAGAGCGTCAAAGAAGAGCGTCAAAGCAATTTGCAAAAAATTTTAATAGGTCCTTTTAGATTGATTCAACTAAGCAGATGATCGCCCAATAGTCATATATAAATCAATTAGCTTACCTAACTAAAAGTGTCGTTCACAGGGCATCAATTAAATCGTTTTCGTGCCGATACATTTGTTGACAAATCGGAGTCTGGGTCACAGCATCCGGCCAACCCACAGGGATCTCAACTCATGCCAATGCCCTCAGAAACACCACGTCCGGTTCGCCATAGACCGACCTTCTCAGACACGCTGTTTCTGGGGTTCTTGGCCTTGGTGCTGGTTACGGTTGCAGGGGTTGGGCGAATAGCCTATGTTGAAGGCCAGAAAAACGAAGTCAGCAAGAAAAATGCATTGGCTTGGGCCACTTGGCTGGAGCAAGCCGGCGCAGATCGCTTCAAAGATGGCTATGCGTTGAGTGGCTGTTCAGGTGGTGAAGCAGCCAAAGGCCAGACTTGGGCCGACTGTCTGCCTCTACTGATCGGACTCTCCGGCCCACTGTCAAACATGAAGAACCCTTTCACCCAGCAGCCCTTGGTCTTTGCGGCCAAGTGTGACCCCAGCAACAAGTCTCTAGCCGGTGCGCTGGTGATTGAAATACTGGTACCGACGGCACCCGGATCGGCTGTTGCGTTTTATCCCATGCCTCTGACAGATCGGGACGCCACCGATCAAAAAATGCAACTGCGCGTGACCGCTTGCGACCAAGGTGCATATCCAAGCAGAGCCACCGAGGTGACGTTTTGATGAACACTCCCACCAACAACAACCTAGGCACAGCGGCGAGCGTAGAGCCTTTGTCCATCCAGATAGGCGAGCAACCGGCGGACATCTCCACCTCTCTGCCGCTGCGCCAATGGCTTTACGCTTGGTTGGTCGACCCGAAGATTGCGGGCAACCTGCACAAGGACGTTGACCGCTGGATCGGCATCTTGATCGTCGCCAACCTGCTGGCACTGCTGTTCGAGCACCTGCCGGCGGTGTACGAACCCTACCGTCAGTGGTTTCACTTTTTTGATGTCGTGTCGGTCGGCGTGTTCACGGTTGAGTATTTTCTGCGCCTTTATCTGGCACCTGAAGACCCGGAATTCAAAAATGCGGCCAGCCCCCGCAGGCGCTACATAGCCAGCCCTTTTGCCGTGATTGACCTGCTGGCAGTAGCGCCTTTTTACCTGCAGGCGTTCATTCCGGTAGACCTGCGCGTGCTGCGGTTTTTGAGGCTGCTGCGAATCCTCAAATTGTTTCGGGTGCTGACGCCGGCATGGCAGGAGTTCGTCCTCCTGAACAAAGACCGCAGCTTCCGGCAAAAAATGCACGCGCTGGTTTTTCCGAGCGAATATGGTGGCAGACTGCACGGTCTGTTTGACGCGTTCATCATGGTCTGGGTGCTGATCTCGGTTGTCGCCGTGATACTCGAATCGGTGCAAGGCATCAGCCACGTGTTGAATCTTGAGTTCATCTTGCTGGATGCTGTGGCGGTCGGTATTTTCTCTTTGGAATACTGCGTTCGCATGTACTGCTGCGTCGAAGAGCCGGGCTTCAAAAAAGCCCTTTCAGGGCGAGTCAAATACGGCAAGTCTCCGTCGATGCTGGTGGACCTGCTGGCCATCCTGCCCTTCTTCCTCGAAGCCTTTTTGCATCATTTGTTTGACCTGCGCTTTCTACGGGTGTTCCGGCTGATGCGACTGCTCAAACTCACGCGTTACACCGGCGCCACCGGAACGCTGACCAAAGTCATCGCGCGTGAATGGCCAGTCTTGAGTGCATCGGCTTTTGTCATGCTGCTGCTGGTGGTGCTGACGGCGAGTCTGGGGTATTTGTTCGAGCACGACGCACAGCCCGACAAATTTGAAAATATCCCCCAATCGATTTATTGGGCCGTCATCACGCTGGCCTCGGTCGGTTACGGTGACATCTCGCCGGTGACCATGATGGGTCGGGTCATGACCATCATCTTGGCCTTGATGGGCATTGGCATCTTTGCAATTCCAGCGGCGCTGTTGTCGTCGGCCTTCACCGACCAATTGCGGATCGAGCGCGAGAGCCTGAGGAACCAACTCTATGAAATGCTCGAAGACGGCGTGATATCAGCCGACGAAGCCGAGGTGGTGAACCGAGAAGCCAAGCGCCTGCACCTGACGCAACAAGACGTTGATCAACTGGTTGAAAAAGCCCGGCGCGAACGTCTGCTGATGGAAGACGTGTCGGCCCTGCCGATACACAAAATCGCGACCAAGGCCGAACATGCGGTGGAGCATTTCAAAACGCTCATCAGCCAGATTCGGCAGCTGGGCATCATGACGGATCGTGAAAAATTTGAGGCGGTGGCACGCCAGTCTGACCGCCTGACAGCCAGTGAGTTGGCCTTGTGGCACCAAATACAGCAGAACGTCGAATCGCCAGAAGCGGGGGTTTGATGCGTGACACGCGCGTTCAGCCGTGAAACTTCTCGCGGAGTTCAGCGACATAAACCGGCGCCGGATGCAGCGTCATGCTGGGGCCGGCCTTGGCCACTTGGCCGGGCACATCGTGACCGACAATTGTCGGCATCTCGCGTGCCACTTGCAGCAAACGCTCTAGCGCCATGCCGGTGTCGTAGCCCATGGCGTCCAGCATGTGAACCGCGTCTTCGCTGCAGACATTGCCACTGGCGCCAGGTGCGTACGGGCAGCCGCCGAGACCGCCCAGCGAACCGTCAAAACGCACAATACCGCTCTGCACTGCCGCCAATATATTGGCCAGACCCATACCGCGCGTGTTGTGAAAATGCAAAGTGAGTTGCTGCGTCAGCTTGGCTTGCAAAGCGTCCACCAAACGACTCACCTGCCCCGGATGCGCCATGCCCGTGGTGTCGCAAATGGTCAGCCCACGCAAACCCAGATCTGCAAAGCGCTGCGCCCACTGCAGCACCTCTTGCTGCGTCACCTCGCCCTCCATCGGGCAGCCAAAGGCGCAGGACAAAGACACGTTGATGGGGGTTTGGCCGTCAACCCGCTTGATGACTTCCGTCAGCGCTGCAAAGCTGTGTTCGCGCGGCATGCGCAAGTTAGCCAAGTTGTGCGTCTCAGACACCGACATCACCAGATTGAGTTCGTCGGCACGCGACTCCAGCGCCCGCTCTGCGCCACGCAAGTTGGGCACCAGCACGGTGTACTCCACACCAAGCGCGCGCTTGATGCGGCCCATCACTTCTTCGGCGTCACGCAGCATCGGAATCGCCTTGGGCGAGGTGAAAGAGGTCACCTCGATCTTGGCGTAGCCGCACTCGCTCAGCGCGTCAATCAAGGCGATCTTGCTGTCGGTCGGCACAAATTCAGGCTCGATTTGAAAGCCATCACGGGTCGACACTTCGTTGAAATAAATACGTTTCATTTTTCAACTCCTTCAACAATGCCGCGGTCATACAAGGCTTGTATTTGCGCGGGGGTCAAACCCACTTCACGCAGTACATCAAGGGTATCTTGCCCGACGTTGGGCGCGTTGCGGCGGTGCGAGCCCGGCGTGCGTGAGAGTTTGGGCACAATGCCGGGCACAGCCAGTGTGCTGCCGTCGTCCATCTGCACCTGCTGGATCATGCCGCGCGCTTGGTAATGCGGGTCGGCGGCGATATCAGCCACCGTATAAATTTTGCCAGCAGGCACCGAGGCCGCGTCAAGTGCCGCTAGGACTTCATCGACGCTGTGCGCCGCCGTCCACAGCCCGATGGCGGCGTCCAGTTCCGCCACGCGGAGAACCCGCCCGGTGTTGTCGGCCAGCGTGGGATCTGCGCCCAGATCAGCGCGGTCAATCACCGTCATCAGCCGCTTGAAAATGCTGTCGCCATTGCCAGCGACCAAGGCATAAGCGCCGTCCTTGCACAGGTAAGCGTTGCTCGGTGCAATGCCGGGCAAGGCGCTACCGGCCGGCCCTCGCACGGCGCCAAACGCGCTGTACTCGGGCAGCAGGCTTTCCATGCAATTGAACACCGCCTCATACAAGGCGACGTCGATCACCTGACCTTCGCCAGTCTTGGCACGGTGTTGCAGCGCCACCAAAATACCGATCACGCCATGCAGCGCGGCCAGCGTGTCGCCAATGCTGACGCCGACGCGCACCGGCACGTGGTTAGGCTCTGCCGTCAAGTGGCGCAGGCCACCCATGGCCTCGGCCACCACGCCAAAACCAGGACGATCACGATACGGGCCCGTCTGGCCGTAGCCGCTGATGCGCAGCATGATCAGGCCGGGATTCAACTTGTGCAAATCGTCAGGGCCGAGGCCCCATCCTTCCATCGCACCCGGCCGAAAATTCTCGATCACCACATCGCACTCGGCCGCCAAGGAGCGAACAATGTCTTGCGCCTCGGGCTGGCGCAAATCAAGCGCGACCGAGCGTTTGTTGCGCGACTGCACCTGCCACCAAACGGAGGTGCCGTCTTTCAGCAAGCGCCATTTGCGCAGCGGATCGCCAGCGCCCAGGGTTTCAATCTTGATGACGTCGGCGCCAAAATCTGCCAGGGTCTTGGCGGCAAAGGGGCCGGCGATCAACTGACCAAGTTCGAGAACTTTGAGGCCACTCAAGGCAGCGGTGCCGGGGAGGTTGGATGATGAAGAAATAGGCATGGAGCAGAGTGTGCCCCGCGTCGACCAGCGCTGTCTATTGCTTCTTGAGGCGCGGAGCTTTCGCTTTTGGCGAAGCCTTGAAGCGCTCAGGCCCAACGTCGGCCAGAAAACTGACGAAATCCAGAATCCCCGCATCCGCCTCGCCAGCCCGCGTCGCGACCATCATGCGGCGGCGCGCCCAAACATCAGCCAGAGGCCGGCTGACGAGCTTCATGGACTGCATGATCGGCAATGCCGCCGCTTTGGGCAGGATGGCAATGCCCAGGCCGGAAGCCACCAAATGACAGACTGCGTCAAAGCTGCGCACCTGCATGCGCAACTTCAAAGGCACGCCAGCGGCTTGAGCCGTTTGCTGCTGCCGCGTCAACATGGCAGCACCCGTGTTCAGGCCGATGTAGTCTTCAGCCAAGGTGTCCACGAACCCGATGGGACTGCGCGCCGACGCCAAGCGATGCCGCGCCGGCAGCACCAGCACCAACTCGTCGTGTGCAAAAAGCTGCATGTCGAGGCCCTCGGCGTCCGGGCCATCGACCAAAATACCAACATCGGCCCGGCCGTCTCGCAGCGAAGCGACCACCACCTCCGACACCTGTTCCTCCAGGTCAATGCGAACTTGCGGCTTGGCGGCGCTGTAGGTGGCGAGCAGCGGCGGCAAAAACTGGCTGATGGCGGCGGTGCTGGCCCACAAACGAATATGCCGCGCCACGCCTTGCTGCAAGTCACTCAGCTCCGCGCTCAGCAAGCCCATTTGCTGGAGCAAGACGAGTCCGTGTTTGGCAAATATTTTGCCGGCTGGTGTGGCCGTCAAGCCGCGCGCATGGCGCTCAAACAAAGGCCCACCCAGCGCAGTTTCGAGGTCACGAATGCGCCGGCTCGCTGCGGCCAAAGCCAAATGCGAGTCGCGCGCCGCTGCGGTCAGGCTGCCGGTGCGGGCGCAGGCCACCGCCAGTTGGATCGACACCATGTCGAAGCGGGCTAAGTTGTAGGAATGGGTTGTCACAAAATCTCAGTTTCGGGCATTATCCCCGCCCCCAGCGCCGGCCCTTTCGAGTTCAGCCTGATACCATCGCGGCCACCTCTTAGCCAAGGTTTCGGCTTGCTTTTATATTGGCTTCTATCCTCACATGAGACCCGATGTCCCGCGCTCTTAGCCCTTCAGACCCGACCCCGATCCACTTGGATCACGTGCGTCTGCTGCGCGGCACGACGACCGTCTTTGACGACTTAACGCTGCGATTGACCGAGTCACGCATCGGCTTGATTGGCGACAATGGCGCGGGCAAAAGCAGCCTTTTCAGGTTGATTTGCGGTCTGGACAAACCGCAGTCCGGCAGCGTTTCTGTTTGGGGCCACGACGCCCAGAGCCAACCCGTTGAACGCGTTGGTCTGGTCGGCATGATGTTCCAGAATCCGGACGATCAAATCATCTTCCCAACCGTTGAGGAAGAGCTCGCTTTAAGCCTCAGCCCGAACGGATTGCCCCGCAAGGTCAACTGCCAACAAGCCCGTCAGGTGCTGACAGCACGCGGATTGGGCCATTGGGCTGAGCGTGCCATTGGCAGCCTCAGTCAAGGCCAAAGGCAGCACGTTTGCTGGCTGGCTCTGATGATCGCGTCACCCCGTTCCGTGCTGCTGGACGAGCCCTATTCAAGCCTGGATTTGCCGGGGCGTGCCATGCTCGACATGGAGATTTCAAAAGCCAGCCAGCAAGTCATTGTGTCCACCCATTTACTCGACCATGTGCGGGGCTTTGAGCGGGTGATCTGGCTTGACAAAGGGCAAGTCCGTGCGGATGGTCAAGGCACAAGCGTTTGCTCAGCTTACGAAGCCGATGTGGCGGCACGTTGCCTCTCGCAGTCCATGAACATCGACTAAGGGCCATCGTTTGGGAAGTTTTTACAGCGACCACCGCACTTGGCTGCATGCGGTTTCAGCGCCCCTCAAATTGCTGCTGCTGGCTGTCTTCGGCACCGCTCTTTACGTGTTCAACAGTGCCGTGGTGTTGCTCGCTTGTGCGGCGCTGTGCTTGGGGCTGTTTGCATCACTCGGTCGGGCCACGCTGCCGGCGCGAAAACTGCTGATCATGGTTGTTGCGGTTGGGCTCCTGATCACCGCTTTTCATGCCTACCTGCAGCAGCCGCTGCTGGGCGTGGTCAGCGCGCTGCGTTTGCTGAGCGCCTCACTGTTGGGCATCTCGCTGATGCTGACGACACGCGCCAACGATTTGCTGGACGTCCTTGAAAGTCTGCTGTCGCCGCTGAATCGTTTTGGTGTCAAATCAAGTGCGCTGGCCTTGCAAGTGGCGTTGATGCTTCGCTTCACCGAGCATTTTTTCATTCAATGGAAACGCCTTGACGATGCGCACCGCGTGCGGACTGGGAAATCAGGCGGCTTTAAACTCCTAGCACCTCTGACCATCCGCATGCTGACCTCGGCTCAGCGCGTGGCAGATGCGCTTGAGTTGCGGCTTCCGCCTTGAACCGATTTATTTGCCTTTTTTGACATCCCCGCTGACCAACTTATACCTTTCAAGATGACTACTTTCTCTCGCTCCAGCGGACTCGCCTACGTTTCACTTTTCGCCGCTTTAGTGGCCGTCTTTGGTCTGATTCCGAAAATAGATTTGCCTTTGGGCGTGCCCATCACGCTGCAAACACTGGGCGTGATGCTGGCCGGCTGCATGCTCGGCCCCAAGAAAGCGCTGCAAGCGCTGATGCTGTTTCTGGCTGCCGTCGCGGTGGGTTTGCCACTGCTGTCGGGTGGCCGCGGCGGCTTGGGCGTGTTCGTCGCGCCGTCCAGCGGCTATTTGATTGGCTTTCCCATCGGCGCTGTGGCCACCGGTTTGTTGATGGCGTTGTTGCCTGTCAACTCGCCGCGCAGCGCCGCTGTCAGCGCCTTTGTCGCCTCGGCTGTTGGTGGCGTCCTCGCTATCCACGTCTGTGGTGTGATCGGCTTGGTCACGCTGGCCAAGCTGAGTTGGACACAAGCTTTTTGGGGCACTTTGGTCTTTGTGCCGGGCGACTTGATCAAGTGCGCCTTGTGCGCCATCGTGGTTCACTCGGTGGCTCGCGGCATGCCAGATTGGCGCTTTGGTGGCCGAGCATTTCAATAATTCAAATCCGCTGACCGATCTGGTCCACGCGCCACTGGCGCACTGGGCCAGCGTTCGTGGTGATGCTGTGGCCATCAGCGACGGTAGCCGCTGCCTCACGTTTGCCGAACTGAATGCGGCGGTGCAGCAACGGTCTGCCGCCCTGACTCAGGCGCAAGCACCGGCGACGGTTTTGGTGGACGACAGCGCGACATCCCTCCATCAGCTTGTAGAGTTTTTGGCTGTCATCAGCAGTGGTCGTTGTGCAGCCATGGCTGATCCGGATTGGCCGGCTGCAGTGCGCCAGACGATGCGCGAGCAAATCGGCCAACTGTCAACAACGCTTTCTACGCTGCCTGAACTTCAACCCACCTCACCTTTTTATATCGGCTTCACGTCCGGCAGCACGGGCATGCCCAAAGGCTTCAGACGCCATCACCGCTCCTGGACTGAGAGTTTTCGGATTTGCGTCGAGACCTTCGGTCCGGACGCTGCCAGTGGCATCTTGTCGCCCGGACGCAGCTCACACTCCTTGTTTTTGTTCGGCATGTTGCTGGGCGTTTGGACGGGTGCGGGTGTCGTGATTCAAGACAAATTTTCTGCGTCACGCGCCTTGGACATCTTGCGACAAGGCCACACGCCGTGTCTGATCGCCGTGCCAAGCCAGCTGATAGTGATGATCGAATTGGCGGCCCGGCAAGCCATCGCCCCGATTGAGGCCACTCGCTTGATCATGATCAGCGGCGCACGCTGGGCACGCCACCGGACCGCCGAGCTGCAAGCGCTGTTTCCCCAAGCCCGCATCATCGAGTTTTACGGCGCTTCAGAAACCAGCTTCATCGCCTGGATGGAGGCCGACGTGAGCGCGCCGCCGCAGGTCGTCGGTCGGCCCTTTGGCCATGTCGAGATCGACATCCGAGACGCTTCAGCACCCGACGGCTCGGGCTTGATATTTGTCCGCAGCCCCATGCTCTTCATGGACTACATGGGTGCAAAAACGAACGTTATGGCAGACGCCACGGCAGCCATCCGTGACGGCGACTGGCTGTCGGTGCGGGACATGGGTCACATGGACGCACAAGGGCGCCTGTGCTTGGCCGGACGGCAAAACCGGATGATCACCACGCAAGGGAAAAACCTGTTTCCGGAGGAGCTGGAATCAGTCCTGACCACGCACCCCGGCATCGCCAAAGCCTCCGTTCAGGGCGTGGCAGATACGCTGCGCGGTATGAAGGTGGTTGCTGTTGTTCAGCTGGACTCAGCGTGTACCGATGAGCTTCATGCGGCTGACATCTCCGCTTGGTGTCGCGCTAAGCTCGAAGCCTATAAAGTGCCTAAGCGCTACTTGGTGTGTGACAACTGGCCGCTGACGGCCAGCGGCAAGACGGATCACCCCGCGCTGGCGCTGCGCTTGCAAAACCATCTCGACGACAAACTCAGCAAACCGAATACGCCATGTCCCGTGCCATGCCTCTACCCACTGCTTTGATCGCTGGCTGGGCGCGCAGCGCTGTGGCTCCGCACGGCGGCGTTTTTAGCGGGCTGCAAGCACACGAAATCGCCGCACCGGTGATTCAGGCCTTGCTACAACACGCCGGCATCGCGCCTGAAAAAGTGAGTGCTGTGGTCGTCGGCAATGCCTTGGGGGCGGGCGGAAATCCGGCGCGTCTGGTGGCGCTAGCAGCCGGCTTACCAGACGCATGTGCCGCCTTTTCCATCGACACGCAATGTTGCTCGGGTCTGGATGCCGTGTCGATGGCGGTCGGGCTGATCGCCTCGGGCCAAGCATCGGTTGTCATCGCCGGTGGCGTTGAGGCCTGGAGTCGATCGCCCATCCGGCAACATCGTCCCTTGCGCGAAGGCGATGCCGCGGTGAGCTATGAACGGCCCGCGTTTGCGCCTGATCCGGCTCGCGACCCCGACATGCTGGCGTCGGCTGCCCGCTATGCCGCAGCACACGGCTGGACACGCGCAGAGCAGGACGCTTATGCGGTGCAGAGCCATGAACGCGCCTTGGTGCATCAAGCCTTGTTAGCCGATGAAATCGTCAGCATCAACGGCTTGGCCCACGACCCGTATCCACGGCGTATCAGCGGCGCACTGGCCGCACGCATGCCCGCTGTGGCTAAGCCAGTAGAAACTGAGACTGAAGAAGCTGACCTTTTGGACTGCTCGCTTAGCGCCTTGAGCATTTCAGCCAAAGCCGACGGCGCGGCCTTCGTGCTGCTTGCCAGCCCAGAGGTGTGCCGGGCGCTGGGATTGAAGCCTCAGGCCGCATGGATCGCATCAGTCTCTGTGGGCTGCCCGCCGGAAACTCCCTTGCTTGCAGCAGAGGTGGCAGCGCGCGCTGTGTTGTCACGGGCAGGGTTGGCATCTGCGGACGCGCTGGCGGTGACTGAGCTGCACGATGCTTTTGCTGTGCAAGGCTTGAGCTTTTGCCAAGCCCTGCAGATCGACCCACTGCGGGTGAACCGGGGTGGTGGCGGTTTGGTGCGCGGCCACCCGATTGGGGCGTCTGCTGCGATTGCGCTGGTGCGCGTGCTGGCTGAGTTGGCCTTTGAAAAGCCATCGGCATTCGGGCTGACGGCTGTCGCCGGTGCGGGCGGTCTGGGTGCGGCAGCGATTGTTCAGCGGCTCTAAATCACTAAAATTCATGCGCGCGGCAGTGACCAGCGGAACTTAACGCTCACCTTCCGAACAACTTGGCCAGGTGCTGCCACGTCCGCTGCAACAGACCCGCGCGTTCCACATCGGCCTGCGCAACGAGCGGGGTTTCGCCCACTGGTTTGCCGTTCGAGGTCGCGACCACCTTGCCGATCACAGAGCCCTTGGTCACCGGTGCCTCTAGGCCCGACTTGAGCTGCACCGAGGTCTGTACTTGCTGACCCCGCGGCACGGTCAACATCCACGGTGCGCCCATCACTGCGGCAACCGTGTCGACCTTGCCGAAGCTGACCTTGGCCGTCGTGACCACTGTGTTCGGCTGAATCGGGGTGACCTTCTCGAAATTGCTAAAACCCCAACCGAGCAGCGTTCGCGTTTCGTCAGCACGCGCCTGAGCGCTGTGGGTGTTGAGAATCACCGTGATCAGGCGCATCCCGTTGCGCTTGGATGAGGTGACCAGACAGTAGCCGGCCTCTTCGGTGTGGCCCGTCTTCAGTCCGTCAACGCTGGGATCGGTGTAGAGCAAGGCATTGCGGTTTCCTTGCTTGATACCGTTGTACTTGAACTCGCGTTCCGCGTAGATCGGGTAATAGTCAACGCTGTCGCGGATGATGGCGCGCGCCAGGATGGCGAGGTCATGCGCAGACGACTTGTGCGCCGGGTCGGGCAGGCCCGTGGGATTCATGAAATGCGTGTGCGTCATGCCAAGGCGCAGGGCTTCGACATTCATCAGCTTGGCAAAGCCCTCTTCAGAGCCGGCCATGTGCTCGGCAATCGCCTTAGAAGCGTCGTTGCCCGACTGGATGATGATGCCCCGTAGGATGTCGATCACCGTGGCCTGGCTGTTCAGCGGCAGATACATGCACGACTCGGTGCTCGAACCTCGGCACCAAGCGTTCTGACTGACCGAGACCAGGTCGGTTGGTTTGAGCTTGCCGGAGCGCAGCGCCTGCTCGACCATGTAGCTGGTCATCATCTTGGTGAGCGAAGCCGGCGGCAAGGATTCGTCAGCGTTGGCCGAAGCCAGCACTTCGCCGGAGTCGAAGTCCATCAACAACCACGCCTTGGCGGGCAGCGCCGGCGGGTTGCCCGCCAAGGCGATCTGGGCAGCCAGTGGCGGCTGGGCGTTCACGGCGGCCGCGGCCTTCTTGTGAGACGCTTGCTTGCTGGCGTGGTGTCCAGCCGCGAAGGACGCCGAGCTAGCAACCATGGCGCCAGCAGCGATGGCAAAGAGGACTGGGAAGATGGAAAAAGTCTTGTGTTGCATGGCAATTTTTTTGTAGAGCAGAGATTGTCGCGTATCGGCGTCGATTTTCTAGCGAGCGAGGTTGCCGTTCAGACCAAACCGCTACTCAATCACCCGAAAATACTGATCCAGAGCACAACGCTCCGTCACGGTTTGATTCACCGCAGCGTCTGGGTCGGCATAGCCGAGGGCGATGCCGCAGACGATTTTTGAGTTGTCGTCCAGGCCCAAACTCTGGCGAATCAATCCCGGGTAAGACGCCATGGCCCCAATGGCACACGTTGCCAAGCCTTGCGACTGGGCGGCCAGCATCAAGCCGTACAGCGTCATGCCGAAATCCATGTAACCACCGCTGCCGAAGTCGCCGTTGATGGTGGCGATCAACGCGACGGGGGCGTCGAAAAAGCGAAAGTTCTGCTCAAACTGCTGGTCCCGACCGGCCCGGTCCTCCTGAGCAATCCCGATGGAACCGTACAAAGCTTTGGCTGCCGCCACTTGACGGCGCCTGAGCGTCATCGGCATGGGCGTGGGGAAATAACTGTAGTCTTCAGACTCTTGCGCTCCACTGCGCCAGCCTTGCGTGAGGTCGGCCGTCAACCGAACTCTGGCGGCACCCGCTACCGAGATGAATGACCCTGGCTGCAAGTTAGCGCCGCTCGGTGACTTGCGAGCCAGCGTTAAAACCTCTCGCAACAAACTGTCAGCCACCGGCCTGGCTTGGTACGCCCGAATCGAACGACGCTCGGCCATCAGGCTGGTAAAAGAATCAGGTGGAAGTACGGTCACAACAAATCTCAACAAAAAAAGACACTGCACACGGACGCATGCGATGCCTGATTTTACTGAGGCCTTGTCACTCGGCCTGCGTTGACCGTTTCAATGTTTCCTGGCGCACCGCCGACAGCCTTTCAACGATAGACGTGGAAAAGCCCCGACCAGCGGGGCTTTTTTGAGTCTGATCGGCTAAAGCCGAAAAACAGATTACTTCTTTTTGCTGGTCGTCTTGATGACTGAATCGACAGCGGTTTGCACTTGAGCCGCTGCGGCCTTCATGCCCTTGCTGACAGCTGCAAATGCTTCAGGCGCAGGATGCGCTTTTTCGATGGCCTCAACACTGGTGTGGAACTGGGCAACACCCAGAGCCGTCACGTCTTTCAGGTTCTTGGCAGCAACCGCCATGTTCTCTTCGGCCAAAGTTTTCATGGCTTCAAAAGCAGCTTGCGGCTCTTTGATGCCTTTGAAAGACTCCACGGTAGCCGCCACAGAAGCTTGGGCAGCTTGTGCTTGTTTTTGAGCCAGTTCACCCCATGCCTGCAGGTTAGCCATCAAGGGCTTGAGTGCGTCTTGAGAAGCGGCTGGATTGAATTTAGCTGCATTCTCTTTCATGGTTTTGGTGATAGCTTCGAAGGGATTGTTGGTGAACATGGTGGTCCTTTTAAAAAAATTGTTGCAGTGCAGCAATTCTACGGGCGAATGCATCCAATTTAACAAAATGAGTCCGGAACACGGCCTCTTTAGGGTGGGCTCACTAACGGTTACGATGCCGTCTGCCGTGATAAGTCAGTGCTGCCGCCGTCACGGCGTTGTCACGCTCGCTCCATAAAATGGCTTTGGATTTTTTATAAAAAATGAAACGTGGCATGTATTTTCCCTCTCACATTTTGAAAGTTGATCGATCAACTTGCTACGTATTCATCGCCACACTGGTCATGACGGTGTGCAGCACTTCAGCTGCTCAGTCGCCAGATGACGAAGACACGTCGGCGAAATACCAAAGCACTTACAACTGGCAAAAGCACTCTGCTTTTACGTCGCCGTACGCAGGCCTGAACAGCCTCAGTGCGTCAGCGGAGAAGATGTACACCTTTTCAACCACGGCGCACTGGGGCACCCGAATCTGGCAAGGCGGCGAGCTTTATTTCAACCCCGAGCTGGCATCGGGCATTCCTTTTTCTAAAAATCTGGTGGGCCTTGGCGGCTTCACGAATGGCGAGATCACACGCGCTGCAGGCAGCACGCCAGTCCCTTACGTCCAACGATTGTTTATTCGACAAACTTGGAACAACGGCGGAGGCCGCCAAAAAATCGAATCAGACTTTAACCAGATGGCCGGCACCGTCGACAAAAACCGATTCGTGCTGACCGCCGGTAATTTCTCAACACTCGACGTTTTTGACGACAACAGCTACGCCAAGGACCCGCGGACCCAGTTCATGAACTGGGGCAACTGGACGTATTCCGCTTTTGATTACTCAGCAGATGCTCGCGGCTTTGGCTGGGGATTCGCCGGCGAGTTGTACCAAGATGATTGGGTCTTTCGCTTTGGCCGCATGACCGGACCCAAAGAGCCCAATGGCCTGCCACTGGACTTTGCGCTGGGCAAGCACTACGGCGACCAAGTCGAGATCGAGCACGCACACGACCTCAACGGCCAACCTGGAAAAGTGCGCGTTCTCGCCTTCAGAAACAGGGCCGTGTTAGCCAGCTTCAATGACGCCACAGCCTACCTAGCCGCCCACCCGGGCGCGGGAACAGACCCACAAACCATCTTCAACGTGCGCGGTGATGTGAAGACCAAGTACGGTCTGGGTGTCAACCTCGAGCAAGCGGTCAACACCGACATCGGCTTCTTTCTCAGAGCCATGAAAACAGATGGTCGAACAGAAACCGTGGCCTTCACGGAAGTGGATGATTCGTTTTCATCTGGCTTTTTATTCAAAGGCAACCTGTGGGGGCGCGTGAATGACACGGTCGGGCTGTCCATGATGCAGAACCGACTGTCCAACGACAGGCGCAAATACCTTGAGGCCGGTGGCATCTCCTTTTTCATCGGTGATGGCGGCCTGAACTACAAGCCGGAAACCATTTTCGAAGGTTTTTACAGCCTTGGTGTCAGCAAAAGCATCTGGGTGACGGGCGACTATCAGCGCATTCAGAACCCTGCTTACAACGCCAGCCGCGGACCAGTGAACGTTTTCGCCGCTCGATTTCACGCCGAGTTTTGAACTTATACCGGTGAGAAGGAAACCGACTTCAAGATCTTTGTTTCCTGCTCGAGGACAACGTCGAGCGCCCGCAGCTCTTTGAGATACAAGGGCCAGCCCGCGTCTTCTGTCATCAACTTGCGACGGCGCTCGCGCTCGGCCAAGCTGTCGAAAGCCCATAGGTGAACGACCTGATTGAGCGGGCCGATCTCTGACACAAAAAAACCGACCAGGTGCCCGAGGTATTTCTTCTGCAGCGGCAACGCTGCGCGCTCATACAGCTCTAGGAAGTCAACAGTGCGAAGTGGCTTGATGGTGTAAGTGCGTTGTTCGACGATCACGTGGGCTCCTTGTCAGTTCGTTTTGATGCGCATCATTCGAGTATGCCCGGCAACAGAATCACGGACCACCAAGTGAAGCCCAGCATCAAAAAAAAGGCTCCATCAATCCAAATATTCAATAATAGTTGTATTATCGAAATATGAATGAAGCCCATGTTGTCCGCTCGCTTGCTGCTTTGGCCCAAGATGCGCGCCTTCGAATTTTTCGCGCTTTGGTTGTCGCAGGCAAGGACGGTCTCACGCCTGGTGACTTAGGCGAAAAACTGGACGTTGCCGCATCAAGCTTGTCGTTTCACCTGAAGGAGTTGACAAACTCAGGGCTCGTGAGCCAAGAGCGTCAAGGCCGTCATTTGATTTACCGTGCATCGATCGAAACAATGAACGAGCTGCTGGGCTACCTCACCGAAAACTGCTGTCAAGGCGAGGCATGCCTGACTTTGGCAACTACTTCTTGCAACGGCTAACCCGGAAAGCAGCATGAGCACTGAACAAAAAACGCCCCGTCAGCAGACTGAAATCTCGTCCATGAGTATTTTTGAACGCTATCTGACCCTCTGGGTTTTCTTGTGTATTGGGGCGGGTATCACCCTTGGAAAACTCTTCCCGAGCGTGTTTCAAAATATTGGCCACATGGAAATTGCAAAGGTCAACCTGCCGGTGGGGCTGCTCATCTGGGTCATGATTATTCCCATGCTCCTCAAAGTGGACTTCAGTGCACTGGGCGAGGTGAAAAAGCACGTCAAGGGCATCGGTGTGACCTTGTTTGTGAACTGGCTGGTGAAACCGTTTTCGATGGCATTGTTGGCCTGGCTTTTCATTCGTCACTGGTTTGCGCCACTGCTGCCAGTTGATCAACTTGATAGCTACATTGCCGGACTCATCCTGCTCGCCGCTGCACCCTGTACCGCAATGGTGTTTGTGTGGAGTCGACTCACGGGTGGAGACCCGCTGTTCACCTTGTCGCAGGTTGCTTTAAACAACAGCATCATGGTTGTCGCGTTCGCACCTTTGGTTGCATTCCTGCTCGGGCTCTCGGCCATCACGGTGCCTTGGGACACGCTGCTGACCTCTGTCGTGCTGTACATCGTGATTCCCGTCATCCTGTCGCAGTGGCTGCGCAAAATGCTGCTGTCCAAGGGAGCTGCCGTGTTTGATGCAACGATGGCCAAGATTGGCCCCTGGTCGATCGCGGCGCTGCTGGCAACGCTGGTCTTGCTTTTTTCATTTCAGGGCGAGGCCATCCTGAAACAGCCATTGGTGATTGGGCTATTGGCAGTGCCCATCGTGATTCAAGTGTTCTTCAACTCCGCATTGGCCTACTGGCTCAATCGGGCTGTTGGTGAAAAACACAACATCGCCGGGCCGTCAGCACTGATTGGTGCGTCGAACTTCTTTGAGCTGGCTGTTGCAGCCGCCATCACCCTGTTCGGATTCAACTCCGGAGCCGCATTAGCCACCGTGGTCGGAGTGCTGATTGAGGTTCCGGCGATGTTGATGGTGGTCTACGTAGTGAACAACTCAAAGGGCTGGTATGGAGGCAGCTTGTTGGCGCCGACGCAAACTAAATAACAAGTGTCACTGAACGCTGTCATGGAGCCATGGATGTTCGGCGTAATGGAGCCACAAACAGGTCGTTGAGATCAGGTCATGCAAATCCTCATCAAACGGTGCGCGCAGCGGCTTCAGGCCAAAGTCTTCAATGTTTGGTGATGGCACATTTGGCGTTGTCGATGGTGACGCGCCGTGGGACGGCGCCAAACCACTCGAAGACGCGGCGGTGACAGCACAGCCAGGTGGCGGCGCTTTGGTTCCAGACAGCTTTGAACAAATCTCTCACCCCGTTTTGAATTCTCATTCGATGCTCGGTATGTCTACTCACATGCTTGCTTTGACAAAAGTAGGCCAGTGAACTACCATTGTTTTATGGGATTTGAATGGGACGAAGCCAAAAGCAACGCGTGTTTTGAACAACGCGGTTTTGATTTCGCCTATGTGCTTCAGCTATTTCTAGACCCCGAGCGACTGGTTCGAAAGGATCATCGCTGGGACTACGGCGAAGACCGCTTTCAGCTCACCGGCGCGATTGATGCTCGTGTATTTGTGCTGATCTACACGGCTCGAGGTGCCAGCATTCGCATCATTTCAGCCCGCAAGGCCAACTTAAGAGAGGTGAAAGACTATGAAAACGGTACACGTCAAGATTGATGTCAATCGAGCCTCCAGCCTTCCGATGGGCCGGGTTGACAAGCACCACTTAGATGCAACTACGGAGCAAGACATTGTTATGCAGCAAAAAGCTGATGATGTTGATGCTTTGCTCGACGCAGCCAAATTTGCCAAGCGGGTGCGCAAACGCTTGGGCCTGACACAGCTGGAGTTTTCCAATCGTATCGACGTGTCACTGGAGACCATCCGGAACTGGGAGCAAGGCAAGCGGTGTCCCACTGGCGCCGCCAAGGCGCTGCTCAAAGTGCTCAACAAAATACCCGAATCAGCGCTTCTCGCCTTGAATTAATTCTTGCCCCACACCGGAACCCGCCCTTGGTCTTAACCATTGCATTGATCTGGGATTCAAGGAGATGGGTGAGAGTGTTGATGGGGCCTTTTGTTGATGAAGGCTCGACTGGAGGCATGAACAAATCAAATAACAAGCACGGATCAGGGAGATTCCCAGATGTGGCAATACCTTTTGATGTGGTAAAAACATGTGGTAAACGGCAAAACCCAGAAACAAAAAACCCCTTATAAATCAACGATCTATAAGGGGTTTATATGCTTGGCGGGCCAGAAGATACCAGATCGCAAACCGCCTAAGTTTTCCAAGGGCACGTAGATCAAGCTCTTGGGGTTCAATGCATCATTCTAAATGTTGATACAGCCATTCGATACGGCGATGTAACCCAAGGGGGTCAGATCGACTTGATAGCTCTGCGGGATCGAAGCAAACATGCGGCTTCATGAAACCAGAGGAGCCCGCAGCATGCAATCTCACCCACAAGATCGAATCGACTCAAAGTCCGAACCAAGTCCCATGGCCATAATTGGTGCCATCCTCGCCCAAGGTGTTGAATTCCACCCAGAATTGACCCCTTAGGACCAAATATTTTCATTGAAATTTGACCCCTGTTAGAAAGTCTGTGCATGCCCAGTTATGCACAGGAGACAGGAGTGATCAAAGTGGGAACATTAGCGAAGATAAGGCGTTTGTAC
>CANFXC010000038.1 GCA_947450765.1 Comamonadaceae bacterium | reverse complement strand
GGTGCACACGCCGCGGCGCTGTGGCGAGTTCTGCATAGCAGGACTCTTCGATTTGATCTTTTCGACCTCGCGCCCCTGGCGCACTAGCTGATTAATGGTTGGCATGTAAAACGTCCCTCAACGTCTGAAATTTATCTAACTGATACCCGTAACAAGTACGTGAAAACCTGAAAACGTGCATCCCTCCGGAATTTCCGGAAAGCCTTCTAGTGTAGCAGCACGAATTGGCAGCTGCAAACAAGCGCTGCAGCAAGGCTTGACCCGGTCATTATTTGATCCACAAGCGAACTGAATCCCACGCGCGGCCCAGCACGCCAGACTCTTCCACAGCTTCGAGCGCCATCAAGGGCACCTCGGCCACCACGACATCGTTACCAGTCGTGACCTTGAGCGTGCCCGTGGCTTGCCAGCGCGAGAAAGGAGCGACCAGCGGATCAGGCCGCACCAGCCGGGTTTTCAGCTTGTCCCCGCTGCCAGCCGGCACCGCCACCACAATGGCTTCAGCACGGCCGAGTTTGACGACGCTTGATTTGCCTTTCCAGACCTTGGGCGACGCTACGGCCTGACCGGCATCAAACAGCTTGACCGCTTCGAACGCTGTGTAACCCCAATTCAGCAGCTTCTGGGCTTCGGTGGCGCGAGCGTTTTCGCTGGCGGCACCCAAGACGACGGCCAAAATTCGGCGTGGGCCGGGTGTGTTGTTCGCGCCTAAATTAGGGAAGTCACGCTTGGCTGTGGCGATCATGCAATAACCCGCAGCATTGGTGTGACCGGTATTCAAGCCATCCACAGTCGGATCGCGTAACAACAACAGATTGCGGTTGGATTCATTCGCAGCCGGCGTGCCAGGGTAGCGGTATGTCTTCATCGCGTAGTAACCGGTGTACTCCGGGAAGTCATGCATCAGCCGGGCCGCCAAAATACCCAGGTCACGCGCCGTGGTGGTGTGGCCGGGCTCGGTCAACCCTTCCGGGTTGGTGTAACGGGTCGATTTCATGCCCAAAATCTTGGCGCGTTCATTCATCAGCTGCACAAAGCGCTCAACGCTGCCGCCCACGGCCTCAGCCAACGCCACCGTTGCATCATTGCCGGACAGGATGATCATGCCCTTGACGAGGTCCTCCACGGGAACCTGCATCTTCGGTTCAATGAACATGCGCGAGCCCGACATTTTCCAAGCCCGTTCGCTGACGCCAAAGCTTTGCTTAAGATCGATTTTTTGGGACTTCAGGGCGTCGAACACCACGTAAGCAGACATGAGCTTGGTGAGCGAAGCAGGCTCTACCGGCGAGTCAATGTCCTTGGATGCCAATATCTGGTTGGCCGTGACGTCAAGCACCAGATAAGAACGTGCAGCCACTTCGGGCGGCTGCGGCACTTGCGCGTGCGCTACGACCAACAGTCCTTGAGACACCCCAAGAATCAGGGCGGCAATGGTCGCACCAATAGCGCGAGTCAATCGATGCATAAAGGGCTTACTCGTCAGTGTCGGCATGCGCCTTGAGGTCAAAAGAATATTGAAAAAGCCAAGTAGTTTGCAGCGCAGTCCCTGCAAAAATGTCATCGCGTTGAGAGCTCAACCCAAGTGCCGGACCACCAGACTCTTCAGCAGCGGCAATTGTCCATGAAAGAAATGACCCACACCGGGCACGACTGTCACCGGAAGTATCTGGGGTCGCGCCCAGTCCAGCGCCGCGGCCAGCGGAACAGTGTCGTCTTGCTCACCGTGAATCACCAGCGTTTTAGCATGCGCGTCAGCGGGAATCGGGGCGACAGCGAAACGGCTGGCGGCCACCCCAATCAGAACCAGCGAATCCACCTCGCGCTCGGCGTGCAGCTGCGCAAAGGCGTTGGACGTGACGAAAGCGCCAAAAGAAAACCCGGCCAAGGCCAGCCGACCGGCTGGCGCAGCATGGCGAACCACTGCAAGCAAGTCATCCAGTTCACCCAGGCCGTTGTCATGCGTGCCAACGCTTGCGCCTACGCCTCTGAAGTTAAAGCGCACTGCGGTCCAACCACATTGCGTGAAAGCGCGCGCCAAGGTCTGCACCACCTTGTTGTCCATGGTGCCGCCAAAGAGCGGGTGCGGGTGGGCGATGACCGCCACACCTTTCGAAAGCTCCGCAGGCAAGTCCTGCGCTATTTCTATCAAGCCGGCAGGTCCTTGAATGCTGGATTTTTGGGTGTGCACGTTCACGGCGATCTCTCAGTCAGAAAATGAGCCAATTGTGTTTGGATGCTTCAGCGGCCGAGGTGAGGCGGCGTCAGCAGTCGCTCAACCACTTGACCATTTTTAAGATGCGATTCGACGATTTCATCGATGTCTTGTTCATCGACATAGCTGTACCAAACGGCTTCGGGATACACCACCGCGACGGGGCCCGCGGCGCAGCGGTCGAGGCAACCGGCTTTGTTGACGCGTACTTGACCAGGCCCTGACAAGCCGGCAGCCTTGACCTGCGACTTGCAGCGGTCAAAAGCCGCTTGGGCGCGATGATTGGCACAAGCTTCTTTACCATTGGGGCGCTCATTCAAGCAAAAGAAAATGTGGCGCTGGTAATAGGAAGAAGAGGAAGATGAATCCGGGGGGCTGTCAGAGTCAGGCGGGTGGCGGTCTTGGGTCATGCGTAGATTTTAAGGTTTCGTCAGTTGATGACAGTTCTCTGACTTCAGATTCCGATAGGCGCAGCAGGACATAGCCCAGCGCAGCAAACGGCCACAACCAACCGAGCCACTGGGCCAGTCCGTTGAAGCGAATGAAGCGCCCCTGCTCCCAGATTTGTAGCGTCTGCGCCAAGTAAGGATTTTCGGCGGCCTGATTCAGCAAGGTCAACTGCACCGCCAGCGCCAGCAGCGCCAAGGCCACCGCAACTCTATGAGGCACCCACAGCGTCGCCAGCATGAGCAGTGCTGCCCCCATAAAACCGGCCCTGACCGGTGGGCTGTCCAACCAGACCCATGCATGGTCCGGTCCGTAGCTCAGCGCGGCGGACAGCGCCGTGAATAAGACGCCACTCAAGAACAGCAGCAACATGAACATGGCCCGTCGCCCCAGCCCTCGAATGACGCCATAGCCGATCAAGCACGGGATCAAGCCACCCAACGCCACCGCAACCATCTCTGCGCCAGGCAGCATGGGTTGTAGCTCTATATCGCGCACCGGCAACCAGTCCAAAAAAGGCGTGTCTTGCAGCGCATCTGCCAACAGCAGCTCGAGCCGCTCAAACACTTGCCCCAAGCCCAGTGGCACCGACAACGGAAACAACAGCGCCCCTGGCCACAGCGCCAATAAAACCAGCGCGCCGCGCGCATCAAGCGCGAACCAGCGCGTCCGAAAATCATTCCAGCGCTGGAGCACGCCCATTTTTTCGAGCAAACTGGCACTGCAAGCGCCGAGCCAACCGCCAAGGGCATTCAAGGCCAGATCGACATTCGATGGAACACGTGAGGGCATATAGCTCTGCAAAGTCTCCATGGAAAGCGAAAGCAAAGCGGACACCAATGCAGCGATGCTGATGGCATAGCTTGCACGACCGCTTCTGTGTGCAGCAAGCGCCAGCAAAAAACCCAAGGGGGCATAGCCCAGCAAGTTGATGCCGGCATCAAAACCCGTCCAGTAGTGCGGCAACGGCGCGTTGATGAAAGTCAACGGTGAGAGGCCTTGGTCACGCCAGTCCGTGAACGGGTAAAGGCTCGCGTACACGACCAAACAAATGGCCGCAAGAGCCAAAGGCCAAGCAGACGTTCGGTGCTTATCCGGGCTCACAGCTTGACACCGACTACAGCCTCAACCCTGCCAAGGCTTGACCACCACCAGCACGACGGCAGCGACCAGCAACAAGACCGGCAGTTCGTTGTACCAGCGCCACCAGACGTGGCTGCGCGTGTTGCGATGAGCTTCAAATCGGGCCAATATGCGCGCGCAACTGTGGTGATAACCGATGGCCAGCACCACCACCAGCAGCTTGGCGTGCATCCAGCCCTGATTGAACGCATCGAAGTTCAACATCCAAAGCCAAGCGCCAAAGCCTATCGCTGGAAACGCCAGTAGCGTGGTGAAACGCAGCAGCTTTTTCGCCATCAGCAGCAAGCGTTCGCGCTCAGCCACGCTGCCGGCAGGCACCATCGCCAGATTCACAAAAATCCGCGGTAGGTAAAAAAGACCCGCGAACCAGCTGGCAACGAAAACGATGTGGAAGGATTTGACCCAGAGCATGTGCTCCAGTGTAGCGTTGGGTCTGCCCTCAAACAGGCAAAAAAATGCCCGGCTTGACGCGGGGTCAGCCGGGCGGCTAAAGCCTTTGTGTGTTGCCACGCAAGGCTCCCGCTAAGGGAGGAAAGCGGGGCGCAGCACCTTGAGGCCACTGCGCAAAATAATTCTAAGGTCGCACCACAACAGTCCGTCCGAGGAATACTACGTACGGCCAATCAACTGAGAGCGGGCCGAAATCGCCGTTCCGGCACAGCCCTTTGAAACCTTTGGCACAATTTGCGAATGACCCCATTCGCTCCCTTTCCCCTTGGCCGGCCTCGCCGCCTGCGTCGTGACAGCTTCACCCGCAACTTGGTGCGTGAAAACGCACTGAGTGCGCACGACCTGATTTACCCGGTCTTCGTCACCGACGGCCAGCAGCGCCGCGAGCCGATTGGCTCCATGCCCGGCGTTGAGCGACTGAGCTTGGACCTCTTGCTGCCGGTGGCCGAAGAATGCGTCAAACTGGAGATTCCGGTGATGGCGCTGTTCCCCGTGATTGACCCGGCGCTGAAAACCATCGACGGCCGCGAAGCCATGAACCCGGACGGCTTGATCCCGAAGGTGGTGCGCGAACTCAAACAACGCTTTCCGGAACTGGGCGTGATGACCGACGTCGCGCTCGACCCCTACACAAGTCATGGCCAAGACGGCCTGCTGGATGACAAGGGCTACATCCTCAACGACGAGACCGTGACCGTGCTGGTGCAACAAGCCCTGACGCAGGCCGAAGCCGGCGTTGACATCGTCGCACCCAGCGACATGATGGACGGCCGCATCGGCGCGATTCGCGCGGCGCTGGAGTCACGCCACTTGATTCACACCCGCATCATGGCCTACAGCGCCAAATACGCCAGCGCTTTTTACGGCCCGTTTCGCGACGCCGTGGGCTCGGCCGGCAACCTGGGCAAGGCCGATAAAACGGTCTACCAGATGGACCCCGGCAACAGCGACGAAGCGCTGCGCGAAGTCGCTCTGGACATCGCTGAAGGCGCCGACATGGTGATGGTCAAGCCCGGCATGCCTTACCTCGACGTGGTTCGCCGCGTCAAAGTCGAGTTCAAGATCCCGACCTTTGCCTACCAAGTCAGCGGTGAATACGCCATGCTCAAAGCCGCCGCCCTCAACGGCTGGTTGGACCACGATGCCGTCATGATGGAAAGCTTGCTGGCCTTCAAACGCGCCGGTGCGGATGGCGTGCTGACGTACTTCGCCATCGACGCCGCGCGCAAACTGCGCCAAGCCTGATCGGCAGCGATGCGGGTTTTTCACATCGTTGCAGGCAAGGTCACCGAGACTGAGTCACTGCCTGACACGCCCGCGTCTGCACCCACTTCGCCTGGCTTTATCTGGATCGCCTGCTCTAGGCCTGAATTCGAGGCTCGACAAGCTGATATTCAAGCCGCCCTGCAAGGGCTGACGGGCACCCAGCTGGTTGACTTGCACGTCTCAGACTTGCTCAACCGCCAGTTGCCGTCGCACTACGACTACACCTCGCAGTACGACGTGCTGGTGTTTCGACGTCTGGCGGCGCGCAGTGCTGACGCCGAGCCGCTGGGTTTGGACGGTGCCGCGCCCGAGCGCACTCTTCCCAGCAAACGGCAAAGCGGGCCGCCCGTGCTCAGACGCATCGACACCAGCCCGGTGGCCTTTGCCGTCTTCGATCAGGTGCTGCTGACCGTGCACCCGAGCGACTGCAGCGTGCGCGACGCTTATGCGCTCAGACTGCTCAACGCCAGCAGCGCCGAGTCCCGCGCGGCGGGTGTCAAGTTGCCGACCAGTCCGGCCGACCTGATGCTGCGCGTCATCAACCTGATGGTCGACGGTTATCTGGAGTTACGGCGCGACCTGACGCGGCAGATGGACCACTGGCAGTCCGAGCTGCTCAAACCCAGCACCCGCTTCAACAACTGGAGCTCAGTGCTCGACGCCCGTCTGGCCCTGCACCACCTCGACGAAATTTGCGAAGACCAGCGGTCGGCATTGCAAGACTGGGTCGACTCCATCGAGACTTGGCCCGAAGGCGCCACGCCGGCGCTGCAGCGCGAGCGCGAACTGCTCAAGGTACGCTCACGCGATGTGCTGGAACACATCGAACGCGTGGTGCACCATGTGCGGCGCATGGAGCAAAGTGCCGAGACTGCCGTGCAGATGCATTTTTCGGTGCAGAGCAACCGCACCAACGACATCATGCGCACTCTCACCGCGCTCACCGCGATCTTTTTGCCGCTGAATCTGATCACCGGGTTCTTCGGCATGAACTTTGAATTCATGCCGATCATTCACAGCTTCACTGGCTTTTGGTGGACGCTGGGATGCATGGTTTTTTTGATCGTCGTTGCGGTCTTGCTGCTGTGGCGCAAGCGCTATTTAGCGCAAAAGTTTTAGCCTAAATGTTTGGCGAAAAACGCATGCGTGCGCTCTAGCGCCAGCTTGGCGGCGGCTTCGTTGTAAGAGCCGCGCTGGTCGCAGTTGAAGCCGTGATTGGCTTCATAAATGTGCACCTGTACTTCGGGGTGTGCCAGCTTGAAGGCTTCGACGGTGTCCAGCGGAATCCAATGGTCTTGGTTGCCAAAGTGCGCCAGCACCGGGCAGCTAGGCTGGCGCGCTGACTCTTCGGCCGTGGTCATGCCGCCGCCGTAATAGCAAACCGCCGCGCTCAGGCCACTCAGGGCGCAGGCCGAACGCCAGGTCAGCAGACCGCCCCAGCAATAACCAACAATGCCGACTTTGCCACCTGTCGCGCCGGCGCGGGCGTAGTCAATTGCCGCTTGAATGTCTTGCATCACACCGGGTGCAGGCAAAGCATCGACGGCGGTCTTGAAGCCAAAACCGGTGCCCATCTCAGCTTCGGTGTAGCCCAAGTCCACACCGGCTTGTGCACGGTGAAAAGTGGCTGGCGCGACAGCCCAATAACCGGCTGCTGCATAGCCATCGGCGACGGCGCGAATGTGCGAATTGACGCCAAAAATTTCTTGCAAAACGACAACGGCGCCCTTTGGCTGACCTGCGGGGGCTGCAACATAAGCTGGCAGTGTGAAGCCGTCAGCGGCTGTGAGGTTGATGATGTGACCCATGAAGTTTTCTCCAGTTGTGGATTGGTTGATTGAATTATTGAGCCGCTAGTTTTTTCGAGACAAACTCAAGCCGGTCCTGACCCCAGAAGATCTCGCCATCGATCACGTAGCTCGGCGCACCGAACACGGCGGCATCCATCGCTTGCTGGGTGTTAGCGTCGTAATGCTGCTGCACTTCAGCGCTGCCAGAGAGCTCAAGCCGATCGGCACTGAGGCCTTGCTCGTTGAGCAATTGCGCCAACACCGTGACGTCGGCAATATTGCGCTCCTCTGCCCAGACCGCTTTGAACACGGCGCCACTGAAACGCATCGCAGCCTCAACGCCATCGTGCTGGTCAACCGCAATGATGAGGCGCGCGGCAGCGTCGCCCGCCACCGGAAAAAAGGCCGGCTTGATGTGAAGCGGCAACTGCAAACTCTCACTGAAACGCTTCAACTCCATCAAGCGATAGGCCTGCCGCTGCGGCGCGCGCCGGCCCAAGGGCAAGCCGCCAGACATAGCAAATACTTGGCTGAAATCAGTCGGCAACAAGCGCACGGTTGCGCCAGCTTGGCGCGCTATGTCGACGAAGCGCGCATGACCCAAGTAAGTCCACGGGCTCTGCGGGGTGAAGTAGTAGTCAATCGCGACGGTCAAATGAAGTCTCGCTTTCAGCGTGAAGGCGGTGATGCACAGGAATTGCTTGCACGAGTTTGTAACCCGAATTTCAGATTGTTGCTTGATCGCTGGCCTTGTCCTTGATCGAGACGATCACTTGACGCGGTTGACCGCTGCTTTCAACGCGCAGCTTCAATCTGCGCTAACCAAACGGCCAACTCACGCACGGCGGCATCGGTGGCCACACCCAAAGCGCGAACACCGCCGGGGGCATCGGGCGTGTCCGCAGGCTGGCGCGACAACACTTGCCGCTGCCCTAAAACTCTGGCCCCGACCGCTGTGTTTTCAACCAAGGTGGCACGCAGCCGCAACAAGGCAAAGCTGCTGGTGGGTGACTCGAAAAAATGACAGAACTCTTCTAGCTCCACCTGCAATACCAGCGGCCACTTGCCTTGCATGCGGGTCATGGCGGCGCCCTCTCCGGCCGGTACAACGGCGTGCTGCAGGCCTAATACCTGGCGCATTCGTTGCTGCACCAAGCCCGCCGCCGGCAGGCTCCAGTGAGCCTGCGCGTAAGGCCGAAGTTGCTGAACATCGGCATAGCCAAGCCGGTACAAGACGGGCAAATGATCGAGCGCACCGCCGCTGGACGCCACATCGGCTAGCGCGAGCAATGGCAGACCTGCCGGCTGCGTCACTGTCGCCGCGTCCAGCGCACCGGGTCCAAAGTCATACACCGCAGCACGCACGGGTCGCGCCGGCAGACTGCCGCAGGCGCTCAAAGCAACCGTCAACAGGGGTGCTGTCAGCAACCTGGCAAACGAGCGACGTGACGCTGTCAAATGACGCTGTTTCATGGCTGCACTCCCATCGCATTCTTCATATTAAAACCAGCCTCGCCCGGCCCGGGGGCTGGTGTACCTCTGCCGAAAATCAAGGCTTGCGGATTCTCATTCACCACGCCGACAGTGCGCCGCAACTGACGCATCGTCAGCGTGGTTTCGTCGACGACCTCGCCAAATTTGGGCAAAGTCGCCGTACCAAAGGTGTCAACGGTTCGGACCAAGCTCGTGCTGGCTTCGCCCATTTGCGCAGCGGCAACACTGATGTCGCCGGCGGCGGTTTGCAGCGACTGCAAGGTCTGGCTGGTTTGGCGCGACAACGCGGGCAAAGTGGCCAGCGTTGGCCGCAAAGCTTTTGCCAGTTCGTTGACGCTGCCCGCCGCCGCCCCGATGTGGCTGACCGCCGTCTGCACCGAGGCTTGGTTGTCGGGGCTGAGCAAGTGGCTCAAGCTGGTGCTGACTTGCTGGATCTGCCCCAAGATCGTGGCGGACTGCTCCAGCAATTGATCAACCACACCGGGGCGCAAGGGAATGCGCGGTGGGTTGGCGTCATTAGCAGCCAGCAGAGCTGACTGCTGGGCGTCATCGTCCAGCTGTATAAAGCCCAACCCAGTCACGCCCTGCGCGGTGATGGTGGCAAACGTACTGTGTGTGATCGGCGTGCTGGCATCGACCGACATGCGCACCAGCACTTGCCCTTTGGTCTCGGGGTCGAAGCCGATGGATTCGACCTTGCCAACCGGCACACCCCGAAACCGCACGCCTGCCTGTGCCTGCAAGCCTGAAATGGCTTGCGCGGTAGAGATGTCGTAGAAATGGCGCTCACCGCTGTCACGCGTGAGCCAGACGGCCATGGCCAGCAGCAGTGCCAACAAAGCCAATACAAACGTACCGGCGGCCAAGGCATGGGCTTTGTTTTCCATGAGGGTCTTTCGAATTGAGCTACAAAGTGACGGCGACTGTCGGACGCTGCCGCAGCGCAGCGGCAGCGCGGCGACCTCGCTCGCCCAGAAAAAAATCGTGAACGAAAGGATGCTCAAATGCCAGCACCTCTTGGGCTGAACCATTGACGATCACTTGGCGGTCAGCCAACACGGCGATACGCGTACTCAATTCAAAAATCGTATCGAGATCGTGCGTCACCATGACCACCGTCAAGCCCATGTCACGGTGCATCGCCCGCAGCAATTCGCACAGGCCGGCGGCGCTTTCCGGGTCCAGGCCGGCGGTGGGTTCATCGAGCAACAACAGCGGCGGGTCCATGATGAGCGCTCGCGCCAACGCCACCCGCTTGACCATGCCGCCCGACAACTGGCTCGGCATCTTGTCGGCCGCATCGGCGTCCAAGCCAACCATGCGCAGTTTGATCATGGCGGCCTCCTGAATCAGCGAAGGCGGGAACACCTTCAGTTCGCGCAACGGAAAGGCAATGTTCTCCAGCACCGTGAAGGCAGAAAAAAGCGCGCCTTGTTGAAACAGCATACCGATGTGTGCCGCAGCGCCCTTCTGCGCCAATGTCGCTACCGGGCTCCCAAGCACCCGGATCTCGCCGCGCGCGGCTTGCTCCAGCCCCAATATTTGCCGCAATAAAACCGTCTTGCCGGTGCCTGAGCCACCCACTAACGACACCACTTCACCCGCCTGAATGTTCAAGTCAAGGTTTTCATGAATGACTCGCTCACCGTCGGGCGATGGAAAGATCGTCCAGAGTTGACGGATGTCCACCATCGGCTCACGCATGACTCACCCGGGTCTTCATATGCCCACATTTCTAAACAGCACGGCGAACAGTGCGTCGACCAAAATCACGATCGTGATCGAGGTCACGACCGACGCTGTGGTGCCTTGACCCAGGCTCTCGGTATTGGGTTTCACGCGCAGGCCGTAATGGCAGGCAATCAGCGCGATCAGCAACCCAAACACGGCCGACTTGGCGGTGGCCAGCACCAAGTTGCGGACGTCCACCGCGCCGGGCAAGGCGTTGGCAAAAAACACCAGGCTCACGTTCATCGACAAATCCGCCGTCAGCATCCCGCCCAGCAGCGACCACGCCGTGGTCCAGATGCTGATGAGCGGCATCACCAAGGCCAAGGCCAGCGCGCGCGGCAGCACTAACCTGAAACCGCGGGCAATGCCCAGGACGCGCATCGCATCCAGTTCTTCCGTCACGCGCATGACACCAATTTGTGCGGTGATGGACGAGCCCGAGCGGCCAGCGATCAAAATGGCGGCCAGCATCGGACCGAGTTCGCGAATCAGGGACACGCCGAGGATATTCACCACAAACGCATCCGCGCCAAATTGCTGCAGCTGCCGCGAAATCAGATACGCCAACACCACCCCAATCAAAAATCCCACCAGCGCCGTGATCGGCAAGGCGGTCGCACCGATGCGGAACAAATGCCCCGACACATCCCGCCACGGGCCGTCTTGCGGGCGGCGCATCAACCGCAACAAGTCCAATAGCAATTGCCCCATCAATCGCGTTAGACCCAGCGCGTGGTCTGCACCGCGCAACAGCCACCCCCCAAAGTTCTCAAAACGTGTACGCCAGCCGGATTCGGTTCGAGCAGGCGGCAAACCACTGAAGCGAGCGATGCGCTCAAGGATGCGCTGTTGGCCCTCGTCGACCTGCACGTCGACAGGCCACTGCCGGCCCCAGTGCGTCCACAGCACCTGCGCGCCGACATGATCAAGCCGCTCAATCTGGCGCAAGTCCCAGCCTGCCGGGTGGCTTTCTCGGTTGAGCTTGAGCTCACTCAGCTGGCGAACCAAGCCCGCCCAGATCACCGGAACAGCCAAGTCTGCAGCCGTCCACCTGCCGCGCAATTGCTGCGTGACGCCCGCTGGCGTTTCACACTTTTCAATGCGGGGGGACATCGCATGGGCAATGTTCTGAGGTGGCGTGGAATGAATGGACGGGATGACAGGCATGGGATGAATCTAAAGCTCGATCACTGCAGTGCAGGCGGAGCCATCTGAAGAGCTTAAACCCTGCCATTGGCAATCCGCCACAGCATTCAGCATCAATAGATGCAGGCGTTTTCCTACAGCTGACCGTCAACCGGCGCCACTTTTTGTCACAATGGCCGGCGCACTGCGCAACCGAGAGCGTCCGCTCTACATGGCCCATGGCTCGAACTTCGAGCGCAACCTTTGGTTTGACACACATGAGTGAAAATCAGTTTGACTACATCATCGTTGGTGGCGGCACCGCCGGTTGCCTGCTGGCGAACCGTCTGAGCGCCAACGCCAGCAAGCGGGTATTGATGATCGAAGCCGGCCGCAAAGACGATTACCACTGGATTCACATTCCCGTCGGCTACCTGCACTGCATCGGCAACCCCCGCACTGACTGGCTGTTCAAGACCGAGGCGGAGCCCGGACTCAACGGCCGCACGTTGCGCTACCCGCGCGGCAAAACACTGGGCGGCTCGTCCAGCATCAACGGCATGATTTACATGCGCGGCCAAGCGCGCGACTACGACCGCTGGGCTGAGCTCACGGGCGACGACGCCTGGCGCTGGGACAGCGCGCTGGCCAGCTTCAGGCAACACGAAGACCATTACAAGCTTGATACGGCGAATGGCCCGGCCACGGACAACTTCCAACGCCTGCACGGCCACAAAAACCAGCATGTACACAGCGAAGGTCTGGCCAAAAAAATAGGCGGTGAATGGCGCGTCGACAAGCAACGTTTGCGCTGGGACATCCTCGACGCCTTTTCCCAAGCAGCGCAACAAACGGGTATTCCTGCCACCGAAGACTTCAATGGTGGTGACAACGAAGGGGTGGGTTACTTCGAAGTGAACCAAAAAGACGGCCTGCGCTGGAACACGGCCAAGGCCTTTTTACGCCCCACTTGTTTTGGCCGGCCCAACTTTGAGATGTGGACCAGCGCGCAGGTGATGCAGCTGCTGATTGAAAAACAGGCCGATGGCAGCCAACGCTGCACCGGCGTTGAGGTCTGGACCGGCGACGAACGCATCAAAGCCTTTGCCACACGCGACTCAGGCGGCTTGCGCGGCGAAGTCATTCTGTGCGCCGGCAGCATCGGCTCGCCGCAGATTTTGCAACTCTCGGGTATTGGCCCGGCGGCACAGTTGTTGAAGCACGGCATTGATGTCAAGCAAGATTTACCAGGCGTCGGTGCCAACCTGCAAGACCACTTGCAAATCCGCTCGGTCTACAAAATTCAAACCAACGGCCGCCGCAACGTGACGCTGAACACCATGGCCAATTCGCTTTGGGGCAAGGCTAAGATCGGCCTCGAATATGCGCTGCGCCGCACCGGACCCATGAGCATGGCACCTTCGCAGCTGGGTGCCTTCACCCGCTCTAGCCCCGACCGGCCTTACCCGAATATTCAATACCACGTGCAACCCCTGTCGCTCGACGCCTTTGGTGAACCCTTGCATGCGTTCAATGCCTTCACGGCTAGCGTCTGCAATTTGAACCCGACCAGCCGAGGCACGGTCAGCCTCAGCAGTGGCAGCTTTGCTGATGCGCCAGCCATTTCCCCCCACTACTTGAGCACACCAGAAGACCGTCAAGTGGCCGTTGAATCTCTGCGGCTGACACGCCGCATCGTCAGCCAAAGCGCGCTGGCTGCGTATCAGCCAGAAGAATTTCGCCCCGGCAGCCAATTCCAAACTGACGAAGAACTGGCACGCCTGGCCGGGGATATTGCAACGACCATTTTTCACCCCGTCGGCACCACCAAAATGGGTGCTGCCGACGACCCGATGGCCGTCGTGGATTCCCATTTACGCGTCAGGGGTATCGACTGTCTGCGCGTCGTGGATGCTGGCGTGATGCCACTGATCACCAGTGGCAACACCAACTCGCCAACCTTGATGATTGCGGAAAAAGCCGCCGCGTGGATTGCCAAGGGCGAATGACGTTTAGCGTTTAAAACGTAAAAAGATACCGACACTCGGGAAAGCCCTGATGCACTGAAGCCGTGCATCAACCTATAGTGGCGTACTTGCCGACGAGCCTAGCTGCTCGCAACGCGGGGAGGCGAGGAGACATAGACAAGTCCAATAACAATCAGTTCAACGAGAAAGCCCTACCGGACTGACTCGAAAAAAGCGTCGGTGACCCCGGCGCTTTTTTATGCCCGCTCGCAGGCTTTTTCTATTTTTTCGAGCTCTGATCTTTAGCTACTGAATATATAGCAATTCAGATTTTCACAACTGCGCCGATGAGACAATGCGCGCATGGAACTCCTCTTTGTCACCTGTGCCTCATTGCTGGCCGGGTTCGTCGACTCGATCGTCGGCGGCGGTGGCCTGATCTTGGTACCGGCGTTGTTCGCCGCATTCCCGACCACCCATCCCGCCACCCTGTTTGGCATCAACAAAGGTGCGTCCATTTGCGGCACCGCCGTAGCAACCGCCCAATACGCCAGGCGCGTCGACATGCGCTGGTCGGCGCTGCTGCCGGCAGCTTTGGCCGGCTTTGGCGGCTCACTGGCCGGCGCGTGGCTGGTCACTGAAATATCACCCCAATTTTTACGCAAAGTCTTGCCCGTGGTGCTGCTGGGTGTGCTGATTTACACCTTGGCCAAGAAGGAATTAGGGCGTCACCACGCCCCACGCTTCAGCGGACGCGCCGAGACATTGGCCGCCTGCTGCATTGGCTTGCTACTGGGTTTTTACGATGGGTTTTTTGGCCCTGGAACCGGCAGCTTCTTTGTCTTTTTATTCGTCCGCTGGCTGGGTTACGACTTTTTGAATGCCTCGGCGTCGGCCAAGTTGCTCAACGTCGCCACCAACCTGTCCGCCTTGCTGCTGTTCGCCTACAAGGGCCATGTCTGGTGGCACTTTGTGCTGACGATGGCGGTGGCGAATGTCTTGGGCAGCCTGCTTGGCACGCACATGGCACTGAAACACGGCGCCGCTTTTGTCCGTGTGGTCTTCATCGTCGTGGTGAGCACGCTGATCATGAAGACGGGTTACGACGCCTTCATTCGTTAGCCTCAACGCAGCATCAGTGCGCCGGCAGGGTGGCCGGAACTGGCTTAACAGCGATGGCGGCAGTGCTGGCAAACAACTTCAACGCAGCCGCAGACAACACGGGCCCGGTCGAGGGGCCGGCCGACAACGCGCCCGGCACGGCCTGAGCCGCACCCGCCGTGGTGAAGAGACTTGCCGGGGCTTTGCCTTCTGCCGCGGTGGGGTCAGTCACACCCCGCACACTCACGCCGGCAGCATCACGCGGCTTGCCAATGGGGCCGGCAGCCAAGCCTTTTTGCACCGCCTGCAAATCTTCCTCGTTGGGGTAGCGACCCAACAGCACATAGTCAAACACCCGGCGCGCAATGGGTGCTGCGTGGGCCGCGCCAAAGCCGGCATTTTCGACGACCAAAGCCAGCGCAATTTCAGGATTTTCAGCCGGTGCAAAAGCAATGTACAGGGCGTGATCACGCTGGTGCTCCTCCAGCTTGCGCGCATCGTATTTTTCTTTTTGACCCACGGAAACAGCTTGCGCTGTTCCAGTCTTGCCGCCGCTCAAGTAAGACGCGCCGGCAAAGACGCGCGCCGAGGTGCCTTCTTGCGTCACACCGACCATCGCACGACGCACCACGTCGACATTCTCTGGCTTGAACCCGAGGTCTACCGGCGGCTCTACCGGCGCCGGCAACAAGGCCCGGGTCACGCTGTCTTGCGTGCCCAGAATCAGCCTTGGCTTGTGCTTGATGCCGTTGTTGGCCAGTGTCGCCGTGGCTTGGGCCAGTTGCAGCATGGTGAAGGCGTTGTAACCCTGGCCAATGCCAAGCGAAATGGTTTCGCCGGCATACCATTTCTGCTGATCCGCCCGCTTGTAAATCTTGCGCTTCCACTCTTGGTTGGGCAGCACACCGCGCACCTCGCCATTGATATCGACGCCGGTGATCTGTCCGAAACCCAGGGGCTTCATGAAGTCGTAGATAGCCTCCACGCCCAGCTCATTGGCCAGCGAGTAAAAATACACATTGCTCGACTTGACGATGGCTTGGTGCATGTCCACCGGCCCCAGCGGTGAGCCATGGCTGCGAAATTCGTGGCCGCCAAAAGTCCAGGAACCGTTGTCATTGATGATCACGGATGGCGAACGCTTACCGCTCTCCAATGCAGCCATGGACATGAACGGTTTGTAGGTTGAGCCCGGCGGGTAAGTTCCCCTGAGCGCGCGGTTCAGCAGTGGCTTGTCCAAGGACTGGTTCAGGGCTTGCCAGCTTTCGGTGTCGATACCGTCCACAAAAAGATTCGGGTCAAACGTCGGCTTGCTGACAAAGGCGAGAATCTCACCCGATCGCGGATCCAGAGCGACCAAAGCACCGCGGCGATCACCAAACATGTCTTCGATGAGTTTTTGCAGCTTGATGTCGATCGTCAGCATGACCGTGTTGCCAGGCGTCGCGGGGCTGCTGGCCAGCTTTCGGACTGCCCGCCCGCCCGCCGAAGTTTCTACCTGCTCGACGCCGGTGATGCCGTGCAGCTGAGTTTCGTAACTTTGCTCGACGCCCAGTTTGCCGATGTAGTCGGTGCCGCGGTAATTGCCTTCGTCGTCGTTCTCTTCGATGGCCTCTTTTTCTCGCTGATTGATGCGGCCGATGTAGCCCACCACGTGACTGCCCAGCTCACCATAGGGGTAACTGCGAAAAAGCCGGGCCTTGATGTCAACACCCGGAAAACGAAAGCGCTGCGCCGCAAAACGCGCCACTTCTTCATCTGTCAGGCGAGTGCGAATTGGCAGAGACTCAAAACTTTTAGAGTCTTCGCGCAGCTTCTTGAAGCGGCGCCTGTCACGCAACTGAATGTCAACAATCTCGCCCAAGGCATCAATGGTGGCCTCCAAGTCAGCCACTTTGGACGGCATGATTTCAAGCGTGTAAGCAGAGTAGTTGGTGGCCAGCACCACGCCATTGCGGTCAAGAATCAGGCCGCGGTTCGGGACGATCGGAACAATCGCGGTGCGGTTGCTTTCAGCTTGCTCACTCAAGTCCTCGTACCGCACCACCTGCAGATACACCAGACGCAAAGCCAGCAGCAAAAAAGCAGCCAATATCACAAAGCTCGCCACCATCACCCGGTCGCGAAACCGGTACAGGTCAACCTCAACGTTTCTGATTTCACTCATGGCATTGAGACTTCAGATGCTGATAAAAGTGCCGCGAAGCGACAAGCGTGGGGCCATGTTTTTCCGCAGGGCCGTCCCAAGGGAAAATGCGCCCCCTCGGGGGGCAGCGCAGTACGCGAAGCGACAAGCGTGGGGGCCATATCCCTACAACGGCCGGTTCTCATCAGGGTCCGGCGCACGACGCTGCGGCACCAGCAAGAGCACGCTCACCACCGGCCACAGCAAGGCTTCCAGCATGGGCGCCAGCAGAAAGGTCCAACCCGGAAACATATTGCCATTGATGAGCCGGATCATCAGCTCGACCAAATGCGCTGCCAAAAACATCGGCAACACCTGTACCGCTTGGGATGGCACCGGAAACCACAGCAGCCGACGGTGAATCAAGGTCGCGCAAAAACTCAATGTGGTGTACGACAGCGCATGCTGACCCAGCAATGACGACTGGTGCACATCAACGCCCAAGCCAAACATGAAAGCCAAGCCGATACCAATGCGCAAAGGCTGATGAACGTTCCAAAAGACCAGCACCAGCGCTAGAAAATCCGGCATCCAGGGCACGCGGCCTAGCGGCAACATATCTAGCAGCAAAGCCGCTAGCAAACTGCACCAAATGAAAACCGGGCTGGCGGGCAGCAAGAGCTGTTGACCACTGCGCATGATCATGACTTTCCACCCTTTTTCGCCGGCGCACTGGGCTCGGTTTCGGCTGGTCGCGGTGGAATTTGCGCTGACTGCGGCTGCAACACCATCACATGCCGGGCGCCCGACACCAGCGCAAGCGGAATGCAATGAATGCGCGCAAACGCCGATTCAGCACGGCGCTCAATACGGTCGATACGCGCTACCGGCAGGCCTGGCGGATAGACGCCGTCGACACCGCTGGTGGTGAGCAAATCACCTTGCTGGACATCGGCATTGCTGCCCATGAAACGCAGCTCCAGTCCACCGCCCCCCGCGTCACCAAACGCCAGACTGCGCGCACCGGTGCGTACATTCAGCACTGGAATGGCCAGGTCGCGGTCAATGATCAGCGTCACTTCGCTGACCAGCGGATGCACCAGTGTGACTTGACCGAGCACGCCAAATTCGTCGATGACGGGGGAGCCCAGCACAATCCCTTGCGCCATACCCTTGCCAATGATGACCTTGCGCGTGTACGGATCGGCGGCGTCATACAAGACCTCGGCCGCCATACTGTCCACCTTGAGTTGATCGCGCAAATCCAGCAACTGGCGCAGGCGGCTGTTTTCAAGGCTCAGTTGCTCGACCTGGGTCGCCCGGATCGCCTGTGTCGCCAGCATTTGCGAGGCCGCTTCTGACTGGGACTGGGCTTGGCGGGCGGTGATGAAATAATCGCCGACCGCACGCCCGACCCGCACCGGCTGCAGAGCCAACCATTGCACCGGGTACAGCGCGGTAGCCAGCACAGCGCGTAGCGGCTGGGTGACATCAAAACGCGAGTCGGCCACCATCAGAAACAGCGCCAAGGCGCTGAACAGAATCAATTTGGAAAAAGCGGACGGCCCCTGCTTGAATATCGGGGGTGGCGTCCGGTCAAGCGTTCCTAAGGACATGGATGGGTACGCCGTTGACACCCGTGAGGTGCCAGATGGCCATTACTCCGTCGTGAAAATGGAACCCAGACGGTCCATGCGCTCAAGCGCCATGCCGCAACCGCGCACCACGCAGGTCAAGGGGTCTTCAGCCACGAAAACAGGCAAGCCCGTTTCTTCGGCCAACAAACGATCCAGGTCACGCAGCAAAGCGCCACCGCCGGTCAGCATCATGCCGCGGTCGGAAATATCGGCGCCCAACTCTGGCGGCGTGTGTTCTAGGGCGGTTTTGACGGCCGAGACAATGTTGTTCAGCGGGTCGGTCAGGGCTTCCAGGATTTCGTTGCTTGAAATTGTGAAGCTGCGCGGCACGCCTTCGGACAGATTGCGGCCCTTGACTTCCATCTCTCGCACTTCGGAGCCTGGAAAGGCAGAACCGATATTTTTCTTGATGGCTTCAGCCGTCGGCTCGCCAATCAACATGCCGTAATTGCGGCGAATGTAGCTGATGATGGCGTCGTCAAAACGGTCACCACCGACGCGGACGCTGCCTTTGTAAACCATGCCGCCCAGCGAGATGACGCCGACTTCAGTGGTACCACCGCCGATGTCCACCACCATCGAGCCGCTGGCTTCGCTCACCGGCAAACCTGCACCAATGGCAGCAGCCATCGGCTCTTCAATCAGGTAGACGTCGCTGGCACCGGCGCCCAAAGCGCTTTCACGGATGGCCCGACGCTCGACTTGGGTCGAACCGCAAGGCACGCAAATGATGATGCGCGGGCTGGGACGAAAAATGCTACGCGGGTGCACCATCTTGATGAACTGCTTGAGCATCTGCTCGGTCACGGTGAAGTCGGCGATCACGCCATCTTTCATCGGCCGGATGGCTTCAATGTTGCCAGGGACTTTGCCCAGCATGGCTTTGGCTTCGTGGCCGACGGCCTGGATGCTTTTTTTGCCTTGCGGCCCACCTTCGTGGCGGATGGCGACGACCGAAGGCTCGTCCAGCACAATGCCGCGGTCGCGTACAAAAATCAAGGTGTTGGCAGTGCCAAGGTCAATCGCCAGATCAGAGGAAAAGTACCGGCGGAAAGATTCAAACATAGTCAGGGTCCAGTTGGGCGTCATGACAAACTTCGTCGCCAGATCGCCTGTATTCACTTTTAATCACGATTGCCCGGGGCTTGCAGCGACGATATCGCGCACCTATCCCGAGCAAACACCAAAGGCGGGATAATACCGCATTGGCTGTTCCGCAAGGGCTGGCCGAGCCTTCAAATGATCTTCTTTACACCCCGTTTCAGCCCGATTTTCAAGCTATGGCACTGACCTCCAAAGACATCGCCCGCGTCGCCCACTTGGCGCGCCTGGCACTGCGCCCTGAAGAAACCGAGCACACGCTTGGCCAGCTCAATGGTTTTTTTCGTCTCGTCGAACAGATGGAAGCCGTCAACACCGACGGTGTTGAACCACTGGCGCACCCCGCCGCCGTGCTTGGCCAAGTGGCGTTGCGGCTGCGTGAGGACATCGCCACAGAGCCGAACCAGCGCGAAGCCAGCCAGCTCAGCGCACCCGCCGTCGAAAACGGTTTATTTTTAGTCCCAAAGGTCATCGAATGAGCGCCCTGCATGACCTCAACGTGGCCGAACTGGCCACCAAACTCGCCGCCAAAGATGTCTCCAGCGTTGAAGTGGCGCAGCATTTTCTAACGCGCATTCAATCGCAAGACGCCTTAGGCGCATTTTTGGCGACGGACAACGAGCAATCGCTGGCACAAGCCCGCGCCGCTGACGCCCGTCTCGCCGCTGGCGAGCGCACACCTTTGCTGGGCGTACCGCTGGCCCACAAAGACGTCTTCGTCACCCGTGATTTTCCGACCACCGCCGGCTCCAAAATGCTGGCTAATTACCGCAGTCCGTTTGACGCCACCGTGGTCAGCCGTCTGGGCTCAGGCGGTGCCGGCATGGTGTCCTTGGGCAAGCTCAATTGCGACGAATTCGCCATGGGTTCAGGCAACGACAACAGCGCCTACAAACCAGTGCAAAACCCTTGGGACATCAGCCGCGTGCCGGGTGGTTCATCCGGCGGTTCAGCCGCTGCCGTGGCTGCCCGCTTGGTGCCCGCAGCCACGGGCACCGACACCGGCGGTTCGATCCGTCAGCCGGCGTCTTTGTCGGGCATCACCGGCATCAAACCGACCTACGGTCGCTGCTCGCGTTACGGCATGGTGGCCTTCGCCTCCAGTCTCGACCAAGCCGGCCCGATGGCGCGCAGCGCACTCGACTGCGCGCTGTTGCTGTCAGCCATGGCCGGGCCCGATCTGGACCGCGACTCAACCTCTCTGGACATGCCCGCCATTGACTACGCCGCCGAGCTGATCGCGGCCAACTTAGGCGCTGCCGGCACACAACCACTGCAAGGTTTGCGCATCGGTTTGCCCACGCAATTTTTTGGCGTCGGTTGCTCGGCCGATGTGCTGGCCGCCGTGCGCGGTGCACTGGCCGAACTCGAAAAACTCGGCGCTACTTTGGTCGACGTCAGTCTGCCGCTGACCGAGCTGTCGATTCCGGTTTATTACGTGATCGCGCCCGCTGAGGCCAGCAGCAACTTGAGCCGCTATGACGGCGTACGCTACGGCCATCGCGCGGCCGAGTACACCGACCTCGAGGACATGTACAAAAAGTCCCGCAGCGAAGGCTTTGGCGACGAAGTCACACGCCGCATCATGATTGGCACCTACGTGCTGTCCCACGGCTACTACGACGCCTACTACCTCAAGGCCCAAAAAATCCGCCGCTTGATCGCCGAAGACTTTCAAAAAGCCTTCACTCAATGCGACATCATTGCCGGCCCGGTCTCACCCACCGTCGCCTGGAAAATCGGCGAGCGCTCGGACGATCCGGTGGCCAGTTATCTGGCCGATATTTACACCCTCTCCAGCAGCTTGGCGGGCTTGCCCTGCATGAGCGTGCCAGCCGGCTTTGGTGCGCACGGCATGCCCGTCGGCTTGCAGTTGATTGGCAACTATTTCAAAGAAGCGCAGTTGCTGAGTACCGCGCACAGATTCCAGATGACCACTGATTGGCATCAACGCAAACCAGGAGCGGCAGCATGAGCCACACGCCCGCCAAATCGCTGTTGGTGCATGGCTACGAAGTCGTCATCGGCTTTGAAACCCACACGCAACTGACCACGCAATCGAAAATTTTCAGCCGCGCGCCAACGGCGTTTGGTGCCGAGCCGAACACCCAAGCATCAGCGGTTGACTTCGCCCTGCCCGGCGCCTTGCCGGTGATGAACAAAGGTGCCGTGCAACGCGCCATTGAGTTCGGCTTGGCGGTCAACGCGCACATTGCCGAGAGCAGCGTGTTCGCCCGCAAAAACTACTTTTATCCCGACCTGCCCAAGGGCTACCAGATCAGCCAATTTGAGATCCCGGTGGTGCAAGGCGGCAGCGTCGAATTCTTTCTCGATGGCGAGAAAAAAAGCGTCCGATTGGTGCGCGCCCACCTTGAAGAAGACGCCGGCAAGTCCCTGCACGAAGACTTCATCGACATGACAGGCATCGACCTGAACCGCGCCGGCACGCCGCTGCTGGAGATCGTCACCGAGCCTGACATGCGCTCAACTGCCGAGGCCGTGGCCTACGCCAAAGAGCTGCACAAGATCGTCACCTGGATCGGCATTTGCGATGGCAACATGCAAGAAGGCAGCTTTCGCTGCGACGCCAATGTATCGGTGCGCAAGCCCGGCGCAGAACTCGGCACGCGCCGCGAAATCAAAAACCTGAACAGCTTCAAGTTCATGCAGCAGGCGATGGACTACGAAGTGCGCTGGCAGATCGAACAAATCGAAGACGGCCACGCGATTCAACAAGCCACCGTGCTGTTTGACCCGGACACGGGTGAGACCCGCAGCATGCGCAGCAAAGAAGACGCCGCCGATTACCGCTACTTTCCTGACCCGGATTTGCCGCCGCTGATGATCGACCGCGCGTGGGTTGAACGCACTCGCCACGAGATGAGCGAGCTGCCGCGCGTGATGGCTGAACGCTATGTGCAAAGCCACGGTTTGTCGGACTACGATGCCGGTCAACTGACGCAAAGCAAAGCCATTGCGGCTTATTTTGAAGCGACGGTGGCGGCTTGCGGGCAACCCAAATTGGCCAGCAACTGGGTCATGGGCGAACTCTCGCGCCGACTCAACGCTGAAGACAAATCCGTGGAGGCCTCCACTGTAAGCGCCGCTCAACTGGGCTTGTTGATCACCCGCATCGCCGACGGCACGCTGTCGAACAACACGGCGCGCCAAGTGTTCGACGCACTGTGGACCGGCGAAGGCCAAGACGTCGATGCGCTGATCGACGCCAAAGGCCTGAAGCAAATGAACGACAGCGGTGAGCTGGAAAAAATCATCGACGACGTGCTGGCAGCCAATGCCAAAAACGTCGAAGAGATTCGCGCCGGCAACACCAAAGCCTTCAACGCGCTGGTCGGCCAAGCCATGAAGGCGACCAAAGGCAAAGCCAATCCAGCGCAGGTGAATGAGTTGCTGAAAAAGAAGCTGGGCTGAACCATCGCCCACGCGCCTGCCAAGCACAGCGTCTTTGAAGATGCACAAGGCCTGCTGACCGGCTGCCTGTTTGTCGCGTTGGCGGTCTGCCTGTTTCGCGAAGCCAGCCTGTTCACCGGCGGCACCACCGGCATGGCGTTCCTCGTTCATTACGTGTGGGGCTATTCGCTAGGGGCCACCTTGTTCGTCATCAATCTGCCGTTTTACGTCTTTGGCTGGCACAAGCTGGGACGGGTTTTCACGGTCAAAACATTTGCCGCCGTGGGCTTGCTCGCGGTCTATGTTGAGCTGCTGCCGCGCTGGATCGGCTTCGAGCACTTGAACCCTGTTTTTGCCACTGTCATGGCAGGCTTGCTGGCGGGAACCGGCATTCTTATCTTGATTCGCCACGGCGCCAGTTTGGGTGGCGTGAGCATCATGGCGATCTACTTGCAAAAGTCCCGCGGCTGGCGTGCTGGCAACGTGCAAATGGCGATTGACGCAGGCATCTTGCTGGTGGCGTTGTCGGTCACCACACCCGGCCAAGCCCTGTTGTCTTTGCTCGGTGCGCTGGCGTTGAATTTGGTGATCAGCGTCAACCACCGGGCGGATCGGTATTACGGGGTTTAGGCGCGGGTGATCCGCGCGTCACATCACGCCGTAGCGCTCCCGATAGGCCTGCACACGCACCAAGTGCTCGCCCATGTCGTTGCCCGGCTGGGTCGTCAAAAAAGCCAATAAATCCGACAACTCCGCAATGGCACAGACCTGCAGACCTTCGTGCGAGCGCACATATTGCACAGCGCTGTAGGGCACATCTTTGATACTGCCATCGGCCTGGGTTTCAGTCGCCATTTCTTGGCGGTCCAACGCAATGACCACGGCGTGGGGAGTCGCGCCAGCGGCTTTGATGAGGGCAATCGATTCGCGCGCGGCGGTGCCGGCGCTCATCACATCGTCAACGATCAGCACCCGGCCTTGCAAGGGTGCGCCGACCAGGCTGCCGCCTTCGCCGTGGTCTTTGACTTCTTTGCGGTTGTAGGCAAAGGGCACATTTTTTCCCAGCCGCGCCAGTTCAATGGCGACAGCCGCTCCGAGCGGAATGCCTTTGTAGGCGGGGCCGAAGATCATGTCGAACTCGATACCGCTGGACACCAAGCGCTTGGCGTAGAAGCTGGCGAGGCGTCCGAGCTTCGCGCCGTCGTCAAACAAACCGGCGTTGAAAAAGTAAGGGCTCATGCGCCCTGCCTTGGTTTTGAACTCACCAAATTTGAGCACGCCGCAATCCAGCGAGAATTGCACAAACTCTTGGGCCAGCATGTCGTTGGCCACCTTACTTGTCGTCATGGGAAATTCCTTGTTCAAACTCACCAGC
>CANFXC010000037.1 GCA_947450765.1 Comamonadaceae bacterium | reverse complement strand
GCTGCCGTTCGACTTGCATGTGTAAGGCATGCCGCCAGCGTTCAATCTGAGCCAGGATCAAACTCTATAGTTTAATCACTGCAATAATTTCAACTCCTCGCACTCAACCCCAGAATAAACCAAGGTCAAACACGAGAAGAAACTCATAAAAACGGAATTGAAAGTGACATCTTTCGATGTTACCTATTTCTATCTCCATGAGCGTTTAAGGTCAGAAGACCTGGTCACACATTGCTGTGCGACCTGGCAATCGCCTTCAAACGCCCATACTTATCGGCTGTAAATTTTTAATGATCCTGACTTGACTCAGTAGCTTTTGCTACCTTGCTGCGTCGTTAGCTGTAATCAGCTGAGCCTCAAATTATATACCGGATTTTTCGTCCGTGTCAAATAATTTTTGACTTTCTTTTCTGCTTCTGTTGGCGCTCTGTTTTTCCACTTAGCATCGCCGTCATCAGCTGAGCCAGCAATCATATCACCGCTTTTCAGGTCGTGCAAAGATTTCTTCAAGATAAATTCCGATCAGCCTTGGATCGCCCATTCCACGCCACGGATCACCTCGCAGACCTTTTGTACGTCTCACACGCGTTTTCTCGTCAGTCTGTACTTTCACTCCTCTCGCTGCGCAGGACTTTGCTTGTGCCGGGATAATGTGCCACTTATATGGCACTCATCACTCTTCTAGACGCCCAACTCGCTTTTGGGCACGTCGCACTGCTAGACCACGCAGATTTTTCACTTGAAAACAACCAACGCATTGGATTGATTGGCCGCAACGGGACTGGCAAGTCTTCTTTGCTGAAAATTTTAGCGGGCCTAGACAAGCCCGATGACGGAACCTTACAGCTACAGCAGAACTTGCGGATTGCTTATGTTCCACAGGAACCCAGTCTTGACCCGCACGCCACGGTGTTCAACGCTGCCAGCGCAGGGCTTGCACGCACGCGGCATGTTGTTGAACAATATTTGGCTGCGGATGAACACACCGACCTCGACGCCCTGCAGTCTGAAATTGAGGCCTTGGACGGCTGGAATTGGGAGCAGCGCGTTGAAGAGACACTTCATCGCCTGCATTTGGACAAGGATGCCATGGTCGGCTCACTGTCAGGCGGAACAAAGAAACGGGTCGCTTTAGCTCAGGCTCTGGTGGCCAAGCCTGACGTTCTCTTACTGGATGAACCAACCAACCATTTAGACCTTGACTCCATCGCTTGGCTTGAAGAGCTGCTGATCAACTTCAATGGCAGCATCATCACCATCACCCACGATCGTGCCTTCCTAGACCAAGTCGCCACGGTCATCGTTGAGCTGGATCGCGGGAAGTTGCGCAGTTACCCTGGTAACTTTGCACAATACCTGCTCACCAAAGAAGATCAGATGGCGCAAGAGGCGGTGATCAACGCCAAGGCTGACAAGCTACTGGCACAAGAAGAGATCTGGATTCGCAAAGGCGTCGAAGCCCGTCGCACGCGCAGTGTGGCGCGCATCGGCCGACTTGAAGCGCTGCGTGACACCCGTTCGGCTCGCCGCGATGCTGTCGGTCGCGTCAATCTGGATGTATCCAGCGGTGAGAAGAGCGGCAAGATTGTGGCCGAGTTAACTGATGTTTCATTGAGCTTCGGGCATCCAGGCTCTGAAAAAATCATTGTCAGCCACTTCACTGGTACGTTGCTACGTGGTGACAAGATCGGTTTGCTGGGCCCGAACGGTGCCGGCAAAACGACTTTGCTGAAGCTCATCTTGGGTGAATTGCAGCCTGACGTGACGCAGCCGCCTGGCAAGATTCGTCAAGGAGCGAATTTGCAGGTGGCTTATTTCGACCAGATGCGCGATGCGCTCGATCTAGACGCCACGCTCGAAGACTTCATCAGCCCCGGCAGCGAATGGGTCGAAATCAATGGCCAGAAAAAGCACGTCAAGAGCTATCTGACGGACTTCTTGTTCTCGCCAGCGCGCGCCAATTCGCCTGTTCGCACGCTCTCAGGCGGTGAGCGCAACCGTTTGCTATTAGCTCGCCTTTTCGCCCGCCCTGCTAACGTGCTGGTGCTGGACGAGCCGACCAACGATCTGGACATCGACACCTTAGAGTTGCTGGAAGATTTATTGCAGAACTACGAAGGTACCGTGTTTTTGGTCAGTCATGATCGCCGCTTTTTGGACAACGTGGTCACCAGCACGATCGCCTACGAAGGCACACCTGAAAACCCCGGCTTTTGGCGCGAATACGAAGGCGGCGTCACCGACTGGATCACTCAATCCAAGCGCGCTGCGCAGATCAACGGCGGCAACAAGGCAGCGCCAGCGACTAAAACAGCCAGCGCCAGCAAAGCAGCGCCGGCTACGGCAAAAGCTGAACCTGATGCCCCGAAGAAAAAGCTCAGCTACAAAGATCAACGCGAGTTGGAAGTTTTGCCCGCACTGATACAGCAGTTGGAGTCGCAGCAAAAAGCGATCGAACAAGAGCTCTATGACGGCACACTCTACACCCGCGACGCCAAGCGAGCCGCCGAGCTCAACGCTCGCAACAGCAAACTTGAAGAGGACTTGATGACAGCACTGCAGAGATGGGAAACGCTGTCGGTCTAAACTCGACCGCGATCACACAACGCAGCCGTACCGCGAACCAAGCTCCCCATGACCCCCACTCCTGACGCTGCCCCAGCAGCCAACCATGCGGCAGTCGCAGCACCTGCCGCGCCTCAGACAGTTTGGGGTCCCCTGAAAATTCCAGTTTTCAGGATGCTGTGGAGCACTTGGCTGGCCGCCAATATTTGCATGTGGATGAATGACGTCGCCGCAGCTTGGATGATGACGTCTTTGACGTCATCACCGATCTGGGTCGCCTTGGTGCAAACCGCGTCAACACTGCCGGTGTTCCTGCTGGGTTTGCCCAGCGGGGCGCTGGCTGACATTCTTGACCGGCGGCGTTATTTCATCATCACGCAGTTCTGGCTGGCCGGCACCGCCGTGGTCTTGTGCGTGGCCGTGTTGCTCGATGTCATCACGCCGCCCTTGTTGCTGGCACTGACCTTTGCCAACGGCATTGGCTTGGCGATGCGCTGGCCGGTGTTTTCTGCGCTGATCCCGGAAGTCGTGCCCCGGCCGCAGCTGCCAAGCGCACTCGCGCTCAACGGCGTGGCGATGAATGCATCACGCATCATTGGCCCCTTGGTGGCCGGCGCGTTGATCGCTAGCGCAGGAACCGCCTACGTCTTTGTCCTGAATGCCGTGTTGTCCGTGCTCTCGGGCTTTGTCATCATGCGCTGGCGTCGTGAGCATTCGCCCAGCCCATTGGGTCGAGAACGCCTGCTCAGCGCCATGCGCGTGGGCATGCAGTTTGTCAGCCAGTCGGCTCGACTGCGCTCCGTCTTTGTCAAGGTGGCGCTGTTCTTTTTGCACTCTACTGCGCTGCTCGCATTGCTGCCCTTGCTTGCCCGGCGCTTGGTCGGTGGGGACGCCGGCACTTTCACGCTGCTGCTGGCATCTATGGGTGCAGGCGCCATCACTGTGGTGATGATTCTGCCCCGAGTACGTCAGTTTTTATCGGGCAACCGGCTGGTGCTGACTGGCACGCTGCTGCAGTCCTTCGCCACCTTGGTCATGGCCTTTGCGCCCAACGTGTATGTCGCGGTGCCGGCCATGTTTTTGGGCGGCATGGCTTGGTTATGCACCGCCAACAGCCTGAGCGTTTCGGCCCAAATGGCACTGCCCGACTGGGTCCGCGCACGCGGTATGTCGATGTACCAAATGGCCATCATGGGCGGTAGCGCGTTTGGCGCCGCTCTGTGGGGACAGGTCGCTACCGTGAGCTCCTTGACGGTCAGTATGGTGATTGCAGCGGTGACCGGCAGCATCGCCATGTTCACAGCGATACGCTTCATGGAGGACTCCGGGCAGGAAGAAGACCTGACGCCATCACGTGACTTCAAAGTGCCGGTGAGCGAAACCGCGCCGCGCACCGGCCACGTTGTGATGACACTTGAATACCGTATTGATCCGACACGCGCCGACGCATTCGTGGCGCTGATGCAGCAAAGCCGGCGCAGCCGGTTGCGCCAAGGCGCACTCAGCTGGGAGTTGCTCCACGACTTGGGTGAACCCGGTCGTTACATCGAACAAGTTGTCGATGAATCATGGACCGAGCACTTGCGGCGTTTTGATCGTGTCACAGCCGCCGACGTCGCTTTGCGTGACCGCAAGCTGGCTTTTCACATTGCGCCAGAGCCCCCGGTGGTCACGCGATACGCGATTGAGAGCTCGGCACGGCCGCTGGCCTAGCCAAGACGGCCAGCGCTTTCGCGTTAGAAGCGCTCGTGTGAAGCCAGATAGCGCCACTGCCCAACCGGCAAGTGGCCCAAATTAACACGGCCAATACGCACACGCTTGAGCCCGGTGACAAACAGACCCACCTGCTCACACATACGGCGAATCTGCCGCTTCTTGCCCTCTTTCAGTACGAAGCGGAGTTGCTCGGGATTTTGCCAAGACACCTGGGCTGGCTTCAATGCCACGCCGTCCAGACTCAGGCCGTGGCACAAGCGCTTTAACTGATCGGCCGGAAAAGCGCCCTGCACGTTCACAGTCTCAGCGCCGTAGCTCACCCGCACCAAATATTCTTTTTCCATCTCGGAGTCTTCGCCAATCAGCTGGCGCGCCACCCGACCGTCCTGCGTCAGCACCAACAGACCGATGGAATCAATGTCTAAACGGCCGGCAGGCGCCAAGCCGCGCAACTGCTCGTGGCCCCAGCGCATGCGGCTGTTGCATTCAGTCCAGCGATTTTGCGGCTGTACCAGCACCACCGCCGGCTCATGCCCATCTTCAGCTTGACCACTCACATAACCTACCGGTTTGTTGATCAGAATGGTGACCTGCTGGCGCTGCTGATGCTCCGCCTGTTGTGCCACTTCAATGCGGTCGCTGGGGGAAACGGGCTGCCCCATCAAGGCTGGCTTGCCGTTGACACGAACCCAGCCGCGGTCGATCCATTCGTCGGCTTCGCGGCGCGAACACATGCCGAGTTCGGCCATACGCTTGTTCAGTCGGATCGTGGCAGGGACGCCGCCGGGCAACGCGGTGGACGTCACCGGCTTGGGAATACGGCGAGCGCCGGAGGGTGGGGGAGGTACTGTCATGGAGCCTCTATTTTGCTACAACACCACAGAACGCCAACACAGAGTCGTTTTGCTATATAGAATGATTCCGCTGCGACGCATGACCCAAAGTGCGACGAGTAAAAACTTACAACACAGGAGACATCACCATCATGCGTATTCAGAACATTCTGGGAGCAGCGGTACTGGCAACTTTGGCCAGTACCGCTTTTGCGCAACAAGCGCCCGCACCCGCTGCGCCACCATCGTGGAAACAAGGCATCGCGCCAGACCAAGCAGCTTCCACGCTGCACCCTTTTGCGCCGCATCTCACCGGCCGGCCTGTCAGCGAACTGAAGATGGACAAGCTGAAGCTTCCCAAGGGCTTCAAAATTGAAGTCTGGGCAGAAGGCGTACCAGAAGCCCGCACCATGGCCTTGGGCGACAAGGGCACCGTGTTTGTGGGCAATCGCAACCTGTCGGTCGTTCACGCTATCGTTGAAAAAGATGGCAAACGGGAAGTCAAAGTCCTTTTGAAAGGCATGAACACCCCTAACGGCATCGTCTTTGACAAAGGGACGCTGTATGTCGCTGAGCGCAATCGCATCACGCGCTACGACAATATTGAAGCCAATCTGGACAATCCTGGCGAAGGTAAGGTGGTGATCGACAACCTTGATCCAAACAAAGCGGCCGGCCATTTCTGGAAGTACATGGTCATGGGTCCGGACGGCAAGCTGTATTTCAACATCGGCTCGCCACAGAACATCACCATGCCGACCTACAACGAGGCATCGATCGTGCGCGTTGATCCGAAGACCGGCATCCTGGAAAACTATGCTCAGGGCGTGCGCAACAGCGTCGGCATGGCTTTTCACCCAATCACCAAACATCTGTGGTTCACCGAGCATGGCCGTGACTGGATGGGCACCGACTTGCCGAACGACGAGCTGAACGTGGCTACGAAAAAAGGTGAAAACTTTGGCTTTCCGTTCTGCCATCAAGGCGACGTTCTTGACCCCATTTATGGTACGAACCGCAGCTGCGACGAATTCAAAAAACCTGTCTTGAAGCTGGGTGCGCACATCGCACCACTGGGCATGAAGTTCTATACCGGCAACATGTTCCCCGCCGAGTACAAAAACAGCATGCTGATTGCGCAGCACGGTTCATGGAACCGCAATCCAAAACAAGGCTACAACTTGATCCGCGTGAATGTCGATGCCAAAGGCAAAGCCACCAAGCACGCATTCATCGATGGCTTCCTGGAAAACGAGCAAGGTGATCCACCGATGTGGGGTCGTCCGGTTGACGTGCTGCAGATGAAGGATGGCGCCATCCTGTTTTCTGACGACTTCAACGGCATCATTTACCGTGTGAGCTACTCAAAGTAAAACATGACATTGATCCAACCCTCGCGTTCAATCAACGCGCGGCGCTGGAACACAACGGCGGCCATGAAAATGGCTGCCGTTTTTGTTCTAGTCGCGCTCACATCGCATGCGCAAGCCGGCCTGGAAGAAGGCCGGGTCAAGGCTCAAGCTTGCATCGCCTGCCACGGTGCTGACGGCAATTCAGTCATTCCCACCATTCCATCCATCGCAGGTCAGCCGCGTCAGTTTCTCGTGACGGCCCTGTACATGTTTCGTGAAGGTCGGCGCAAGAGCGATGTCATGGCGCCTTTCGCGACAAAGCTGACCAATACCGATCTGAATGATCTGGCGATGTTTTTCAATTCACAAAAAATGACGCCTCCAACCGGTCAAGCGAGCGAGGAGACCGTCTCCAAAGGGCGCGCCGTGACCGCCGCTAACAACTGCGTGGCCTGCCACACCGCCACGTTGGTCGGCCAGCAACAAATGCCAAGGCTAGCAGGGCAGCACAAGCCATATTTGCTGGAGCAACTCAAAGCCTTCAAGGCCGGTACGCGGGGTGACTTAGACGGCACCATGACATCCGCGGCACAAGGGCTGGTCGTCGAAGAACTCGACATGCTGGCGGACTACCTGTCGACCTTGCAAGTCCCGTGAAGCCGCCGCGCGCTTGACGGTGAAGAACGCTTCAAATGAATCCGGGACTGCTATGCCATCAAAAAAGACAAACTACCAAAACAGCACCCAGAAGATAGGCAGTGGCTGGAGAAAAGCATCGTGGGCCTTGGTGGCTGCGGGTGTTGCACCTCTGCCATTAGCGGCTCAATCACTGGCGGAGGTGGTGATCTCAGCCACCCGGTCTGAGCAGCGCAGCTTTGATGCGCCGGCGGCGATCAGCGTGGTCGACCGCGACACCATCCAGAACGGCGGACCGCAGATCAACCTGTCGGAATCACTGAACCGGGTGCCTGGCCTGACCATTCTGAACCGGCAAAATTACGCGCAAGACTTACAGTTATCGATCCGCGGCTTTGGGGCGCGCACTCCGTTTGGTCTTCGCGGCATCCGGCTCATGATCGACGGCATTCCAGCGACCACGCCCGATGGTCAGGGCCAAGGTTCGTCGGTCAGCCTGACCTCGACCGAGCGCATCGAAGTACTGCGCGGCCCGCTGGCGCTGATGTACGGCAACTCCTCCGGTGGCGTGATCCAAGCCTTCACCCGCGATGCCCCAGAAGTGCCAGAGTTCACAGCGCAGGCCTACACCGGCTCGTTTGACATGCGCCGCACGGCCTGGCAATACGCCGGCCGCATTGGCGACTACGGATTGGTCGCCGACTACAGCACCTTTGACACCAACGGTTACCGCGACAACAGCAAGACCCAACGCACGCAATTCAACGGCAAGCTCAGCTTCAACCCGAACGATCAAACCCAGGTGAACGTGGTTTTCAACCAGTTCGACATGCCGCTGGCGCAAGATCCGCTGGGGCTAACTGCAGCGCAGTTGGCGATCAATCCACGGCAGGCGGGTACCAATTCGGCAGGGACCTTGACCGCAGCCGATCTCTTTGTCAGGAAAATCACCAGCCAAAACCAGCTCGGCAGTTCAGCGACTTACACGCTGGACGCCGACCGCTCAGTGACAGCACGCGCCTACTACGGCGTGCGTGAGAACCTGCAATATCAGGCTACCGGAAACTGGGTTGGCCTGAACCGGGATTACTACGGCGCAGGTCTGCAATACAACGAAAAAACCACACTCGCCGGCAGGCCAGTGCGCTTGGCCGCTGGTTATGAATTCGACTACTCGACCGAACGACGCCAAGGCGGCGCCACCTCCTCAAGTGGCCAACAATCATCAAGTACGTTGACCCGAAATGAAGACAACCGGTCACAGAACAGTGATTTTTTTGTCCAAGCGACCACCCTGGCAACCGATAACATATCAGTCATCACAGGTGTCCGCTCCAGCACCGTGAGCTTCACCAGCCAAGACTATATTCCGACCCCCGTTGACGGCTCTGGGTCTGTCACCTACAGGGCCACCAGCCCAGTGTTGGGTCTGACTTATCACGCCACAGATCGATTGAACCTGTACGCCAACTATGGCAAAGGCTTTGAAACGCCAACGCTGGCCGAAGTCGCTTACATCGACAATGGTGTTAGTACGCCAACAGCAAAGTTCAACCCGGCCTTGAGAGCCGCCAGTAGCCAGCATTACGAAATTGGCGCCAAGTGGTTACCGAGCAATACGTCACGGATAGACCTGACAGCCTATCAAATCGACTCACACGACGAGATTGTGGTGGCCTATGGGGGCTCAGGTCCCACCTCCTACAAAAACGTGCCCGGCACACAACGTCGAGGCTTAGAGCTCTCCGCCAACAACTGGCTGACACCGCATGTCAGCGCACTGTTTTCCTCTTCATGGATCGATGCGGCCTTCACGCAGACCTACCCGAACAGTGCAAACACTGTGGCGACAGGCAACACTGTATTAGCCGGCAACAAGATGCCCGGCATACCGCAGCACTTCATTTTTTCAGAACTGTTGTGGTCCAGCCAAGCCATGGGCGCAGGCAAGCGGGCCGCAGCACTGGGCACGCGCGCAGGTTTTGAATGGGTCAGCGCCGGCCGGCTGTATGCCAACGACACCAACACATACGGTGGCTCAAGCGCTTCCGCCCCCGGCTACAACGCCTTCAACGCCAAAGTCAGCCAAGGCTGGGCACTCGGGAAAAACCTGCTCACAGCCTACGCGCGCGTCGACAACTTGGCCGACAAACGCTACGTCGGTTCGGTCATCGTCAACCAATCATCCGGGCAGTTCTACGAGCCAGCCCCTGGCCGGAACTGGACACTGGGGCTGCGTTATGTCATGCCCATGTAAGCTGCGGACAAGTCCATGAATTCAACGGTTCAATGAATGCTGCTGCGCAGCGCCGCTAAATTCAGCACCCGCAGGCCACCGTATTCAATGCGAATCGTGCCCTGAACCTGTAGCGTGCTCAAGGCCTCATTGACACGCTGCCTTGACAGTCCAACCAGATAAGCCAGCTCCTGCTGCGTGATGCGCAGGATATCGCCAACACCCGGGTAAAGCACGGGGTTGAACAGCGCGGCAAGGCTGCGTGCGACGCGCAGGTCAGGGTTGTTCATGCGGTCAATTTCCCGTGCGGCAATGAACTGCCCCAACCGCTCGTTGAGCTGGTTCATGACGAAACGGTTGAAGCCGATGGAGTGGTCCAGCAACCAATGAAACGTTTCCAGCGGAAGTCCTGCCACCACGCTGCTCCGAAGCGCCTGGATGTTGTAACGGTAAGGCTCACGCTTGAGAGCTGTGCCCTCGCCAAACCAACCACCCGGCGGCACGCCGGTGAAAGTCATGGTCATGCCTTGGGCGTTATCGGCGCTCATTTTGAGCAAACCATCGACCACCCCAAACCAATAGGTGACCGGCTTGCCGATGCGGCAAATGAAATCACCCGTGCCCGCATCCACCACCATCAACTCAGCTTCAGCACGCTCGCGCTCCGCCGGCAGCAACAGCGATAGCCATGGAATTCCCTGCATCTCAGCAAACGAAGGTCTCCGGCGCCGCTGGTGCAAAGACAGATCGTGGCTGGGGACGAGTTGAAGATGCATAAACAGGTTGTACGACTTAAAACGCGATCAAAAAAAAATGAATTCGAATGAAAAATACACGCCGACCTACCCAAGCTGACTGTATGGCCTTGGCATAAACCTATCCGCTGAGCGTAACGGGTCAAACAGCCAGTGGCATACGGGAAAGTCCTGAGAGGACTGACCCTTGGATTGTCGTTCGAGTGACAACTTGACGTCAAACTGAGTCGTAGTATCCGCCTCATACCTGTGCTTATGAACGTCCGCCCGGACTGCTAGCAAGAGAGATACAGCCCATGCAGACCACGTTTCCAAAACTGCTCATGAAACACGCCGCCGAACGCCCGGAAGCGCCGGCCATGCGCGAAAAAGAATACGGCATTTGGCAAGCCCACCGCTGGGCCGACATGGCCAGCTTGGTTGAGCACATTGCCTGCGGCCTGCACTTGGCAGGACTGACGCGCGGCGAGCACATGGTGGTGATTGGCGCGAACCGGCCGCGGTTGTACGCCACCATGCTGGCCGCGCAATCGCTGGGCGCCATTCCGATTCCGCTGTACCAAGATGCCGTGGGCGCCGAATGCGTGTTCCCCATCACCAACGCCGGTGTGCGCTTGGCCATGGTTGAAGACCAGGAACAAGTTGACAAGCTGCTTGAGATCCGTGGCCGTTGCCCCGACTTAGTCACCCTGATTTACGACGAGCCGCGGGGTCTGCGCAACTACGCAGAGCCCGGTCTCAGCTCGCTCGACGCGCTGATAGACGCAGGCCGCGTGTTTTCACAAAGCCACCCCACTTTTTTCACGGGTGAAATCGACAAGGGCCAGACCGGCGACGTGGCGGCCATGTTTTTCACCTCCGGCACCACGGGCAATCCGAAGGGCGTGGTGCACACGCACAACAACTTAATCGACCGCGCACAAGCCGGCGCTGAGTTCGACAAACTCAGCTCGGCCGAAGAAGTGCTGGCTTATTTGCCCCCCGCCTGGATCGGCCAGAACATCTTCAGCTACGCCCAGTGGCTGTGCTGCGGCTACGTGGTGAACTGCCCTGAAAACGCCAGCACGGTCACCATCGATTTGAAGGAAGTCGGGCCGACTTATTACTTCGCACCGCCGCGTGTTTTTGAAGGCCTGCTCACCAGCGTGATGATCCGAATGGAAGACGCCGGCAGCCTCAAACGGCACATGTTTCATTACTTCATGGACGTGGCCAAACGCGTGGGCCCCGATCGGATGAATGGCCAACCCATTGGTGCTTTGCAAAGCCTGCTGTACGGGCTGGGCAACCTCATGGTGTACGGCCCGCTGCGCAACAACCTCGGCTTCTCGCGGGTGCGCGTGGCCTACACCGCAGGCGAGGCGATCGGCCCTGACCTCTTCACCTTTTACCGCTCCATCGGCATCAACCTGAAGCAGTTGTATGGCTCGACCGAAACCGCCGTCTTCGTCTGCCTGCAACCCGATGACCAAGCGCGTGCCGACACCGTGGGCGTGCCCATTCGCGGCGTGCAAATCAAGGTGGCCGACAACGGTGAGATTTTGGTCAAGTCAGCTGGACTACTCAAGGAATACTACAAAAATCCAACGGCTACAGCCGAGGTGCTGAGCGCAGACGGCTGGTACCACACCAGCGATGCCGGCTTCATAGACGCCAGCGGTCACCTGAAGATCATTGACCGCGTCAAAGACGTCGGCCGCATTCAGGGCGGGGCCAACGACGGTGCCATGTTTGCGCCTAAGTATGTCGAGAACAAACTGAAATTTTTCCCCTTCATCAAAGAAGCCGTAGCCTACGGTGACGGTCGTGAAAAAGTCTGCGTCATGCTGAACATCGACTTCGATGCGGCCGGCAATTGGGCCGAGCGCCGCAACCTGCCGTATGCCGGTTACACCGACTTGGCGCAAAAGCATGAGGTCTACCAACTCATTCGAGAATGCGTTGAAAAAGTCAATGCCGACCTGAGTGTTGACGCACTGCTGGCGGGCTCGCAAGTGAGCCGCTTTCTGGTGCTGCACAAAGAGCTCGATGCCGATGACGGCGAGCTAACACGCACCAACAAAGTCAGGCGCGGTTTCATCGCCGAAAAATACCAACCGCTGGTCGATGCGCTGTACAGCGGCAAGACCGAACAATTCATTGAAACCGTCGTGAAATTTGAAGATGGCCGCAGCGGCAGCGTCAGCGCAACGCTCAAGCTCAGCGACGCCAAAACATTTGCCTCCGTGAAGGCTGCAGCATGAGCAAGAAAATCGGCGATGTCATCCTCGACGTGAACAACATTAGTCTGAGTTTCGGTGGCGTTAAGGCGCTCTCCGACATCTCCTTCAATGTCAAAGAGCACGAGATCCGGGCCATCATCGGGCCCAACGGCGCGGGCAAAAGTTCGATGCTCAATTGCATCAACGGCGTCTACGCACCGCAACAAGGCGCCATCACGTTTCGCGGTGAAACGTTCAAGCACATGAACAGCCACCAAGTGGCCGTGATGGGCGTGGCAAGAACGTTTCAAAATCTGGCTTTGTTCAAGGGCATGAGCGTGCTCGACAACATCATGTCGGGTCGCAACCTGAAGATCAAAAGCAATCTCTTCATGCAGGCGCTGCGCATCGGGCCGGCTGAAAAAGAAGAATTTCAACACAGAGAAGCGGTCGAAAAAATTATCGACTTCCTTGAAATTCAAGCCTACCGAAAAACGCCAGTGGGGCAACTCCCCTACGGCCTGCAAAAACGGGTTGATCTCGGTCGCGCGTTGGCCATGGAACCGCAAGTGCTGCTACTCGATGAGCCGATGGCCGGCATGAACGTCGAGGAAAAGCAGGACATGTGCCGCTTCATTCTCGACGTCAATGATGAGTTCGGCACCACCGTGGTTCTCATCGAGCATGACATGGGCGTGGTGATGGACATTTCCGACCGTGTCGTGGTGCTGGACTACGGCAAAAAAATCGGCGACGGCACACCTAACGAAGTGCGCAACAACCCCGACGTGATCAGCGCCTACCTCGGCACGAGCCACTAAGGACACTCAAAATGGCATTCTTTCTTGAAACACTGCTCGGCGGCCTGATGGCCGGCATGCTGTATTCACTGGTGGCGCTGGGCTTTGTGCTGATCTTCAAAGCGTCTGGCGTCTTTAACTTTGCGCAGGGTGCGATGGTGCTGTTTGCCGCGCTGGCCATGGCCCGCTTTTCGGCATGGCTGCCCGCATGGCTGGGTTTTGAGAGCCTGTTGCTGGCCAACGTATTGGCCTTCTTGATGGCCGCCGTCATCATGTTTGGAGTGGCTTGGCTGATCGAACGACTGGTGCTGCGGCACTTGGTCAACCAAGAGGGCGCGACGCTGTTGATGGCCACACTGGGCATCGCCTATTTCCTTGAAGGTCTGGGCCAAACCCTTTTCGGCGGCAGTATTTACAAGATCGATATCGGCATGCCGAAAGACCCGGTCTTCGTGCTGGAATCAATTTTTCCGGGCGGCATTCTCATCAACAAAGAAGACCTGTATGCCGCGCTGATCGCAGCTCTGCTTGTCAGCGCGCTCAGTTTGTTCTTTCAAAAGACCTCGACCGGCAGGGCCTTGCGCGCAGTCGCTGACGACCACCAAGCGGCGCAGTCAATTGGCATTCCATTGAATCGAATCTGGGTCATCGTCTGGTGCGTGGCCGGCGTGGTGGCCTTGGTGGCCGGGATGATCTGGGGTAGCAAACTCGGCGTGCAATTTTCGCTGGCGACGGTGGCTCTGCGCGCCTTGCCGGTGGTTATTTTGGGCGGCCTGACTTCTGTTCCCGGCGCCATCATCGGTGGCCTGATCATCGGCGTCGGCGAGAAACTCTCCGAAGTTTTCCTCGGCCCCTTCGTCGGCGGCGGCATTGAAATTTGGTTCGCTTATGTGCTGGCGCTGGGCTTTCTGCTGTTTCGTCCGCAAGGCCTGTTCGGCGAAAAAATCATCGACAGGGTATGAAGCCCCCACGCTTGTCACTTCGTGTACTGCGCTGCCCCCCATGGGGGTTGCTGCGCCTGCGGCCCGGCGGAGCCGGTTCCGCGGCCCCTGCTGGGTGGGACACAGCACTACGGATAAATTTTTTCATGTCGACCTAACCGCGGTTTAACTTTATGTTCTATCGAGAAAACGGCCAATTCAAAACCAACTACCGCGATGACCAGCAGATTTTCCCGATCTTGCAGGACCGTATCGCCATCGGTCTGCTGTTGGCAGTCGCCTTCGTGGCCGTGCCGATGCTGGCCAGTGACTACCTGTTTCGCGCGATTTTGATTCCTTTCGTGATCATGTCGCTGGCCGCGTTGGGAGTGAATATTCTGGTCGGCTATTGCGGCCAGATCTCGCTCGGCTCGGGTGCCTTCATGGCGGTTGGTGCCTATGGCGCTTACAACATCTTTGTGCGCCTGCCCGGCATGCCACTGATTCCGGCTTTGATCTTGGGCGGCTTGTGCGCCACCGTGTTCGGCATCTTTTTTGGCCTGCCCAGCTTGCGCGTCAAAGGCTTGTACTTGGCGGTCGCCACACTCGCCGCACAGTTCTTCAGCGACTGGATGTTTTTGCGCATCAAGTGGTTCACGCTTGACACGCCCTCCGGCTCCGTGTCGGTATCAAACCTGCAGGTCTTTGGCATGCCGATTGAAAGCGCTGTCAGCCGCTACTTGTTGTGTTTGACGCTGCTGCTGGTCATCGGTGTGATGGCCAAAAACTTAGTGCGCGGTGCCATTGGACGTGAGTGGATGGCGATCCGTGACATGGACGTAGCGGCTGCCGTGATCGGCATTCGCCCGATGTACGCCAAGCTCAGCGCCTTTGCCGTCAGCTCCTTCATCATCGGCGTGGCGGGTGGGCTATGGGCCTTTATCTACCTCGGCGCCTGGGAGCCTGCGGCATTCTCTGTCGACCAATCCTTTCGCTTGCTCTTCATGGTGATCATTGGCGGCCTCGGCTCCATCATGGGCAGTTTTTTTGGCGCGGCTTTTATCGTGGTGCTGCCGATTGTGTTGAATCAATTTCTGCCTTTCTTTGCCGGCCTGTTTGGCATCGAGATTTCAACTGCCGGTGTGTCACATGCTGAGCTGATGATTTTTGGCGGCCTGATCGTCTGGTTTTTGATTGTCGAGCCGCATGGACTGGCCAAGCTGTGGTCGATGGGCAAACAAAAGCTGCGTTTGTGGCCCTTTCCGCATTGAGTTCCCGGGTGTTATTTTTCAAGTAAGTTTTAATTTTTCGTTGGAGACAAAAATGAGATCAGGCAAATTGATTTTGGCGCTCGCGACCCTCGCCATGAGCGCCTCCGTGGTCACCAGCGCTGTGGCGCAGGCCAAAGAACAGTTCATCCCGGTGCTGTCCTACCGCACCGGGCCTTACGCCCCGAATGGCACGCCGTGGGCCAATGGTTTTGTGGACTATCTGAAGCTGGTCAACGCCCGCGGCGGCATCAATGGTGTCAAGCTGGCTTTCGAAGAATGCGAAACCGGTTACGACACGGCGCGCAGCGTGGAATGCTATGAACGACTCAAAAGCAAAAGCATGTCCTTTGTGCAACCGCTGTCCACCGGCGCGACCTTCGCCATCACCGAAAAAGCCCCTATCGACAAAATCCCGGTGGTGACAGTGGGTTATGGCCGCAGCGAAAGCGCCGACGGCTCGGTCTTCAAATGGAACTTCCCCGTCGCCGGCACGTACTGGGTTGCGGCAGATGCGATCTTGCAAGCTATCGCTAAAAAAGAAGGCGGCTTCGACAAACTCAAGGGCAAGCGCATTGCACTGGTTTACCACGACAGTCCGTTTGGCAAAGAGCCTATTCCGCTGATGCAAGAGCGCGCCGCGATGCACGGTTTTAACCTGCAGATGCTGCCGGTCACAGCACCTGGCGTGGATCAAAAAGCCACCTGGCTGCAAGTGCGCCAGTCGCGTCCAGACTATGTTGTCCTGTGGGGCTGGGGCGTGATGAATTCGACCTCCATCAAAGAAGCGCAAGCCACCGGCTACCCGCGCGAAAAAATGTACGGCGTCTGGTGGGCCGGTGCAGAGCCTGACGTGAAAGACGTGGCCGATGGTGCCAAAGGCTACAACGCGGTGACGATGCAACACGGTGCTGAGCCGAACTCGAAACTGGTCAAAGACGTGATGGCGATGGTGCACGGCAAAGGCCAGGGAACCGGCCCGAAAGAAGAAGTCGGCCAAGTGCTCTACATGCGTGGCGCCATGAGCGCGATGATCGGCCTTGAAGGCATTCGCTCAGCACAAGAGCGCTTTGGCAAAGGCAAAATCATGAACGGCGAACAAGTCCGCTGGGGCCTTGAAAACCTGAACCTGACACAGCCCAAACTTGACGCGCTTGGCTTTGCCGGCGTCATGCGCCCCATCAGCACGTCGTGCACCGACCACATGGGTTCGGCTTGGGCGCGCATCCACACGTGGGACGGCAAGCAGTGGAAGTTCACCTCAGACTGGCTGCAGGCTGACGAGCAAATCATCAAGCCTTTAGTCAAAACGACGGCCGCCAAATACGCCGCTGAGAAAAAGCTGACGCCGCGCACACCGGCTGACTGCCAATCGTGATCTGACGCGGGGATGTCGCTCAGCGATTTCCCCGCTTGAGAAAATTGCATCATCTGACAGATCGGATTTCAGCCCATGAGTGATTCAACCATCGTTCTCAATGTCAACGGCATCGAGGTCATTTACAACCACGTGATCCTGGTGCTGAAGGGCGTCTCGTTGCAGGTGCCAGACGGCAAAATTGTGGCTATTTTGGGCGGCAACGGGGCCGGAAAAACCACCACACTGCGGGCCATCTCCAACTTGCTCAAGGGCGAACGCGGCGAAGTTACCAAGGGTTCGATCGAGCTGCGTGGTGAGCGCATTGAGAATCTTTCGCCGTCTGATCTGGTGCAACGCGGCGTGGTGCAAGTGATGGAAGGTCGGCACTGCTTTGCACACCTGACCATTGAAGAGAATTTGCTAACCGGTGCTTACACCCGCAAAGACAAGGCTGAAGTGGCGGCTAATCTGGAGAAGGTTTACAACTACTTTCCGCGCTTGAAAACACGCCGCACATCGCAGGCCGCCTACACCTCCGGTGGCGAGCAACAGATGTGCGCCATTGGCCGCGCGTTGATGACCAATCCCAACATGGTGCTGCTCGACGAGCCCTCGATGGGACTGGCGCCGCAGATCGTCGAAGAAGTTTTCAACATCGTCAAAGACTTGAACGAGAAGGAAAAAGTCACCTTCCTGCTGGCCGAGCAGAACACCAACATGGCGCTGAAATACGCAGACTACGGCTACATCATGGAAAGTGGCCGGGTCGTGATGGATGGCGTGGCCAGCGACTTGGCCAGCAACGAAGACGTCAAGGAGTTTTACCTGGGCGTTGGCGGTGGCGAACGCAAGAGTTTCAAAGACGTTAAAAGTTACAAGCGGCGCAAGCGCTGGTTGGCCTGAGGCAAACATCATGAGCCCACATTTCGACTCACTTGAAATCCGCGACCCGGCAGTGCGTGAAGCGGCTCAGCTCGCGGCCCTGCCGGGACTGATCGCTCACGCGCAGCAGCACAGCGCGGCTGCGGCGCACACACTGGCGGGCATCAATCCCGCTAGCGTTCATTCGTGGGCCGCGCTGGCTGCATTGCCAGTCACGCGGAAACACACGCTGTTGGAACGCCAGCAAGCCAGCCGCCCGGCAGATCCATTTGGTGGCTTTGCCGCCGTGGTGCGAGGCCGAAAAATGCCGCGTATTTTTTCGTCGCCCGGCCCGATTTATGAACCCGATGTCGCGCGCCCTGATTATTGGCGCCTCGGCCGGGCACTTTTTGCAGCAGGCTTTCGTGAAGGTGACCTGGCCCACAACTCTTTCAGTTACCACATGACGCCCGGCGCGTTCATGATGGAGTCGGGTGCACACGCGATCGGTTGCAGCATCTTTCCTGCCGGCACCGGCCAGACCGAACAGCAACTCGCCGCCATTGCCGACCTCCGGCCTGAGGCGTACATCGGTACGCCCAGTTTCCTGCGTATCCTGCTTGAAAAAGCCCAAGCCAGTGGCTCGGACATTGCCAGCGTCAAGCGTGCGCTGGTCTCTGGTGAGGCCTTTCCGCCCTCCCTGCGCGACTGGTTGACGGAGAACGGCATTGCCGGTTATCAGTGCTATGTCACCGCCGACCTCGGTCTGATCGCCTACGAGACTGAAGCGCGCCAAGGTCTGGTGCTGGACGAAGGCGTGATCGTCGAGATCGTGCGGCCCGGCACGGGTGACCCTGTGCCCGAAGGCGACGTTGGCGAATTGGTGGTGACAACACTCAACCCCGATTACCCTTTGATCCGTTTCGGTACGGGCGATTTATCGGCCGTGCTGCCGGGCACCTGCCCCACCGGACGCAGCAACACCCGCATCAAAGGTTGGATGGGGCGCGCCGACCAGACCACCAAGGTGCGAGGCATGTTTGTGCATCCAGGGCAGATTGCCGAGATCGTCAAACGCTTCCCTGAAGTGATCAAAGCAAGGTTGGTGGTGACCGGCGAAATGGCGAATGACGCCATGACCCTCAAGGTCGAGGTCTCAGCTTCACCGGACGGTTTGGCATTGCGCATCGGCGAGGCGATTCGCGATGTGACCAAGTTGCGCGGTGATGTCGATCTGATCCGTGCCGGCAGTTTGCCCAACGACGGCTTAGTCATTGAGGATGCCCGCAGCTATCAGTAACAACACGCTCAGCCAGTCCATTCGCCTGAGTCATCTATCCATTTCAAATCCGCAATTTAGAATAAGCGATCACATCAAGGACTATTCTGAATGAAAAAGCTGTTCGTACTGGCGCTTGTTGCCGCTGCAATGTTTGCCCAAGCGCAAACTTTCCCTGGCTCCAAGCCGATCACTTTCGTCGTTCCCTTCGCTGCCGGTGGCCCCACTGACCGCGTCGCCCGAGACTTGGCGGAAGCCATGCGCAAAGCCATGGGCGGGAACGCCAATTTTGTAGTCGAAAACGTCAACGGTGCGGGTGGCACGATTGGCATGGCGAAGGTTGCCAGAGCCAACCCGGATGGTCACACTCTGCTGCTGCACCACATCGGCATGGCCTCGGCACCCGGTCTTTACCGGAAGCTCTCGTTCAAGGTGCCGGAGGACTTTGAATTTTTGGGCATGATCAATGAAGTGCCCATGACGTTGATTGGAAAACCGCAGTTGGCCGCCAACAACTATCGCGAATTAGAAGGTTACATCAAGGCTAACGCCGGCAAACTGAATATCGCGCACGCCGGTCTAGGATCAGCCTCACACCTGTGCGGCCTGATGTGGCAATCCCGCCTGCAGGCCAGCGAAGCGATGACGACCATTCCTTTCAGTGGAACGGCTCCAGCCATGAATGCTTTGCTCGGTGGCCAGGTCGACATCATGTGCGACCAGACCACCAACACCACCAGTCAAATCGAATCTGGCCGTGTCAAAGCTTTCGCTGTGACCACCGCTAAATCGTTGTCTGACAATAAACTTCTGAAAAATTACCCGAGCCTGCAGGAACTGGGCATGAAGGGTTTTGAGCTGACTATTTGGCACGGTTTGTACGCCCCCAAAGGCACGCCACCGGCGGCTCTGACTCAGCTCAACAATGCATTGAAGATCGCGCTCAAAGACCCGGACTTCATCAAGAAACAAGAAGGCTTAGGTGCTGTCGTGGTGACCGAAAAACGCGTCGAACCAGCAGCCCACAAGGCTTTCGTTGCCGCTGAAACCGCTAAGCTCAAGCCCCTGATTGAGGCAGCCGGCAAGTTCGCCGACTGAGCCGACTTCTTGACCCGCATCAACCGCTTGCTCTTTTGAGAGTCAAGCGGTTTTTTTTGCGACCTGCGATGTGCCTGATACGGGTTATCCCACACACAAATATGATGCAAAGCAGTACAAGATAAAGGTCTGAGATTGGCTTAAAGTCATTGCACCGCACAACTGAGTTGCGCGTTGGAACGCCACCGTTCATCACCCATTATTTCTTCACATAAAAAGAGACTTTTATGCTTTTAAAACCAACACAGCGCCGCACGCTCATTCTCGGCATGACCCGCACATGGCGGCTAGTCAGCATCACGACCTTTTCCGCGTTGTTGGCACTTCCCTCCTTTGCTCAATCAACATGGCCCACTAGGCCTGTCAAGATCATTGTGCCGTTCGCCGCAGGCGGCACCACCGATATTTTGGCTCGGGCCATCGCGCCTGAATTGTCCAAGGCTTTTGGTCAAGCGTTTGTGATCGAAAATCGAGGCGGCGCTGGCGGTAATCTGGGTTCCGATGTCGTGGCCAAGTCGCCCGCTGATGGCTACACCCTCCTCATGGGGACTGTAGGCACGCACGGTATCAATCAGTCGCTGTACGCCAAGATGTCGTTTGATCCGATCAAAGATTTTGCCCCCATCACAATGGTCGCCGGTGTGCCCAATGTGATGGTGATGAATGCTGAAAAAGCCCGCACGCTTGGCATCAACAGCGTGCCCGACTTCATCAACTACGCCAAGGCCAACCCAGGCAAGCTGAACATGGCGTCCAGCGGCAACGGCACGTCGATTCACATGGCTGGCGAGCTCTTCAAAAGTATGACCGGCACGTTCATGGTTCATTTCCCCTACCGCGGCTCCAGCCCTGCGCTGCTCGACTTGGTGGCAGGCAATACAGACGTGATGTTCGACAATCTGCCGTCCTCTTTGCAACATATCAAGAGCGGCAGGCTGAAGGCATTTGCAGTGACCAGCAGCCAACGTTCTGCTGTTCTGCCGGACGTGCCGACGGTTGAAGAAGCTGCAAAACTCAAGGGCTTTGAAGCCAGCAGCTGGTTTGGCTTGTTAGCACCGGTTGGTACCCCGCCAGACATCGTCAATCGCATTCAACAGGAAGTTGCCAAGTCACTGAACACCCCACCCATCAAAGAAAAGCTGATGTTGCAAGGCGCCATTCCCAGTGGCAACACGCCGCAGGAATTTGCTAAATTGATAGCGGCTGAAACAAGCAAATGGGCAAAGGTCGTCAAGGCTTCTGGGGCAACGGTCGACTGACAATTCGCACTTTAAATATCACTATTTTCTTCTCTCGGTCGTCGACTTGGCGGCTTGTGACGTTGAACACAAGTGTCTGCATCTCCGATGCGGAATCAACTCCAGAGGTGTCCTTGTCATGACATTGAAAGCCTTAGTCTGCGCGCTCCTGTTGACCTGCCTCAGCGCTTGCGTCGTCCAACCCGCCGTTATCAGACCTGCTTACCCTGTCGGGTACGGTCCGTCACCTGGCGTGGTGTATGTCGCACCTACTTATGCTGTGCCGGCACCCGGCTTTGTCTGGCTCTACCATCAAAATTACGGTTGGGGTTGGCATCACCCTGACCGCGGTTGGCATCGCGGCTGGCGTTAAACGCCCCAAACCAAATCGCAGCCAGCGCGATGGCAACTTTTAAGCATGTCGATGAAAGGACGTGCTCGCTGGCTCAACCCCAGCAAGGCCTCTTTTTCCTCTCCATCGCTGTCAGCCATCACGGGGCGATCTGCTTTCTCCCTCGCAATAGCCGCTTCTAGCCGCTCAATAGCTGCAGGCATTTGTGCCACCACGATGATGCCTTTTGCATCTGGCGTTTTACCGATGATCTCTAAAATCCACCGGCCAGTGGGCTCGAGCATGATCAGGTCACCGGTAGTTTTTGATTTAAATTTGTAAAGCATTCAACGCCTTTATCTACCCTTGTTATTTTCTATTATGGGCGTATTTCTTACTGTGGCAGTTGGGGCATTTACTCTCTATAAAACAGTCCTACGCCAATGCCTCAAAATACGTCCCTATGTTCACTATTCCCTCCGTTCAAAAGCCTGCAGCACAGGGACTTAGCCAAGACGGTTTAAGCCTGCTCCAACCCAACGAGCTACTGGCAACTCTGTCGCTGTCTTCAGGTCACTGGGAACAGCATTGGCCGACGATCGCAGACTCTTGGAACCGTTTGCCGCCCGATATGCATTTGCGCGATGGTGGCCATTACCGCAAACGTCGGCATGCCTGTTTCATCCAAAATCTTAACGACGACACCTTGCTGCCTGTACCTCATCGTGCACACTGGCAACCGCTTGATTACAACGCACTGCATGGCGGCTTTGAACGCTGGTTCGAACCAGTTGAGCCATCGATTGCAAGCGATCCTTTGTGGATCGACTTTCTGAGCGCAATTGGACGACTGTTTGGGCAAGTCAAGCCGGTCGATCAATGGTTCATCGAAGCTCACCAGTTTCGCATTGACACCGCGGGCGGCGTCGGCCGGCCAACGCCTGAAGGCGCGCACCGCGATGGCGTCGATTTTGTCGTGGTTATGCTGGTCGGCCGCAACGGCGTGAAAGGTGGTGAAACACGTGTGTTTGACGCTCATGGTCCGCACGGTTTGCGCTTTGTCATGGAGCAACCGCTAACAACCTTGCTGCTGGATGATGAACGTGTGATTCATGAAACAACGCCAATCTTGCCTGTTGACGCTCTAAACGCTGGCTTCAGGGATACTTTGGTTTTGACGTATCGTGCCGGCAGTTTCCAATCCCCAGCTTAAGCGGCGCACCGTATTGCATCTGATTCTTTTCGCATTGGCGAAAGTACATTGTTACCGCGCCTTCCAGCAATCAAATTTGGAAATCTATAGGGTCCTAGTTCCGCGTGAGCTGTCGCCATCTCATCCATTAGTTGGCCTATGGTTGGTCTGCTGGCTACGTATTGTTGTTGACGCTGTCTGCGTGCAAAAAGCCGCCAAGTTTCTACCGACTGAAGCTCAATGCCTCCATAGCGTAGTTTTAGCCAACCTGCCCGTGACAGGTGCTGGATGTACTCGGAAAACAAGGTCCGTGACACACCACAATAATCGGCAATTTGATTTTGAGAAATGGGGACATCTAACGAGCGGCGCAACCAGTCCGTACTAGAACCCTTGATTTTTCGCTGATCGCTCTCTGCGAATTGAGCCAGTCCCATGACCACTTGCAGCGGGGAGCTTCCTAAATGCATCAACGTGAGCATGCCTCCATGCTGCTGCGCCCGGAGGGCGACAAGTTCGGCTAATAAATGCACGAAGTTCGACTCTCCTGTCAGCGCGGCATTGAAGCAATTTTTAGGCATGCTGATTAATTCGACGGGTGTTAGGCAGGCATATTCAAAATGGCTGGCTTGCTTCGTCAGCAGTGACTGCTCCCCGAACCATTCATTCTGACCATAGATATGAACCGGCAGACGCTTACCGTTGACGATTGGCACCGTAGCCCCTACAAAACCCACGATCACATGGTGCCAATAATCAACGCTGTAATCTTTTTGCAAAATCACATCACCAATTTCAAAAGACATCAGATTCAACAGGGGTAGCGCACTCATTACACGCGCGTGGCTGAAACGTATGCTGCTAAGCAGATGCTGGCTATAAGTAGTCATCGTTGTGCAACTTGTAGAATTCTCTATACATTAAATTATCTCAAAGTATTAATCATGAGAAGTTTCATCATAGCGAGTTGTCAAACAAGCACCAAGTACAACGGAAAGCAAAAAGCCCACATAAAGTGGGCTTTTTGACACCAGTCTTGAAGACAAGAATTTGGTTGCGCGGGCAAGATTTGAACTTACGACCTTTGGGTTATGAGCCCAACGAGCTACCAGGCTGCTCCACCGCGCGATAAGTGTTTATTATAACTGTTATTCGGCTGCAGTGCCGGCGGCGGCAGAAGTTTCGTCAGCATCTGGACGGTCAACCAACTCAACTAAAGCCATAGGTGCGTTGTCACCAACACGGAAACCCATTTTCAGGATACGTGTGTAGCCGCCTGGACGTGTGTTGTAACGTGGGCCGAGTTCTGCGAACAGCTTGACGACCATGTCACGATCACGCAGACGATCAAATGCAAGGCGTTTATTAGCCAGCGTTGGGTTTTTCGCCAATGTGATCATTGGCTCAACAACGCGGCGCAATTCTTTTGCTTTTGGCAGTGTGGTCTTGATGGCTTCGTGCTGAATCAGCGAATTCATCATGTTGCGCAGCATCGCCAAGCGATGTGAGCTGGTGCGATTGAGTTTACGTAGTCCGTGTCCGTGGCGCATGGTGCTATTTCCTTCCAGTTTTTTAATTCAGACAGCCGTATCAGGTACTGTCCGTGCACTGCCTCAATAAAGAGGCATTTTCAAATTAGCGCTTGTCAAGACCGGCCGGTGGCCAGCTTTCAAGGCGCATACCAAGGGTCAGGCCGCGGGAGGCCAAAACTTCCTTGATTTCGTTGAGTGATTTACGACCCAGGTTCGGCGTTTTGAGAAGTTCATTCTCGGTGCGCTGAATCAGATCGCCAATGTAGTAAATGTTCTCGGCCTTCAGGCAGTTAGCCGAACGCACGGTGAGTTCCAACTCATCAACTGGACGCAACAGAATCGGATCGAACTGTTGTGAGCTGCGCTGAACTGGCGCATCAAATGCAGCCAACTCATTGCCTTCAAGCTGAGCGAACACAGCCAACTGCTCAACCAAAATCTTGGCCGAAGCGCGCACTGCATCTTCAGCAGACACGGCACCGT
>CANFXC010000036.1 GCA_947450765.1 Comamonadaceae bacterium | reverse complement strand
GTCACGGCCATCATCAAACCGTTCAAGCTCGACGAGGTGCGCGAAGCCCTCTCCGGCATTGGCGTTCAGGGCATCACGGTCACCGAAGTCAAAGGTTTCGGTCGCCAAAAAGGTCACACAGAGCTGTACCGCGGCGCTGAATACGTGGTCGACTTCCTGCCGAAGGTCAAGATTGAAGCCGCCGTCTCTGACGAGCTGGTTGACCGCGTGATCGAAGCCATTGAAGGCGCTGCCCGCACCGGCAAGATCGGTGACGGCAAGGTCTTTGTTTACAACCTCGAGCAGGTCGTGCGCATCCGTACCGGTGAAACCGGTAAAGAAGCGCTGTAAGACTCAGACTCCACCTATAAAAGAGAACATCGTCATGAAAAAACTACTTGCCAGCCTTGCCCTCGGGTTGAGTTTGCTGACCTCCGGTGTCGCTGTGATGGCGCAAACGCCAACGGCTGCCCCTGCTGCGGTTGCGGCCCCTGCTGAAGCCAAACCGGCAGATGCCGCACCTGCTACGGCCCCTGCCGCCGCAGTCGCAGCACCAGCTGCTGCCGCTGCTGCACCTGTTCCTGTCCCTAACAAAGGCGACACCGCCTGGATGATGACCTCGACCATTCTGGTCATTTTGATGGTCGTCCCGGGTCTCGCATTGTTTTATGGCGGCTTGGTTCGCAGCAAAAACATGCTGTCTGTGCTCATGCAAGTCATGGTCACTTTCTCGCTGATCGTTGTGCTGTGGTTCATCTACGGTTACAGCTTGGCTTTCACAGAAGGCAATGCCTACTTTGGCGGCTTTGACCGACTCTTCATGGCCGGCATCTGGGACAACGCCGCAGGCACGTTTGCCAACGCAGCGACCTTCAGCAAGGGTGTGTACATTCCGGAAATCGTCTTCGCAGCCTTCCAGGCCACGTTCGCCGGCATCACTTGCGCACTCATCGTCGGCGCCTTTGCCGAGCGTATGAAGTTCTCCGCAGTGCTGTTGTTCATGGTCATCTGGTTCACCTTCAGCTACGCACCGATCGCTCACATGGTGTGGTTCTGGATGGGTCCTGATGCCTACACCGGTAAAGAAGTGGTTGACGCGATGAACGCCAAGGGTGGCTACCTCTGGCAGTCGGGTGCGTTGGACTTCGCTGGTGGCACGGTGGTGCACATCAACGCCGCTGTGGCTGGCCTGATTGGTGCCTACATGGTTGGCAAGCGTATCGGTTACGGTAAAGAAGCCATGGCGCCTCACAGCCTGACCTTGACGATGGTCGGTTCCGCCCTGCTGTGGGTGGGTTGGTTCGGCTTCAACGCTGGCTCGGCACTCGAAGCCAACGGCTTTGCAGCCCTGGCCTTCATCAACACGCTCGGTGCTACGGCAGCGGCTGTGTTGGCCTGGTGCCTCGGTGAAGCGCTGATGCGCGGCAAGGCTTCGATGTTGGGTGCAGCTTCTGGTGCGGTTGCCGGTCTGGTGGCGATCACGCCAGCAGCGGGCAACGTCGGTATCGGCGGTGGTCTGGTCATCGGTTTGCTGGCTGGTTTCGCCTGCCTCTGGGGTGTCAATGGCCTGAAGAAAATCCTCGGTGCTGACGATTCCCTGGACGTCTTCGGCGTGCATGGTATCGGCGGTATCTTGGGCGCGCTGCTCACCGGCGTCTTCAACTCACCAAGCCTCGGCGGCCCTGGCTTCGTGGCTGACTGGGTCACGGCTACTGGCGTGACTGCTGCTGACTACTCGATCGTCTCGCAAGTGTGGATCCAGGCCAAGGCCGTGTTCATCACCGTCGTCTGGTCGGGTGTGGTTTCCTTCATCGCTTACAAAGTGGTTGACCTGACCATCGGTTTGCGCGTCTCTGAAGAAGACGAGCGCGAAGGTCTGGACATCACGTCACACGGTGAAACAGCCTACAACCGTTGATTGACAAGTTGATTTGAAAAACCGGAGAGCTGTCAGGGCTCGCCGGTTGATTGAAGAGAGAGTCTCCTTTGGATTTCAGCCCGCCAGCGCAAGTTGGCGGGCTGTTTTTTTGTCTGTAGACGCCGCTGCTTTTGCCGCTACAGTTGAACGGATGCAGGATCTTCAGTCTTCCATTCAACCTATCAAAGTGCTTCATGACCTGGCAAACCGTCGTCCACACACCTGACCAACTTGGTGAATCGCCGTTTTGGCATCCCACCGAAGGTCGGTTGTACTGGATGGACATTCCGGGTCGGCAGCTGCATCGGCTGCATGTCGCGAGTGGTGTGCAGCAAAGCTGGGCCATGCCTTCAGAGCCGGGTTGCATGGCGCCGGCTGAGTCTGGCGGTTTGATGGTGGCGTTGCGCACCGGTGTTTACCGTGCGCGTGAATGGGGCGGCACCTTGGCGCTCATCGTTCCCGCGCCGTACGACACGGCGACCATGCGCTTCAACGACGGCAAAGCCGACCCCCAAGGCCGATTTTGGAGCGGCACTATTGACGAAACGCGCAGCGCTGCCAACGCGCAGCTGTGGTCTCTCGACTGCCGCAGCGCGACACCGCAGCTGGAAAGCAAAGTTGGCGGTGCGACCACCGGCAACGGTCTGGCCTGGTCGCCCGACGCACAAACCTTGTACTGGGCCGACACGCCCAGCCACACCATTAGCGCCTGGGACTGGAACGCCGACAGCAACACCTTGTCCCGGCCACGCGTCTTCGCCAGCTGGCCGGGCAAACCGGCGGGTTGGCACGTCGGCATGGACAACAACGGAGGCTATAGCGGCAGGCCCGATGGCGCGGCTGTTGACGCCGAAGGCAACTACTGGGTTGCGATGTTTGAAGGCGGCCGCATTCTCCAACTCTCGCCAAATGGTGCGACGCTGGCCGTGTGGCCGCTGCCGGCACAGTGCCCGACCATGCCCTGCTTTGGCGGCGACGACTTGAAAACTCTTTACGTCACCACGGCTAGGAAAAATCGCCTATCGGCTGAGTTAGAGGCTTTCCCGGACTCCGGTTGTGTGTTCGCCATGCGCGTCGAGGTGCCGGGTTTGCCGGTGAATTTTTACCGCGATTGAGAGCCAACCCCTAGAGCGGCTTACCATTGCACATGGTCCCAGACATTGCTGAAACCCAGACAGACAACATGCCAACTTCATTTGACGACTTGTGTGACACGCTTGCGGAACGCGTCCGTGACGCCGCTACAACCGGTACGTGCTTGCGCCTTCGGGGCGGCGGCAGCAAAGACTTTTACGGTGAAGCGCTGATCGGCGAGCCACTGGATGTGTCGGCCAACCGCGGTGTGGTCAGCTACGAGCCGAGCGAGTTGGTGGTGACCGCCCGCGCTGGCACGCCGTTGGCCGAGCTTGAAGCCTTGCTAGCCAGTCAAGGCCAATGCCTGCCGTTTGAGCCGCCGCATTTTGGGCCAGTCGCCACTGTTGGCGGCATGGTCGCCAGTGGCCTGAGTGGGCCGGCCCGGGCCAGCGTCGGCGCCTTGCGCGACTATGTGTTGGGCGTGAAAATCATCAACGGTCAAGGTGACATCCTGACCTTTGGTGGACAAGTGATGAAGAACGTGGCCGGTTATGACGTCTCGCGTTTGTTGGCGGGCTCACTGGGCACGCTCGGCGTGGTCTTAGAGGTCTCGCTCAAGGTCTTGCCGGTGGCGCCGGCCGAAGCCACCTTGATGTGCGCGGGTGTCTCACAACAGCAAGCCTTGGATTTGCTCAACGCATGGGGCGCACAACCGCTGCCGTTGAATGCCAGTTGCTGGCTTCACGACACCAGCGCGCAGCCGCCGCGCGACTACTTGTTTGTGCGTTTGCGCGGTGCGGTGGCGGCGGTTGACGCTGCTTGTCCGCGCATGTCGGCAGACGTCACGGCCCTGGGCGGCGAGGTGCTGCGCATGGACCCGGTCCAAGCCAGTGCCGACTGGAACGCTTGCCGTGAGCAGACGTTGCCGTTTTTTGCAGCGCCACCGGTCGCCATGGCTGCCGTCAGCCCAGACCTGTGTTTGTGGCGTTTGAGTGTGCCGCAGACCACGCCTGCGCTGGCGCTGCCTGCGGTGGCGTCGTCGCCATTGATCGAGTGGCACGGCGGCTTGCGTTGGGTCTGGGCACCGGCCCACGCGGCAGCGCTGCTGCGCAACGCGGCCCAAAAAGCCGGCGGCCACGCGACGCTGTTTCGCGCCTCCGCTGGGCTTGCGAGCCAAGATAAAGCAGTCGGCGTCTTCACTGCGTTAAACCCTGTGCAGCAGCGCATTCAACGCGAATTACAAAAGCAGTTTGACCCTGCTGGCGTCTTCAACACCGGTCGTTTGGCGGCGGGTTAAAGGGGTCACGGGTGCGGCGTTTTCGTCACCTTGCCGGGCAGCACCGCACGGCCAGCATCAACCGTCTGCTGGGCGGTTTGTTGGCCTTCAATGCCGGTGCCATCAACGCCGGCGGTTTTTTGGTTGTTGGCATGTACACCTCGCACATGACCGGCTTCGCCTCCATGCTGGCCGACAACTTGATCCTCGGCAATGTCGGGCTGCTGCTCGGGGCACTCGGCACCTTGCTGGCTTTCACCGCCGGCGCAGCGACCACGGCCGTGCAGGTCAACTGGGCGCGGCAGCATCATTTGCGCAGTGAGTACGCGCTGCCCCTGTTGCTCGAAGCTGGCCTGCTCCTGTTGTTCGGGCTGCTGGGGGCCACACTGAACCGCCAAACGCCGTTCGCCGTGCCGCTGACGGTGCTGGTGCTGGCCTACACCATGGGCTTGCAAAACGCGGTGGTCAGCAAGATTTCTGCGTCGCAAATTCGCACCACCCACATGACGGGCGTCATCACCGACCTCGGGATTGAGCTGGGCAAAGTGTTTTACTGGAACCGCACCCAAACCCCAGCCGACTCGCATGTGCGCGCCAACCGCATCAAACTGAAGCTGTACAGCATGCTGCTGGCGTCATTCATGGCGGGCGGTCTGGTTGGCGCAGCCGGTTTCAAGTACCTGGGCTTCATCTGGGTGTTGCCGATGGCGACCATCTTGCTGCTGCTCTCGTTGCCGCCGCTGCACGCCGACATGACGCGTTATGTGCGTCGTCACTACTGATTTCTTGCGTCACTGAGTCATTCACGTTTTTCAAAAAGCCCCGTTATGCAAACCAATCTCGCCCCGGAATTTCAAGGCACGGCTGATGGCTTGGCTGCCGAAGCCATTTTGCGCAAATGTGTGCACTGCGGTTTTTGCACGGCCACCTGTCCAACCTACCAATTGTTGGGCGATGAACTGGACGGTCCGCGTGGCCGCATTTACCTCATCAAACAAGTCCTCGAAGGCGAGGTGCCGACGCGCAAAACCCAGCTGCACCTGGACCGTTGCCTGACCTGCCGTAACTGTGAAACCACCTGCCCGAGTGGTGTCGACTACGGCCATCTGGTGGACATCGGCCGCAAGCTGGTGGATGAACGCGTGGAGCGCCCAGCCGCTGAAAAAGCCCTGCGCTGGGCGCTGAAAGAAGGCTTGCCTTCGCCGCTCTTTGCCCCGGCCATGAAGCTCGGCCAAGCGGTGCGTGGGCTGCTGCCTGAGGCGCTGAAAAACAAGGTGCCGGCAGCACAATCTGCTGGGGTTTGGCCAAAGCGTCAACACGCCCGCAAGATGCTCATGCTGGCCGGTTGCGTGCAGCCCGCCATGCAGCCCAATATCAACAGCGCGACCGCCCGGGTGCTGGACGCCGCCGGTATCGAAGTGGTGCTGGCCACCAAGGCCGGTTGCTGCGGCGCGGTCAAGTTTCACCTCAATGATCATGACGGCGGCAAAGCCGAGATGCGCCGCAATATTGACGCTTGGTGGCCGCATGTTGAAAGCGGAGTCGAAGCCTTGGTCATGAACGCCTCAGGCTGCGGCGTCATGGTCAAAGACTACGGCCATTTGTTCAAAGACGAGCCAGCGTACGCCGCCAAGGCCGCTCGCATCAGCGAGCTCACGCGTGACTTGAGCGAGCTGTTGCCCGACTTGCTGCCGCAACTGAAAAAACTGATTAGCCCAGAGCGGGCGGCAGGGCAGGGCGAAGCGCAGCAACTCACCTTCCACCCGCCTTGCACCTTGCAGCACGGTCAGCAACTGCGCGGCGGCGTTGAAAAGCACTTGGGCGAGCTGGGCTTCAAGGTCAATGTGGCGCGCTGTGAAGCGCATCTTTGCTGTGGCTCGGCCGGCACCTATTCCGTGTTGAAGCCGGAGATCGCTTACGCGCTGCGCGACCGCAAGCTGGAGAACCTCAGCGAGATGAAACCCGACACCATCGTCTCGGCCAACATTGGTTGCATCACGCACCTGCAAAGCGGCACGGCCACGCCAGTGCGCCATTGGGTTGAAGTACTCGACCAGGCGTTGAGCGGCAGTGATGTCAAAGTTGGTGCAAAATGATGCTTTTGTTGATGCGGGAGACGAGCTGTGCGCACTACCTTAACCATTGATGACGACTTGTTCGCCAAAGCGATGGCTTTGGCGCAGCCCGGCACTGAAAAATCTGAGCTGATTCGGGAATGCGTGAAGGCTTTTATTCAAAGGCAGACCGCTCGAAGGCTGGCCGCGCTGGGCGGCGAAGCGCCAGACATTGAACTCGTGACTCGCCGCCGTGAGGAGGCCACTCATTCATGAGTGTGCTTGTCGATAGCTCCGTGTGGGTTGGACACTTCAAAAGTCGCAACGATCATTTGGTCGCTTTGCTTGAAGACGGCGTGGTTGTTTGTCACCCCTATGTTGTTGCGGAAGTGGCTTGTGGGACGCCGCCCAGCCGAAAATCCATCATCGGCATGCTGGCCTCATTAGAAAGTGCACCCGTCGCCACGCAGGACGAGTTACTTGCCATGATGGATGCCCGCCAGTTTTTCGGCCGTGGTTGTGGGTTTGTTGACGTCAGCCTGCTGGCTGGTGCATTGCTCAGCGAGCAGACTCTGATTTGGACTTTGGACAAGAAGTTTGAGGTGCTTGCCGCTGAACTGAAGAAGGCTTATAGGCCAACACTGCACTCATGAAAGAAGGGTCGGTTAAGCGTTCTGAGAGCGGCTAGACTGGCTCACGGTGGTTCAAGACAAGCGAGACTGATCAGGTTCAGCGGCTGCCGGCGCAACGGCTGCCAGTAACGCGGCCAGCACAATCAGTCCGCCGCCGATCAAGGTTCGGGTGTTGAACTCGGCAGCGCCCAACCAAGCCGAAGAGACACTGGCGAACAACAGTTCTGTGAGCATGACCAAGGCCGTGGTGCTGGCGGCGAGACGGGCCGCACCATATTGCAGCGCCAAATTGCTGGCCATGAAAGCCAGGCACAGACCGATAGCCACCGGCACACCCGCCATGGCAAATGCCGGCGCCGGGACGATGCCCGCGCCCATGCCCAACAACGCAGCGGCGGCGGCCATCAGCGCACCGCCCCCAAACATCGCCAGCATGCGCGATTCGCTCGGCGTGCTGCCATGTTTGCGCAGCAATATATTGGTCAGCGCAAAGCACAGGCCGCCGGCCAAGGCCAGCCAGTCGGCAACGCTGTTCGGTACCGGCCAGGGCGAGGTGGGTGACTTCAACACAATCAGCACGCCGACCAGCGCCAGCAGCAGACGCAGCAGCGAAGCCGTCGTCGGTTTTTCGCCGAGCATGGCCCAGGCCATCAGCACCGACCACGCCGGCATCAGATAAAAAAGCAGCACCACGCGCACCACGTCACCGACGGTCACGGCCCAGTTGAAGCCGACGTTGGTCAGGCCGGCCGCCACCATCAACATCAGCAGGCCGCGGTGCTGCACCAGCAACCGCCACGCGTCAGGTTTCCAGGCCAGCACACCGACCGTGGCCAGCACATAAATCAGGGTGGTTGACCACAGCGGGTGCAAGCCGTGGCTTTGCATGTCGCGAAAAGGCCACCATGAAACGCCCCAAACAACGGCGTTGATGACCAGCGCGCCAATCGCGAGGGCTGAACTCGTCTTGCCGGCGTTCATGGTCAGCAGCCTAGTGCGACTTGTCGCTGCGGGCGAGCCGGAGCAAGGTTTCGACTTGGTCTTTGTGCTTGAGGCAGTTGCTTTGGTGCCAGCGCTGGATGAGCCACATGAAGCTGGCCACAAGGACGCCAAAACCGGTGATGGCGGCAAAGGCTGAGAGGCCTAGCCCGGTGGACAGGCTGTAGCCCCCGCCAAGCGCCAGAATGCAGGCTTGCTCGTTGAAGTTTTGCACCGCGATTGAGCGTCCGGCACCCATCAGGTTGTGGCCACGGTGTTGCAGCAGCGCGTTCATGGGTACAACCAAAAAGCCGCCGAGTCCACCCAGCAAAATTAAAAATGGTGCGGCCAGCCAGACGTTGTCGATGAAGTTCATCAAGATCACCAGCAAGCCCATGGCGATACCAAGCGGCATCACGCTGGTGGCTTGGTCGAGCCGCATGCGCATCGAAGCCAGCACGGCGCCGATGGCCGTGCCGATGGCCACCACGCCGACCAGCGACGAGGCTTGCGTGGTGCTGTAGCCCAAGGCGGCGGCGCTCCAGGCCAGCACGATGTAGCGCAAATTACCCGAGACGCCCCAAAACAGCGTGGTCGTGGCTAAAGAAATTTGACCCAGTTTGTCTTGCCACAAGGCCGCATTGCAGCGCCAGAAATCGGGCAGCAGTTGCAGTTTGTTGCGCGGCATCGGGCGCATCTCGACGCCAGTGTGCGGGATGCGTGTGTTGAACCATGCGGCCAGAATGTAGATGAAGATCAGGCAGCTGATGGCGGCCTCGGCCGGCGTGTCGACGCCGGTTTCAATCAGCGGAAAATCGAAAGACAGCAGGCTGGAGGCGACATGCACGCCGACCAATTGGCCGCCCAACAGCACGCCCAAAATGATCGAGGCGATCGTCAGCCCTTCAATCCAGCCGTTGGCTTTGACCAGTTGCGAGGCTGGCAGCAGTTCAGTCAAGATGCCGTATTTGGCCGGCGAGTAGGCCGCCGCACCCAAGCCGACGATGGCATAGGCAATGAGAGGATGCGAGCCAAACAGCATCATCAGGCAGCCAATCACCTTGATGGCGTTGCTCATGAGCATGACCTTGCCCTTGGGGCGCGCGTCTGCCAGCGCCCCGACAAACGGTGCCAGCACGACATAAAAAAGGGCGAACATCGGCACCAGTGCGGCGGGCTGCCACTTGGGCGCACCGCTGTTGCGCAGCAATTCGACGGCCACCACAAACAGCGCGTTGTCAGCCAGTGAGCTGAAAAACTGGGCTGCCATGATCGTGTAAAAACCGCGCTTCATAAAGCAATCGTACTCACGTTCTGGGTCGCGTCAGGCAGTAGGGCGGCAGCAAAAAAAATGGCATGTCTCCGAGGGAATGAGGGTTTATAGCACGCTGGTCGATGCCAAAATGAAGGGAGTAGATCCACCGACAGTTGCCCAGGCCTTGGCCGACGGGCTTACCTTGAGCCACAGCACCATGCCCCGCCCGATACTTGCGACCGTTCACACCGATGCACTGCGCCATAACCTGGTCCGTATGCGAGCCGCTGCAGGCGACGCGCGCGTCTGGGCCATCGTCAAGGCCAATGCCTATGGCCACGGCATTGAGCGGGCCTTCGAAGGCTTGCGCAGCGCCGATGGTTTTGCCGTTCTCGACCTGAGCGAAGCCCAGCGCTTACGGTCTCTCGATTGGCGCGGACCGATCTTGCTGCTCGAAGGTATTTTTGAGGCCCGCGACCTGGAGCTGTGCTCGCGCCTAGGCCTCTGGCATGTGGTGCATTGCAACGAACAAATCAACATGCTGGCAGCGCACAAAACGCAGCTGCCGCATCGCGTCTTTCTCAAAATGAATTCCGGCATGAACCGTCTGGGCTTCACCCCCGAGCGTTTTCGGGCGGCGTGGACGAGGCTGAACGCCTTGCCGCAAGTCGACGACATCTCGCTGATGACCCACTTCAGCGACGCCGACGGGCCGCTCGGCATTGCCGCGCAATTGCAAGCCTTTGAGGCCGTGACGCACGACTTGTCGGGTGAGCGCTCCTTGAGCAACAGCGCCGCGATGTTGCGCCACGGCGATGCGCTGGCCGAGCGTTCGGATTGGGTTCGGCCCGGCATTGGTGTGTATGGCAGCGCGGCAGATTTCCCGCAGCACAGCGCCGCCGACTGGGGCTTGCGGCCGACCCTGACCCTGAGCTCGCGCCTGATCGGCGTGCAGGCGCTCGCCGCTGGCGACAGCGTCGGTTACGGCTCGCGGTTCCGGGCCGAGCGCGCTATGCGCATTGGCGTGGTGGCCTGCGGTTATGCCGACGGTTATCCGCGCCACTGTGACACCGGCACCCCCGTTTTGGTGTCCGGCGTGCGCACGCAGCTGGTGGGCCGGGTCAGCATGGACATGCTCACAGTCGACCTCACGTCCGTGCCTGAAGCCCGCATCGGCAGCGACGTGACTTTGTGGGGCAACGCTGGCAACGGTGCCGCGCTGTCGATAGACGAAATCGCGCATGCTGCTGGCACAGTGGCTTACGAGCTGATGTGCGCGGTCAGTGCGCGGGTGCCGTTCGCGGTGGAGTGAGTTGGCCGCCGGGCTAATGCGGAGTGCTGTTTTGTGGATTGAGCGCGACTCTTATGCAATTTTGTTATATCTGGCAGTCTGAATTCGCTCTTGCCGATGAGCAGGAATAGGGCGAAAGTCGACACTCTTTCTTTTTGAAGCGGATAAAAATGACCACTCGACGCCACCTTTTCAGCTTGCTCGCCCTGTCGGCCGCGATGGCTTTGCCTCACGTCGCGGTCGCTCAAGCCTTCCCAAGCAAAGCCATTCGCTTGGTCGTGCCTTTTGGCGCTGGCGGCGTGGCCGACTTGACGGCCCGCACCGTGGCGCAAAAGCTCAGCGAGTCGCTGGGTCATCCGGTCATCGTGGACAACCGGCCGGGCGCGGGTGGTGTGGTCGCCGGCGACCTGGTGGCCAAGTCCGACCCCGACGGTCACACCCTGCTGTTGATGTCCAACGGCACGGCCGTGACCGCCGGGTTGTTCAAGTCCCTGCCGTTTGACACCCTGCGCGATTTCGCGCCGGTGTCGACCTTGGGTTTCTTTGACATCGCCATCATCACGCAGGCCGATTCAAAGTTCAAAACCTTGGGTGATTTACTCGCCTATGCGCGTGCCAATCCCGGCAAGTTGAACCTTGGCAGCATCAATATCGGCAGCACGCAAAACCTGGCCGCTGAACTCTTCAAAAGCAGCGCCGGCGTTGACATGCAGATCGTGCCGTTCAACGGCTCGCCCGCCGTCATCACCGCCTTGCGCGGCGGTCAGATTGACGCCGCCGTCGAAATTCTCGCGCCGGTGCTGCCGCAGATCAATGCCAAAGCCTTGCGCGCTTTGGCGGTGACGGGCGCCAAGCGCGCGAGCGTGTTGCCCGATGTGCCGACGGCCAAAGAAGGCGGCGTGCCCAACTTTGAGGCCGCCAGCTGGAACGCCATTGCCGCCCCCGCCAAAACGCCGAAAAGCGTCATCGCCCGTTTGAACAAAGACATCACGGCGGCCCTCAATTCGCCTGACGTTAAAAAGCGCCTGGCAGACCAAAACGTGGCCGCCCAAGCCAGCACGCCAGAGCAGGCCACCGAGCTGCTGGCCAGCGAAGTCAAGCGTTGGGGCGATGTGATCGTGCGGGCCAAAGTGCCGCAGCAGTGATTCATCGCATTCAAAAAATCAGTTGGAGACAAGCGCATGCAGTTTGAACACATCGGAATGGTCGGTTACGGCGAAGTCGGCAAGGTCTTCAGTGCGGGACTCAAACCACGCGCAGCCCGTGTCAGCACTTGGGATTTGAAGTTGGCAGACACGGCTCAGGCGGCTGTGCTGCAAACCCATGCGGCCAACGCCGGTGTGTCGGTGGCCGAGTCCATGGCTCAGCTGTGTGCTGAATCAAATTTGCTGATCTCAGCCGTGACCGCCTCCAACACGCTGGCCGTGGCGCAAGCCGCTGCGCCGCACATCCGGCCGGGCACAGTGTTTTTGGATTTGAATTCTGCATCGCCTGGCACCAAGCAGCAAGCGGCTCAATTGATTGAAGCGGTTGGCGGCCATTACGTCGAAGCCGGTGTCATGACCTCGGTGCCGCCGTACGGGATTCGCGTACCGATGTTGCTGGGTGGCGCCCGTGCCGCTGAACTCGCTGAACTGCTCAAGACGTGGGGTCTGGACGCCCGCGCCGTGTCGGTCGAGCTCGGCGTGGCCAGTGCCATCAAGATGTGCCGCAGCGTGATGATCAAGGGACTCGAAGCGCTGGTGATTGAGAGCTACGCCACAGCGAGGGCCTACGGCGTTGAAGACCATGTGCTGCCGACATTGGTCGAGACTTTTCCGAGCATCGACTGGAGCCAGCAGGGCGCGTATTTTTTCAGCCGCGTGGTGCAACACGGCAAGCGCCGCGCCGAAGAAATGCGCGAAGCCGCCAACACCGTGCAAGAAGCTGGCTTTCCTCCATTCATGTCGCAGGCTATCGCCGACAAACAGCAATGGGTCGCCGATCAAGCAGCGCTCGGCGTTTTCAACGGCCTCGGCAAAGAGGCTACGTGGCAGGACTACGCAGACCGGTTGACGGCGGCTTTTCCACGGGCCTGAAGCACGGGGAAAGTTGCGTGGGCAAGGCGCGTTGTTTATCTGCGCCAGCCGCCCTGGTTACGGCAGGTTTTCCCTGAAGATCACTTGACTGCGCACGGCATCCACGCCGCTCATGAGTTCACGCTTGTCGCGCAAGTTGGTGAACATGCGCACGCAGCTCATCATGGCGGTTTGCGGGCTCTGGGTGATGACGGCGTCCATGCTGCCGTCTATCAGCATGGCGCGCGTGTCGGGCGTCAGGCCGTGGCCGATGAACACCACCTTGTGCTCACGCCCGCATTCTTTGAGCGCGCGTGCCACGCCGTCTGAGGCGCCGCCAATGTTGTAAATACCGGCCAGGTCCGGGTGCTGTTCCAGCAAGGTTCGCGTTTGTTCGTAATTTTTCTGAGCATCATCCTGCCCCTCTCGCAGGCCCACCACCTGCAGCGCCGGAAACAGCTCCTCAATGACGTGCAAAAACCCGGCTTCGCGTTCTTCATGTGCGCGGTAACTCAAAGAACCGGCAATCAGCGCCACCTTGGCCGCGCGCACGCCCAGCCCGATAAAGCGACCGACCAAGTAACCGGCCGTGCGGCCTGCTGCTCGGTTGTCGAGGCCGACGTAGCCGGCTCGGTTAGAGCCCGACAGGTCTGAGATCAGCGTGATGGTCGGCACACCTTTTTCTGCCAGCTCACTCACCGCTTCGCGCACGGCTGGATGCTCCAGCGCCATGAAGGCAATGCCATCGCTGCGCTGCCCCAGTCGCAGCAAACTGGCGGCCAGTTGTTGCGGGTTGAAGCTTTCAAACAGCTCAGTGCGGCACTTGACGTTGAATGGCGACAGATGGTCTTGCGAATAACCCACTGTGTCGCCCAGCATGCGGATAAAACGGTTGCTGCCATCCGGCAATAAAAAGGTCAGGCGCATGGGTTGCGCAGCGAGCGCAGCATACAGCTCGGTGTCCGGCAGGTAGTCCAACTCAGCGGCGGCTTTCAAAACTTTCTGGGCCGTCGCATCACGTACGCCCGGGCGGTGGTTCAGCACACGGTCGACGGTTGCTGTAGACACCTTCGCAGCCTTCGCGATGTCGGCAACTCTGGCGCGTTGTTGCAAACCGAGCACCACATCAGGGATAACCCTCATACATCAAAATCCATCATTATTAATGTTTGACCATTCGAGACTCAACAACTATCGTTGCGTCGTTATTCGCATAATGATGCATCAAAAAACATCAAAACAAAACTGGAGACAAACCCCATGAGCTTGAACACCGTCATCACACGCCGCAGCGTCCTGCGCACCCTGTCTGCCGTCTCCGCCGTGGGCGCAGCAGCTGTATTGCCATCGCTGGCTCGCGCTGCAGAGTTCTCGTACAAATATGGCAACAACCTGCCCGTCACCCATCCGCTGAACATCCGCGCGCAACAGGCCGCCGACCGCATCCTGAAGGAAAGCAATGGCCGGGTCGAGATCAAAATTTTCCCGAACAATCAGCTGGGTGGTGACACCGACATGCTGGCGCAAGTGCGCTCCGGCGGGATCGAGTTTTTCACGCCGTCCGCGTTGGTGATTGCTACGCTGGTGCCGGTGGCAGCCATCAATGCCGTCGGCTTTGCGTTTTCTGACTACCAGCAGGTTTGGGGTGCGATGGACGGCAAGCTGGGCGCGCATGTGCGTGACGCTATCAGCAAGTCACGCCTGTATGCATTTGAAAAAATGTGGGATAACGGTTTTCGCCAGACCACCAGCAGCAAAGCGGCAATTAACAACGCGAAAGACATGGACGGTCTGAAAATTCGCGTGCCGGTCAGCCCGCTGAGCATTTCGATGTTCAAAGGTCTTGGCGCTGCGCCAACCAGCCTTCAGTTCAGCGAGGTGTACTCCGCGCTGCAAACCAAAATTGTGGACGCACAAGAGAATCCGCTGCCGATCATCCAGGTGGCCAAGTTGTATGAAGTCCAAAAGTTTTGTTCATTGACCAACCACATTTGGGACGGTTATTGGTTCGTTGCCAACGGCCGCGCATGGGACAGACTGCCGGCAGACCTCAAAACCATCGTTGCACGCGCCATCAATGACGCCGGTATGCAGCAACGCGAGGACATCAAGAAGCTCAATGACACCGTGGTCACCGATCTGCAGTCCAAAGGCTTGGCCATCAACCGTCCGCAGTCAGATACCTTCCGCGCCAAACTCCGCGAAGCGGGTTTCTACAGCGAATGGAAAGGCCGTTTCGGCGACGAAGCCTGGGGTCTGCTGGAGCAGTCGGTGGGTAAGCTCGCATAAGCCGCTACCCCCCAGAGACTGTCGAAACGTGTCGACAGTCTCAGTCAAGCGGCCTCGACACGCTCTGAGCCGTGTCAACTGCATTGAATTCCGGAGCTTCTCGTCATGTCCCATTTTCCAGACAAACTGCCTGCGGCCCACACACCGCCGGCCAATGCGCTGAGCGCCATTGCCCACCGTATCGACAGCGGCTTGGGTCTTGTGGTCGAGACCTGTGCGGCCGCTCTGGTAACGGTTGAAATCATGGTGTTGTTCGCGGGTGTGGTCGCTCGTTATGTGTTTCATGCACCATTGATCTGGTCTGACGAGTTGGCGTCCATCTTGTTTCTGTGGCTGTCGATGCTGGGCGCGGTCGTGGCCTTGCGGCGTGGCGAGCACATGCGGATGACGGCGCTGGTCAACAACGTCCAGCCGCAGGTCCGCGCGTTGCTCGATACCATTGCGATCACCGCATCAATCGCCTTCCTGGTGTTAGTGATCTACCCCGCCACGGAATACGCCTATGAAGAAAGCTTCATCGTCACCGCGGCCATGGAGGTCAACAACGCCTGGCGCGCCGCTGCCATACCGGTCGGCATGGCGCTGATGATCATCGTGGCTGTGTTGCGCCTGTTGCGCATCAGTTCCTACAAGCAGACCGGTATCGCGCTGGCCGGCACCGCCGCCGTGGTCGCGCTTTTCTGGTTCGCGCAACCCCTGCTGCAGCCACTGGGCAAGCTCAATCTGATCATTTTCTTTGTCATCATCGTCGCCGGCACGGTGTTGTCGGGCGTGCCGATCGCGTTCTCGTTTGCGCTTGCCACTTTTGGCTATCTCGCATTGACGACTTCGACGCCGCTGTTGGTCATGGTGGGCCGCATGGACGAAGGCATGTCGCACATGATCCTGCTGGCGGTGCCACTCTTTATCTTTCTGGGCGCGCTGATCGAGATGACCGGCATGGCAAAGGCCATGATCCAGTTTCTCGCCAGTCTGCTGGGCCATGTGCGCGGCGGTTTGAGCTACGTGCTCATCGGTGCGATGTACCTGGTGTCTGGCATCTCGGGTTCCAAGATCGCCGACATGGCCGCGATTGCGCCTGTGCTGTTCCCCGAAATGAAAAAGCGCGGTGCCAAGCCTGGCGATCTCGTGGCGCTGCTGTCGGCCACCGGCGCGCAGACCGAAACCATTCCACCGTCCATCGTTTTGATCACCATCGGTTCCGTCACCGGTGTGTCGATTGCCGCTCTTTTCACCGGCGGTCTGCTGCCTGCTGTGGTGCTGGGTGCTGCTCTTTGCACCGTGGTGTGGTGGCGCAATCGCCATGAGGACTTGAGCGCTGTTGCGCGCTACAGTAAGCGCGAAATCGGCAGGTTACTGCTGATCGCGTTGCCCGCCATCATCCTGCCCTTCGTGATCCGCGCTGCCGTGGTCGAGGGCGTGGCGACAGCGACCGAGGTGTCCACTATCGGCATCATCTATTCGGTACTCGCCGGCCTCTTTTTGTATCGCCAGTTTCCGTGGCGTCGTTTGCGACCGATGCTGATCGAAACCGCATCGCTGACCGGCGCGATCATGTTCATCATCGGTTGCGCTACCGCCATGGCCTGGGGTCTGACGCAGTCTGGCTTTTCACAAGACTTGGCGCGCATCATGGGTAACCTGCCCGGCGGCGCTTACGGTTTCCTCGCGGTGTCCATCGTCGCCTTCATCATCCTGGGCAGCGTGCTTGAAGGGATTCCTGCCATCGTGCTGTTCGGTCCGCTGCTGTTCCCGATCGCCCGCATGGTCGGTGTGCATGACGTGCACTACGCCATGGTGGTGATTTTCGCGATGGGCATCGGCCTCTTCGCGCCGCCCTTCGGTGTTGGCTACTACGGCGCTTGCGCGGTCAGCAAGGTCGATCCCGACGAAGGCATGCCTTACATCTGGGCCTACATGGGCGCGCTGCTGATCGGTTTGGCGCTGGTGGCCGCCGTGCCTTGGTTCTCGACCGGTTTCCTGGCCCGCTAAAACAAATTCAACCCCACCGGACTGACACCATGAGCAAATTTTTCGGCGAGATTCGCCAACTCGGCTACGTAGTGAACGACATCGAAGCCGCGATGACATACTGGAGCGAAACCTTGGGCGTTGGTCCCTGGTTTTACAACCCCAAAGTGCCGATCAAAAACTACAGCTACCGCGGCGAGTCGCACGAACCGCATAACTCAGTGGCACTGGCAAACTCGGGGTTTGTGCAGGTCGAGTTGATCCAGACGCGTAATGACGTGCCGTCGATGTACCGCGATTTTTTGCAGGCTGGCAACACCGGCCTGCAACACGTCGCCTACTGGACAACTAATTACGACGCCGATCTTGAGCGCCTGCTCAAACAGGGCTTCAAGCCGGTGATGAAAGGCGAAGTCGGCGAGAACGGCCGTTTCATTTACTTCGACACCGAATACCATCCCGGCACTGTCATTGAACTGTCCGAAGTGGCCGGACCCAAAGGCAAGATGTTTGACCTGATACGTCAGGCCTCTGAAGGCTGGGACGGCAGCGACCCCGTTCGGCCTTTTCCCGATTTGAGCCAACTGTAAGCGTCGCGCATCATGAAGCAAGACCGTTTTGAAGCCACTTATTTAATTGAAACGCCGCTGGAACCTGCACAAGTGGCTGAGGTGATGGCGGGTGAGCAGTCTTGCGGCACCTTTGCCCGCGTTGAAGGTGAGACGGATGAATTACGCCTGCGCGCACGGGCAACGGTTGAGCACATTGAGGAGCTCGAATCCGTCAATGTGCCGAGTTTGCCCAACGCATTGCTAGAGCGAAAGGGCCACACCGGACCTTGGCGGCGCGCACGCGTTCGTATCTCGTTTCCCGTGGCCAATGTCGGTGCGAATTTACCCACACTGGCCGCCACCGTGTCAGGTAATCTGTACGACCTTGGCGAAGCCAGCGGCCTGCGCTTAGAGAGCCTTAAGTTGTCGGCCGCCTACCGGGCCCAATTTGAGATGCCCCAAGTCGGCATGGCCGGCACACGCGAGACCACGGGTGTGGCGACGGGCGCTTTGGTCGGCACCATCATCAAACCGAACGTCGGGTTTTCGTCTGCCCAGACCGCCGAGTTGGTCGGCCGCCTGTGCGCCGCAGGCGTTGACTTCATCAAAGATGATGAGGTTTGCGCGGACCCAGACCATGCACCCTTGGCGCAACGCGTACCGGCCATCATGGCGGTGGTGCGCGAGCATCAGCAGCGCACCGGCAAACACGTCATGGTGGCCTTCAACATCACCGACGAGACGGATGCCATGAAGCGTCATGCCGATCTGGTCGAACGCGAAGGCGGCAGCTGCGTGATGGCCAGCCTCAACTGGTGTGGTCACTCCGGCATGCAAACGCTGCGCCGCCACACCGGTCTGGCCATCCACGGCCATCGCAACGGTTATGGCGCGCTGTCACGGCACCCGTTGCTGGGGATGTCTTTTCAGGCTTACCAGACACTGTGGCGACTGGCTGGTGTCGACCACATGCATGTGCATGGCCTGCAGGGTAAGTTCTCGCAGTCCGACGCCGAAGTCATCGAATCGGCACACGATTGCTACAGCCCCCTCACGGATGGTTTTGACGACCGCGTCTTGCCGGCATTTTCTTCCGGCCAGTGGGCCGGTACCGTGCCGGCCACTTGGGCAGCGGTGAAAAGCGACGACCTGCTGTTCATGTCTGGCGGCGGCATCTTGGCGCATCCGGGCGGTCCTGCTGCCGGTGTCGCCAGCATTCGTCAGGCATGGGCTGCCGCACGCGCGGGCATCCCTATAGCGACGTTCGCTGAGCAAGCGTCTGAGCTGGCCGCCGCGTTGGCATTCTTTGGCCAATAGTCAGGCCATGGAACGGCACGGCAGTGGCCTGATGCGCGCTCCCAAAATCGCGTTTTACGGCGATGACTTCACGGGCGCAACAGACACCCTGTCAACGGCTGCTCGCGCTGGCTTGCGCACCGTGTTGTTTCTGGGATTGCCAACACAAGCTCAGCTTGAACGCGCCGGACCGCTGGACTGCCTGGGCATTGCCGGCGCAGCACGCGCCATGACGCCTGATGAAATGCTGGTGGAGCTGGCGCCTGTCGGTGCATTCTTCGCCCGACTCGGTGCAAGAGTTGTGCATTACAAAACCTGCTCGACGTTTGACAGTGCGCCGCATGTTGGCAGCATCGGCGCGGCGATCAGCATCTTGCAGCCCTACACCGGCAATTCATGGGTGCCTATCGTCGGGGGCCAGCCCAATTTGCGGCGCTACTGCGTCTTTGGCAACTTGTTCGCCGGCACCGGCAGCACTGTGGCCCGCATTGACCGCCACCCGACGATGCGCCAGCACCCTGTGACGCCGATGCATGAGGCAGATTTGCGCCTGCATCTCGAGGCACAGGGTCTGCGCCATGTGCAGTCGATCAACTACACCGACTATGCGCAGAGTGACGCCGGATTAGACGCGCAGCTGGATGCTCTGCTGGCGTTGACGCCGGCAGCTAGCGCAGCCCTAAGGGTCGTGCTGATGGACCTGTCGGATGCATGCCAATTGGCCGGTGTGGGCCGTCTGATCTGGACGCGCGCTCAAGTCCAACCCTTGCTTGCCGCCGGTCCCAGCAGCGTGGTTCAGGCACTCGTCGCACACTGGAATATCGAACCCGACATGGCGACCACGCGTGTGACCGCAGCCACCGGGCCTGTGCTGGTTTTGGCGGGCAGCCTGTCGCCGCTGACAGCGCTGCAAGTCAGCGCTGCACATTCGTATCTGCATATTGGCTTAGATCCTGTACGTCTTGACACTGATCGGGCCTACGTGACCACTACAGCCAGCCATATCGCCAAAGCGCTTGCAGAGGGGCGCCACGTTCTGGCCTTCACCGCTTCAAGTGGCGAGACTGCAGGCGTCAAGCATGGTCGTAGCCTAGCTCGCGCATGCGGCGAGTTGTTGGCGCAGGTGCTGTGCATCACGCCAGTCAAACGTTTGGGGATTGCGGGTGGCGATACGTCTAGTCACGCGGTTCAAGCCTTGGATGCCTGGGGCTTGTCCTACCGCGCGCAACTGGCGCCTGGCGTTGCACTGTGCTGCCTGCACAGTGACAACCCGCTGATGGACGGCCTGGAAATCATGCTCAAGGGCGGGCAGATGGGATGCGAAACGCTCTTTCAGGAGTTGTTGAACGGATCGTCGGCTTGAGCAGAAACGTCTCAATCGACCTTGACCCGCCCAGATGAAAGCACCGGTTTCCAGCGAGCAATTTCGCTGGCAATCAGTTTGCCAAAGACCTCGGGCGTGGACGGCGTGGCAATCGCGCCTTCATTGTTCAGACGGGTTTTCAGTTCGGCAGAGCTCAGCGCCAGATTGATCTGTGCATTGAGTTTGCGAACGATGTCTGGTGGAGTCGCTGCTGGGGCTACCACGCCATACCACTGGTCGGCTTCAAAGCCTTTGTAGCCACTTTCCGCCACGGTCGGAACGTCGGGCAAAACGTCAATGCGTTTTGGCGACGAGACGGCCAGCGCGCGCAGTTGCCCGCTCTTGACCTGCGCCAGTACCGCAGGCGCACCCGTGAACAACAGCTGAATCTGGCCGCCCAGCAAATCGCTGACGGCCGGCCCCGTGCCGCGATAAGGAATGTGCAGAAAAGAGGCACCCGTTTGCATCTTGAAGTATTCGGTGGCGAGGTTGGCGGCGCTGCCGTTGCCGCCTGAGCCGTAGTTCAGCTGGCCCGGACGCGACTTGCCCAGCGCCACCAGTTCTTGCACTGTCTTGGCCGGGACTGAGGGATGCACCACCAGCACGTTGGGCACGCGGGCGACCCAAGCCACCTGGGCAAAGTCAGTCACCGGGTTGTAGGGCAGCTTGGGGTACAGGCTGGGGTTGACGGCCAGCGTACCGATGTGGCCCATCAACAGGGTGTAGCCGTCACCGGCCGCTTTGGCCGCCTTGTCGGCGCCGATGCTGCCGCCTGCGCCCGGCACGTTGTCAATGATCACGCTTTGGCCCCAGGCCTTGCTGAGTTCTTGTCCGATAGAGCGCGCCAAGATGTCGGTGCTGCCGCCGGGGGTGAAAGGCACGATCAAGCGAATCGGCTTGTTGGGGTAGTTGGCCGCAGCGGTTTGCGCGTGCGCAGGGAATATAGCGGTCGTGCCGAGCACGAGCATCAAGGCCGACAACACGGGTAGCGTGCGCGGGAGAACGTTGGCGCGATGAACAGAGCGATCAGTCACGCGGAGAAGAGTTGGGTTCATAGTCATGGTTTTGAAAATTCGGCTTTTTCACCGGGTTTGAGTGCCAATACGCGGGTGCTGCTGGCACCGAGGGCTTGGATGAATTCTGCCGGCGTGCCTTTGCCGAGCGGGTTGGCGCCGTAGTGGATGGGAATCACTGTCTTGGGCTTAAGCCATTCACGCGTGGCAAAAGCGGCGTCCACCGGGCCCATGGTGAAGTTGCCGCCAATCGGCATCAGCACCAAGTCTGGCTTGTAGTAGTCCGCTATGAACTTCATGTCGCCGAAGAGCCCGGTGTCGCCCATGTGGTAAATCTTGAAGCCGTCTTCCAGTTCGATGATGAAGCCCAGCGGCTCGCCGCCCACATGGGTCTCGTCTTTGCCGGTGGTGGCGTTTTTCCACACCAGCACCGATGAATGTTCCGCGTGCACCGCTGTCACTTTGATGCCCGGCACCGGCGTGATGGTGCCGCCCTTGTTGAAACGCGGCAGCAGTTCAGGTGGCAAGATGCCGAGCAAGGCGGCAGATTGGTTCATGTCACCGGGGGCGTACATCGGTATCTTGTGCATCAGCGCCAGTGCCGGCGCATCTGCGAAATGGTCGAAGTGACCATGCGTGACCAGCAGCACATCGACCTTGCCCAAGGCGTCTAAGTTTTTGTAAAGCGCCGGCGTCAGCGGATTGAGTCGCAGCCAAGGGTCAACGACGATGACCTTGCCGCCCGGCGAGGTGATCCGGAACGCGGCCTGTCCAAGCCAGAGTACTTCGGTCTTGCCGCTTTGTGCCAAAGCTAAACCAGTCGTCAGCGACAGGCCCAAGGTCAACAACACAGTCAGACCGGTCAGCAAAAGACGACGTGAAAAAAATGGAAAAAGCATTGGTTCTCCTTTGTTACGAGTTTTTCGAATCCATTCAGAAACCGCACACAGGCCTTGAACGATGTGCTCAAATTTTTCCAGTACGGGCAGTCATTTACGTCGCTGTAAGCCATAAATTCCGTCACTGCGAGCGTAGCGTGGCAGTCCATCACCGCGCGGCTCCACGATGGATCGCCGCGCTGCGCTCGCGATGACGGCGTATTTTTCCCAGTGACGGGAAAACCTTGTTCGCCATGGCAGAGTTTCACTTGTAGACACTGTACGAAAAAGTCCATGGAAAGGACAAGGCATAGCAGCTATAGCAAAACACTACACATAAGCCTGAATGGCTTTTTTAACCACTGAGGCGACCATCGCCCGGACTTCTTTGTGGGTCTCGGTGCTGGGCCTGCGCGCCGAGTTCACCAGCATCAACTCGCTCATAAGTCGCGGGCCGTGCAGGGCGTGGGTTGAAAACGGATGCGGCTCCTGAAAGTGGCTCAAGGTGTAGGGCGGCAACACGGCAAAGCCCAGGCCTTCACGCACCAAGTCAAGAATCGCATTCAGGCCATCGACTTCCATGACGATGTTGGGCGTGCAGTTCATGCGCAGAAATTCGGTGTCGAGCAGCAGGCGAAAGGTGTTCGGCCGGCTCGGAATGATCAGCGGCAGTTTGGCCAAATCGGCCAGTGGCATGTGAGCTTGCAGCGGCACGTCGGGGTGGCCCTTGGCGCTGGCCTCTGACGAAATCAACACCAGCGCTTCGCGGTGCAGCAGGTTGACCTCCATGTCGGGCGAGGGCGGCGTGTTGTAGAGCAGTGCCATGTCGAGCCGGCCCGAGCGCAGGCTTTCTTGCATGGGCACCGAAAAACCCTCGGTCAGCGTCAGTTGTGCATCCGGCAGACGCCGCCTGAACTCGCGCGTCAGCGGCACGGCAACCAGTTTGCTCAGGCTCGGTGGCAAGCCAATCGAGACATGGCCGGCCAGCGCACCGCGCACAGCGCCCAGTTCTTCGCGTGCCAAGGCCACTTGGTGCAAGATCCCGCGGCCATGTTCCAGCAGCACGCTGCCGGCTTCGGTCAGCGTCACGCCACGGCCGTTGCGCCATAAAAAAGTCTGACGCAATTCCACTTCGAGCTGGCGCACATGCCGGCTCAGCAAGGGCTGCGGCATGCCTAAGGCTGCGGCGGCGCGGGTGAAACTGCCCAACTCAGCCACGCGTACAAATGACTCGATCTGCTTGAGGTCCATGTTTTATTTTATAAATACCGAGAGCGCAGTTATAGCAATAATCAATATCAGCTAGTGAGCGGGAAAGTCCCTAGAAGCCAGTGGAATCCCTAGAATTTGCGCATGCAAACTGCGATCCCCTGCCTTCTCATGCGCGGCGGCACCTCCAAGGGCCCCTTTTTTTTGGCCTCTGACTTGCCGGCTGATCTGCCGACGCGGGACAAGGTCTTGCTGGCGGTGATGGGTTCGCCCGACCCGCGGCAGATCGACGGACTCGGCGGTGCGCATCCGCTGACCAGCAAGGCCGGCATCGTTTCCAAAAGCAGCACACCGGGCGTCGACCTCGACTTTTTGTTTGCCCAACTGCAGCCCAACGGCGACAGCGTCGACACGACACCCAACTGCGGCAACATGCTGGCCGCTGTCGTGCCGTTTGCGCTGGAAACTGGTTTGGTGCAAGCGCAGGGCGATAGCACTACCTTGCGCGTGCTGACGCTCAACACCGACATGCAGTGCGACATCACGGTGCTGACGCCGCAGGGTCCAAAGGGTCGTTATGTGGAGTACGCCGGGTCGGCACGCATCGATGGTGCACCGGGCAGTTCAGCGCCCATCGCCATCAATTTTCTCGACACCGCCGGGTCCGTCGCGCCGAGCTTGTTGCCCACCGGCAAGGTGCGCGATGTGATCGACGGCATTGAAGTCACTTGCATCGACAACGGCATGCCACTGGTGATGTTTTTGGCCAGCGCCGTCGGACGCACCGGCTACGAAAGCGTGGCTGAGCTGAACGCCGACACTGAGCTGAAAGCCCGTCTTGAGACCCTGCGGATTGCCACAGGTCACGCCATGCAGCTCGGCGACGTGACGAACAAAAATTACCCCAAGATGACGCTGATTGCAGCGCCCCAGAGCGGCGGTACTTTGTGCACGCGCAGCTTCATTCCGCATGTCTGCCATGACGCCATTGGCGTGCTGGCGGCCGTCACGGTTGGTACGGCGTGCGTATTGCCCGGTTCGGTCTGCGACGGTGTGGCGGTCATGCCTGAGGGCAATCCAAAAACGGTCTCGGTCGAACACCCGACCGGTGAGTTCAGCGTCGAGCTGGGGCTGGACCCGGCTCAGCCGCAAAACGTCACGCGTGCCGCCTTGTTGCGCACCGCCCGCCTGCTGATGCGCGGCGAGGCGCTCATTCCGCACGCGGTGTGGGCCGGCCGCTGAGTCAACCCAACAACATCTCAAAACCGAAAGAAGCCATGCCGAAAAAACCCCTCATCATCGATTGCCACGGGCACTACACCACGGCACCCAAAGCGCTGGAGAACTGGCGCAACCAGCAGATCGCCAGCTTGGGTCATCCGTCCGCCGGCCCCAAAGCCGCCGACCTGAAAATCAGCGACGACGAGCTGCGTGAGTCGATCGAGAGCAACCAGCTGCGCCTCATGAAAGAGCGCGGCAGCGACCTGACCATCTTCTCGCCGCGCGCCAGTTTCATGGCCCACCATATTGGCGACTTCAACACCTCGGCAACTTGGGCGGCGATTTGCAATGAGCTGTGCTTTCGCGTCAGCGAGTTGTTCCCAGACCACTTCATCGGCGCAGCCATGCTGCCGCAGTCGCCCGGTGTTGATCCCGCGACCTGCATTCCCGAGCTGGAGCGCTGTGTCAAAGAGTACGGCAACGTCGGCATCAACCTGAACCCGGACCCCTCTGGCGGCCATTGGACCTCACCGCCTTTGAGCGACAAGCAGTGGTATCCGATTTACGAAAAAATGGTGGAGTACGACATCCCCGCCATGATCCATGTGAGCACCAGTTGCAACGCCTGCTTTCACACCACGGGCGCGCATTACCTGAACGCCGACACCACCGCCTTCATGCAGTGCCTGACCAGTGATTTGTTCAAAGACTTTCCGACACTGCGCTTTTTGATTCCGCACGGCGGTGGCGCGGTGCCCTACCACTGGGGCCG
>CANFXC010000035.1 GCA_947450765.1 Comamonadaceae bacterium | reverse complement strand
GCTCAAAGAAGCCATGGACCAGCTGGAATACCCAGCCGGCTCCAGCATCATTGCGCGCACCGCCGGCATTGGCCGCAGCGCCCCTGAACTGCAATGGGATCTGAACTACCTGATCAAGCTCTGGACCGCCATCGAAGGCGCCGGCAAACAGGGCAAAGGCGCTTTCCTGATTTATCAGGAATCGAGCCTGGTGATTCGTGCCATTCGCGACTACTTCAACAGCGACATCGGCGACATTCTGTTCGACACCGACGATGTCTACGAACAAGCCCGCCAGTTCATGGCGCATGTCATGCCTGAGCATGAGCACCGCGTCAAACGCTACCGTGATGACGCACCGCTGTTCTCGCGTTTCCAGATCGAGCACCAGATCGAATCGGCTTACGCCCGCACCGTGCAACTGCCTTCCGGTGGCGCCATCGTGATCGACCACACTGAAGCATTGGTGTCTGTCGACGTCAACTCGGCCCGCGCTATCAAGGGCGGCGACATTGAAGAAACCGCCACCCGCACCAATTTAGAGGCCGCTGACGAAGTGGCCCGCCAAATGCGCTTGCGCGACTTGGGTGGCCTGATCGTCATCGACTTCATTGACATGGAAGAAAGCCGCAATCGCCGCGACGTCGAAAACCGCCTGCGCGACGCGCTGCGTCAAGACCGCGCCCGCGTGCAGTTCGGCACCATCAGCAAGTTCGGCTTGATGGAAATGAGTCGTCAGCGTTTGCGCCCGGCCCTCTCCGAAGGCGCATCGATTCCTTGCCCGCGTTGCGGTGGCTCTGGCCACATCCGCGACACCGAAAGCTCGGCATTGCAAATTTTGCGCATCATCCAAGAAGAGTCGATGAAAGACAGCACGGCCTCCGTGCTGTGCCAAGTGCCTGTCGATGTGGCCTCGTTCCTGCTGAACGAAAAGCGTTCAGAGATTGCCAAGATCGAGATGAAGCAGCGCATCAACGTGCTGTTGGTGCCGAACAAAACACTCGAGACACCGAACTACAAGCTCGAGCGCTTGAAGCACGACGACCCGCGTCTGGACAACATCGAAGCCAGCTACAAGATGGCTGAAGAGATGGAAGACCCGACTTTGGTCACACGCCGCAGCCAAGAAAAGCACAACAAGCAAGAACCCATCATCAAAGGCGTGCTGCCTGACATGCCAGCTCCGATTGCTGTGCCCAAGCCAGAAGTCGCGGCCAAACCCGTGGCAGCGGCTCAGCAGCGTTCACCGCTGGCAGCCCGCACACCAGCGGCGCCTGCAGCTGAAAAAGGCTTCTTTGGCTGGCTGAAAAACCTGTTTGCTGGCGATGACGCAGCACCCGCTGCAGCGGCTGGCAAAGATGTGAAAAAAGACGAGCGCGGCGAAGGCCGTCGCGATGAGCGTGGCGAGCGTTCGGAGCGCGGCGAACGAGGTGGCCGCGATGGTCGCCGCGGTGGCCGTGGCGGACGCGGTGAACGCACCGAAGGTCGCACTGAACGCACTGGCGAACGAGGTGCTGAGCGAGGCGAAGGCCGCGCTGATCCACGTCGTGAACGCAGCCCCGAAGGACGTGCAGAGGGTCGCCCTGAACGCGCACCCGGCGAAGGCCGTGGTGAAGGCGGCCGCGAGAGCGGTCGCGGTGCAGAACGCTCCGGTGAGGCTCGCCCAGACTTGCGCGGTGAGGGCCGCAACGAAGGCCGTGGTGAAGGCCAGCCCCGCAGCGAAGGTCAACCGCGCGGCGAAGGCCGTGGTGACCGCAACCGCCGTGATCGCCCAGAACGCGCAGAGCGCACAGACCGTGGTGAACGTGGCGCTGAACGCAGCGGCGCACCACGCGACGCAGCCCAAGAAGAACTGGCACTGGCTAATCAGGCTGCTATGGCAGCCGCTGCACGCGGCGATGTGACCGCACCAGAAGCTGGACGCGAAGAGCGACAGCCCCGGGAAGCGCGTGAGCCACGTGAAGGCCGCGAGAGCCGCGGTGAAGGTCGCCGCGAACGCGGTGGTCGTCGTCCGGAACGTCGTGATGACGCACCTGCTGCTGACGCTAGTCAAGCCGCTTTTGCCGATGGCACTGCAGCCGACATCCGTGCTGAACGTCCAGAGCGCACTGAGCAGACAGCAAGCACTGACGCTGCAGCGCAAGGCAACGAGCTGGCTGTCGGTCAGGACGACAGCCAGGAGCGCGCGCCACGCGAACGTCGCAGCCGTGACCGTTATGGTCGCGAGCGCCGTGAACGAGGTGACCGTGCTGAGTCATCGCCAGAGCACGCCATTGATGCCAATGCCAATGCCAATGCCAGCGCCGAGACCCGCCCAGCCGTAGCTGACATCGCCAGCCCGGTGGTAACAGTCAGTGCAGTGCCAGCAGCACCGGCACCAGTACAAGCACCGGCCGCGATCATCGTGCCAGTACCTGCGCAAGCACCCGTACCTGCGCCAGCCACGCGCGCACTGCCGCAAGTTGCGTCATATGACTTGCCCTTGCAAGACTTGGCTCAGGTGGCCAGCGCCTCGGGTCTCCAGTGGGTCAACTCCAACACCAGCAAGATCGCTGAAACGCAAGCAGCCATGGCTGCCGAGCCGCGTCCAGCCCACGTGCCACGCGAGCGCGCCCCTGTGGTCGCCGTGCAAGCGAGCCCATTGGTGCTGGTCGAGACCAAGCGTGATCTGAGTACCATGACGCTGCCATTTGAAGACGCAGCGCCAAAGCAGCCGCAATAAAGCCAGTAAGCTCTAACCCCCGTTTTGAAGCTGGGGTCAGAACTGACAAAGGCGACTCATGGAGTCGCCTTTTTTTATGCTTTAAAAGTAGCCGCGTCAAAATAAAAAACAGGCTATTGCGATTGCAGCGCTGCCATCCATGACTGCGAATCGGGCCCCTAGACTGCCACGCTGCGCTCGCAGAGACTGAATTGACGCCTCTCTCAGGCGTCCGTCAGATCAGGCTTCAGCAGCGTGCCGATAAGCCTTTTGTGCGGCAGCTTCGTCGCTGCGTTGCTCTGCCAACGCCGCCAGCGCCAGCCACGCCTTGCGCTTGAGAACAACGTCTTCAAGGCTGATGACGGCGTGCGACAGCAATTGCTGGGCTTTGCCCCAGAGCTGACGCTTCAGGCAGGCCATGCCCGCCAGATATTCGAAATTAGGCTCGCCCGGACGGGCCTGCAAGACGGCTTCGATACGTGCCAACCAGACGGCGTCGATGGCCTCCAGACTGTCTTCTAAAGCCAGAATAAATTTCACACGCAAGCTGTCGCTGAGCTCAGAGCGCGGCTTCATCACCACCTCCCAAGCGCCAGCCAGCCAATGGCGAGCCACAGCGGCATCGCCCTTCAAAAACATCAGCCGCGAAGCCGCATGGACGGCCAATTCAGGCATGGCGCGTTCAACCTCATCCAGAGACAGCCACACTTGGCGGAGCTGTTCCGGGTCATGTGCGGCGTTGAGCAATTCAAGGGCCAGGCCGCGGATGATGCTTTGTGCTGCTGGCGGTGAAAACGCACGGTGTTTGGCCAGCAAGCGAGCCGTTTCCAATGCGTCTGAAGTCTGTCCCGCCAACTTTGCCGCACGCAAGCGCATCCGCAAGGCCAGCGTTCGGCGACCGGCGCCTTGGGGCAGCTGGCTGAGCCACTCTATCGCCACACTAGGCTCGCGATCGTCAAGCGCCCAACGCGCCGCACGCAGCTGAATACCTTCTTGGGTTTCCAGCACGGTACGGTTGCCGGCACCTTCAAGTGCTTGCTGCAAGTGCCGATCGCGCACCCCGCGGTTTTGCAAAGATTGCGCGCTTTCGGCTACCAGCAAATGTGCCAGCGACCGCAACTGCTGCGAACGGGCCGGCTGATGACCTGAGTCAGTGCCCATATCGGCGATCAACTGGCTCATGTTTTTTTCTTGCAGCAAGGCGTTCTCTGCAGAGCGCGAAGCGCGAATGAAACGACCCGCCAGCATGTGCGCCAGTGCGTCCATCAATGCGGCATACATAGCGCGTTCTTTTTGCTGGGCACGCCAGCGTCGGGCCTGCCGCGGCAGCGACACCACCACACTCAAGGCCTTGAATGCAAAGTGCAGCAGTGCAAACGCAGCAACCAACACCAAAAGCATCAAATTGAAGGACAAATCAACCCGGTAAGGTGGCCAAAAAAGCGTCACCACTGCGTGATTGTTACCGGCTAAAAGGGCCGCGGCGACAGCCACACCAAACAAGGCAACTAACCAAAGTGCAGCGCGCATAAGCTGATTTTTATCTGAAGTATTAACGGCCTGCGGCCGCTGTGGCCAGCGCGGCCAAGGTCTCGTCGAAGCGCGGCAACTCGCTCGAGCGAAGTTGCGCCTGCGTCTGTTGCAGCAAGGCCTTAGCGGCCTGCGTTTTGCGAGACGAGGCGTCGAAATATCGAGACAAACCGGTCTGCACGCTGGTCAGGTCCGAGCGAGCAGCTTCAGTCTGACGAGACAGCAGCGCCAAGCGTGCATTGAGCAATTTAAGCTTCAGATTTTCACGCAAAAAATACGATTGCTCCGGCGCCAGCAACGCGGCCTCCGGTTGGTCAATCCGGCTCACACGCAACAAGCTCTGGGCATCTTCACGCAGTCCCTGCAAGACTCGACTTGACCAGTGACTCAACGCTTCAGCATCAAAAAATTTCGCCATACCCGTGCGTGTCACCGCGTTTCGCGCAACTGAAGTTGACGAAGCAGACGAAGATTCCGTCACCGCGGCAGACGGCGCCGCAACAGGCTGATGAACACCGAGTACAACGTCATTGGCTGTCGGCAATTCATCGATCTGACGCACCAATTCATCAAGCTTAAAAAGCATCGCGGGCACATCGGTCAAGGCTGCACCCTTGATGCGTTCGGCGTCTTTGACGATAGCCCGCTGGACTGGCGTCAAGCGCGGTTGGGCTGCGCGCGCCAGACGCTGCTCGGCAGATTTGAGGGCAGCAAGCAAGGGTTCAGCACTCCCGGTCAGCTGCGCCTGTTGCTGAGCCAGCCGCAGGTTGGCTTCCAACTCGACCACCATGTTGTCATCGCGTGAACGCGACAATCTTTGCATCAGATCTTCAAGTTGACCGCGTTGCAAACTGACCTCGCTGACGCGGTTTTCAGTCACCGCCAAACGCGCAGCGAGTTCACGGCTGCTTTCTTGGGCTTGGCGGGCCAGCGTTCGGGCTTCGACCGCTTGTGTTCCAGTGTCGGTGCTGCGGCGCGCCAGTTCTTCTTGAATATGGCTGAGCTTTTGCCACAACAACAAGCAACCCAACGCACCCGCCAGTGCCAGTGCCAGCACGACCAGCGCCCAAGTGCGTGATCGCCACCAAGCGCTGGCAGCAGCAGAAATAGGCGCAACAGGCGCGCCAAGGCTTGCCGAAGCAGCAGAAGTAGGTGTGGAAGGAATGTCACTCATGGATACACCAATTCTATCGACGCCACGATGTCGTCCAGCGCCGGTCGTGACTCGATAACAACACCCCAGCCAGCCGCCTGCGCCGTGTGGGCAATTCTGCTGTGTGTGGCGATGGCTTTGGCCTGCGACCAGTCAAACCGCTGAGGCAAATGCGCCAAGGCCTCCGAACTGCTGAAGAGCCAAACCGATCCATCACGCTGGCTGGCGGCCATGCGCTGCAATTGCGCCGCCGTGAAATGCGGCGCCAGGCGCTCGTAAACCACGACAAAATCTACCGATGCACACGCATTTTCAAACTGACGCGCAAGCCATTCACGGCCCGGTGCCACGACGTCCGCAGCACTGTCCAAAGCACCATGGCCGCCGCTCTGGCCGCGCACGATCAACACGCGCCGCCCCGCCCAATCCCGCTGGCCGATCACTTGCCACAAAGCTTCGGAGTCAAACTGCGCAGCATCAGCGGGCGGTGTGTCGATCTGCGCTGCCGGCACACCCTGCGCCGCCAACACCTGCGCGGTGCCAGGGCCGGGAGCCATGAAACGAACACTTTTGAAAGACGCCAAGTCGTGTGCAGGCGGCTCAGCACCTGATCGCCCAGCAGCAAAAAAATGCTCAACAGCATTACCGCTGACAAACATCACGGCAGCGTAATGGTCTAAATGCGCCCACGCAGCACGCGCCGCTGTCAGATCACCCACGCTGGCAATTTCAATCAGCGGCAAGGCTTCAGCGCTGATGCCGCGCTGCTGCAGCTGGTCTACCCAGCGCTGGGCATCCGGCGCGGGCCGAGTGACGATGACGCTGCCAACTTGTTCAAGCGTTGGCATTTGAGGCCCAAACCGCACCCCCAGCACGCAGCAGCGCGGCCACGTGCTCCCCGAGCGCTTGGGCCTCAGCAAAATCACGCACCAGCGCTTGGTGCTGCACCCGCACCAAGGGTGCGGTCGCGGTCGGCGCGGCACTTTGCGCCACATTTTGCACGGCATCAGGCCCCGCATCACCGGGGTCGCCCCAAGCCGCTTCCAGCAGCAGGTTGTCAGTCGTCAGGTCGCGCGTGAAGGCGGCCAGCGGCATCGAACAACTGCCACCCATGGCGCGCGACACTGTGCGCTCAGCGGTGACGGCCAGCCAAGTGGGCTGGTGCGCCAGCAAGGCCAGTGCGTCGATCAAGTCTTGGCGGTCAGCCCGCACTTCAATGCCGAGGGCACCCTGCCCAGCAGCAGGCAACATGGTGTCAGGCTCAAAGGTGGCACGAATGCGGCTTGCAAGCCCCAAGCGTTTGAGTCCGGCGGCAGCCAACACGATCGCATCGTAGTGGCCTTCGTCGAGCTTGCGCAGTCGGGTGTCGAGGTTGCCGCGCAAGGGCTCAATGCGCAGGTCTGGCCGCAAGGACTTCAAAATCACCAAACGACGTAAACTAGACGTACCGACCACCGCACCCACCGGCAAGGCGGCCAACGAGGCATGCTGATTCGACACAAAAGCATCCCGCGGGTCTTCGCGTTCCAGCACGCAGGCCAAGGCAAAACCAGCCGGCAAATCCATCGGCACGTCTTTCAGCGAATGCACGGCGAGGTCAGCGCGACCATCCAACAACGCCGTCTCCAGCTCCTTGACGAACAAGCCCTTGCCGCCCACTTTGCTCAATGAGCGGTCCAGAATTTGGTCACCCAAGGTGGTCATGCCGAGCAGCTCAACCTGCCAGCCCAAACGGCTTTCAAGCAACGCCTTGACGTGCTCAGCCTGCCAGAGCGCCAAACGGCTTTCGCGGGTGGCGATCACCACTTTTTTGACTGGCGCAGTCAGTGCGTCGCCGGCATTTCCCACTGTGTTTGTATGTGCGATCACTCGTAACTGCCTCGTTTTCTTTCAATTCTATGAATGCTAGCATGCAGCCTTTCGCACCACAGCGCGGTGGCTGAGTTGGGCTACGCAACACAGACTGAATGCAAGGACAGATAAAATCTCGGCTTGGCCTTGCTCCGGCTTGTTTGGTGCAACCGCCCCACCCCACTGCTCCCGCCCGCTTGCCTCACCGCTGAAAGCGTGGCCTTGAAAGTTTTTTCGTGAATCAATTCGACAAAAAATCCCAAGCTTGGTCAGCCCTGTTTTCAGAGCCCATGAGCGACCTCGTCAAGCGCTACACCTCCAGCGTATTTTTCGACAAACGCCTGTGGCAAGCCGACATCACCGGCTCACTGGCGCACGCCGACATGCTGGCCGTGCAAGGCATCATTGCCGCCGCCGACCACGCCTCCATCCAAGACGGCATGGCGCAGATCACGGCTGAAATCGAGTCGGGTGCGTTTGAATGGAAGCTGGATCTGGAAGACGTTCACCTCAACATCGAAGCCCGCTTGACGCAGCTGGTGGGTGACGCTGGCAAACGCCTGCACACCGGCCGCAGCCGTAACGACCAGGTCGCCACCGACGTGCGGCTTTGGCTGCGCGGTGAGATTGATTTGATCGGCGAATTGCTGATTGAACTGCAAACCGCCTTGGTCAACATCGCCGAGAAAAACGTCGAGGTCATTCTGCCCGGTTTCACGCATTTGCAAGTCGCACAGCCGGTGAGCTTTGGCCACCACATGCTGGCCTATGTCGAGATGTTTGCACGCGACGCCGAACGCATGCTCGACGTGCGCAAGCGCGTCAACCGCCTGCCCTTGGGTGCGGCGGCATTGGCCGGTACCAGCTACCCGCTGGACCGTGAACATGTGGCGCGCGCGCTCGGCATGGTCGACGAGCAAGGCCTGCCTGCCGTTTGCCAAAACAGCCTAGATGCGGTCAGCGACCGTGACTTCGCCATCGAGTTCACCGCAGCCGCCACGCTGGCGATGGTGCACACCAGCCGCCTCAGCGAAGAGCTGATTTTGTGGATGAGCCAGAGCTTTGGCTTCATCGATCTGGCCGACCGTTTTTGCACTGGTTCATCGATCATGCCGCAAAAGAAAAACCCAGACGTGCCCGAACTCGCCCGCGGCAAAACCGGCCGCGTGGTCGGCCATTTGATGGGCTTGGTGACGCTGATGAAGGGCCAACCACTGGCCTACAACAAAGACAACCAAGAAGACAAAGAGCCGCTGTTTGACACCGTCGACACGCTGAAGGACACGCTGCGCATTTTTGCCGAGATGGTGGGTGGCATCACCGTCAAACCTGAAGCCATGGAGCGCGCCGCCTTGAAGGGTTACGCCACCGCGACCGATCTGGCCGATTACATGGTGAAAAAAGGCCTGCCTTTCCGTGACGCCCATGAAGCCGTCGCCCACGCCGTCAAAACCGCCATTACTCAAGGCCTTGACCTGTCCGAACTGCCACTGGCCACATTGCAAAGCTTCAACCCAAAAATCGAACAAGATGTCTACGAGGTCTTGAGCCTGCGCGGTTCACTGAACGCCCGCAACACCTTGGGCGGTACAGCGCCGGCGCAGGTACGGGCGCAGATTGCGCGGCATCGCGGGCGTTTGCAATAACGCAAGCGCGATAGCATCTGAGACAACCACAAGGAGACAAGAACAATGACCGTGATCACCAACATTGAAGACCTGCGCGTGCTGGCCGAAAAGCGCGTTCCCCGCATGTTTTACGACTACGCCGACTCGGGCTCATGGACGGAAGGTACTTACCGCGCCAACGAAAGCGATTTCCAAAAGATCAAGCTGCGCCAGCGCGTCGCCGTCAACATGGAAAACCGCAGCACCGCCACCAAGATGGTCGGTGTGAACGTGAAAATGCCGGTGGCGATTGCACCGGTCGGGCTGACGGGCATGCAGCATGCCGATGGTGAAATCAAAGCCGCCAAGGCCGCTGAAAAATTCGGCATCCCCTTTATCTTGTCGACCATGAGCATTTGCTCCATCGAAGACATTGCGGCCAACACACAAGCACCCTTTTGGTTTCAGCTTTACATGATGCGCGACCGCACAGCGATGGCCGCCATGATTGAGCGCACCCGCAAAGCCGGTTGCAGCGCCTTGGTTTTGACGCTGGACCTGCAGGTCATTGGTCAGCGACACAAAGACTTGAAAAACGGTCTCACTGCACCGCCCAAACCAACGCTCGCCAACATCATCAACCTGATGACCAAGCCGCGCTGGTGCCTCGGCATGGCAGGCACGCGCCGGCACACGTTTGGCAACTTGGTTGGGCATGTCAAAGGCGTCAGTGACATGCGTTCGCTGTCGGCTTGGACCAACGAACAGTTTGACCCGACCTTGTCTTGGGCAGACGTAGCGTGGGTCAAAGAACGCTGGGGCGGCAAACTGATCCTCAAAGGGATTCAAGACGTTGAAGACGCCAAACTCGCTGTGCAAAGCGGTGCCGACGCCATCGTCGTCAGCAACCACGGTGGCAGGCAACTTGACGGCGCGCAGTCCAGCATTGAAGCGCTGCCCGCCATCGTCGCAGCTGTCGGCTCAGACATTGAAGTCTGGATGGACGGCGGCATCCGCTCCGGTCAAGACGTTCTGAAGGCATGGGCCTTGGGCGCGCGCGGCACGCTGATCGGCCGCGCCATGGTCTACGGTTTGGGTGCCATGGGCGAAGCGGGCGTGACCAAAGCGCTCCAAATCATCCACAAAGAACTCGACATCACGATGGCTTTTTGCGGGCGTACCGACATTCAAAACGTCGACAGAAGTATTTTGTTGCCGGGGACATTTCCGACAGCGTAAAGTCTGGGCTTCGACTGCACCCACACCCTACTGCCCATGCTGTTTCTTCTTTCTCCTGCCAAAGCCCTTGATTACGACACGCCTGCGCATGTGACCAGCCACTCTCAGCCACTTTTCACGCGGCAATCGGCCGAGTTGATCGAGGTGTTGAAGACGCAGTCACCGCAGCAGATCAGCAGTTTGATGAAGCTATCGGACAAGTTGTCTGGCCTCAACGTGGCGCGCTACGAGGCGTGGTCGCCGAAGTTCACCGCCAAAAACTCCAAGCAGGCTGCGCTGGCCTTCAACGGTGATGTCTACGAAGGGCTGAATGCCAAGACTTTCAGCGAGCCCGATTTGCAGTGGGCGCAAGCGCATGTCTGCATCTTGAGCGGGCTCTATGGCGTGCTGCGGCCGCTGGACTGGATGCAGCCTTACCGGCTGGAAATGGGCACCGCCCTGGTCACGTCACATGGCAAGAACCTGTACCAATTTTGGGGCAGCGAAATTTCCAATTACCTGAATGAACGCGCGGCTGCCGACACCTCACCGGTGGTGGTCAATCTCGCCAGCGAAGAGTATTTCAAGGTGGTTGACCGCAAGGTTTTGAAACCCCGCGTGGTGACTTGCGTGTTTCAAGAACTCAAAGCCGGCCAGTACAAGATCATCAGCTTCATGGCCAAGCGCGCACGTGGTTTGATGGTGCGTTACGCGATAGAAAAGAAACTGGACAGTGTGAAAAAGCTGGAATCCTTTAACCTTGAAGGCTATGACTATTCGCCCGACGTGTCCGAGCCAGACCGACTGGTGTTTCGTCGTCAGTCGAGCTGATCCAGCAGAATTTCAAGGAGGTTCTCCGTGAGCACCAACGCTTTTGCCGACAACAGCTTTGACCAAGACATCACACCGGCCGTGAGTGTGTGGCTGGCCGAGCAGCGAGCCGCTGGCTTTGGTCCGGACCAGCTTCTGAAGTCTCTCATCGACGCTGGCTGGGGTGATGCTGCGGCCCGACATCTGCTGACCATGCCGGTCGTGGTGGAGCCTGACAATTTACCCTTGCCGCTGTCGGTGCCTTGGCCAGCGCATGCTGGTGAACGCTTGGCGCTGAACGCTGGCGATCAACAGGTCAACGCCATCACGGTGCTGCAAGACCCGCCGCTGCTGGTGTTGGAAGGGCTGCTGAGCCGTGAAGAGTGTCAGGCGCTGATCGCTGCCGCCGCACCGCGCATGTCGCGCTCGCTCACAGTCGATGTGAAGACCGGCGGCGAAGAAACCAATCAGGCGCGCACCAGTGAAGGCATGTTTTTTGAACGCGGCGAAAGCGATCTCATCAGCCGCATTGAAGCGCGTATTGGCGAGTTGCTCGGCTGGCCGGTGCAAAACGGCGAAGGCTTGCAAGTGCTGCGCTACGGCCCCGGCGCGGAGTACAAGCCACACTACGATTATTTTGACCCTGCCGAGCCCGGCACGGCGAGCATTTTGCAACGCGGCGGCCAGCGCGTGGCGACGCTGGTGATGTACCTGAACGAGCCCGAAGCTGGCGGCGCCACCGTCTTTCCTGATGTGGCCTTGGCGGTCGTGCCCAAGTGCGGCAACGCCGTGTTTTTCAGCTACAGCCAGCCGCACCCAGTCAGCCGAACGCTGCATGGCGGCGCGCCGGTCATCAGCGGCGACAAGTGGATCGCCACCAAATGGCTGCGCGAACGCGAATTTATTTAAGCATTGATTGACCTCACACCATGAACTCCCCTGAACAATCCCAGCTGGGCAAAGCCTCGGCTTATGCGGATGAATACGACGCGTCGCTGCTGTTTCCTATCGCCCGTGCGGGCAAACGACAAGAGATCGGCGTTGCCGCTCAAGCGCCTTTTTTTGGGGCCGACATGTGGACCGCTTATGAGCTGAGCTGGCTCAACTTGCGCGGTAAGCCGCAAGTGGCGCTGGCGCAAGTGGTGGTGCCGTGTGAAACGCCCAACATCATCGAGAGCAAGTCCTTCAAGCTCTACCTCAACAGCTTTAACAACAGCCGCTTTGCCGATGCCGGCGAGGTACTCGCGCTGCTCAGACGCGACCTCAGTGAAGCGGCTTGGCGCGGTGCCGTGCGGCAGACAGCGGCAAGCGCACCGCCCTCGGTGGGCGTCAAACTGCTGCTGCCCGAGATGTTTGACCGTGAGCCCGTGCAAGAACTCGATGGATTGAATCTCGACCGGCTCGACGTCGAATGCACGCGCTACACGCCAGCGCCTGATCTGTTGACTGCCCATACTGACGAAGCGCCGGTGACCGAAGTACTGACCAGCCACTTGCTCAAAAGCAATTGCCTGGTGACCGGGCAGCCGGATTGGGGCAGCGTGCAAATCAGCTACACCGGGCCGCAAATTAACCAGGAAGGTCTGCTGCAATACTTGGTGAGTTTTCGCAACCACAATGAGTTTCATGAGCAGTGCGTCGAGCGGATTTTCATGGACATCTGGAGCCGCTGCAAACCGGCCAAGCTGGCGGTCTATGCCCGCTACACGCGGCGCGGCGGTCTGGACATCAACCCATTTCGCACCAGTTACCCGCAGGCGCTGCCGCAGGCGGTGCGCACAGCGCGCCAATGAACGGGCTTTAAAAAAGCTGATCCATGTAAGGCGGTACAGGCTCTTCAGCGGTCGCACCTGCTGAAGCCGGCAACGTTGCTTCTTCAGCCTTCAACAAGGTGCCGACGCGCACGCCCAGCAGTCGCAGTTTTTGAGTCAAAGGCACGCGCTTGAGGGCTAAACCAGCGATCTGCCGGATGATTTTGGCATCGGCCGTGTAGTGCGTCAGCGTCTGGTCCCGCGTGACACTTTGAAAGTTGTCATAGCGCAACTTGATGCCGATGGTCTTGCCCACGTAACCCTTGCGTTGCAGGTCTTCAGCCACCTTCTCGCACAGCCGCGTGAAGACTTCACCCAGCTCGGTCTTGTCACGCACCGCGTGCAGGTCGCGCTCAAAAGTCGTCTCACGGCTCATCGACACCGGCTCGCTTTCAGTCACCACCGGCCGCGTGTCGCGGCCCCAAGCCGCGTCGTGCATCCAAGCCCCTGTGGCCTGGCCAAAATTATCGATCAGCCTGCCGATCTCTTGCGCCGCCAACTCACCAATCGTCTGGATGTTCAGTGCCGCCAGCTTCGCATCCGACTTGGGCCCAATGCCGTTGATCTTGCGACAGGCCAGCGGCCAGATCATGGTTTGCAGGTCGGCTTCCTGAACAATCGAAATACCATTCGGCTTGTTGAACTCGCTGGCCATTTTTGCGATGAGTTTGTTCGGCGCGACGCCGATGGAGCACGTCAGGCCGGTCTTTTCCAGAATACTGCGTTGAAGCAGCCGCGCCAGCGAACGGCCGCCATCACGCTGACCGCCTGGCACGTCGGTGAAATCGACGTAAACCTCGTCAACGCCCCTGTCTTCTACCAGCGGCGCGACTTCCCGGATCGCCTCCTTGAAGGCTCGCGAGTATTTGCGCACCTCGTCAAAATCCACCGGCAGCACAATCGCGTCAGGGCAGAGCTTGGCCGCTTTCATCATGCCCATGGCTGAACCAACCCCGAACTGCCTGGCAGCATAGGTCGCCGTGGTGATGACGCCGCGGCCCACATAGTCTTTGAGACGAGGAAATTCGTCAAGGGGAATGAAGCGAAGTGCGCGTTCGCCCTGGGCCACATCCGAGGCTTTTTGCAAGGCTTCGTCCACCCGACGACGACCGCCGCCGATGACCACCGGCAGTCCCTTCAGCTGGGGGTAGCGCAGCAACTCGATGGACGCAAAAAAAGCGTCCATGTCGAGATGTGCAATACGGCGAGTCACGGCGGATCAAGGCCCTTACAGAAACCGATCCAGCAACTTGCGTGAATGGCGGTCCATCTGGGCCAAATCGCGAATCAAAAATTGCACGCCGTGCAGGTCTGTGACGAGCAACACCGTGGCTGACAAACGGCGAATGTCTTCTTCGCCCTTGAGATGCAAGCTGGTGTCGCCGCGATCGGTTTCGATGTCCCATGTGCAGGGGGCGACCAGACTGCTGACGCCGCGTAATTTCAAGATACGCGGCATGAACTCGCGCTGGGTCAAGGCGCGCACCACGTTGGCACGCAAGGCGGCTGACAGGTCATCCAAAGCCGGGATCCACAACAGCTCATGGCCTTCGGCGTCCACCAGGGCCACACATTCCTCAGGCGCAGCCACGGGAAAGGCCCGGACAACGATGACCCGCTCATGGCGCACGCCTTGGCCTGAGACATAAAACCAGTGACCGGCCACATCGCCGTCAAATTCAAAATTCAGCGTGCTCACAAAACATCCTTTGCGCTGTGTGGCACAGCCACGGGCGCGCTCAAGGGCGCAGCTTCGACGATGGGTAACTCGCGCAACACAGCGCCTTCAGCCTCGGCTTGGCGCTGCTGTGCTTCGTACAAACGCCAGTAAGCGCCTTGCGCCGCAATCAGCTCGTCGTGCGGGCCAACCTCGACAATCTGGCCTTTGTCCATCACCACCAAACGGTCGGCTTTGCGCAGGGTCGACAAGCGGTGGGCAATCGCAATAGTCGTGCGTCCGCGCACCAGATTGTCCAGGGCATTTTGAATTTCTTTTTCGGTTTCGGTGTCCACCGACGAGGTGGCTTCGTCCAAAATCAAAATGCGTGGGTTGATCAGCAAAGCCCTGGCAATCGAGATGCGCTGGCGTTCGCCGCCAGACAGGCCCTGTCCACGCTCGCCGACCAAGGAGTCGTAGCCTTGGGGCATGCGCAAAATAAATTCGTGCGCATGGGCAGCGCGTGCCGCCGCCACAATCTCTTGCCGCGAAGCATCGGGTTTGCCGTAAGCAATGTTGTCGGATACCGTTCCAAAAAACAAAAACGGCTCTTGCAAGACCAGGCCAATGTTGCGGCGGTAATCGCTCACGTTGAACTGCCGAATATCAACCCCGTCCAAGGCAATGCTGCCCTCAGTGACATCGTAGAAACGACAAATCAAATTCACCAAAGTACTCTTGCCTGAGCCACTGTGTCCGACCAGACCGATCATCTCGCCCGGCTTGATGTCCAGACTCAATTGGCGAATCACGGCGCGGTTGCCATACCTGAAATCGGCATTCGTCAAGGTCAGGCGCCCGTGCACATCAGGCATAGGCAGCGGATTTTTGGGCTCCGGCACGCTGGACACGTGGTCGAGAATTTCAAAAATTCGCTTGGCGCCAGCAGCCGCTTTTTGGGTACTCGAGACGATGCGACTCATTGAATCAAGACGTGCGTAAAAGCGCCCGATGTAGGCCAAGAAAGCCGTCAACACACCGACCGTTATTTCGTTTTTAGAGACCAGCCAGATACCAAACGCCCACACCACCAGCAAACCAATTTCGGTCATGAAGGTCACGGTCGGTCCGAACAAGGACCAGACTCGGTTCAAACGGTCGTTCACTGCCAAGTTGTGCTTGTTGGCATCGTCAAAGCGCTGCGCCTCTCGCTTTTCTTGCGCAAAGGCTTTGACCACCCGAATGCCTGGAATGGTGTCAGCCAGCACATTGGTCACCTCAGACCAGACACGGTCAATCTTTTCAAAGCCTGTGCGTAAGCGCTCGCGTACGACATGAATCAACCAAGCGATGAAGGGCAAGGGCAGCAGAGTGACCAAGGCTAAGCCCGGATTGATGGTAAGTAAGATAACAGCCGTCATCACGATCATCAATACATCGGTGGCGAAGTCCAGCAAGTGCAAAGACAAAAAGACGTTGATACGGTCGGTCTCGCTGCCAATCCGGGTGATCAAGTCACCCGTGCGTCTGCCACCAAAGTATTCAAGCGACAACTTCATCAAGTGCTCGTAGGTGGTGGTGCGCAAGTCTGCGCCAATGCGCTCGGACACCAGGGACAAGATGTAGGTTTTGATCCAACCCAAGCCCCAAGCCACAAAAGCAGAACCAAACAAGCCCAGCAAATACCAAGACACCGTGACGGGGTCGATATGCGCGCCGTTTTGGTAAGGAATGAGAACCTCATCCATCAAGGGCATCGTCAAATAAGGCGGTACCAAAGTAGCAGCGGTAGCGGCCAAGGTCAAAACAAAACCCAGTAGCAATTGGCCTTGGTAGGGCCGCGCAAAACGCCACAACTTGAACAGCGTCAGCGTCGATGTGGGGCTGTGCTCTTTTTCAGCACAAACCGGGCAGTCGTCCTCGGCGGCATCAATCGGGCTTTGGCAGACCGGGCAAATGTCATCAGGCAAAGCCGCATGCGCCGGCTCACCCATTGCCCCGTTGACATCATCTGAAGAGGCGGATTTGTGCAATTCTTCAAACTGAGCTTTGAAGCGCAACACCGCAGGCAACCGGCCCAAGGTGAAGCGCCAGGCCGCCAAACGCTGACCATTGGCGTGCAAAGACAAAGTGCCAACACCCGCGTGATCGCTCAATACCAAGGTTTGCAGGGGGTCAAACGGCCACGAAGGCCAGTTTTTTTGCGTCAAATCGCCAGAGATGATCCGTTGATCGGTCAGAATCGGCAGGGTTCTAACGAAATTTAAATTGTCGTTCAGGTCAACTTCTAAGCAAGCTGAAACGTTTTCATCAGGATGAACCTGAAAAACCCCCTGCTCGCGCCAGTCAGAAGGCAACCCAAGCAAATTATTGGGCGTAAAGGCGTTGGGGGTCATAAAGGTTCAAGCAACAAGATTCAACATGTGTTGGCGACTAAGAAAAAGAGCGGCCAAGACACCGTCCATTCGCCTTGTTTATCGGAAGAATTTTGCCAGTGCCGCAATCATCAAGATATTCTATCGTTACACGTCAACGCCTCCAGAGTGCCGTCGCCCATGAGTGCTAAAGACATTAAATTTCTGCGCATGACGCATTTGCGGGGTCCTAATATTTGGACATACCGCCCCGTCATGGAAGCGTGGATTGACATTGGCGCCCTAGAAGACTGCCCGTCCGATACCCTGCCCGGCTTCAACCTGCGCTTGCAAACCATGCTCCCTGGCTTGGTCGAACACCGTTGCAGCGTGGGCGAGCGCGGTGGATTTTTAAAGCGCCTAGAAGAAGGTACTTGGCCGGGGCACATCATGGAGCATGTGGCTCTGGAGTTGCAAAACCGCGCCGGCATGCAGACAGGTTTCGGTAAAGCCCGCGAAGCCGGCGTTCGGGGCATTTACAAAGTCGTGATCCGCACGCGCCACGAAGCCGTCAGCCGGGCTGCGTTGCAGGCCGCACGCGACTTGGTCATGGCCGCCATCGAAGACCGCGACTACCCGGTCGCCCAGACGATTGCCGATTTAACCCAAATGGTGGACAGCCTGTGCATCGGGCCCAGCACTGCTTGCATCGTCAATGCGGCAGCCGAGCGAGGCATTCCGGCCATCCGCTTGAACGATGGCAATTTGGTCCAACTGGGCTACGGTGTCAACCAACGCCGCATTTGGACTGCAGAAACAGACCAAACCAGCGCCATTGCAGAAGGCATCTCAAAAGACAAGGACTTGACCAAAAGCTTGTTGACCAACTGCGGCGTGCCGGTGCCCGAAGGTCGCAATGTGGCGTCACCGCAAGAGGCATGGGAGGCCGCACAAGACATCGGTCTGCCAGTTTGCATCAAACCCGTGGATGGCAACCACGCCCGGGGCGTATCTTTGGAGCTGTACACCCAAGCAGAGGTCGAAGCCGCCTTCGACTTGGCTGAAGCCGAGGGCAGTGAAGTCTTGGTCGAACGCCATATTTTGGGCGACGAGCATCGCTTGCTGGTGGTCGGCGGCAAAGTTGTCGCCGCCAACAAAGGCGAGGCGGCCTGTATTGTGGGCGACGGCGCCCACACAGTGCAAGACCTCATTGAAAGCCAGATCAACTCTGATCCTAGGCGTGGCGAAGAAGAAGATTTTCCGCTGGACACGATCCGACTGCACGAGCACCCGACGGCCGTCATGGAGTTAAAACGCCAAGGATTGACGGGCGCAAGCGTCCCGATTCTGGGGCGTAAAGTCGTGGTCATGCGGACCGGCAACATGGCCGTCGATGTGACCGACTTGGTACACCCGGATGTCGCCGAACTCGCAGCGTTGGCAGCCCGCATCGTCGGTCTGGACATCGCCGGGGTCGACTTGGTGGCTCAAGACATTTCCAAGCCCATGAAAGCGCAAGGCGCCGCCATTGTGGAAGTCAACGCAGGCCCGGGCCTATTGATGCACCTGAAACCGGCCTCCGGCCCTGCCCGCCCGGTTGGAGAAGCCATTGCCAAGCACCTGTTTGCAGATGACAGCAAAGCCAGAATTCCGGTCGTCGGCTTGCTTGGTCATGCGGACACCACAGGAACCAGCCACCTGATTGGCTGGCTGCTGCACTTGCAAGGCCTGCGTACCGGTTTATCGTCTGCCAGGGGATTGTTTGTGGGCCAACGCTGCCTGCAAGCCCATGACGGCATGGTTTGGGAAAATGCACAGCGCTTGCTCATCAACCGCGCCGTCGAAGCAGCCGTGTTTGAAACCACTGCCCGCCAAGTCTTAACAGAAGGCCTGCCCTACGACCGCTGCCAAGTCGGTGTTGTCACCTCCATGCCCAAGGCCGACGGCTTGCAAGACCTGTACATCCAAAGCGACGAGCAAATGCCGAATGTAGCGCGTACGCAAGTCGATGTGGTTCTACCCGACGGCTTTGCGGTGTTGAATGCACAAGACGACGCCGTGGCCGCCCTCGCCGACTACTGTGATGGTGAAGTTATTTTCTATGCATCTTCAGAAGACAACACCCACGTGACCCAACACCGCACAGCAGGCGGACGTGCGGTTTTTTGGCGCCAAGGCCACTTGATCCTGGCGCACGGTGCCCACGAAACGGACGTTCTGAACCGCAAGTTACCCGCCATCGACAAATTCTTTCGCGATCAAATTCTCAGGTGCAATGAGGTTCTCGCTGCTGCTGCGGCTGCATGGGCCATGGGCGTGCCCGTTGATTTGATTCGTGCCGGCACCAAGAGCTTTGGCCAAAGTCCGGCTTCGCACTGACCCTCACCGAACCCACATCAGGAAAACCTGTTCATGGAAGTTTCAAGAATTCGAGCATTGAGGGGCCCCAACTTGTGGAGCCGCCACACCAGCATCGAGGCCATCGTCACTTGCTCGCCTGACGAATGTGCCTTGCCAAAAGACAGTGTTTTTGAAAAAAATGTGCGGCGTATTTTCCCGGCATTAGGCTTACTGGAAGGCGCGCACCCTGGCCAACCGGCCAGCATGGCCCATGTCTTTGAAAAAATCTCCTTGGATTTGCAAGCACACGCCGGTTGCCCCGTCACCTTCAGCCGCACGACCGCTACCGAAGAACCTGGCGTCTACCAAGTCGTAGCGCAATACACCGAAGAAGCGGTCGGTCGCCTGGCCTTTTCTTGGGCTGAAAAGCTGTGCCGCGCGGCTCAAAACCAAGAGGCTTTTGAACTCAATCAAGCGCTGGCCGAGTTGCATGACTTGGACGAAGATGTGCGTTTAGGCCCATCGACCGGCGCCATCGTGGATGCAGCCATCGTTCGCGGCATTCCGTTTCGGCGTCTGACTGAAGGCAGCATGGTGCAGTTCGGCTGGGGTTCTCAACAGCGGCGCATTCAAGCCGCTGAGACCGACAGCACCAGCGCCATTGCCGAAGCCATAGCGCAAGACAAAGACTTAACCAAGTCTTTGTTGCTGGCGGTTGGTGTGCCCGTACCCCTTGGTCGGCCCGCCAAAGACCTTGAAGACGGCTGGGCGATTGCCCAGAAAATTGGCCTGCCCGTGGTGCTGAAGCCGCTGGATGGCAACCAAGGCAAAGGCGTGACCGTCAATGTGGTTGAGCGCGACGTGTTCAACCGGGCCTATGCCACCGCCGCGTACTACGGCGAGGTACTGGTCGAAAAATTCCTACCGGGCAGCGACTACCGACTGTTGGTGGTAGGCGACAAATTAGTGGCGGCGGCGCGGCGTGAACCACCGTTGGTGGTGGGCGACGGCGTGTTGAGCGTGCGCGAGTTGGTGGCTGAGGTCAACGCAGACCCTCGCCGCGGCGAAGGTCACTCGACATCACTGAGCAAAATCAAGTTCGACGACATTGCCATTGGCTGCCTGAAGTCGCAAGACCTCGACCCCGACAGCGTGCCTGAAAAAGGCCGGCGCGTGGTGCTGCGCAACAACGCCAATCTGTCCACCGGCGGCACTGCGACCGACGTCACCGACGATGTTCACGCCGATGTGGCGGCGCGTGTGGTGGCCGCGGCTCAAATGGTCGGTGTTGACGTTTGCGGCGTCGATGTGGTGTGCGAGTCAGTACTGCGCCCACTGGAAGAACAAAACGGCGGCGTGGTGGAAGTCAACGCCGCCCCAGGTTTGCGGATGCACATCAGTCCCTCTTTTGGCAAAGGCCGGGCGGTGGGCAAAGCCATCATCGATCAACTGTATCCCGAAGGCAGTAACGGCCGCATCCCCGTCATTGCTGTGACCGGCACCAATGGAAAAACCACCACTGTGCGGTTAACGGCGCACTTGCTCAAAGCGCACAAGCTGCGGGTTGGTATGACCAACACCGACGGCGTCTATGTCAATGGCCGCCAAATAGACGATGGCGATTGCAGCGGCCCACGCAGTGCCCGCAATGTATTGATGCACCCTGATGTTGACGCCGCCGTCTTTGAAACAGCACGCGGTGGTTTGCTGCGCGAAGGCTTGGCCTTTGACCGCTGCCAAGTCGCGATCGTGACCAACATGGGATCCGGCGACCACCTTGGCTTGAACTACATCACCACACTGGAAGACTTGTCGGTTCTCAAGCGTGTCGTGGTCTTGAATGTGGCAAAAGATGGCATGGCCGTTTTGAATGCGGCAGATCCCGCCGTGGCCATGATGGCAAAACTCTGTCCAGGTCAGGTGACCTTCTTTGCTCTGGACCCGCACCTCTCTGTGCTGGCCACGCACCGAGCCCAAGGTAAGCGTGTGGTCTACACCGAGAATGGCCACGTGGTGGCTCAGGAAGGCAAGAAGATTTTCCGCATTCCTTTGAGCGAAGTGCCGCTGACACGTCAAGGTCAAATCGGATTTCAAACTGAAAACGTGATGGCAGCAGTGGCTGCGGCTTGGGCCATCAACGTGCCGTGGGAGACCATCGCCCTCGGCTTATCGACCTTCATCAGCGACATCCAAGGTGTGCCAGGCCGCTTTAATGTGTTTGACTACCGCGGTGCCACCCTGATTGCAGACTACGGCCATAACCCGGATGCCATTCAAGCCTTGGTCAATGCAGTCGAAAACATGCCCGCCAACAAACGTGTGGTGGTGATCAGCGGTGCCGGGGACCGGCGTGACCAGGACATTCGTGACCAGACCCAAATTCTGGGTGGTGCCTTTGATGACGTGCTTCTTTACGAAGATGCTTGCCAACGTGGGCGTAGCGATGGCGAGGTTTTAAACCTCCTGCGACAAGGTTTAGACGGTGCCGAACGGACGACCTATGTGCAGGAGATTCATGGCGAATTCAAGGCTATCGACGCAGCCTTGGCTCGCTTGTCTTCAGGTGACTTATGCCTGATCCTAGTCGACCAAGTTGAGGCCGCGCTGGCCTACATTCAGCAACAGGTCAACGGCAGCCAACACACGTTTTCCGAGACAGTCACCTGAACGGGCACCCGTGACAAAAACTTCCCCTTGCCCAAGGTGACGATGCCGCGCAAGGCTATTTTGCCGTCGGCACGGTACCCGTTGATTGACGTGCTAAAAGTGTTCGCGGCACAGTTCATTGTCTTGCACCACTTTTCGGTCTACGGGCCTGTCGCCAAGGCGCTGCATGCGGCCTTGCCCGGGGTGATGGGCGTGTTCTACGAGCATGGACTCATTGCCGTACAGGTCTTTTTTGTGGTGGGTGGCTACTTGGCTGCGAGGGGCTTGTCTACGTCTACTGACACTTGGCAGACGCCAATCCTCGCGATCTTCAAGCGCTACGCTCGCTTGCTGTTGCCCTATATTTTTGCTCTGGGCCTCGTCATATTGTGTACAGCCTCGCTACACACTTGGCTAACGCCCGACTTGGCTGCAGCCGCCCCAAGCTGGCGGCAGTGGCTGGCACACGTGACCATGACGCAGGGTATCTTAGGGACGGAAGCCTTGTCGGCAGGCGCTTGGTATGTGGCCATGGATTTCCAATTATTTGCATTGCTGACGCTGTTGCTGTGGCTGTGTGGAGGCGGAAAAACCTGGCGCGCTCACGCAGCAGTCACCGTGCTGTGCATGGCATCGCTGCTGGTTTTTAACCGCCAAGTCGAACTTGACAATTGGGCGGTGTATTTTTTTGGCGCATATGGACTCGGCGCGCTGGCATGGTGGGCGCATCGTCAAGTCCAACCCTTGGCACAAGTGAGCTCGCCACCTTATGGCCGCATCTTGTTTATCTTGGCCGTCGTCATGGCGATGCTGGCTTTAGCGATAGATTTCAGAGAGCGCATCGTCTTAGCCCTTGGGGTTGCTCTGGCGTTGGCGCGCTGGGGAACGGCCTCAAACTTGCTAATTCACCACCCCCAGACTCAAAGAAAAATTCAAACTTTAGGACTCCATTCATACGCACTATTTTTGATGCATTTCCCAGTTTTACTGCTCACCAATGCGGCATTCACGCGGTTTGGTTTCACACCGGAAACCAGCTCAACGACAAGCGCGTTGAGCTGGGGTATTGCCGGATGGGCAGCCAGCCTGTGGGCTGCTAACCTCTTGTATCGTTGGGTAGAGTCCCCAACGGCCCCTTGGCGCCGCGCTCTGGGTGGGAGCTGAAAATCGCCCTGGCCAGCCGCCTTTTTTCTTTTGTTTGATCACAGTTCATGACCGCTTTCACATCGTCACATGCGCAGCACAAGACAAGCCATGGCATTGTCATTCAAAGCACCAACCAGAGCCAGGCTGATGCGGCGCGGCATTCGGTGAAGACAGAACTGGCCGCACTGGGTTTAACCGAAGATGTTGAAGGCTTTGCCAGCACCACTGAACCCTGGAACGTGCAATGGACTTTGAAACCGGAACGCATTGCCACCTGGATGCCGGCCCTGAATACCTTTGATCTGGACGAGCGTGTGAGCTTAGAAAGCAGCACCATGACCGGAAATTTAGCCCGCGAAATTTGGCTCACCATGCTAGCCAGTCCAACGGCTTTGGTCTTTCCTAGCGCGGAAGAACTGATCTCCGCTGTCAGAATGCGCCAGTTCATTGTGAAAGCCGCCCGAAAAACCGCGCTTAACTTTCACACCTTTGAAGCCGAGCGCCCCAACGACTTCTGGACATACCAGGAAGAGACCGGTTTCACCGTGCTGCCTGGCTCGTCGCTGATTGAGGCGCTCATCAAAGCAACGCAGCCGGAGGCGTCTGGCATGCTTTATTCTTTCTCGTGCTACCGCGCGACGGAATACATCTTGTTGCTGGCCATCGCGCTAGAAGCCCAGATCAGTAACCCTGCTTTATTGGCTGCGTTACAAAAACAATGGGAGACCCGAGCCATCATGTCAGCACGGTTTCACGAGGTCTTTTTACGTGAGACGGGCAGCATGGAAGCGCCTTTGCCGATCAGTTATTACATCCCGGGCGACAGGGTGTGGTTTCGCAACCCTGATGATGCATCGTCAGACGTAGCAGGCTTTGAGGGTTCTTGGGTTTTCTACTTGGGCGGCGGCCAGTTTTCAAACTTCTGGCAACGCAACAAACCATTCACCCTCGCCTCCAAATGCGTCGATGTGTACCAATGGCGAAACGGCACTGCGCCAGATGCCAATGGTGAACTGCAGATGGACGAAGAACTGGTCGAGCGACTCGTGGACAAAACCATGACGCAGCCGGCCGAGCTTGAACGCATCACGCAACGCATGTTTCGTCTGCGCGACCCCAAAGGCGTCTACGCGCAAGGCGGCTGCATGGACACCTCCCGCGAATCACCCCGCTGGGTGCGGCCAGACACCACGGACATTGTTCTGCCGGGCATGTACTGACCTAAAAATCAATCGGCAAGTTCGGCCAAGGCCTTGGCGTAACGTTTGGCGTGTGAACTTTCCGCTTTGGCCAGCGTTTCAAACCAGTCGGCCACGTCGTCATGGCCTTCATCACGGGCGGTCTTGGCCATGTCTGTGTACATGTCGGTGGACTCGTGCGCCTCGCTGGCGGCGGCCGATGCGAGGTTGTCACGGGTCGAGCCGAAAGGCATGCCAGTGACAGGGTCGCCACATTTCTCAAGCCACTCGAGGTGGCCGTGGGCGTGCCCGGTCTCACCTTCGGCGGTAGAGCGAAACAACGCTGCCACATCGGGCTGGCCTTCAACGTCGGCTTTGTTTGCAAAATACAGATAACGACGGTTGGCCTGTGCTTCGATGGCGAATGCAGATTTTAGGTTTTCTTCCGTTTTGGACCCTTTGAGAGTAGCCATGAAAATCTCCTAGAGAGTGAATGAAGGCCACTTAAAAAGTGGACGTGAAAATCAAAATTATTGCGGCTGAAAACCACTTTTTTTAATGATGCGAGCCCAAGCTTGGGCGTAAGCTTTTTCCCGCTGAGCCAGTTGACTGGACGTCATGTAGCCCACGGTCAGACCCATCTGGCTCAAATGATTCCGCACTTCCGGCTGCGTGAGAACTTTGGCCAAGGCGGCAGAGAAGGTGTCGACAAAAGCTTTTGGTGTGCCCGCCGGGGCGAAGATACCGTAATACGGCAGGTCTTCTAGGCCGCTCATGCCGAGCTCTGAGAACGTGGGCACATCAGGCAAAGCGGCCTGCCTCTTAGCACCCAGCACAGCCACGATGTGGACTTTGCCGGCCTTGTGGTTTTCAATGAAGTCAGGCACTGACGCCACACCCGCACCGATCTGGTTGCCCAGCATATCGGCCATCATGGGCGCGCTGCCCCGGTACGGCGCAGACAACAGGTCAAGCTTGAATTTGTCACCGATGACCTTGACCAGAAACTCAGGCGTTGACGCTGGGGCCGGAATGCCCACCGCTCCCTTGCCACTTTGCGTTTTAACCCAGTCTACGTACTCCGTAAAACTCTTGGCCGGTGTGCCACCAGACACCGCGAAGGCATTCACAAATGTGGCAAAACCGGCCACAGGTACAAAGTCTTGCGCAGGAGCGTAGCCCGGGTTTTTAAGAACCATCGGCAAGATGGTGATGGTGTGGTCATGCGACAAAAACAAGGTGCTGCCGTCGGCCACGGCGGCTTTCAGGGCCTGCGCCGCAATCTGCCCGCCCGCACCTGGTTTGTTTTCCACAATCACTGCAACGCCTAACTCGTCCTTGAGCTTTTCAGCCAAGATCCGCGCCGCTGCGTCCGTACCACCGCCGGGCGGGAAACCCACCAGAATTTTGATGGGCTTGAGAGGCTGCGCTATGGCCACGCCGAAGCTGCAACAAACGGCCAAACCGGCTAATACGGCGGCATGACGAGCGAGCGAAGCCAAGCCGAGGCGTCGAGAAAAAATCATGAAAAAACTCCAGCGTTTGAAAGTTTGCGTATTTTTAAGAGGACGCGCAATTTTGCTACTGATTTGGGTGAATCAGCCACTACCCGACCAGCCCCGCCAGCTAGTTAAAATCTCGGCTTTCGTCCTCGCCTTGAGAGCGCTTTCGCAGCGGGACGTTTTCACTTCATAAAGTTCCCATGAGCAACGCCCCCACCCAGCCGGTCCAGCCTGTCGATCAACCCGGCCTGCAATCTCTGTCCAAATCGTTTGAGCCCGCTGCGCTGGAAGCCCATTGGGGTCCGGCTTGGGAGCAAAGCGGCATGTACGAACCGACGCTGGACGCGGCCAAGCCGTCGTTTGCGGTTCAACTGCCACCGCCCAACGTGACCGGCACGCTGCACATGGGCCATGCGTTCAACCAGACCATCATGGACTCGCTGGCGCGCTATCACCGCATGTCGGGCGACAACACGCTGTGGGTGCCAGGCACCGACCACGCGGGCATCGCCACGCAGATCGTGGTGGAGCGCAAGCTCGCCGGCGAAGGAAAAACGCGGCACGACCTGGGCCGTAAAAACTTTGTCGCCAAAGTGTGGGAATGGAAAGAAGAGTCCGGCTCGACCATCACGCGGCAAATGCGGCGCATGGGCGACTCGGTCTCTTGGAAGCACGAGTACTTCACCATGGACCCGAAAATGTCCAAGGTCGTCACCTC
>CANFXC010000034.1 GCA_947450765.1 Comamonadaceae bacterium | reverse complement strand
GTTGTGGTCTTGCAACAGACGCTTCAACTGGTCCTCGTCGGTTTCATTGCCGTGCCAGCCTGAGGTGTCATGCAGGTGCTGGTCGGCCGAGCTGACGACCTTGTCCATCGACACCATGCTGGTGTTGCAACGCGTGGCGAACTGGCCGTCTTCGTCGTACACATAAGCCACACCACCGCTCATGCCCGCAGCGAAGTTGCGGCCGGTCTTGCCCAGCACGGCGACGGTGCCGCCGGTCATGTATTCGCAACCGTGGTCGCCCGTGCCTTCGACGACCGCCGTCGCACCCGACAAACGCACTGCAAAGCGCTCACCCGCCACGCCGCTGAAGAAGGCTTCGCCGGTGGTCGCGCCGTACAAAACGGTGTTGCCAACGATGGTGTTCTTCACGGCATCACCGCGGAAATCAATGCTCGGCCTAACCACGATACGACCGCCCGACAGACCCTTGCCGGTGTAATCGTTGGCGTCACCAATCAGGTACATGGTGATGCCCTTGGCCAGAAACGCACCGAAGGATTGACCGCCAGTGCCTTCAAGCTGAATGCGCAGCGTGTCATCTGGCAGTCCTTGCGGGTGACGCCGCGTCAGCTCGCCAGACAACATGGCGCCGACCGTGCGATTGACGTTGCGGGCGACTTCGATGAACTGGACTCTCTCACCTTTTTCGAGCGCCGCTTTTGATTTCTCAATCAAGCGAACGTCGAGGGCTTTTTCAAGCCCGTGCTCTTGCTCGGCCACGTGCATACGCGGCACGTCAGCCGGCACATTTGGTTGGTAAAACAGGCGGCTGAAATCGAGGCCGTCGGCCTTCCAGTGCTCCACCCCTTTTTGTGTGTCGAGCAGGTCGGCACGGCCAATCAGATCGTCGAACTTACGGATGCCGAGTTGCGCCATCAACTGGCGCGCTTCTTCGGCGACAAAGAAGAAATAGTTGACGACATGCTCAGGCTTGCCACTGAACTTCTGGCGCAACACGGGGTCTTGTGTGGCGACACCCACCGGGCAGGTGTTGAGGTGGCATTTGCGCATCATGATGCAGCCTTCGACCACCAGCGGTGCGGTGGCGAAGCCGAATTCATCCGCGCCCAACAGCGCGCCAATGACGACGTCACGGCCGGTCTTCATCTGGCCGTCGGCTTGCACGCGAATGCGACCGCGCAGGCGGTTCAAGACCAGCGTCTGCTGGGTTTCGGCAAGACCGATTTCCCAAGGCGAGCCCGCGTGTTTGATAGACGACCAAGGCGATGCGCCTGTGCCACCGTCGTGGCCAGCAATCACCACGTGGTCGGCCTTGGCTTTGGCCACGCCGGCCGCAATGGTGCCAACGCCGACTTCAGAGACCAGCTTGACGCTGATGCTGGCACGCGGATTGACGTTTTTCAAATCGTGAATCAGCTGTGCCAAATCTTCGATGGAGTAAATGTCGTGGTGCGGCGGTGGCGAAATCAGACCCACACCCGGCACCGAATAACGCAGCGCACCGATGTATTCTGAGACCTTGCCGCCTGGCAGCTGGCCGCCCTCGCCGGGCTTGGCACCCTGCGCCATCTTGATCTGGATCTGGTCAGCTGAGACCAAATATTCAGCCGTCACGCCAAAGCGGCCGGAAGCGACCTGCTTGATTCTTGAGCGCAACGAATCACCGTCTTGCAAAGGCATGTCGACTTCCACGACGCTTTCGCCGATCACGCTTTTCAGCGTTTGGCCCTGCTTGATCGGGATGCCTTTGAGTTCTTGACGGTAACGGTTGGGATCTTCTCCGCCCTCGCCCGTGTTGCTCTTGCCGCCAATGCGGTTCATGGCAACGGCCAGCGTGGCATGGGCCTCGGTGCTGATGGAACCGAGCGACATGGCGCCTGTGGCAAAGCGCTTGACGATCTCCTTGGCCGACTCGACCTCGTCGATCGGGATGGCTTTGGATGGATCGATTTTGAACTCGAACATGCCGCGCAGCGTCATGTGGCGACGGTTCTGATCGTTGATCAGCTGGGCGTATTCCTTGTAGGTGCTCCAGTTGTTGGCGCGCGTGGCGTGTTGCAGCTTGGCAATCGCGTCGGGCGTCCACATGTGATTTTCGCCGCGCACACGCCAAGCGTATTCGCCGCCAGCGTCCAACATGGTGGCCAGCACCGGGTCGTCGCCAAAGGCGGCGCGGTGCATGCGCAGGGCCTCTTCGGCAATTTCAAAAATACCCATGCCTTCGACCTGGCTGGCCGTGCCGGTGAAGTACTTGTTGATGGTGACGCGGTTCAGGCCGATGGCTTCAAACAGCTGCGCACCGCAGTAGCTCATGTAGGTCGACACGCCCATCTTGGACATGATCTTCGACAAACCCTTGCCAATCGCCTTGGTGTAGTTGTAGACCGCTTTGTCAGCGCTGAGTTCGCCCTTCAAACCGGCGGCCAGCTCGGCCAGCGTTTCAATCGCGAGGTAAGGATGGACGGCTTCTGCACCGTAACCCGCCAGCACGGCAAAGTGATGTATTTCTCTTGCAGAACCGGTTTCAACCACCAGACCGGCCGTCGTGCGCAAACCTTCTTTGACAAGATGCTGGTGCACCGCCGACAAAGCCAGCACGGCCGGTATCGCGACCTGCGTCGGACTGACAGCGCGGTCACTGACGATCAGAATATTTTTGCCACTCTTGATGGCATCCACGGCTTCAGCGCACAGCGAGGCCAGCTTGGCTTCAACACCCTCATGACCCCAGTCCAGTGGGTAAGTGATGTCTAGCGTGTAGCTTTTGAATTTGCCTTGCGTGTGGGCTTCGATGTCACGCAATTTTTGCATGTCGGCGGTGTTGAGCACCGGCTGACTGACCTCTAACCGCATCGGCGGGTTCACCTGATTGATGTCCAGCAAGTTTGGCTTAGGGCCGACAAAAGACACCAACGACATGACGATGGCTTCGCGGATTGGATCGATCGGCGGGTTCGTCACCTGGGCGAACAACTGCTTGAAGTAGTTGTAGAGCGGCTTGTCTTTGTTGGACAGCACGGCCAGCGGGCTGTCGTTGCCCATGGAGCCGGTGGCTTCCTCGCCATTGATGGCCATGGGTGACATCAAAAATTTGATGTCTTCTTGGGTGTAGCCAAATGCCTGTTGACGATCGAGTAGCGACACGCCGGATTCAGCCACAAGCGTTCCGCCTGCAGCTGCCGCGGTCACACCAGCGAGCTTGATGCGCAGGTTCTCAATCCACTGCTTGTACGGCTTGCTGTGTGACAGCGTGGCCTTGATCTCTTCGTCGTCGACCATGCGGCCTTGTTCGAGGTCGATCAAGAACATCTTGCCGGGCTGCAAACGCCATTTGCGAATAATCTTGTGCTCAGGCACCGGCAACACGCCCGACTCTGAGGCCATGATGACCAGATCGTCGTCGGTGACGCAGTAGCGCGATGGGCGCAGGCCGTTGCGGTCTAGCGTGGCGCCAATTTGACGGCCGTCAGTGAAAACGATCGACGCTGGGCCGTCCCACGGCTCCATCATCGCAGCGTGGTATTCATAAAACGCTTTGCGGCGCTCGTCCATGGTGGCGTGCTGCTCCCACGGCTCGGGGATCATCATCATCACGGCCTGGCTGATCGGGTAGCCGGCCATCGTCAGGAGTTCAAGGCAGTTGTCGAAGGTCGCAGTGTCGGACTGGTCAGCAAAGCTGATCGGGTAGAGCTTTTGTAAATCGGCACCGAGCACGGGTGACGACATCACGCCTTCGCGGGCCTTCATCCAGTTGTAGTTGCCTTTGACGGTGTTGATCTCGCCGTTGTGCGCAACGTAGCGGTACGGGTGGGCCAGCGGCCACTCGGGGAAAGTGTTGGTCGAGAAACGCTGGTGCACCAGCCCCAACGCTGAGACGCAACGCACATCGCTGAGGTCTTTGAAGTAAACCCCGACTTGATCGGCCAGCAACAAGCCTTTGTAGACCACCGTGCGGCTGGACATGCTCGGGACGTAATATTCTTTGCTGTGCGTCAGCTTGAGGTTTTGGATCGCTCGGCTGGCGGTTTTGCGAATGACGTACAGCTTGCGCTCCAGCGCGTCTTGAACGATCACATCGTTACCGCGGCCAATGAAAATCTGGCGCAGGATGGGTTCTTTTTCGCGCACGGTCGGCGACATCGGCATGTCACGATTGACCGGCACGTCGCGCCAGCCCAAGAGCACTTGGCCTTCAAGGCGAACAGCGCGTTCCATGGCTTGCTCGCAAGCTAGGCGGGAAGCGTGCTCTTTGGGCAAAAACACCATGCCAACGCCGTATTCGCCAGGCGGCGGTAACTCGATCCCCTGCAAAGCCATTTCTTCGCGGTACAGCGCGTCAGGCAGCTGAATCAAAATACCAGCGCCATCGCCCATCAGTTTGTCAGCGCCGACAGCGCCTCGATGGTCTAGGTTTTCGAGGATCTTCAGACCCTGCTGCACGATGGCATGACTCTTATGGCCTTTGATGTGCGCTACAAAGCCCACACCACAAGCGTCATGCTCGTTTTGGCCTGAGTACAAACCGTGTTGTTCAAAATCCTTGATTTCAGCAGCCGTGGTCATGGCAATCCCCATCCAAAACAGTCAATAAAATTCCGAGAAGCGAGCATAGTGCACAGCAACAATAATGCCAAACAAAATAAATGGGGTCAGATCCCATTTATTTTTCAGCCAGTCATTACCCAGATAAATTAGGGTCAGATCAAAAGTAATGACAAGGGCTATAAACCAGGCGTGTCAGGACGGTCAGGCAATCTGGGTCTGCCGCGTTTGCCGGGTGCTATACGGCGCGTCGTCCCCTCTTGTAAAGCCTTCAGAAATGGCTCAGAGCCTAACGCCCAGCCCGTCAAGGCGGTGTGCGTCAGAGCTTCTTGCTGCTGAGGCGAAACGCCTGCTTGCACCAACTCGCGGTAAGCAGCCTCACGCGAAAACGGCGTGTTCCCTAGGTTCCAAAGCAGTGCATGCGGCGTCACCAACTTGTCCACGCCTTGTCCAATACAGTGCCTGTGACTCGACCACGGGTACTGCGCCGGCTCGGCCACCATGCCAGCGCGCACGGGATTGAGGTCGATGTAGACCATGCAGGCGAGTAAATAACGGTCGGTTTCGATCAGCGCCGATTTGTAGCGACCTTCCCACAAAGTACCGCTGCGGCCGTGCCGATTGTTGAAATACCGGACATAACTGCGGCCCACGGCCTGCATCAGTTGCGGCAGGCCATCCGGGGTTTCAGGCGTGGCCAGCAGGTGAAAGTGGTTGTCCATGAGCACATAGGCGTGCAGCGCGACCTTGCAGCGGGGCGCGTGTTCCGCCAGCAACGCCAACAGGCGCAGCCGGTCTGCGTCGTCCAGCACGATCGGCTGACGATTGTTGCCACGCTGGATCACGTGGTGCGGGTAACCGGGAACGGTGAGGCGGGGTTGGCGGGCCATGGTCGAAGGACAGATTACAGCAGCTTGCGCCCCGTCAGCCGCTCATGCTCACGGCCTGCAAAACGGTCGGTCATGCCGGCGATGTAGTCGGCCACCGCGCGGGCGGCGTCGGGCCGGGCCGCAAAGACCGGCGGCATTTCAGACGGCTGCGCTGAGTAAGCCTCAAACAGCTCACGGACCACGATCTGAGCTTGACCGGTCATCTGCATGACCTGCGGATGGCGGTAGAGCTGCGCAAACAAAAATTGCTTCAGCGCCGTCGATTGCGCGTGCATGGCAGGGCTGAACCGTAGCAAGGGGCCGGCCAACCGGGCCTCGTCCGCACTGGCCGGAGCCGCTTGCTTAAGCGCCTGCCGGGTGGCGGCGATGACGTCATAGACCTGCGCGCTGAGCATGCGGCGGATGGTTTCATACAGCAAACGGCGAGCACGTGCAGGCTCGGCTAAGTCGGGAAACTCGGCCAGCGCCTCGACGCGGTAGCGCTCAAACAGTTCGACAGACTGCAGTTGCACCACGGTGATCAAGCCGGAGCGCACGCCGTCGTCAATGTCATGCGCGTTGTAGGCGATGGCGTCGGCCAGATTGCACAGCTGCGCTTCTAAGCTGGGCTGGTTGCGGTCTAAAAAGCGCCGCCCCACGCCGCCCGGCTCTGACTGTTCGATCAGCTCGGCGTTGCGGTGCGAGCAGTGCTTGAGGATGCCTTCGCGGGTTTCAAAGGTCAGGTTCAGGCCGTCGTAGGCCGGGTAACGTTCTTCAAGCTGGTCAACGACCCGCAGACTTTGCAAGTTGTGTTCAAAACCGCCGTGCGATGCCATGCAGTCGTTCAGCGCGTCTTGGCCGGCGTGGCCAAAGGGCGTGTGACCCAAGTCATGCGCCAGCGCCACCGCCTCCACCAAGTCCTCATTCAAACCCAAAGGCCGGGCGATCGAACGGCTCAGCTGCGCGACTTCAAGCGAATGTGTCAAACGCGTGCGAAACAGATCGCCTTCGTGGTTCAAAAAAACCTGCGTCTTGTAGACCAAGCGCCGAAAAGCCGTGGAATGGACGATGCGGTCACGGTCGCGCTGGAAGTCGGTTCGCGTCGGTGCGACAGATTCGGCAAACAGGCGACCCCGCGTTTTCGACGGGTCAGAGGCGTAGGCGGCGAGTGTCATGCGTACAAAAGCAAGCTCAGACCGGCACGCAGCAGGCGTCGATGACCGCGCGTACCAGCGCATCGGGTGCGCCACGCACGGCCGCGCGGCCAGGTCCGTCGATGACGACGAACTTGAGCGCACCGGCTTCGGCTTTTTTATCGACCTGCATCAGCGCCATGTAGCGCCCGGCGTTGTCGGTGACGTCGAGTTGCGGGCCGACCGTCGGCAAGCCAGCGCGCTCGACCAAGCGGCGCAGACGCGCCACCAAAGCAGCATCAATCAGTCCGAGCCGCTGCGACAACTCTGCTGCCATGACCATGCCGCAACCGACGCCTTCGCCGTGCAACCAAGCGCCATAGCCCATGCCGGACTCGATAGCGTGGCCGAAGGTGTGACCGAAATTCAAAATCGCCCGCAAGCCCGCTTCGCGCTCGTCCTGGCCCACTACAAAGGCCTTGATTTCGCAGCTGCGCTTGACGGCATGCGCCAGCGCGGTGCTGTCGCCAGCGCGCAAATCATCGATGTGGGCTTCAATCCAGTCGAGAAAATCCATGTCAGCGATGGGCCCGTATTTGATGATCTCGGCCAGCCCCGCGCTGAGTTCACGCGGCTGCAACGTGGCCAGCACGTCGAGGTCGCAAATGACGCGTTGCGGCTGGTAAAAAGCGCCCACCATGTTTTTCCCCAGCGGATGGTTGATGGCCGTTTTACCACCCACCGAAGAGTCCACCTGCGCCAGCAAAGTCGTTGGGATCTGCACGAAAGGCACGCCGCGCATGTAGCTGGCCGCCGCAAAACCGGTCATGTCGCCGACCACGCCGCCGCCCAGCGCAAACAACACCGTTTTACGGTCGCAGCTGTTTTCCAGCAAGGCGTCAAAAATAAGTTGCAGCGTGGTCCAGTCTTTGTAGACCTCGCCGTCGGGCAAGCTGACCAGCAGGACTTTGCCGTAATGGTATTTGAGCGCGGCCTGCAATTGCGCCGCATAGAGTGGCGCCACCGTGGTGTTGGAGACGATCAGCGCGGTGCTGGCCTGCGGCAGCCCGGCATACGTTTCAGCACGGCCTAACAGTTGGCTGCCAATGAGAATGTCGTAGGAGCGCTCAGCGAGCTCAATACGCACCTGCTGCGTGACGGGGACATCTGACTTGGAAAGTGGAGCGATTTGCATGGCGCCAAGTGTATCGGCCACGCCTTACCCGGGCTTGTGGCCTGCGGGTCAGGCGCGCGGCGGCTCCCAAGCGTCCAGCTTGAGCTCAGCCATGATGGTGCTGACCAGGCTGGCCACCGAAGGGCGACCGGTTTCGATGATGTGGTGCGCCGTCTCGCGGTACAGCGGATCGCGCGCCACATACAACTCTTTGAGGCGTACCAAGGGATCAGCCACCTGCAGCAAGGGCCGATTCTGGTCGTGACGCAAGCGCCTGAAAACCTCCTCAGGCGCCGAGTGCAGGTAGACCGTGGTGGTGCGCGCATGCAAATGCTGGCGATTGAGTGGACGCAACACCGCGCCGCCGCCGGTTGACAGCACGCAGCGCTCGCCTTGCGTCAACTCATCGATCACAGTCTCTTCGAGGTCGCGAAAAGCCGGTTCCCCCTCGCGCTCAAAAAACTCACGGATGGAACCGCCAATGCGATGCTCCATGACATGGTCTGAGTCAATGAAACGACAACCGATGCGTCTGGCCAGCTGTCGGCCGACCGTGGTTTTCCCCGAGCCAGGCAGGCCGACGCAGGCAATTCGTTGCGGATTCGAGTTCAATGGAATGAAAAACGTCAATGATTTGTGAAGCTGGCTTTCAGTGCTGGCGGCTCAGCCCGCATCTACCAACCGAAAGATGGAGAGCATAACCTTGGCCAGCCGCGCCTGTCGCGCCGATTCAGGGCGGCTTCATAAAATCAGGACGATCCGCAGCCAGCGGGCCTAGCGCGCCGGTCAAACCGACTTCCGGCAGAAGTCGAGGGGTGATGAACACCAACATTTCGGATTTGCTAGCGCTGCGGCTTCGACTTCTGAACAAAGCCCCGACGAAGGGCAAGTCACCAAGCAAGGGCACCTTGATCAGGTCCTCTCGCTCAGTCTGTTCAAAAATGCCGCCGATGGCGACCGTCCCGCCGTTTTCGACCAGCACCTGCGTTTGCACATGCTTGGTGTCGATCGCAAAACCGTTTGAAGTGACGCGGCCCACGCTGTCTTTGGTGACGTCGAGGCTCAGAATGATGTTGCCTTCCGGCGTGATCTGGGGGGTTACCTCAAGCTTCAAGCTGGCTTTGCGCCATTGAATGGAGGGCGCGATGGTGGGTGTCCCGCCAGTCTGGTAAGGCAGCTCGGTGCCTTGCTCAATCAACGCCTTCACCTGATCCGTCGTGACAATACGCGGGCTGGAAATCACCTTGCCCTTGCCATCTGCTTCCATGGCTGAAATCTCAAGGTTCAGCATGCGGGTGAGCGAGGAATTGAACAGCGAGACGGCAAAGGTCGCAGCCGGAAAACCGTTCAAAGGCGCTGCCGGAAAATTGACGAAATCACCAGCGGTAGTCCCAAAATTTCCACCCAAAACAGGGGCCGCACCCGACGCCATATCGGGCGCTAGGTAGCTGGCCCCAAACTGCGTGTTTCGGCTACCGTTCAAGGTGATCGGTCGGCCACCCAAGCGGACACCGATGGATCGACCAAAAGAGTCTGAGGCCTCGACGATGCGCGCCTCGATCAAGACCTGTCGCACCGGAATGTCGAGTAGCCGCAGCAGGCCCTGTACCTGAGCCAGCTTGGCGGGAATATCCGTCACAAAAATCTGGTTCGTTCGAACATCTGCCATCACACTTCCACGCGGTGACAAGATGCGTGTCGCATTGGCCCCGACACCCGTGCCCACGCCAACACCCACACCACCCATCAAACTCCGCGACACATCCGCTGCCTTGGCGTAATTCAATCGGAACTCATGTGTCAGCGTCGGCTCGATCACCTGCAAGGCTTGCTGCGCTTGCAGGTCTGCCTTGGTGTGGGCCGCGAGTTCTTCCTTCGGCGCGATGTGCATGATATTGCCGCTTTGCCGTGAACCCAGTCCGCGCGACGCCAAAATAATGTCCAGTGCCTGCGGCCAAGGCACCTCTTTCAGGCGCAAAGTCACAGCGCCCGAGACACTGTCAGAGACCACCATGTTCAGGCCGGTGAATTCGGCCATGACCTGCAGAAGGGCACGAATTTCGATGTTCTGAAAGTTCAAGGTGATGAGATCTTTGCCCGGGTCGACGACCCCTAAGGGACGAACCGGTGGCTGGACGAACGGTTGAACGGCAACAGGCATCGCGGTTTGAGCCCAAGTCGCCGAACACATGGAAACGCCATGAAGCCCCAGAAAAACGAGCGGGATCAGTCGCACAGGGTTGCGCATGGAAGTGTCCAGTTTCATCATGGTTCCGACACCAGCGCCAAGTTGACGACGCGCTCAAGCGGTTGACCTGTCGGGCCGAGCGCAGTTTCTCGCAGCACCAAACCAGACAGCGTGATGGCGGTGACGCGCCCTTGATCTTGACCGAGCCGGTCCCCAACGCGAACCGGGTAAATGAAGCCATTGACCCGCAAAAGTGCCAAAGGCTGGCCGCCGCTTTGCAGACTACCGACCAGTCGCATGCCTGCCAGCGGTGACGCATTCAGCGGCAGCGTGGGGCGGCTCGATTTTTCCACCAGCAAAGGTATTTCGGCAGTCGCAGCACCATCCATCGCTGCAGTGCGCAATAGCCGTAGACTGCTGAACGGCTCAACGCCTTTGCGTTGCGTCAAGCCCTGCGACGTCACGGCAACGGGTCCATCTTCAGGCAGTACCGACAGTACCGGCAGGATGGGCGCTCTGGGCTTATGTCGGCTACGTTCGTTTTGCATCCAGCTTTGCAGGCCATCATCAGGCTCAGTCTCCGCGCAGCCAGCCAGCAGCACCAGTGCAGTGGAAACCATGAATGCCGTTGCTGGATAGATTTTCATGGCGTTACCTTGGCTACGTTTGCGTTTGTTGTCGTGCTCAAAGGTCGCAGCGTGTGGACGATGGCATCCATCGAAAGGGCGCCATTTTTTGTGGGGGTCAGTGTGAAACTTTGAATCGATACCAACCAGTTGAATCCAGCTAACTCAGCGGCGAACCCTGCCAAATCTTGGTAACGACCGCTCACGCGCAGGGCTATAGACTGCTGCGCGTAGGGCAGTTGACGATGCATATCTGCCGGTCGGAGCAGTTCAATGCGAAGGTTGTGGGCCCGTCCCGCACGGCTCATGTCGGCCAACAAAATAGACACCTCATGCGGACCCGGCAATTGCTTTTCAAGCAGCGCAAGCCGCAGCCCCAAGCGCGACTGCTGACTCTGCAAGGCCGTCAGCGGGGCAGCGCGAAGCAGCTTGGCACTGAACTCGGCTCGCAACCGCACATGCGTTGCTTGCGCGTCCAATACATCTTGTCGAACAGACGACAACCAGAAAAACCAAAGTACGCCGAAAACTACCACGCTGACTGAAGCGTACAGCACATGACGCAGCCAAGCCGGCCAAGCGATCGGTGCATCACGACTGATGCCTTGAATCAGCATGCGACTTAGACCACGCATCAAGGCGCCGTCGATGGATGCAGCACGACATCCGGATCAGCTGGCGGCCTAGTCCGTTGAACCAGAGCTCGCATGGCGAAAGGCGTCCCCGTCAGCGCAAGGACATCCATGTTCAATGGCGCTCCCGTGACCTCGATCAACTCAGCCTGGACGAGCCACTTCCCCTCACTGCCTATCCGGCGCAACAATTCGAACACCTGTTCGTTCGATCGCGCCACGCCGTGGATACCGACTTTGTCGCCCTCCTGCTTCAGTGACGTCAGATATAAGCTGTCCGGCAAGAGGTCAGCCACCTCTTGCAGCAAGGCGGCCGACACTTTGCCCTCGTGCCGCAAGGTCTCAAGTGTCGATTCCCGCAAGCTCACCTTAACCAGATCTTCATTGACTTGAGCCATTTTCTTGAGCTCCGCATCGACGGCTGAAATTTCATTTATCAGGATGCTGTTGGCTGACGCTTGTGCGGCCAGTTGTAATCCCATCCATAAACTTGAACCGGTCCCGAAGAGCAGACCCAGCAGCGCCGCTATGGTCAAAGCGGTCGCAAAATTTCTGCGCATTCGCGCAAGTGCCCACGCCCGATGCGGCAACAAATTGATCAGCATGAGCCGTGAAACCGCCGTAAGGCCAAACCACAAGCTTTCAACATGCCAGCGTGCCGCGCATGCTGAAAGGTGCTCCCCTCAAGGGCCGGCCCCAACAGCATTTCGCTGAATGGGTCGACCAACAGACAGTCAGAAAAAGTTCTGCGTCTGATCGCGTCCTGCAGACCGCTGAGTACTGGCGAATCTGCTGCCAACAAGATGGTGTCCATCTTTCGAAACGATGAAGCAGAGATGAAGGCATCAAGGTCACTGGCCAACCCGTCGGCTAATGTCGTGAGGAAAGGTGACCAATCAGTTTGCTCACCACCCGACAACGACTCCATGTCTTTTTGGCGCTCAACATGGGTCTTGTCAAGCCCCGATTCATGAGCCATAAGTTCGCTCAGCAGGGCTCCGTCTAGGGTCTTGCGTGTCACGTGAACGATTTCGCCCTGCTGTGTCACGTGCAAACTGGCCCCCTCCGTCCCGACTTGAAACAGCGCCACGACCGGGCTGGCAATGGCCACATGCTTTGCATTGATCAGCCGGCGTGCGGCCAGCATGGACGCCTCGGCTCCGACATCCATCACGACGGGCGTCAGACCGGCCGATTCCGCCAGTCCCAACCAATCCTGTACAGTCTCTCGGCGGGCCGCTGCAATGAAAACTTCCACGTCAGCGTTCTGCCCCGGTGCATGCGTTCGCCCTTGAACCGAGTAATCAAAGCTCATGTCAGCCACAGAGTGGCCACTCAGTCGCTCCACTTCAGCCTCGACTTGGCGCAGCAGTTCAACTTCACCCAAGTCTGCGGGGAGCCGAATTTTTGTCGTGATCACTGCTGAGTCCGGCATGGCCAGCGCCACGTCACGGGTGCGGCTTCCGCTGACTTTGACCAAATGCCTGAGTGCTGCGGCTACTTCGTCAAATTGCTCGATGTGACCTTCGACCATCCAGCCAGCCTGCAGCGGCGCCATAACGCAGCGCTCCAGGACCAGTCTGGAATTGTCACCCTGAGCCAATTCCACCCATTTCAGACTGGTCGTGGACACGTCCAATCCAATCAGTGGTTTAGGCCTTGATTTGAAAATTTTTCTCAATTGAAAACCAAAGTTTTTTTCACCAGTGCAAGTATCGCCAATAAAGCAATTAATACACAATTTCTATTACATTTTTTACAACTCACAAACGGGGAAAATGGGAACCTCGAGCCCTGCATCTGCGGACACCTTGAACGGCTGAGCGTTTTTATAATGTCGCGGTGTCCTAAGATCGAACTCATGCTTCCACACAACTCAAAAGCCCCACCCTCTACCAATCCGCCAAGCAGCCAGCGCCAAGTCGTGATCCGTCTGATCACGTGGGCCACCGGCTTGGCCGCAGCCGCCGGGTTGAGCCTACTGCTGGTGATCGCGGTCGCGCTGTCGGTGGCTTATCCGAACTTGCCTGATATTTCGGATCTGTCGACCTACCGGCCCAAACTTCCCATGCGCGTGTTTGCCGCCGACGGTGCGCTGATCGGTGAATTTGGCGAAGAACGGCGCAGCCTGACGCCCATCAAGGACATCCCCCAAGTCATGAAGGATGCCGTGTTGGCCATTGAAGACGCACGCTTCTTCCAGCACGGCGGCGTTGATTACTTGGGCGTGATTCGCGCCGGATTGGCCAACTTCGGCCGATCCAAAAGCCAAGGTGCCTCAACCATCACCATGCAGGTTGCACGCAACGTGTACTTGTCGGCCGAGAAAAGTTACACGCGCAAAATTTATGAAATATTGCTGACCTTCAAGCTTGAGCACATGCTGACCAAGAACCAAATTCTTGAGATTTACATGAATCAGATTTATCTGGGCCAGCGGGCCTATGGTTTTGCCGCCGCGTCAGAGACTTATTTCGGCAAGCCCCTGAAAGACATCAGCATTGCAGAAGCCGCCATGCTGGCCGGGCTGCCCAAAGCGCCCTCAGCGAACAACCCGATCAGCAATCTGCCAAGGGCGCGGGCGCGCCAGCAATACATCATTGACCGCATGGAGGAAAACAACTTCATCACCAGCACACAAGCTGCAGCGGCCAAAAAGGAAGAACTCAAAATCCGCAGCGGCCCCAACGCTGGACGCGTGCATGCCGAGTTCATTGCCGAGACCGTGCGCCAATTGGTCTTCAACCAGTATGGCGATAGCACTTACACGCGCGGCCTGAACGTTTACACCACGGTGTCTTCGGTTGACCAGACCGCTGCTTACAACGCACTCCGCAAGGGCATCATGGATTTTGAGCGGCGCCAGGTGTATCGCGGGCCGGAGAAATTCCTGACTCTGCCGGATGTGCCCAAAGAAGCAGAAGAAGTGATAGACGATGCGCTGGCCGACAGCCCGGACAACGGCGATGTGATGTCGGCTGTCGTGCTTGAAGCGACACCGAAAAAAATCACTGCCCTGCGGCAAAACGGCGAGTCCGTCGAGATCACCGGCGATGGCTTGAAACCGGCCCAATCAGGCTTGAGTGACAAAGCACCGGCCAACATCAGGCTGCGCCGCGGCGCGCTGATCCGCATCGCCAAGACCGACAAAAACACGTGGGAAATCACGCAACTGCCTGAAGTCGAAGGCGCGTTTATAGCGCTGGACCCGCGCGACGGTGCCATTCGCGCACTGGTCGGCGGCTTCGATTACGACAAAAACAAGTTCAACCATGCCACGCAGGCTTGGCGCCAGCCGGGTTCCAGCTTCAAGCCATTCATCTATTCAGCAGCACTTGAAAAAGGCTTCACGCCTGCCACCATCATCAATGACGCGCCCTTGTTTTTTGATTCAGGCGTGACCGGCGGACAGCCTTGGGAGCCGAAAAATTACGATGGTACTTTTGAGGGCCCGATGAGCATGCGAACAGCTTTGAAGAAATCAAAAAATTTGGTCTCCATTCGCATCTTGCAGGCCGTCGGCACTCAAAACGCGCAAGACTGGATCGGCCACTTTGGCTTTGAACCTGACAAACACCCGGCTTACCTGACGATGGCTTTGGGGTCAGGTTCAGTCACGCCGATGCAGATGGCCACGGCTTATTCTGTTTTTGCCAATGGTGGCTACCGTGTCACCCCTTACCTGATCACCAAAATCACCGATCAGCAAGGCCACACACTGGTCGAAACGCCGGCGCCTGCGCTGAACGAAAACAACCGTGCGATCGAGCCAAGAAATGCCTACATCATGTCCAGCTTATTGCAGGAAGTAACGCGTTCAGGCACCGCCGCAAGAGCCCAGGCCACGCTCAAACGCCCTGACCTGTACGGCAAGACAGGCACAACCAACGATTCTATTGACGCCTGGTTCGTGGGCTACCAGCCGACGCTGATGGGGGCGGTGTGGATGGGCTATGACAAGCCTAAAAAATTGGGTGATCGTGAAACCGGCGGTGGCCTGAGCCTGCCGATCTGGATCAACTTCATGCAAACAGCGTTGAAATCAACCCCCGTGGCTGAAATCCCCGTGCCCGCAGGCGTCGTCAACGTCAATGGCGAGTGGTGTTACGACGAATATGCCAGCGGTGCCGGCGTTAGCAGCGTGGGCATTGACGGTCGCCCTGTGAGCCCGTCCAATGGCATGGGCGGTCAAAGCGCCCCGATTCAGGTGCTGCCGCCAACGGACGAACGCCGGCGTATCTTGGACCTTTTCAAAAATTAGGCCGCGCTAAAAAGCAAGGGCTGGCCAGCTTGCTCGCTGGCGTAGCGGGACAAGTCCGAGAAAAATTCGTGGGCAGTTTTGGTGTCAAGCCACTGACCGGACGCGTACTTGTAATGAAAGCCGCCAGCCCGTGCGGCCAGCCAAATTTCTTGCAAGGGTTTTTGCAGGTTGATGATGATCTGGCTGCGATTTTCAAAAGTCAGCGTCACCATCGCGCCAGTGCGTTGATTGTCGACATCGGTGTCGGACTCATCGTTGATCCGGTCGCAAGCTATTTCCACTGCTTTCAAAGCCGCTTCAGCGCAGTCTAGATATTCCAAGTCGGTCATTACAATCCCATCATGTTTGCATCACTTCAAATTCACGGTCAAATTTTAGGCCGTCGCGCCTGGTCGGCCAGACCGCAAGGCTTTGCAACCATCGTGACCGGTGCCCTGCTGTCCGCTTGCATGGTCGGCTGCGGTCAAAAAGGCCCTTTGTTTTTACCAGGTCCGCCACCACCGCTAGCCACGACAGCAGTCACACCCATCGCGCCTACGCTTGCCTCACCCGTGACGGCCACTCCAAGCGCGACCAACCGACCAGCCGCCACACCCCAATGAGCCAGCAATCATCCACCGCAGTCGCTGTCCAAGCCCTGCCAGGTCATCCTTTTGTGGCTTACCACGGGGCTGAATTACAAGTCGAAGACGTCCGCCTGAGCCAGCTCGCAGCCGAGCACGGTACGCCGCTGTTTGTCTATTCGAAAGCTTCAATGCTGGCAGCGCTGGCAGCTTACCAACGCGGTTTCGCTGGTCGCCATGCGCAAATTTGCTACGCCATGAAGGCCAACTCCTCGCTCGGCGTGCTGCAGGTTTTTGCTACCGCCGGCTGCGGTTTCGACATCGTCTCCGGTGGTGAACTAGAACGGGTTCTGGCCGCCGGTGGCGATGCAGGCAAGATTATTTTTTCAGGCGTTGGCAAGACCCGCGCCGAAATGCGTCAAGCCTTGCAAGCCGGCATTGGCTGCTTCAATGTCGAGAGCGAAGCCGAGCTCGATGTACTGTCGCAAGTGGCCGAGTCACTAGGACTGCGAGCGCCCGTCAGCATTCGCGTCAACCCCAACGTCGACCCGAAAACACACCCGTATATTTCAACCGGCCTGAAAGACAACAAGTTTGGCGTGGCCCATGAAGACACGCTGCGAATTTACCAATACGCCGCCAGCCTCAAAGGTTTGCAAGTGGTCGGCATTGACTGCCACATCGGCTCGCAAATCACCGACGCCACGCCCTACCTAGACGCCATGGACCGCGTGCTCGATCTGGTCGCCAGCATCGAGGCCAGCGGCATTGCCTTGGCGCACATCGACTTTGGCGGTGGCTTGGGTATCAACTACAACAACGACACACCACCGGCTGCGGATGCACTGTGGGCGCAGCTGCTGCGCAAGTTGGATGAGCGCGGCTACGGCCAGAAAAAACTCATGATCGAGCCTGGTCGTTCGCTCGTCGGCAATGCCGGCGTTTGTGTGACCGAGGTGCTGTACGTCAAGCCTGGCGAGCACAAGAACTTCTGCATCATCGATGCCGCCATGAACGACTTGCCGCGGCCAGCCATGTACCAGGCTTTCCATGCCATCGTGCCCGTGCTGACCGAGTCCACTGCAACGCCCAGCACGCCTGCAGCGCGCTACGACGTGGTCGGCCCGATCTGCGAAAGCGGTGACTGGATCGGCCGCGACCGCCTACTCTCAGTCAAGGCTGGCGACCAGCTCGCCGTGCTGTCTACGGGCGCTTACTGCATGAGCATGTCGAGCAACTACAACACCCGTGGCCGCGCAGTTGAACTGTTGGTAGACGGCTCCAAGGTGCATGTGATCCGTGAGCGTGAGAGCGCTGCAGACCAGATGCGGCTTGAACGGCTGGTCGCGCTTTAAAAGACTTTAAGCCGCGCTAAGACTTGGCGCGACGGCGGATCAATTGCCGCAGTCGCCAGCCCAGCAGCAAGGCCAAGATTCCCGCATAAACCGCCACTTCGGCAAAGTCATTTTTGCCGGCGCGCATCCAGAAAAAATGCAAGACGGCCAAGCCAGCCACTGCATAAATCAGCTTGTGCAGCAGCTGCCAGCGCTTCGCACCCAGCCGCTTGATGGCCGCATTGAAGGATGTCGCAGCCAAAGGCGTCAGCAATAACAGCGACAAGGCGCCGACCAAAATGAATGGCCGCTTGATGATGTCGTTGACGATGTCCGCCACGTCAAAACCCATGTCAAACCAGCTGTAACTCAGGAAGTGAAGCAGCACATAAACGTACATGAACAAACCGAGCATGCGCCGGAAACGCGCCAGGCTCGGTGTCTTGCTCAGCACCCGCAGTGGGGTAACAGCCAAGACAATACACAGAAATCGCAAAGCCCAATCCCCGGTGGCGCGGATCAATGCCTCTTGCGGATTAGCACCCAGCTGGTCAAGAAGCGCGCGATAAAACAGCCAAAGAAACGGCAGCAGACACAGCGCAAAAACCGTCGGCTTGGCAACGGGCTGCAACAGCCACTTTTTCATGAAGACACCCAGCTTGAACTCACAACGACGAAGGAATCAAAGATCATCATCGAAACGAAAAAATACCGGCTTCGCTCGCAACGACAAACCCGGGAGGAGCCCGCTTCAGGCACAGACACAGACACAGACACAGACACATGCTTGACGTTAAAAAAGTTTTTTCAAGTCCATGCCGGCGTAAAGCCGCGCCACTTGCGCCTCGTAGCCGTTGAACGGCAGCGTCTTGCGCTTCTTGGCGAACAAGCCGTCTTCCCCAATACGCCGTTCAGTCGCCTGGCTCCAGCGCGGGTGATCGACGTTTGGGTTGACATTGGAATAAAACCCGTACTCCTGCGCGGCAGCCTTGTTCCAGGCGGTGCGCGGTTCTTTGTCGGTGAAGCGGATTTTGACGATGCTCTTGGCGCTCTTGAAACCATATTTCCAGGGCACGACCAAACGCACCGGCGCACCGTTTTGATTCGGCAACACCTCACCGTACATGCCAAAGGTCAGCAAGGTCAGCGGGTTCATGGCCTCGTCCATGCGCAAGCCTTCAACATACGGCCATTCGAGCACGCGCGAACCGACAAAAGGCATGGTCTTGGGGTCTGCCAGCGTGACGAACTCTACGTACTTGGCACTGCCCAGCGGCTCGACTCTTTTGATCAACTCGGCCAACGAATAGCCGACCCACGGAATCACCATGGACCAGCCCTCGACACAGCGCATCCGGTAAATCCGCTCTTCTTGCGGACTTAGTTTGAGCAGCTCTTCAATGCCGAAGGTTTTGGGCTGCTTGACCAGCCCTTCAATGCTCACGGTCCACGGCCGTAGGGGAAGCGTGCCAGCGTTGCGGGCAGGGTCAGCTTTGTCTGTGCCAAATTCGTAAAAATTGTTGTAAGTGCTGGCGTCTTTGTAGTCGGTGAGCTTGTCCATCGTCACAGCGCCGGCCACAGCCGACTTCATACCCGCCAGCGCCGCATGCTTGCCGGGCGCGGTCACCGCCTGCGCCATCGCCTCACGGCCGGCCCAACCCGCCAATGCTGCACCGGCAGCGCCGCCAGCCATGAGCTTGATGAGCGCGCGTCGGTCACGGTAGACCTTCTCAGACGTGATCTCGCTGGACACAGGATGAATAAAGCCGTCGTGGTCGGTCTTGATCAGCATGGTGCTTCCTTTAAAAAGAGCGTGTCAAAAATCAACAAGGACCGGCCACTCGGCCGACCTCACAATTCGCCGTAGCTGTGCAGGCCCGACAGGAACATGTTCACACCGAGGAAAGCAAAGGTGGTGACTGCCAAGCCGACCAGCGCCCACCAAGCCGCCACGGTGCCGCGCAAGCCCTTCATGAGGCGCATGTGCAACCAAGCCGCGTAGTTGAGCCAAACGATCAAAGCCCAAGTTTCTTTCGGGTCCCAGCTCCAATAACCGCCCCAAGCCTCAGCCGCCCACAACGCACCGAGTACGGTGGCGATGGTGAAGAAAGCAAAACCAACGGCGATGGCTTTGTACATCACATCGTCGAGCACTTCAAAACTTGGCAACCGCTCGGCAAGTCGCTGGCGACCCAGCAAAATACCGGCTGAAATCAAGCCCGACACAAACAGGTAACCGAGCCAGTAATTGCCGCCACCGACATCCGCTGCCGACTTGCGAAAAACAATCGGCACAAAGCAGATCACCACACCGAGCATCCACAAAGGCGTCAGTTTGTACCAGCGCTTTTCAGTGGCTTGCTGCTTGATCAAGTAAGCCAGCGAGACCATCGCCGCCAAGGAGAACATACCGTAGCCAATGAAGTTGGCGGGCACGTGCAGCTTCATCCACCAGCTTTTCAGAGCAGGGACCAGGGGCTGAATTTCGTGGGCACCGCGAACGACGGTGTACCAGAGCAGAAAACCCACAGCAGCACTGACCACCAACATGACAAAAGCACCGAGGGCGCGGGTCTTGTATTGCGCTTCAAAGTACAAGTAAAAAGTCGCCGTCATCCATGAAAACAAGACGAACACTTCATACAGATTGCTGACGGGAATATGACCGATGTCTGGCCCGATCAGGTAGCCTTCATACCAGCGGACCATCGTACCAATCAAGGCCATGCCGATGGCGACCCAGACAATTTTCGAGCCCATCGCCTCAAAAGCCGCGCTGTTGCCGCCGTCACCTCGGCTAGCGATCATGCCAAACCAATAAAACAAGGTCCCCATGAAAAATAGCATGCTCATCCACAAAATAGCAGACTGGCTGGACAGAAAATACTTCAGCCAAAAAACCTGTTCGGCGCGCGCCAGATCGCCCTGATACGAGACGATGCCGAGCAGCGAACCAACCGTCACGACCAGCATCAAGGCACGCAACGGACGCCAGAACCACCCCATCGCGATGGCTGCAGGAATAACACCCAGCAAGATCCCTTTTTCGTACACATCCATCTGGGCTTGGTAGCGGAAAAAGACATAGAGTCCACCGCAAACGACTAGCGCTGCGAACAGCCAGTCAAGTAAATTTCGGCGCGCAAAATAGCCTTCATTCAGTACGAAGCCATCATTGGCTCCACTGCGCTTGAGCGTGGTGGTATTCATGGGGACACCTGTAAGAGTCGGGTTTTCAACATTTCAAATTCCTTGTCGCCGTCCATCGTTTTGCGATTCGCCGACAAGGCCATGGTCGCATGACTGCACATAGCGGTGTTACTCGCGTCCACTGTGTCCGGTCGCGGCGAGAGCCAGACCCAGAGCCGGCGTTCGCGCACATAAAGCATGGAGAAAATGCCCACGATGAGAAAGGCGCAACCAAGGTAAACAATATTTCTGCCAGGCGCACGGGCGACCTGAAAGACACTGGCCTGAACCTGCGTAAAGTCCTTCAGTGCAAACGTCATCGGGGCGGGGTAGTGGTCGGCATCGCTCAGGCTCAAGACCATTTGGGCCATGAAGTTCTGCGTTTTTTCGTCGCGCGTCAGCGGTGGCAAGGCGGCTTGTTCGCGCGTCATGGTGACCAGCTCGAACAGCACGCCGTTGAGGATACGCACCAGCACCTCGCCGGCCCGACTGCGCTCACCCTCAGGCACGTTGACCTCCATGAAATCCGAGATGGCCTGCAGACCTGACGCCGGCTTGGCGGTTTGAGCCGCGGCTTCAGCCCTTGGGCCGGCCTTCAGGGTCATGGTTTCAGCACCCGCAAACAGCCCAAGCGCGCGTGAGGCGGAGGCCGTGAGTTGGGCCGCCAGATCCGGTCGGCCAGCGGCAATCGCCTGGCTGACATAGCGCCGGACGGCCTCATCACGCTGATGCACATCGGCCAGTGCTGCGCGTGTTGCCAAAAAGGTGTTCATGCTGCCTTCCTGATCAGCAGGAACGCGCAGGTACTGGAAAGGATCGACAGGGGTTTCTCGCACGCCGAGCAAAAACACCGCGGTGCTGTCGGGGTTGTCATCCATGCGCACTGGGAGCATGTAGTTTTGGTATTCACGGGCCTGACCTGCGCCGTCGCGCAGCTTGTAGCTGACACTCGGACCGACATTGCGCAACTCTTTGTTGATCTTGGTTTTGTTAGCCGCTCCAAGGCGGCTGTCGATGGCCTGACGCAGGTCGACTTTGCGCACATCGACACCTGAACCCGAATCGCCAACCTGACGACCGTTGTTAGCAAAATTCTCGACGTTGATGAGGCGTAGCGCGGTGTATTCCAGGGTGAGCTTCTCAGGCCCGTTGCTAAGGTTACTGGAGCTGCCAATCGTGCCTTGAATTTCAAACGGCTTGGTGGCCGCATTCATTGGAACAGCCTTGAGGGTGACACTGGAGCCGCCATCGTCAAAGCTAGACTGGTAAATTTCGACGCCCTTGTGGCTCGCGGGATGGTTCACCTCGACCCGTGTCGGAATACTCTCGCCGGTTTCCTTGTCGTGAATCACGATGTCGCTGGCGAACAGCTTAGGCATGCCGGTCGAGTAGTACTCGACGATGAACTTTTTCAACTCAATTGAAAAGGGCAACTCTTGCAGCAACACACCACCAGGCTGGTTCAACATCGCCACGCTGGCCTGGGTCCCCTCGGCGACCAGCAAATTACCGCGAAAGGTCGGATTGAACTCACTCAAGCGGTGCTTTTGCGGCACGTCAGCAATCAAGCCGCCGCCGGTAAAAACCACCTTGTTGTTGAACCACATTTGCGCCCGCACCATCAGGTCGCCATCCAGTAAACCGCCCACGCAGACCAACACAATGGCACTGTGCGCAGCGATGTAGCCGAGCTTGTTGAGCGACCCTTTTTTGGCTGCCACCATCCAGCCGGCGTCGCGCTGCTGAAGTTTGACACGCCAGCCGCCTTGCACAAGCGTCTGACCAATGCGTCTAGCCGCAGCTTCAGGTATTTCTTCGAGCGTGTTTTCAGCGCGGTGCCCAAAAGCCTTCAAGCTTTGTTCGCGGAGATCTTCCTTGAACTGGTTCAACTCTGAAAAAATCTTCGGTGCATTGCGGCTGATGCACAAGCTGGTGCTGATGACCAGAAAGGCCAGGATCAGCAGAAACCACCAAGCGCTATAGACCGTATTCAGGCTCACCAGGCTGAACACCTGCGCCCAGAAAGGTCCGAACTGGTTGACATAATTGCTCAGCGGCTCTTGCTGTTTGAGAACGGTACCGATGACCGAAGCGATGCAAATGACGGTCAGCAGCGAAATCGAAAACCGCATAGACGACAGCAGCTCGACAGTGCTGCGCCATGTGCGGGAACCAGTGTCAAGCTCAATGCCTTGGGTGGAAACAGTCATGCCGATAAGAGTTTGAAACGATGAAAACCAATGAATAAAAGACAGATCGTATGAAAAACGAAGAGCCGATAAAAAAGGCGGGTCTTTCTGAGAAAGACCCGCCTGCTTGTGACTGTTTTTTCAGCTCAGGGTTCCATGGAAACTGGCGTCCTGCAGAAAAATCAACGATTTAATGCAGGCCAGCGATGTAGTCGGCCAAAGCACGGATTTCACGGTCGTTGAGCTTGGCGGCCACTTGCGACATGGGCAGGCTGTTGTTGCGAACACCGTCGCGGAAACTGGTCAATTGGGCAGCGGTGTAATCGGCATGCTGGCCTCCCAAGCGCGGGTACTGGGCTGGATTGCCGGCACCGGTTGGGTTGTGGCAACCTGCGCAGGCAGCGATCTGGCGATCGGACACGCCGCCGCGGTAAATACGCTCGCCCAGCACCACAAGATCTTTTTCTTTGGCAAAGCCGGGCTTGACCTTTTTAGAGGCCACCCAGAAAGCGATGTTTTTCATGTCATCGTCGCTGAGCTGCGATGCAAAGCCTTGCATGATGGCATTCTTACGAACACCTGTTTTGAACTCATGGAGCTGCTTGACCAAGTATTCCGGGTGTTGCTGGGACAGCTTCGGGTAGGCTGGCGAGCCCGAGTTGCCGTCAGCGCCATGGCAGGCTGCGCAGGCGGCAGTGAACTTGGCTTCGCCGCTGACAAGGTCAGGTTTGGCGGCTTTGGCAGGAGCAGTTTCCTCCGAGGCAAAAGACGAAACAGCAGGCACGGCCAACAAGGCGGCGAGGACATAAGTAGCGAACAGCTTCATATCAGGGCGTTTTAATTAGGGGGCACAACAAAACTTACAGCTTCTGATTTTACAATGGCTTGGCCCCACAGAACCGGGCCTTTGTCCCCGTCGACGCTGAATCTCTGGTCTTTAAGAGTCAAAAACAGACTATTTCAGATGAAATGAGCGGGGCATTTGATGCTTCAGCCCTTCACCGAAATTTGCCTATGACCTCCCCCGCTGCCACTTCCCCCTCCGCGGGTCTGCCCATCGATCCTGAAAAAATCGCCATGGGTTGGATGCACACGGCTAAATTTTTGACCACCGCGCCAGAGTTGCATCATCTGCCGGCACTTGATTACCCCGAAATTGCCTTTGTGGGCCGTTCCAACGCGGGAAAATCCACCTGCATCAACACCCTGACGCAGCAGCACCGTTTGGCATTTGCATCCAAAACGCCGGGCCGCACGCAGAGCATCAACTTGTTTTCGCTGGGCAAACAAGGCATCACTGACGCCGTGCTGGCGGACTTGCCGGGCTACGGCTACGCCGCCGTGCCCAAGGCGGCCAAGTACCGCTGGCAACAAGTGATGGCCAACTATTTGCAAACACGCCGTAACTTGACCGGCATCGTGTTGCTGTGCGACCCGCGACTCGGCTTGACTGAACTCGATGAGGTCTTGCTCGACGTGGTACGGCCGCGCGTCGTCGAAGGCCTGAAGTTTTTGGTGCTGCTGACCAAGTCAGACAAGCTCAACAAAACCGAAGCCGCCAAGGTGCTGTCGATTGTCAAACTGCAAGCTGGCGGCGGTGATGTGAAGCTCTTTTCAGCCCTCAAGCGCAAAGGCGTCGATGAAGTCGCCCTCCATCTGTGGAACTGGGCCCATCCGGAAGGCCTGCCCAATCCCGGCGCAGCGAGTACGCCAACGGCACCCAGCCCGGCCGTCAAGCCTGAACCCGAGCTGCCAGCTGAATAACGCGGTAAGTCAGTAAACCGAAGGCGAGCCTTCGGGCCGGGTCTTGAAGCGCTTGTGGACCCAGTAATACTGCGCCGGCATGGTCCTGATGAAACCCTCAAGATGCTGGTTCACCAAAGCCGTGTCAGCCTCAATATCCCCGGTAGGATAGTTCTCCCAAGCCGGCATCACCTCGACGTCATAACCTGTGGGTGTCAGCCGCGGCACGACTGAAATCACTTTGGCGCGGCCAAGCCGGGCAAAACGCGGAATCGATGGCACGGTGGCAGTCGGCACGCCAAAAAAGGGCACGAACACCGTGCCTTCAAAGCTGAAGTCCATGTCCGGCAACAGATATAGCACCTCGCCGGAACGCAAGGCGCTGACATTGGACTTGACACCCTCGCTGCGCAAAAACAACCTGACGCGGCCAAACCGCAGACGTCCGGCTTTGATCCACTGGTCAAGCAGCGGATTGCTCTGCTCCGAGTAGATCGACGTGAAGTCGCGGTCAATGTTCATATTGATGGCGGTGGCGCCAGCGTCCAGACCGTAAAAATGCGGACTGAAAACAATCGTCGGCGCATGGCCGTCGAACTCATGCAAAGCGCCGTGCAGATGCAGCCGCTTGGCCAGCACCTCGGGCCGGCCGTGCCAGAGCCAGCTGCGGTCTAACCAAGTCTGCGCAAAATAAACAAAAGATTGCCGCGCCAAGGTGCCACGCTCAGCATCGCTGAGTTCAGGGAAACACAGCGCCAAATTCGTCAGGACCACACGCCGACGCGGCACCACGACCCAGTACAACAACCAACCCAACCCGGCCCCCAGAGCACGCAAAACAGGCAACGGAAAGTGGGCGATCAAACGCATGAAAGCAATGCCGGCACGGGTGGCCAGGGTGCTGAAAAATAGTCCGACGTTCATACTCACTTTTTATTTTTTTCTATCTGCCCATTGTCCCCGGCAGGCGCTGTAGGGGCGGCTTGAGCAGGAGTCGCCGTTTCTCGGCGCGGCGTTTTGTAGCGCGCATAACCCCACAAATACTGACCTGGCTGGCTCAAGATCAGTGCCTCAATGGCTTGGTTGACGAGGCTCACGGCCTGCGGCAAGTCAGGCGGCGGCGAGGTGTTCAGCCCGGCGACCGGCGGCAAAATCTCCAGCGAATAGCCTTGTCCGCGCGGCAAGCGCAGGGTTCGCACCGGCAACATGACGGCGCCACTTTGCAGCGCCAACCGCGCCGCCAAGGTCATGGTGTAAGCCGGTTTGCCAAAAAATGAAGCCCACAGACCCAAGCCCTCAGGCGGCACTTGGTCGGTCAACAGGGCCACCGCGCCGTTGCATTTGAGAGCCCGGTGCATTTGCCGAATACCGCTCAAATTAGCCGGCACGGCCAGCAGACCCGGCCGCAGCCGGCTGGACTGCATCAGGCGCGCCAACCACGCTTGCCGCGCGGGCCGGTACATGGCGGTCACCGGCCCATAGAGTTCGGCCAGCGCTTGCGGTGCCAGCTCAAAACTGCCTGCGTGCGGTGCAAAAAATAGCACGCCATGACCTGCCGCAAAAGCGGCTTCAGCATGGGCTTGACCTTGCACTTGTACCAACTCTAGGCAAGATTGATCGTGCGGACGCATCCACAGCTTCGGCAGCTCAGCCACAAAGCGGCCGGCTTCGGCGATGGCCGGTCTGGCCGCCTCAAAAGGCAGGCCAGCTTGCGCCACGTTGGCTCGAAAAGTAGCGCGGTAACGCGGGCTCAACCACCACACGGCCCACCCCAAGACAGCGCCCAGCGCATGCAAGACACGCAAAGGCCAATGGGAGAAGAAACGAAACAACAAAAACATCAGGGCCGCTTTATCTTTATACTTATCAAGTCGCCGAGTTACAGAACAACTTGCAGGGCGACGTTAAACATCTCTGCTAAAGCGTTCGCCGAGGCATTCCAGCCGGCAACGCGCCGACTAATCTAATGGAGTGTACGCAATGGCGAACGATTTTCTTT
>CANFXC010000033.1 GCA_947450765.1 Comamonadaceae bacterium | reverse complement strand
GCTCTAACGCGATGTCTGGGTCTGGCGCAGCTTCGACTTTGGCTGGGGGGGGCGGTGCAGGTGTCGACACCGCAACGGGGACCGGTTCTGGGGTCGGCGGCGTTGGTGGCGGCGGAGGTGGTGACTCCAGTGCCGGCGCGGCTTCTTGCGGCAAGCTAGACCAAAGCTCGGCTTCAAATGACACCGTCGGGTCATTGCTCTTCCAGCTCACCCCCCAAGTCAGCGCGGCGACCAGCAACAGATGGACCACCAGAGCGAATGAAAATGAGCGCACCGCCCCCGGTTCGTCGCGGGGCGCGAGGTCGAGGCGGTCTTCAGTGCTGGGCATGGCGGGTCAGCTCAGATCAACTTCAAATAGGACAAGTCGGGTTGCAACAAACTCAATTGCCCGTCTGAACCGACAGACCCACACGTTGGACGCCGGCGCGTTGCAGCGCGTCCATGACCTTGACCACGGTTTCGTACTTGATGGATTTGTCGGCGCTGATGACGACGGGAGAGGCCTGCTCGCCTTGTGGCACGGCCGGCTGCAGACGCTTGACGGCGCTGCCGACTTCCGCCATGTCAATGCTCACGGGCTTGCCGCCAGATTCAGTGATTTGGATTTTTTCGTCCTTGTCGATCTGCACCTGAATCGGCTTGGGCGGTTGCCCCGGCGCCTTGCCGACGCGCGGTAGCGCAATCATGCTGGGCGTGATGAGCGGCGCGGTCACCATGAAGATGATGAGCAGCACCAGCATCACGTCGATGAAGGGCACCATGTTGATTTCGCTGATGGTGCGGCGTCCACGGCCGCGTGAGTTGACTGCTGGCATGGGATGATTGACTCGTTATCGCGGTGACAGTTCAGTGGCCCGAGGCCGATTGCGCGCCCAAGTTGCGTTGCAAGATATTGGAGAACTCTTCAATGAACGTTTCCAATTTGTTGGCGATGCGGTCAATATCGTGGGCGAAGCGGTTGTAGGCAACGACGGCTGGAATCGCGGCGAACAAGGCAATGGCGGTGGCCACTAGCGCCTCAGCAATGCCGGGTGCGACCGTTGAGAGTGTGACTTGCTCTAGCGCGGCCAAGCCGGTGAAGGCATGCATGATGCCCCAGACCGTGCCGAACAATCCAACATACGGCGAGACCGAGCCGACCGTGGCGAGGAACGACAGATTGGACTCAATCCCATCCATCTCGCGCTGGTAGCTGGCGCGCATGGCGCGGCGAGCACCGTCGAGCAGGGCGCCCGGGTCGACCACGCGGCGCTCGCGCAGCTTTTGATATTCGCGCATGCCGCTGGCAAAAATGCGTTCCATCGGGCCTGAGCCGTGCGCGTTTTGGGCCGCCGCGGCAAAGAGTTCGTTCAAGCTGGTGCCTGACCAGAACTCGCGGTCAAACTCATCGTTGAGTGCCGCCACGCGGCGCAGGGAGACGATTTTGCGAAAGATCGCGGCCCAGCTGGAAATTGAAATGCCCACCAGGAGCAACACCACAGCTTGCACGACCCAGCTAGCGTGCAAAATTAAACTGACGATCGACATGTCTTGATTCATGAGTGGCGCTCCAGGCTGTCCAGAATAGGTGTGGGTATGCGTGAGGGTTTGAGGCTGTTGGCATCGACCCAGCCGATCCGAATCGTCGCCTCGCACAGCAGCGTTGTCGGGGACTCGGCTGCGGCTTTGTTTTTCAGGAAAACCTGTTGGCTGATTATCAAAGACGCGCGGCCTTTTTCTTGCAGCTTAGCCGTAACAATCAGTTCGTCGTCGAGACGCGAGGGTTGCAGGTAACGAACGCTGGTTTCGCTGACGATGAACATGCCGCCGCTTTGCTCGCGCAAGGCTTGTTGTTCAATGCCAAGCGACCGCAGCCACTCGGTGCGGCTGCGCTCAAAAAACTTCAGGTAGTTGGCATAAAAAACGATGCCACCGGCATCGGTGTCTTCCCAATAAACCCGCAACGGCCACTGGAAGCTAGATGAGTTAACCAAGCACAGCCTCCAGTCGTGAGACAGCTTCTTTGAGATGCGCCATCGAACTGGCGGTGGAGAAGCGGATGAACTTATCAGGTGCTACCTTGCCGAAGTCTCTACCCGGCGCCACCGCGAGGTGGGCGCGCTGCATGAGCTCAAACGCGAAGTCCCAGCTGCCGCCGGTGCCGTCTGGCTGGCCTGGGCGAAGGCCGATTTTTTGTGCCGCTTGGGTGCAGTCGGCGTAAGCGTAAAAAGCGCCGTCAGGCATGACCGGGACTGTCAAACCCAGACGATTCAGCTCAGGGATGAAGTAGTCGCGTCGGGCTTTGAATTCAGCGCGACGGCGCTCGTATTCGGCCAAGCTCTCGGACTCAAAACAGGCAAGGGCGGCGTGTTGCGCCACTGTGCTGGGACAGATGAACAGGTTTTGCGCCATGCGCTCAATCACCGGCACCAGCGCTTCTGGCACGACCAACCAGCCGAGTCGCCAACCGGTCATGTTGAAGTATTTGCTGAAGCTGTTGATGCTGATAACGCTCTGGCCCAAGTCACCCGGCATGGCCAGCGCGCTACGGCCAAAGTGCTCGTCGTAGCTGAGGCCTAAGTAAATCTCGTCGATGAGGGTGATGCCGCCGCGGCTGTGCACCAAATTGTGCAGGCGCTGCAACTCGTCCGGCGCGATCGAGGTGCCGGTCGGGTTTGAGGGGGATGCGAGCATGACGCCCCGCGTGTCCGGCCCCCACGCTGCGGCGACTTTGTCTGCGGTGAGTTGAAAGCGTTCGGCGGCGGTGGTCGGGATCAGCGTGGAGCAGCCATCGGCCGCGCCGACGAAATGTTGGTTGCACGGGTAGCTCGGGTCCGGCATGAGGATTTCGTCGCCGGCTTCAATCAGCGCAAGGCAGGCCAAGTGCAGCGCCGCTGACGCGCCCGCGGTAATGATGATGCGGCTAGGCGCGACATCCGCCTGAAAGCGCGAGGCATACCAGTCACTGATTTTTTCGCGCAGCGCGGGCAGGCCGGTGGCGGACGTGTACTGCGTGTTGCCTTGGGAGATGGCGCGTGCTGCGGCTTCTTGAACCAGCGGTGGAGCGCTGAAATCAGGTTCACCGATGTTCAGGAAAATCATCGGCTGGCTGCTGTGGGCGACCTGTTGCGCTAACGCTGACGCGGCCTTAGCGACTTCCATCACATAGAAGGGCTCAATGCGTTGGGCACGCTGGGAAATTCGCATGGGTACGCTTGACTCGCTTGGCTTCTTCGCAGACTGCTTAGCGGGCTTTGTCGCTGGCGACTTCAGCTTCGCGCAGGATCGGTGCGAGTTGGTTCAGCACGCCATTGACCCACTTGTGGCCGTCGGTGCCGCCAAAGGCTTTGGCCAGTTCGATGCATTCGTTGATGACGACGCGCCAAGGCACGTCGGGGCAATGCTTGAATTCGTAAGCGCCAATCCACAAAATGGCGTGCTCCACCGGGGAGATTTCGTTCATCTTGCGGTCAAGCAAGGGCAAGATCAATTCATCAAGGCCCGCAGCGCCTTCAATGCAGCCGTGCAGCAGGGCGTCGTAGTGCACCGAATCTGCTTTGTGAAAACCGACCAGATCGCGCGTGAAGGCATCGATGGACGCCGCTTCGTTGCCACCCACCAAAAATTGATACAGCGCTTGCATGGCGAACTCGCGGGCGCGGGTGCGGGCAGATTTGTCGGCGGCTTTTTTGACACCGGTATCGGTCAGACCGGTGCGGGTCTGTGGGGGGCGCTTGGAGGCAATGGTCATGTTGTTCTTTTAAGAAATCGCGTCAAGCAAATTGGCCATTTCGATGGCGACGCGCGCAGCGTCACGGCCCTTGTCGTCTTGCCGGACTTCGGCTTGAGTGACATTCTCTGTGGTCAAAATCGCGTTGGCGATCGGGATTTGATAGTCCAGCGCCAAGCGCGTCACGGCAGCGCCGCTTTCGTTGGCAACCAGTTCAAAGTGGTAGGTTTCGCCGCGGATGATGCAGCCCAGCGCGATCAGGGCGTCGTATTTTTCCGTCTCCGCCATGGCCTGCAAGGCGACGGGTACTTCCAGCGCTCCGGGCACCATGACGTGGTGAATGTTCGCGGCTTCAACGCCATGCAGCTGCAGTTCAGCGATGCAGGCCGCAGCCAGCGCATGGGTGATGCTCGCGTTGAAGCGGGCTTGCACGATGCCGATGAAGAGTGCTTGTCCGTTGAGCTGGCCGACTTGGCCTTTGTCTGCTTCAAGCATGTTGCGTGTCCTTGCCGATGTAACCGGCGATTTCTAGGCCGTAGCCGGTCATGCTGGGCATGCGCCGTGGCGTGCCCATGAGGTTCATTTTGCGCACGCCGCATTCACGCAGAATCTGCGCGCCGATACCGTAAGAGCGCAAGTCCATGCGACCGCGCACGGGGGCATGGCTGGATCTGGCCGTGCCTTCGAATTGGGCCAGTAGTTGTGCGCCGCTTTCACCGCAGTTCAGCAGCACGACAACGCCTTTGCCTTCTTTGGCGATGTGTTGAAGGCTCTGGTCCAGGCTCCAGGAATGCATGGTGCGGCCGACTTCCAGTGCATCAAAGATGGACAGTGGTTCGTGCACGCGGGCAGACACGGTTTCTTCAGGCTTCCAGCTGCCTTTGACCAGCGCCAGATGCACGCCTTGGCTTGGCTTGTCTTTGAAGGCGTGGGCGGTGAATTCGCCAAAGGCGGTTTGCAGCGTGCGCGTACCGACGCTTTCAATCAGGGATTCGTGGCGGCTGCGGTGTTCGATCAAATCAGCAATGGTGCCAATTTTGAGGCCATGTTCAGCGGCAAACAGCAGCAAGTCAGGCAAGCGCGCCATGGTGCCGTCGTCGTTCATGATCTCGCAGATCACGGAGGCTGGCGTGCAACCGGCCATGCCGGCGAGGTCGCAACCGGCTTCGGTGTGACCGGCGCGCATCAGCACGCCGCCGTCGACCGCTTGCAACGGAAAGATGTGGCCGGGCTGGACCAAGTCATCGACCTTGGCATTTTTGGCGACTGCGGCCTCGACGGTGCGTGAGCGGTCGGCCGCCGAGATGCCGGTGGTCACGCCTTCAGCGGCTTCGATGGAGACGGTGAAGGCGGTGCCTTTTTTGTCACCATTGCGCAGCGCCATGGGTGGCAGTTGCAGCCGCTCGCAGCGTTCGCGGGTCAGCGTCAGGCAGATCAGGCCGCGGCCAAAGCGCGCCATGAAGTTGATGGCTTCGGGTGTGACGTGGTCTGCAGCCAGCACCAGGTCACCTTCGTTTTCGCGGTCTTCTTCGTCAATCAAAATAACGATCTTGCCGGCCGCCATGTCGGCAACGATGTCTTCGACCGGAGAAATTGCAACTGTCATGTTCAAGGCTTTCTGGTGTCTTGGAGCATGCGCTCCACGTAACGCGCGATCAGGTCGATTTCCAGGTTCACCTGGGCGTTCTGCTTGAGATGTCCCAGCGCCGTGTTGTCGACGGTGTGGGGGATGAGATTGATGCTGATCTCGCAACCTGCGCTTGGGTCGCCGGGGCCGGCGAGGTCATTCACGCGGTTGACGGTCAGGCTGACGCCATTGACCGTGATCGAGCCTTTGTAGGCCAAGTATTTACTGATGCCGGCAGGCGCTTGAATCCGCAATTCCCAGCTTTCGCCAACCTGCGCGAAATGCGTGACAAGGCCGATACCGTCCACATGGCCTGAGACGATGTGGCCGCCCAGCCGGTCGTTGGCCCGCAGCGCTTTTTCGAGATTGATCGGACCGAGCTCGGCGAGGCCGCAGGTTTTACTCAGCGATTCGGCTGAAATGTCGATGGTGAATTGGTTGTGGGCAGCGTCCAGCGTGGTGGCCGTCATGCAGGCGCCGTTCAGCGCGATGCTGTCGCCGAGGCCGACGTCGTTCAGGTAAGCCGATGGCGTTTCGATGGTGAGTCGCTTGCCATGGTCCAAAGAGCTGCCCAGGCTATGGATAGCGACGATGCGCCCCACGCCGGTGATGATTCCGGTAAACATACGGTATTTTCGCAGGGAAATGGCCACTATCGCGCCGCGAAGGCGCGAAGGCCCTAAATCATTCGGTTAAGAAGGCTGATAAACAGCCGGCGAGGGTTCAAAAACTCAAAAATTGCCACGCCCTTCTAGTCGGGCGACCAGCCGCAGGTCGGGTCCAACGCGGTCTGCTGAGATGAATTCCAGCGGCACGGCGCCAGTCAGTTCATTTATCGCGGGCAGTGCCAGCATGCCTTGGCCGGGGCCCAGCAGCTTGGGCGCGAGGTAGAGCAGAAATTCATCGACCAAGCCTTCACGCACCAGCGAGCCATTGAGTTTGAAGCCGGCCTCGACATGCAGTTCATTGATCTGGCGCTGGCCGAGGTCACGCATGACGGCAGCCAAGTCAACCTTGCCACCCGGGCCCGGCAGGCTGGTGACGCTCGCACCGCGGCTTTGCAGAGCTAGTGTTTTTGCAGCATCGGTGCTGGCGGTGTAAATCCACACCTGTCCGTCGGGTTTGAAAATCCGCGCATCTAAAGGCGTTTGAAGCTGGCTGTCGATGATGACGCGGTGCGGTTGACGGGCCGTGACGACCAGCCGCACATCTAGGCTGGGATCGTCCTGCAGCAAAGTGCCAATGCCGGTCAGCACCGCCGACGCGCGGGCGCGCCATGCGTGGCCGTCGGTTCGCGCTTCAAGCGAGGTGATCCACTGGCTTTGCCCGTTGGTCAGCGCGGTGGTGCCGTCAAGGGATGCTGCCATTTTCATGCGCACCCAAGGGGTTTGCCGCAGCATGCGGCTGAAGAACCCGATGTTCAATTCGCGTGAGGCTTCAGCCCCGGGACCGACGTCGACGCTGATGCCGGCTGCTCGCAGTCTTTCAAAGCCTTGGCCCGATACCAGTGGATTCGGGTCTGCGATGGACGCGACTACTTTGGCAATGCCGGCGGTTATCAAGGCATTGCAGCAAGGGCCGGTTCGCCCTTGGTGAGAGCAAGGCTCGAGCGTGACGTAGGCGGTAGCGCCCGCCGTGGCATGGTTTCGACTGGCGGCGTCGCGCAGGGCCATGACTTCGGCATGGGCGCTGCCGGCTGCTTGGGTCTGCCCTTGGCCGATCACCTTGCCATCAGCGGACACCAAGACACAGCCGACGGCTGGGTTCGGCGAGGTTTGGTTTTGCGCTTGCTGGGCAAGCTGAAGGGCGAGGTTGATCACGAGGGCGAGTTTACCGTTTGGCAAGTCGTCGGTTCGATGGCCAAAAATGAGTTATTAAGTATTTTTAATATGCAAATGTAGTTACTATTTAGACGATGAAATGTCGTGCAATTGGTTTGACCTTGGTGGAACTCATGCTCGTGCTGGCAACGATGGCTGTGGTGACCTCGCTGGCGGCGCCCAGTTTTCGCAACCTGTGGGTCAAGCGGTCGGTGTTACTGGCCGCTGAAACCTTGCTCGGCGACTTGCGTTATGCCCGCTCCGAAGCCCTCAAACGTGCCCGGCCCGTGTTGGTCTGTCAGTCATCCAATGCGATCTCCTGCACCCGGGACGGTGCGGCCTGGGCTAATGGCTGGCTCGTCTTTGTCGACAGCAATGGCAGTGCGCAAGTGGAGGCCGATAACGCTGACGGACCGGCGGAGGCCGTGTTGCGGGTTCAGCTCGCGCTGCCCGCCTTGGCGTCCATCGTCAGCAATGTGTCGACAGGCCACAGCATCACTTACCAAGCCTCGGGTTCGGCTAAATCCGCAGCGCAAACCATTGTCTTCACGCCGGCGGGCAGCGTGCCGCCTGACAGCATTCGTGCGCTGTGCATTTCCTTGCAAGGTCGCGCGCGGGTCGGGCTGGCCGGAGCGGTTTCATGCACTTGAAACATACCGGCATGCGGCGGCTTGGAAAAAGCAAACACGCAGGTTTCATGTTGATCGAGGTGCTGGTGTCTATCGCTGTGTCGGCGGTGGCGCTGTTGGCGCTGGCCAGCCTCAACGCAGCCGCCTTGCGGTACACCAAGATGAGCCAGTACCGTGCGGTAGCGACGCTTTTGGCCAGCGACATCGGCGAGCGCATGCGCGCGAACAAAGGCCGGGCGGCCGGGGGAAGTACGACGGCAGAAGGCTTTTGGGCTGGCGACTATGACTACACCACCAGCTTTGCCGGGCAGTCTTCAAATGTCACTCCGCCAGCACTGCGCTGCAACACCGCATCAAGTGTTTGCAGTACGCGCGAGTTGGCCGAGCTGGATCTGGCGCAGTGGCGTTTTCAAACCCGCAGTTCATTGCCCGAAGGCTCCGTGTTTGTTTTGCGCCAAAGCGAGGCGGTTGCAGCGGACGTGTGGATTGCTTGGCGGGACCCGCGGGTCGCTAGCCAAGACGAAGCGCCGGCGCGAGCCACGGAATGTCCCGGCGGACTGGCGGTCAGCGACCTGAGCATCCGCTGCAGTTATTTCAGGGTCAACCTGTGATGCGCTTCAAGCCCCGACAAGGCGGCGTGTCCCTGATTGAAATGCTGGTGGCGCTGGTCATCGGCTTGGTGGTGGTGGGTGCCTTGCTCGCCACTTACCTCAGCTCGGGGCAGACCGGCCGGCTGCAGTCGGCTTTTGCGCAGATGGACGAAGACGCTCAGATGGGTCTGCGCATCTTGTCAAGTGACCTGCTGATGGCCGGCTATGCGCGGCCGGTCAGCAGGGATGCTGAAACGTCGGGCCTGCGCAAAACCTACAACGGGCGTCCGGTGTTTGGTTGCGACCGAGGCTTCCAAGCGGCAGCTGTCAATACGCCAGCGGAATGTGGCGGTAGCGTCAACTCGCCAGCCATTGAAATCGCTTTTGAGGCGGACCTGTACAACTCGGTGGTCACCGAGGGCAAGCCATCCGACTGCCTCGGAAACAGCTTTCAAGACGGTGACACGGGCATCACCTTCAACCGCTATCGCGCCAACAGCGACGCCTTGCAGTGCACTGGCCCGCGAGGCAATGCTGCGCCGCTGGTGCACAACGTCGAGCGTTTGCAGTTTTGGTACGGCGAGGCCGACAGCACCGATCCGCGCAAGCTGGTGCGGTACGTGAACGCCTCGGCAGTGCAAGACTTCAACTTGGTCCTGAGTGTGCGTGTGTGTTTGCTGATACGCAGTGCCGAGCCGGTGATCACGGCGGAAGATGCCGCGCTCAAGTTTTACGTTGACTGCGAGCAAGTGCCCAGAGAGTCTGCCGACGGTCACTTGCGCCGGGCCTACATGGGCACCACCGCATTGCGCAACAAGATGCCGTTGTGAGCACTATGAAAAATCGCCAAGACATGTTGATAGGCGTTTCTACAAAATTCGGGTTGCGTCGTGATTCACTTCACGGCGCATCACTCATCATCGTTTTGATTTTGCTCGGCGTCATTGCGCTGACATCCGCTGCGACGCTTCGCAATGCCAGCTCCAATGAGCGCGTCAGCAACAACTTTCGAATGCATTTGCTGGCGCAGCAATATGCCGAGGCGGCTTTGCGTTACTGCGAAATGCAGTTGACGCAGGCTGATGGGTCGCGTGTCGCAACGCTGAAAGAATCAAATCTGGTCGACTATTCCGCCTCGCCGGCTTGGCGGCAGCGCGCCACGTGGACAGGCTCAGGCGCTACAGCAGCTTCGCGGACGGCCGTACCAGAGACTTTTGTTTTGTCTTCCAGCAGTGCGTTCAAACCAGGCCAATTGCCTGAGTGTGTGGTGGAAAAGAAAGCGGTGGATGGTGGGAGCGTTTACGTCATCACGGCGCGCGGATTTAGTTCGGACTACACGGCTGATGGTCGTGGTTTCACGGTCACGGGCTCAGTGGTTTGGCTGCAAACGCTGGCGACTGTCCAGCGTTCAATGGTGGCCGACCCGCCCTCAGAGCCCAGCTTGTCTGCCGGAACGATGGCGGACCGCATTTGGCGGCGCATCCTCAATCCGCCTATTCACTGACACGACTGTTGCCATGTCTGACGCATTTACCTTTTCAGTTCCCGGGGTGTCTCTGCCGTCTGGTGCGCGTCATTCGACAACCGGCTTCAGCCTGATTGAGCTGTTGGTGGTCCTGGTCATCATGGGCATGGTTGCGGCGATGGCACTGCCCAGTTACACGCAGCATGTCCAGCGTGGTCATCGGGCTGAAGCCGTCGCAGCCTTGCTCGAAGCGCAGCATTTCATGGAGCGTTATTACAGTGCGCACGGGCGCTACAACGGCCCGGCCAATGCACCTGGTAACGCACCCGATCTGCCACTGCGTTTGCAGAGCATTCCGGTGGGTTCAAACCAGCGTTATCAGCTCAAGCTGGAAACCTCGACGGTCAACTCGTATGAACTCAAAGCGCAACCTGTCGGCACAATGGCCAACGACGCATGTGGCGCCTTGACGCTGAATCAAGCGGGTCTGAAAGGCTTGGCCGGTAGTGATCTCAGCATGGCTGATTGCTGGCGGTGAAAACAGCTTGCAGTGGCAAGATCAACGCCGGACTTCATCCACCAGGGTTTTGAACTCGTCAATATCCTCAAAGCTCCGGTAGACACTGGCAAAGCGCACATAGGCTACTTTGTCGAGTTTCTTAAGCTCCCGCATGACCAGTTCACCCAAACGGGTTGACGGTACTTCACGCAGACCGAGGTTCAGGAGCTTCTCTTCAATCCGCTCGATGGCTGAGTCCACCTGCTCAATACTCACCGGGCGTTTGCGTAACGCCAGGTTCATGGAGCCGAGGATTTTCCCGCGCTTGTACTCAATCCGCCGGCCATCTTTTTTAACAATGGCCGGGAAGTTGACGTCCGGACGCTCGTAGGTGGTGAAGCGTTTTTCACAGGCGCCGCATTGACGGCGGCGGCGTATGAAATCAGCGTCTTCAGACACCCGGGTCTCGACGACCTGGGTCTCTAAATTTCCGCAGAACGGGCACTTCACGGCGCAGTCCTTGCTGCGTTTTAGCCGTAGACCGGGAAACGGCTGGTCAAGGCGTGAACCTTGGCGCGAACCGCGTCGATGTTGGCCGCATCACGCGGGTTGTCCAGCACGTCAGCGATCAGGTTGGCCGTCATGCGGGCTTCTTCGTCTTTGAAGCCGCGCGTGGTCATGGCCGGTGTGCCGATACGCACGCCGCTGGTGACCATCGGCTTTTCAGGGTCGTTCGGAATAGCGTTTTTGTTGATTGTCATGTGGGCGTTGCCCAGCACCGCTTCGGCTTCTTTGCCGGTGATGCCTTTGGCCCGCAAATCGACCAGCATGACGTGGCTCTCGGTGCGTCCACTGACGATGCGCAAGCCGCGCTCGATCAGCGTTTCAGCGACGATGCGGGCATTGGTAATGACTTGCTGCTGGTAGACCTTGAACTCAGGTGCCAAGGCTTCTTTGAAGGCGACGGCCTTGGCGGCGATGACGTGCATCAGCGGTCCGCCTTGCAAGCCTGGGAAGATGGCGCTGTTGATGGCTTTTTCGTGCTCGGCCTTCATCAAGATGATGCCGCCGCGGGGACCGCGCAAGCTCTTGTGGGTGGTCGAAGTCACCACGTCAGCGTAGGGGACAGGGTTGGGGTAGACGCCAGCGGCGATCAGGCCCGCATAGTGGGCCATGTCGACCATGAAAATAGCGCCCACGTCTTTGGCGACTTTGGCGAAGCGGGCAAAGTCGATGCCCAACGAATAGGCTGAAGCGCCGGCAATGATCAGTTTCGGCTTGGACTCATGCGCCTTGCGCTCCATCGCGTCGTAGTCGATTTCTTCTTTGGCGTTGAGGCCGTAGCTCACGACGTTGAACCATTTGCCGCTGATGTTGAGCGGCATGCCGTGGGTCAAGTGACCGCCTTCAGCCAAGCTCATACCCATGATGGTGTCGCCAGGCTTGAGGAAAGCCAGGAAAACCGCTTCATTGGCGGAAGCGCCGCAATGCGGTTGCACGTTGGCTGCGTCCGCGCCAAAAATCAGTTTGATGCGGTCAATCGCCAGCTGCTCAGCGACGTCGACGTGTTCGCAACCGCCGTAGTAGCGGCGGCCTGGGTAGCCTTCGGCGTATTTGTTGGTGAGCTGCGAGCCTTGCGCGGCCATGACAGCGGGCGAGGCGTAGTTTTCGCTGGCGATCAGCTCAATGTGGTGCTCTTGGCGGGCGTTTTCGGCCTGAATGGCAGCCCAGAGTTCGGGGTCAGTTTGTTCAACCAGAATATTGCGGTGGTACATGGCAGTCCTAGAGACGGTGGTCTTTGCCCTCATAGTTCAAAAAGAACGAGGTGCAAAGTCTGCCCAGGCGAACGGCTGAACGCTCTTTGTCAAATGACAGCAGAGCGGTGCGCTTCCCAGTGGTGTCCCACGTCAGCCCGGGCCGCTTTTCAGCAGGTCGGGCCTATCGCCAGTTGCGCACTGAGTGAGTGTAGCTGACGGTCTGGCCTCAGCTGTGAAGCAAGGCAACGCTCTGCAAACCATTGGCTCCGCGTGGGGCCGTTGGAGTCGGGGCCAATGGGAAAGTCACCGGAATACCGACGGGCGCAGTCTGGCTCTCAAATGGCTGGCGTTTGCCGCTGGCCACGGCTTGTAGTCGAGCGTGCTCGGCCATGACTTTGCCGGCATAACCGCCGTCGTCTTCCAAGTTGGCCGCGCCGACATAAAACTTCAAGCCGCCTTCAACTGAGCCGGCCCGTGAAATACATTCTTCCAGCACTTTGACGCCGACGCGCAAGTTGGTCACAGGATCAAATGCCGCGAACTTGCCGCCGAAAAGGGCGTATTTGTCGTGGTGAATGCCGGTCATCACCTGCATCAGGCCTTGGGCGCCGACAGGGCTTTGGGCAAAGGGGTTAAAGCCCGATTCAATGGCCATGATGGCCAGGATCAAGGTGGGATCTAACTTGGACTTTTCGCCAATTTCAAAGGCATGGGCCACCAAAGCGCTCAATGGCTCTGGCGCGACGCCATATTTTTTGCTCAACCACTGAGCCACTGCAGCCTGCTTAGACGGTAGGTCTTTGGGGTTGACTGCCGTGGCGCGGTCAACTGCGCCGGGTTCTGTGAAGCCGAAGGTGGCTTCTTGGCGAGCCAGCAACAAGGCCATCAGCCGGCTTTCGCCAGCCTCACGCAGGTCGGGCCGTGCGGTTAGAGTGATCAACACGAACACCAAAGCCAAGCCCAGCATGGCAAAACTGTTGTGGCTGATGTTAAAAAACCCTTCGGCAATGTCTCTCAGAACATTGCGGGCACTGCTACTTGTATTCGACAAGCACTGTCGCAGGCTTGACTTCAATTGCACTGTCATGGAACTCCTTTCGACGCTTCCGGCTTGGGGCCAGTTGCTAGGATTGGGTCACCAACAAGCCAAGCGTTTTTGCTTGAGGAGTTGTCTTGTTGGGCGGGCTGTAGGCGGCAGCTTTATTTTGGACTCTGTGTTTTAAGCAGGTTCGGGCGAATTCTAGGGGCTTGTTTAATAACCTGTCAATCATAAGGAGTTTAATCGTTATACCTTTTCGTTTTTATAAAGCTGATTAAAAACGCAGTCAATGGCTCTTGAGATTTGGATTCAAGTGACCTCGTGAAGGCTACTTGGCCGACCAAATCATGCATATTTTGATGCTGACTTGCGCAGGTTTTTGTACGACACGGCCGTGTCTTGGTGCCGGTTTTTAAGGGCTGGCCAAAAAACAGCGAAAATAGCAGCAATGCTTTATTCGTGAAGCTTTTTTCCTGCGCGCTGACTTTGGCCTTCGACTGTTCCATTTTGTTGGCCTTTTGAGTCTTTTTTGCCCGCTTCTTTACCTTCTGGTTTTTCCATTACGCTCGCCGCTGACATGACAACTGACAAGCCAGTCAGCGCCGCGCTTCACTCCTTTTTATCAAGCATCCACCATGTCCAACTCTTCCAAAGCCGACTCTTCCGCTGCCAAATCGTCCCAAGCCAAAGGGGCTGACATTCCGTCGCTGGATGAGCTGACTGGCGGTGCCTTTAGCGCACCGACTTCTGGCGAGCGTGCTGCCCGCATCCGCGAATGGTTGGCTACCAACCCGAACGCCGACCAACTGGCTGATGTCTATAAAGAATTGTCGAACCGGGACAAAGGCGCTGCCAAACTCCTGAAAGAAAAGCTCGACGACGTCAAACGCGCCAAGGGCCAGGATGCTGTTGCTGCTGAATGGGCCGACAAAGCACAGACGCTGCTGGCGCTGCCTAAGCTGAATTTGGCCGATGCACTGGCGTGGCAACGTGACGCCGCTAAGGCTGGTGCACCGCTGTCGCGCGAACCGTTGGCCAGCCTGAAAGTGCAACTCGCTGATCGTGTCAAGACGATTGAAGACTTGCAGCACCGGACGCAGGTGCAACGTGAAGCGGCTGTGCTGATTGCCCAGCGCACCGAAGTGCTGTCGACCAAATCGTGGCGCGACGCGCAGACGGTGTGGGAGACCTTGCGCGCTGACGTCGCGCACTGGCAGGAGCAGGCCAACGAAATCACAGCAGACCCGATTTGGGCCAGCGTTGATGCGAAATTCCCGCCTTTGCTGGAAGCCTCGCGTGCTCAGTTTTTGGCCATGTGGGAGGCTTTCCAGGGCGCTTTGTCGATCGCCGTGGCAGCTTCTGAAGACCCGGCCGCGCCGCTGCCCGCGGTGCCTGTGTGGGCTGACGAATTGCGCTCGGCGCGTGGCATCAGCACAGCAGCAAGCGCGCCAGCTGGCGACAACCCAGCCCGTGCGCCCAAGGTCAAACTAGACCCTGCCGTGCTGGCTGACTTGCGGACCAAAGCCGCTGGTGCCGTGCAAGAGGCCTTGACCAAGCTCGAAACTGAAGTGGCTGAAGGCCATGGCAAATCCACGCCCAAAGCCGCCGCAGATTTGCGCAACGCTCTGAAGGAAAACATCCGTCATATAGACAGCGCGCTGGAGTCAGCTGCACATGCAGCATTGACCGCAGCTGGTGAGCTTGAAGGCTGGCAGCGATGGCGCGCCGACCAAATCCGCGAAGATTTGGTCGAGAAAGCCGAAAAGCTGGTGGCCAAGCCGATGGGTGGTCGCAAGCAGCAAGAAGCTTTGCGCGCCATGCGTGAGCAATGGAAAACCAGTGACCAAGGCGGCACACCCAACCACGCGCTGTGGAAGCGTTTTGACGACGCTTGCAACGAGTCGCACAAAGTGGTCGAAGCTTGGCTGGAAAAAACCAAAGAACAGACCGACGCCACCAAGGCCCAACGCCGGGTCTTGATCGACGAAGTGCTGGCTTGGGCTGAGGCCAACAAGACCAACACCGACTGGAAGCACCACATCCGCAGTTTGAATGGCTTTGTCTCTAAATGGCGCGAAGCCGGCCACCTGAGCGAAAAAACCTTTGCCGACATCCAGCCTGTCTGGAAAGCGGCGATGGACGCAGCCGATGCGCCGCTGACCACCGCCCGCAACGACAGCTTGACCCGTCGACGCGCCATGATTGAAGAGGCACAAGCTTTGGGCGCCGAGCCACAACTGCGCATTGACGCTGTCAAAGCCGTGCAGCAGCGCTGGCAGCATGAGGCCCAGCAAGTGCCGATCGAGCGCAAGCAAGAGCAAAAGCTCTGGGATGCTTTCCGCAAGCCGATTGACGACGCTTTCCAGCGCAAAACCGCGGACCGCGAAAAGGCCGCCGGTGCCTTGGGCGAGTTCGACCGCATGGTGGTCGAGGCTTCTAAAGCCGTGGCTGAGGCCACCGCCAGCGGCGATGCGCAAAAAATTCACGCAGCAGCCAAAGCGCTGGAGGCCGTGGTGCGCGGGCAAGTCCCAGTTGCTAAGCCTGCGGCCGTAACGGCCCCGGCTGTTGTCGCAGCTTCTGCAGAAACCGCGGTGTCAACTGATGCGGCTGAGCCAGTGACTAGCGCCGCTGAGGAAACGCCGGTCAGCGCAGAAGTTGAGACAAGTGCTGAAGTTGATGCCGCCGTTGATTCAGCAGCCGCCGAAGACACCGCTGCAGCAGAACCCGCTGCCGAAGCTGCGGCTGAACCTGCCGCAGCGCCGGTCGTTGTCAAAGCTGCGCCTAAGCCCGTGGTGGCCATGCGCGGCGATGACCGCCCTGGGATGCGCAAGGCTGAGCCGGTAGCGGCCGGCCGTGGTGGCAAGTTCGGTGATCGCAAAGACCCACGCGCAGGTGGCAAAGATGCGCGCCCACGCACCGGCATGGAAAACAAATTTGAACCCCTGCGTGATGAACGCGGTGGCCGGGGTGATCGCGGTGACCGCTTCAGCGAGAGGCCAGCGTTTGAAGAGCGCGGTCCGCGTTTGGGCGATGCCGCCTTCCGGGCCCAGCGTGAAGCCTTCGAGACAGCCAATTCAGCCCTGAAAAAGCTCGCTGAGCAGGCCCATGGCGAGGTGTTGACACACTTGATTTCGGCCTGGGAAAAGCGCGATCCAGAACAGCTGCCAACAGGGCAAGATCTGGGCAAGCAAGTGCCAGCCGCTGTGCGCTCGCGCTGGGCTCAGGCGCTCACAGCACCTGCTGCTGGCGATGCTGCAGAAGCTTTGTTGCGCATGGAAATTGCGACAGAACTGCCAACACCGGCCGAGCACATCAGCGCGCGTCGCATGTTGCAGTTGCAGTTGTTGACCCGTCGCAATGCACCAGCGCCGCATGAAACGTGGGCTGAAGACATGGCCAAAGTGTTCGCCAGCCCGTACGATGCGGCGCAAACACGCCGCGTGCAAAACGTGCTCAAGGCGCTGCTGAAGCGTTGAAAAACTGCACAAACAGCGACAGCAATTCCGGGAACTCTTGCGCGAAACGGACTCGGTTGACGAAGTAGGCCTCGGACGTCACGGCGAAAAATTCAGCCGGGGCGGTCGCTGCGTAAGCGTCGAGCCAAGGCGCCTTGCCGCCGAAGCGCTCGGCCATCGTCAACTGTGTCTGAAAACGAGCGTAGTTGGCCTGCATGGTGACGCGCCAGTTTTCTCTGGCGAGTCGGGAGGGCAGAGGCGGGCAACCGTCGGCGCTGCCGCTGCGCATGTCCAGCTTGTGCACAAACTCGTGGATCACAACGTTATAGCCAGCTCGGGCCGAGTCTCCTGCGTCGGCGACGTCTGCCCAACTCAGGGTGACCGGGCCATGTTGCATGGCTTCTCCAGACAAGGCCTCCTTGTAATGGTGCACCACGCCCGCATCGTCCACCACTTCGCGGCGTGCCAGCATGGCACCAGGGTGTACGACGATGCCCTTGAAGTCATCGTACCAATGCAGGCCCAAGTGCAGCACTGGCAGGCAAGCCTGAGCGGCGATCGCCACGGCCATAGCGTCAGTGATTTGCAGCCCGTGAGCGCCACTGAATTCTTTGTCTGCTAAAAACTGAGCCACCATCGCGCGCAACTGCTCGGGGTCGTTGGCGGGGTCAGCCGTTAAAAAGGGATAAGTCTGAAGCGTGCTCGACCATAGCGTGTCAGGGATGGCAGGTCGGCTTCGCTTGGCCAGTCGGAACTGCTGAAGGTGTTGGCGCAGCCATGTCAGCATGGGGACTGCATTCGGTCGGACTAGACGCTCAACGGCAAGCGTTGTAAGCCTGTGTAGGTCAGTCGCATGACCTCTGCCCGAGGTGGTGTGGCGGCCGCATCCCAATCGCTCAGCACCACTCGGCGCAACTTGCCGCCAAGCTCATGGTGTCCTGGACGGTGGGTGTGGCCATGAATCAGCGTTCTGGCGCCAGCGGCATTCAGCCACTGAATGGCGGCGTCCGTATCGACATCTGCATACGTTTGGCCCAACTGTTTGCGCGACTCACTTTGCGCACGCAGTCCGCGAGCGATGCTTTGCCGTTCAGTCAAGGGTTTGGCTAAAAACTGGTGTTGCCAAGTGCTGCTGCGCACTTGCTGGCGAAACTGCAGGTAGTCGGTGTCGCCCAGACACAATGCATCGCCATGCGACAGCAAAAATTGTTGCCCCGCAAAGTGCAAGACCGTCGGGTCTTTCAAAAGCGTGGCGCGGCACAAGTCCATCAAGCGCTGGCCGACCAGAAAGTCGCGGTTGCCATGCATGAAGAAAAGCGCCCGCTTGCTAGACGCCGCAGCCATCACTTGCACGCAGCGGTTTTCAAAGCTGGTTTCTTGAGAGAAGTCTTGGTTGACCACGTCATCGCCGACCCAGACCTCAAACAGGTCGCCTAGGATGAAGACCGCATCAGCTGGCGTTGATTCCAAATAACGCTGCCAAGCCGCGAAGGTCATGGGTTCATCGGCGCTCAGGTGAAGGTCTGAAATGAAATCGACCGTGCCCCAGGCAGCGGGAGCTTGCAGCTCGGCAATCTGGGGCACGGTCATGGGGTCCCGATGATGTTTTAGCGGCAGCGCTGAGTGCAGCAACCGCGTCGCAAGGCAGCGGGTTTGATCAAGCCAGCGCCACGGCTTTTTCGATGATCACGTCGGTCTGCGGCACATCGTCATGAAAGCCTTTGCGGCCGGTTTTGACGGCTGCGATTTTGTCAACGATGTCGCTGCCCGAGATGACTTTGGCGAACACAGCGTAACCCCAGCCCGATGGACTGGGTGCGGTGTGGTTCAAAAAGTCGTTGTCTGAGACGTTGATGAAAAACTGCGAGCTGGCCGAGTGCGGTGCGCTGGTACGGGCCATGGCCACGGTGTAGTGGTTGTTTTTCAGGCCGTTGTTAGCTTCGTTTTCAATCTCACCGTCGGTCGGTTTTTGCTTCATACCGACCTCGAAACCGCCGCCTTGCACCATGAAGCCAGGGATCACGCGGTGAAACACCGTGTTGTTGTAATGGCCTTTGTTGACGTAGGACAGGAAGTTGGCGACAGACTTGGGTGCCTTGTCTTGATCGAGTTCGAGGGTGATGACGCCGTAATCGGCAATGTGGAGTTCGACTTTTGGATTGCTCATGGGGTATTTTATTTAATCAAAGATGCGGATTTTATAAGAACTGGTGTCTTGGGTACATCGCTAGGGAAAGGCCCGCCTGCGCCAGTCGGTACAGACTTGATCTTGTTGACGACGTCCATACCGCTGACCACCTTGCCAAAGACGGTGTAGCCAAAGAGCTGGGTCGCATTCACCAACTTAGCGCGCGGTGTGTTTTCATAGACTTGGCCTTGGTATTCAAAACGCGGCACCGGATCGCCTGGCGGAATCAGCGTCGGGTTCAAAAAGTCGTTGTCTTTGACGTTGATGAAAAACTGCGCGGTGGCTGAATGCGGGTCACTGGTCCGGGCCATGGCCAAGGTGCCGACTGTGTTTTTGTCGCCGCCTTTGGCGAGCGCTTCCTGGCCTTCATGCCGCACCGGTGGTCGGCCGGGCTTCTCGGCATACTTGGCGTCAAAGCCGCCGCCTTGCACCATGAAGTTGTTGATGACGCGGTGAAAGATCGTGCCGTCGTAGTGCTTGTCTTTGACGTACTGCAAAAAATTCTCAACAGTCTTGGGCGCTTTGTCGGGGTAGACCTCGACCACAAAATCACCTTCACTGGTGGCGAACTTGACACGCTGCGCAGCTTCAGCCCAGGCGGTTGGCCATCCGCTGGCAGCTAACAGACAAGCCAATGCCAAGGCGGGGAGTGTGCGGCGCGGCATAACGGCAGTTGGAGAATTCATCTTAAAGGTACTCGTTCAAAAATACGATGTGGTGCCAGAGTTTGTCTGGATTAAGGTTTGGCCGCAGCGCCAAACATCGTGCGGATCAACGCCAGCTTGGGTTGTACCGTGGTTTTAGTCGGCTCGAGCTCTAACGCTTTGCTGTAAGACTGGCTGGCCAACTTGACGTACACGTCACCTAGATTCTCGTGCGCTGTGGCGTAGCTCGGGTTCGTGCGGATAGCCATCTCAAGGGCGATGCGAGCCTGCACAAACTGATTCTCTGCTGCGTAGAGCACGGCCAGATTGTTGTAAGGTTCGGGCAGCTCAGGGTAGTCTTGTGTGAGCGTTGTGAAGAGGCTGATGGCGTCGGCTGACTGCCCCATCTCCGTGAGGATGACCCCCTTGATAAAGCGCATTTGTGGGTCTTTGGGCTTGCCCTCTAGATACCGGTCGGCATCCACGAGGGCTTCCTTGAGTTGCTTGGCGCTGACCAGTTTGGTGACTTTGGTGTAGTCATCAACGTACGGTGCAAAGGGAGCGCCAAAGTTCGCCGTGGCTCCCGTCACAGGCACGCCATAAGCTTGGGCTCGCACTGCCGAGGGAAAAAGGGCGGTGGCCAAGGCACTGCTGACCAAGACCATGGCAGCGGCTTTTCGAAAAGTGTTGACGGAAGTTTGCATTGTTTTGTGTTTGATGGCGCTCAGATCGCTTTGTCTGTGTATCGAAGGGCTAGCCAATTCTTGAAAATTATTGTAGCGGGCAGGTATAGTCAGCACTCGCCTAAATCTCCAAACCCCCAGCTTTCCCATCTCTTTCATGAGCCTTCGCATTTACAACACGCTGACGCGTGACGTAGAAGAATTTCTGCCGTTGGTGCCTGGCCACGTCCGTATGTATGTTTGCGGCATGACCATTTATGACCTGTGTCATATCGGCCACGCCCGCATGATGATGGCTTTTGACGTTGTACAGCGCTGGCTGCGCGCCAGTGGCTACCAAGTCACCTACGTGCGCAACATCACCGACATTGACGACAAAATCATCAAGCGTGCCGTTGAGCGCGGCATCACCATTCGCGCCCTGACCGACGAGATGATTGTCGCCATGCATCAAGACATTGGCGCCCTTGGCATTGAACCGCCCACGCTGGAGCCCCGCGCCACCGAGTACGTGCCGCAGATGCTGGCGTTGATATCGACGTTGGAAGCCAAAGGCTTGGCTTACCAAGCCAGCAGCGGCGACGTTAACTTCGCGGTGCGCAAGTTTCCGGGTTACGGCAAGTTGTCCGGTAAGTCACTGGACGAGCTGCGCGCTGGCGAGCGTGTGGCCGTGCTCGACGGCAAGCAAGACCCGCTGGATTTTGTGCTGTGGAAGTCCGCCAAAGAAAGCGAGCCCGAAGATGCCAAATGGGACGCAGCCGCTTTGGGCTTCCCTTATGGCAAGGGCCGCCCCGGCTGGCACATCGAGTGCTCGGCCATGAGTTGCCAGACGCTCGGCGAAAGCTTTGACATTCACGGTGGCGGTGCTGACTTGCAGTTCCCGCACCATGAAAACGAAATCGCCCAGAGCGAAGGCGCTAACGGCAAACCGCTTGCGCGCTTCTGGGTGCACAACGGTTTTGTCCGGGTCGACAACGAAAAGATGTCGAAATCCCTCGGTAACTTTTTCACCATCCGTGACGTGCTGGCACAGTACGACGCCGAGACCGTGCGCTTTTTCATCATTCGCGCCCACTACCGCAGTGCCCTGAATTACAGCGACGTGCATCTGGACGACGCGCGCAGCTCGCTCAAGCGGCTCTATACCGCCTTGGATTTGGTCGCCCCAGCAGACGTTGATATTGATTGGGCTGAGCCCTACTCAGCGCGTTTCAAAGGCGCGATGGACGAAGACTTCGGCACGCCAGAGGCGATTGCCGTGTTGTTTGACCTCGCTGGAGAGGTCAATCGCACCGGCTCGAATCAGCTTTCAGGCCTGCTTAAGGCCTTGGGCGCATGCCTGGGTTTGTTGCAAGGCTCGCCCGCTGCTTTCCTGAAAGCCGGCGCTGTGCTGGACGACGCGACCATTCAAGGCCTGATCGCCGAACGTGCTGCCGCCAAGTTGGCCAAAGACTTTGCCGGCGCTGACCGCATTCGTCAGAGCTTGCTTGAGCGCGGTATTTTGCTCAAAGACTCGCCAAGCGGCACCACTTGGGAGGTCAAAGCATGAAACTGTTGGCAAAAACAGGTCCTGGGGTCGTTGAAGTTGTTGAATCTGACGCGCCGGCCATGACGGTGCCCGATTACTGGGCCGAGGCCTGCAAGCATCTGATTAAAAAAGACCGTGTGATGAAGCGGCTGATCCCCCAGTTTGGCGAAGTCGGCTTGCAGTCGCGGGGTGACGCTTTTGGCACCTTGGCGCGTAGCATCGTCGGCCAACAGATTTCGGTGAAGGCGGCTCAAAGTGTTTGGAATCGCTTTGAGGTGCTGCCAAAGAAAATGACACCGGCCAATGTGCTGAAACTGAAAATAGATGACATGCGGGCTGCGGGCTTGAGCGCGCGCAAGGTTGAATATCTGGTGGATTTGGCGCTGCATTTTGACGCGGGCTCAGTGCATGTCAAAAAATGGGAATCGATGGACGATGAGGCCATCATTGCCGAGTTGATCGCGATTCGTGGCATTGGCCGCTGGACTGCCGAGATGCTTCTGATCTTTCATCTGATGCGGCCGAACGTGTTGCCGCTCGACGATGTGGGGCTGATCAATGGCATCAGTAAGAGCTATTTTTCCGGTGAATCGGTCAGCCGCAGCGACGCCCGCGAGGTGGCTGGCGCCTGGGCGCCATACTGCACCGTCGCAACTTGGTATATTTGGCGCTCACTCGATCCATTGCCGGTCGTGTACTGATTGTCGATATTGAATGTGCCGGCCCTGTGCCCGCTAATTGAACCCCTAGATACAAAGGAGCAAGGTCATGGCTAAAAAAACCTTCCTCGATTTCGAGCAGCCGATCGCAGACCTCGAAGGAAAAATCGAAGAACTGCGTTATGTGCAGACTGAGTCTGCCGTCGATATTTCTGACGAAATCGACCAACTTGCAAAAAAGAGCCAGCAGCTCACCAAAGACATTTACAGCGACCTCACGCCATGGCAGATCACCAAGATCGCACGCCATGCCGAGCGTCCCTACACGCTGGACTACGTCAACGAAATCTTCACAGACTTTGTCGAAATGCATGGTGATCGTCATTTTTCTGATGACCTCAGCATCGTGGGTGGCTTGGCCCGTTTCAACGGTCACGCCTGCATGGTGCTTGGTCAGCAGAAGGGCCGTGACACCAAAGAGCGCGGACTGCGTAATTTCGGCATGAGCAAGCCAGAGGGTTACCGCAAAGCCCTGCGCCTGATGAAAACCGCTGAAAAATTCAAGCTGCCGGTCTTCACCTTCGTTGACACGCCGGGTGCTTATCCCGGTATTGATGCCGAAGAACGCGGCCAGTCGGAAGCCATTGGCCGTAATATTTTTGAGATGGCGCAGCTCGAAGTGCCCATCATCACGACCATCATTGGCGAGGGCGGCTCGGGCGGTGCACTGGCCATTTCGGTGGCTGATCAAGTCATCATGCTGCAGTACTCCATCTACTCGGTCATCAGCCCCGAAGGCTGTGCCTCGATTCTCTGGAAAACATCTGACAAAGCCGAAGTCGCCGCCGAAGCCCTTGGCATCACCGCGCATCGTCTCAAGGCCTTGGGCGTGATCGACAAAATCGTCAACGAACCTGTCGGTGGCGCACACCGTGACCACAAGCAAATGGCGGCTTTTTTGAAGCGCGCCTTGAACGACGCTTTTCGCCAGGTCAGCGACCTGAAGGTCAAAGAGTTGCTGGACCGTCGCTACGATCGTCTGCAAAGCTATGGCCGTTTCACTGACACCAAAGCCGAAGCCCGTTAAACCAAGCGCTGCCTTGGTCAATCCGGCGCAAGTGGCGCTGGCGACCTTTTCAGGTTGCGCAAGTCTTTGCGGCGCAGCAGCTACTTCGGCAACGACTGTGTCATGCGCTGTCGCTTACAGCGGCGGTGCCGACTCGACAGCTTTGTTACACGCCGCCTGCGCTTTATGGCCGGGGCAGGTCAGGGCGATTCATGTGCACCACGGACTACAAACTGCGGCAGATCAGTTTGAAGCCAATTGCCGCGCCGTTTGTGCGCAGCTGAAGGTGCCGCTGGACGTCATCAAAGTCAATGCAAAACATGCTGCCGGCGAGAGCCCAGAAGACGCCGCCCGTCAAGCGCGCTACATGGGTTTGGCAGACGCTGCGTTAGCGCTCGGCGTGAGCCAAGTGCTGCTCGGGCAGCACGCAGATGATCAGGTCGAAACTATTTTGTTGGCCTTGAGTCGCGGCGCTGGGTTGGCTGGTTTGTCGGCCATGCCGGCTGTTTTTGAACGCGCTGGCATGCAGTTCTGGCGTCCCTTGCTCGACGTCCCAGGCGCCTGTCTGCGTGACTGGCTCACACAAGCAGGCCACGCCTTTGTCGACGACCCAAGCAACACTGACGAGCGTTACACCCGCAACCGCATACGCGCAAGGCTCTTGCCCGCACTGGCTGACGCGTTTCCGCAGTTTCGACAAACCTTTGCACGCAGCGCCAGCCATGCAGCGCAGGCGCAGGTCTTGTTAGACGAAATCGCTGCGCAAGACTTGCTGCATGTCGGCAGTCCGCCCGCGATCAAAGCGTTGCAGGCGCTGTCGCGACCGCGTCAGGCCAACGTGCTGCGTCACTGGCTGCTGGTGTGCCATCACGTCCGGCCCAGTGCTGCGCAACTGGCGCAACTGCTCGACCAAGTGGCAGCCTGCACCACCCGTGGCCACCAGATTCATTTGAAGGTGGCCAATGGCCATGTGCTGCGCGCTGTCAGCCATTTGCAGTGGTTGAGCCCGATATAATCACGGGCTTTGCCGGCTCTGCGGCACATCTTTTTTAATCCCTTCGCCACTTTTTTTGACTGAATTTTTGCAATGGCTTTGATCGTTCATAAATACGGCGGCACATCAATGGGCTCGACCGAGCGCATTCGAAACGTCGCCAAACGCGTGGCCAAATGGGCTCGTGCCGGACACCAGATTGTGGTGGTGCCGAGCGCCATGAGCGGCGAAACCAACCGCCTGCTCGGCTTGGCCAAGGAGCTTTCTCCATCCAAGCAAGACGACGCTTACGCCCGTGAGCTCGACGCGCTGGCCGCTACTGGCGAGCAGGCTTCAAGCGCTTTGCTGGCGATTGCCTTGCAGGCTGAGGGCATGCCCGCTGTGAGCTACGCCGGCTGGCAAGTCACCATCAAGACCAACAGCGCCTTCACCAAGGCCCGCATCGAGTCGATAGACGACGAGCGCGTACGCGCCGACCTCGACGCCGGCAAAGTCGTGATCATCACCGGCTTTCAGGGCGTCGACGACGGTGGCAACGTCACCACGCTTGGCCGTGGCGGCTCAGACACTTCAGCGGTGGCGATAGCGGCTGCTTTGAAGGCGCATGAATGTCTGATCTACACCGACGTCGATGGTGTTTACACCACCGACCCGCGCGTGGTGCCGGAAGCCCGGCGCCTCGCCACGGTGAGCTTTGAAGAAATGCTGGAGATGGCCTCCATGGGCTCCAAGGTTCTGCAGATTCGCTCGGTCGAATTTGCTGGCAAATACAAGGTGCCGCTGCGCGTGTTGTCCAGCTTCACCGACTGGGACATTGATATCAACGAAGAAGCCAAGTCCGGCACTTTGATCAGTTTTGAGGAAGACGAAAAAATGGAAAAAGCCATCGTATCGGGCATCGCATTCAACCGCGACGAAGCCAAAATTTCCGTGCTCGGCGTGCCCGACACCCCGGGCATTGCTTACCAAATTCTGGGCGCAGTGGCCGACGCCAACATTGAAGTCGATGTCATCATCCAGAACATCAGCCGCGACGGTAAGACGGATTTCAGCTTCACCGTGAACCGCAACGACTGCGCTAAGACGGTTGAGCTGCTCAACGCCAAAGTGCTACCCAAGCTGGGCGCTCAAGAGGTCATCAGCGACACCAAGATCTGCAAGGTCAGCATCGTCGGTATCGGCATGCGCAGCCACGTGGGTGTTGCCAGCAAAATGTTCCGCGTGCTGAGTGAAGAGGGCATCAACATTCAGATGATCTCGACCAGCGAGATCAAAACTTCCGTTGTGATTGACGAGAAATACATGGAGCTGGCCGTACGCGCACTGCACAAGGCGTTTGACCTCGACCAACCTGTCTGAAATCAGACCAAAGTCGTGAGATAATTCATGTTGTTATCAGGAATCGTGACCGAGTGGCCGAAGGTGCTCCCCTGCTAAGGGAGTATAGGGTGTAGAGCCTTATCGAGAGTTCGAATCTCTCCGATTCCGCCAAGCATATAAACCCCTTATAGATCGTTGATTTATAAGGGGTTTTTTGTTTCTGGGTTTTAAGTTTTCACACCCGTATTTCACACCTTTAAAGAACTGCCACATTTGGGAGTCTCCATGATACGTGCTTGTTATTTAAATTGTTCATGCCTACAGTCGAGCCTTCATCAACCAAAGGCCCCCATGAACACTTTCACCCATCTCCTTGAATCCCTGATCAATGCCTTCACCCGCTCCCGTGGCACGGATGTCTTCGTTGGACTGAACGATGAACCCAGCGGCCTCTTCAGCTTCACCTACAAGAAGACGGAGGCGGGTCGTGAGTGGTGGTGTCTTGGCCTGTACGTTGTAGCGTCACCTCTTCAGATGTCCCCTCAGGTTTAACTGAAGAGACATCGAAAGAAGGCCCCGTGAGGGGCTTTTCTTATTCCCGGAATCTCGGGAGTTAAATAAACCCAGCCCGTGCAGCAGCCCCCGGACTCATCCACTGACCTCTCACGAAACAGTCAGTGCCTCGGATGGGAATCCCAGCGGCCTTGAGTGCAGTCATCGAAGGAGGCGTTGAAGCCATCCAACGATCAGCCAATTGTTGATTTCCATCCAAAGTTGACCCCCTTTTTTCATCGGAAGTTAACCCCACCAATTGCAGTTTAAAGCCCTGCTCAAGAGGCTGTGGATAAGTCTAGGTCCGTTGGATTTTCTGGTGACGTTTCTCCTTTGT